>JABMNO010000041.1 GCA_013204555.1 Chloroflexota bacterium | reverse complement strand
GTGATGCGTGGCGATTGGGGGGGGGGGCACGTGCAACGTGCGGCTACGAGGCGGGGCGTCGGCAACCACGGGGGGATGCCGCTACGCCTTCAGGATTTCGCGTTGAGCGAGTGGCGTTTTCGTTTGTTCATACTGTTTGTGGGGACGAATGCCAATGAAACGCGGGCTGGAAACCGCTTGTTATCGAGGGTTAGGCGGCGCCTGGACTCAGAACCAGCAATTGCATATCAGTGAGAAACGCTTATGATGCGGTCGAGGATCGACATGAGCTTTTGCAAAGACGACATACCGCTGGCGGTGTATTTCTTCTTGAGCGGACCGCCTCTATTTTTGTGGGCATGGTCGCAACTGGGGCTGCTGATCGCGATTGAATTGGCGATTCCGGGGTTGTTGATCGCGTGCGGATTGCAGTGGGTGATGGAGCGCGGGATGACTACTACCGCGATAAACAGTCTCGCCGAATTTGTGGCGCCTTTCAGCCTGGCCGATGGTGCTCTTGAACTCATTGGTATCTCAACAGAAGAGGCTCGACGCAGAGGGCATACTTTCGTGGGGACTGAGCACATACTTCTGGCGCTCGCGTCTCGTCCGGTCGGAGTTATGGCGAGTTACCTTGCTGAACGGCAGGCGGATACCCCGAGGATACTGAGCGCACTGGAATTTGTGCTGGGCCGGGACGATAGGTCCACCGACGAAGACCCGATCTTGACGCCGCGGGCACTGCGAGTGCTGGAACTCGCGTCAGGGATTGCCGAGCGCCGAGGTCAGGTTACGATTGAGGAAGCGGATATCTTCCAGGCGATACTTGCGGAAGGCCAGGGCGTCTCAGCCGGAATCCTGCGCAGCGTAACAACGGCCAGTGAGGATCTCAGGGTCGTCTAACGCCAAATAGTGTCGGACGTACGGCCCAATGAGATTTCGATGCGATATCGGCGGGGGGGGGCCGGGCACATGCAATGTGCCCCTACGTTAGAGGAGCGCAGTTGGTCAGGCGACGCTGAACTCTTCCAGGACTTCATCTGAGAAGTCTGCGTTGGAGAAAACCTTTTGCACGTCGTCGAGATCTTCGAGTGCTTCGAGCAATCTCAGGGTCTGCTTGGCGCGTGAATCATCGAGTTCCATCAACACCTGAGGGACCATGGCAAGTTCTGCGGATTCGACCTCCACACCGACCATGTCACCAAGAGCTTTTTGCAGGAGGTCAAGGTTGCCAGGGTCGGTGGTGAAGCTGATTGACGTACCGTCGATATCGAAATCCTCCGCGCCAGAATCGACCGCCTCAAGGGCGATCTCTTCAGGATCGAGACCGGCATCTATGGTCACGAGCACGGTGCCTTTATTGTCAAAGCCCCAGGAGACAGCGCCGGCTTCGGCGAGGTTGCCGCCAGACTTCGTGAACATCGACCGGACATCTGCAACTGTCCGATTTCTGTTGTCGGTCAGGCCCTGGACGATAATTGCAGCCCCACCCGGCGCGTAGCCCTCGTAGGTCAGCTCTTCAAGCTGCTCACCGTCAGCTCCAGTACCGGCGCCTTTAGCAATTGCCCGATCGATATTCGCACTTGGCATGTTGGCGGATTTCGCGTTTTGGACTGACAGCCGCAATCGGAAGTTCATGTCCATGTCAGGGCCGCCGGATCGGGCCGCGACGATAATTTCACGAGAAAGTTTGGTGAACAGAACACCACGTTTGGCGTCCAATGCACCTTTCTTGTGCTTGATGGTGGACCATTTTGAGTGTCCAGACATCTGAATCCTCCAGCCGAGTTTTACATGTAATTAGCTGCGGGCTATTTTAGAAACTTTTGGGAATGATATCGCCGGTCGATTCCGTGGGTCAAAGTATAGGGCGAATCACATGAGTCCTTCAGGAAGATTGACGGTCATAAGTCCCGCTTCTAAGTCGACGTTTACGATCACATCTGCCAGAGCAGGAACCATCACATCTTGCTTGTCTGGTGACTCTGGCTTGACGCCGTAGACGTCGTTTGCGCCAGTCTCAATGATCTCAATGATTGTTCCGATCTCATCGCCATCGACAGTAACAACTCGAAGGCCCATTAGCTGATGGCCGTAGTACATGCCTTCCGGTGGCGGGGGAAGGGCGTCGGCGTCGATTTCGATGATGGCTTTTCGGAATCCGCCTGCTGCGTGTGAGCCGTTGACGCCTTTAAGAGTGAGCACCATCCCACCTTTTCCCGCATTCCCAATGTCCTCAACGATATGAGTCTCACCGTTGATGTAGATCTTCCATCCGGGGCGGATAGGTGTTTCAAGGCCCGAGTACAGTGTGGCGGACAGATCGCCGTAGCGGCCCCATGGTCGCCGGATCTCGCCGACCATGATTCGGCCGGGTGCGGATGGCTCGACGGGCGCGTTTGGCGCGCTTGGCGGGCGAGGACCACGTTTGCGATTCTGCGGGCGCTTTGGTTTGCGTGTGATTTTTCGGGGTGAAGTCATGTATGTGTTAAACGAAAAGGGCAGGTTTCAAACCTGCCCCTACCGGTGATGGTCACGGCCTGACTCCACCAACCAGTAAAACTGGATTGGTGGTTGGAAACATCTTCCTGAGATTAGTCGATCTGGAGGATGACCCGGGTGCGCTGCTTAACAGCAGCAACGCGGAGCAGGGACCGAATCGACTCGGCAACACGACCGCCACGGCCGATTACCTTGCCCTTATCAGCATCATCGACTTTTAGAGTGATGATAGTTCGGTTCCCGCGCTGTTCCTCAGTAACTTCGACTAAGTCCGGCTCGGTCGCCAATGTTTTGGCGATGTATTCAACCATTTCTTTCATGGCCGATTTCACCTACTTAACCTTTTCCAGAAGGCCAGATTTTTTCAATAACTGAGTCACAGACTCTGATGGGCTTGCACCATTGCGAAGCCATTTGAGAGTCTTCTCTTCATCAACAATTATCTCAGGTGGGTCCGGGAACGGATCGTACGTGCCAACCTGGTCAATGAACTTACCGTTTCGAGGCGCCTTTTGGTCGGCCACAACTATGCGGTAGAAGGGATGTCCTTTGGCGCCTACTCGTCGCAGGCGGATGCGAACCATGCTTTGCTATGTCTCCATGAATACACCCAGTACACGCGATTCATCTCGCAAGTCCGGGGTAGGATCGGTTTTTTTCAGTATGCGTAACTATTGATTCTATTGTCCGCAAGTACGGCTGGTCAACGAACGTGGACGTGTCATTTGTCCATATGGTCCGGATTGAGTATCGCCATGTTGGTTATGTCATCCCAATTGCCGTGCAGGAAACGTGCCTGGCGCTCGACTCCTTCCAATACGAAACCGACCTTTTCATAAAGCTTTATCGCGCGAATATTGGACGCGTAGACGCGTAGTTCGATTCTCTCGATACCCAGATCCCATGCGGCATCCATCGCTACGTTCATCAGTCGCGTGCCAAGCCCTTTGCCGCGGTGCGCGGGGAGAATCCCCATTCCCAGACCCGCGACATGACGGAATATTTCCAGGTTTCCCGGATCGATATTGACCCAACCGATTGCCTGGTCATCATCATCGAAAGCAATTAGCACGATGTTGTTCTGGCTCGTTGGCTGTTCCCAGTAGGCCCGAACCTCGTCTGGCGTTGGGCCGACGAGTAGGCCGATGTATTTCTCCTCGCGAGCGACGACGTCAAGCATCTGTGCCATGCTGACCTCATCGTCAGGCTCGGCGCGTTTGATCGTCATCTCACCCATCATGAAGCAGCCCCATGGTGTGGACATTGTCATACCTGCCGTCCAGGAGCCGACCACGGCTCTTGACGACTTCAGTCTGGAACCCGACCTTCTCGTACAGGCGGATTGCGGGCAAATTTGATGAGAAGACTTCAAGTGAAATGCGCTTGAGCCCGGAGGACCAGCAGGCATCTATCGTTGCCGCAATAAGGCGTGTGCCGATGCCCTGTGAGCGGAAGTAAGCATGAATGCCCATGCCAAGATCGCCGTTGTGGCTGAATCCCTCCACCAATGCGGGCCGCACATCGCACCAACCAACTACGCGGTCGCCTAATACAGCCTGGAACGCGATCATGCCGCGCTCATTCTGCGCCCGGTTAAATGCGATTACATCATCCAGCGATGGAGGTTCCAGGAACGCAAGATACTCACGTTCCGCCACAACGGAAGCGAAGCAGGCATGCTGAGACTGGAGCAGTTCGGCTCGTGATCGTATGATCTGGACGTCTGTAGGCATCGATTCGTTGAGGACCTTGTTGGTGTGCATCTAAGATACTCCGTAGCCAAGGGTTCCCAGATGCTCCCAGAAAATCAAGGTGAGATTACTTGCAGATTGAAGTGTTGCTGTTTGCAGGCCTGAAAGACAGGGCTGGTGTTTCGCGACTGTCTGTTGAAGTTCCCGATGGAGCAACCGTGTCTGACGCGATCACAGCGGCAGGTACTGCGACGCCGACGAACTGGGATGTACCAACCGCCATCATGTGCGCTGTTAATGAGGAGTACCAGGAGCGGGACTTTGTGCTGAGTGATGGTGATGAACTCGCTTTGATACCGCCGGTTAGTGGCGGTATGGGAGCCGAGCGGAATGAATATGTGGAAGTGACCGGAGAGCCACTGGACTCCATGGCCATCGCAGAGCACGTCCGGGCTGATTCCGATGGTGCAATCGTCATCTTTGAGGGCGTTACGCGCGACCATAACGATGGTCGCCATGTGGAGTACCTGGAGTACGAGGCATACCAGCCGATGGCCGAGAACAAGATTCGCGAGCTATTCGGCGAGATGCGGGCGCGCTATGAGATCGACAGGACGGCGGTGGCTCATCGTGTAGGGCGCGTCGATATCGGGGAGAAGAGCATGGTTGTTGCGGTGAGCGCCGCGCATCGTCGACCAGCGTTTGAGGCCGCGTTGTACTTCGTGGACCGATTGAAAGAGGTCGTCCCAATCTGGAAGAAGGAGTACTTTGAGGGCGGCGAAGTCTGGATCAACGACACGCCGGGGTGATGGGAGTGGACTACTTCAAGCCCGGAGATCACGTGGTCGTTCGAGACATCGACCGGGGTAAATCGCGGGCTGTTGCACCGTCTGTCGTCGTTCAAGACGGACCGGATCTCACCGTGACATTTATTCCGGTGGGTACCGAGGTTTTGATCTTGGGCGGAGATTGGGAACCACATTCCAGAGAACAGGTGCAGTCGATCAACGATAAGACCTGGTTTCTGCGGCAATACCCATGGCGCGGCCAGGGAGCGCTTCGAGTCACTCAACCTGACACACCGTGGTCGATGGGGGTGTTCTGGAACGGTCCGGGCGGCGCACTCAGCAGCTGGTACGTGAACCTGGAACAGCCTCAGGTGCGCGCCGAGTACGGATTTTCAACTCACGACGAGATGCTGGACGTGCTGATCGCCCCTGACCGAAAGTCCTGGGGTTGGAAGGATGAAGATGAGCTGGCCGAGGCGGTCAGGATTGGCTACTTCTCCTCAAAAGATGAACGGCGGCTGAGGGAGAACGGGCTGGCCGCGGTGGAGAGAATCCAATCCGGAGAGCCGCCCTTCGATATGTCATGGGCCAATTTCAAGCCAGATCCTGAATGGGGCATCCCGTCGTTGGTGATTACGGATGAAGAACGGGCGCTGATCGTCGATAAGGAGTGATGTAGATCGTGGACTCTATTGATGTCCGACCAATCACCGAAGCCGACGTTGAGCCGTTGGCTAGGTACCTGACGCATAAGCCTAATGCGCAGAGCATGCGGAATCGGTTCGCTGAGGTTGGGGCGGGGCGTCGGGAGATGCTGGTGGCGTTCCTTGATGGCGAGCCGGTGGGGGCTGTGAGCATTGGTGGAGGCGAGGCGGAACTGCGTCCGGGGGCGCTGTATCTGTTCGCTCTGGATGTGGCGCCGAGACACCGGAGAAAGGGAATCGCGACTGCGTTGATAGAGGCCGTCGAGTCAGTGGCGCGCGGGCGGGGTCTGGGAGCGGTTGACCTGAAGGTTGGCGTCGAAAACCCGAATGCTGCGCGGCTGCATCGGGATCTCGGGTACGAATTACATGGCGAAAACGTAGTCGACGTATGGACGGAGTACACGCGAGATGGGACTTCGATCGAGATGAGCGAGACCTGCGCTCAGATGAGGAAAGTCTTGTGATGGAGATTCGCGTTGGCGATGAGATAGTCGTGCGGACGTTGACGATGGACGACGAGGCGACGTATTTCCAATGGCTTAAAGCGAATCGGGATCATCTGGCCAGGTGGCTACCATTCGCAGCGACTGCACGGTCAAGAAGCGACGTGAGAATGTGGCTGGAGCAGCGAACTTCTCCAGAAGAGTTGGAATCGCGTATTGGTGGGCTGGTGTATCACCAGGGTGAATTAGTTGGAACAGCGAATCTAAAAGGCATTGGTTCGCAAGATAACGCTGGAGAGTTGGGTTACTCGCTCTCAGAGAGCGCACAGGGCAAAGGCATCGCCACTCGCGTTTGCCGGAAACTCATCGACATTGCGTTCACGGAAAAAGAAATCCACCGTGTCATGATCCGCGGTGCGCGCGGCAACCGGCGGAGTCGAGCGATACCGGAACGGCTGGGATTTACGTTTGAAGGGTTCCAGCGGGAAGCGGCGTTTTTACAGGGCAATTATCACGATCTGGCCGTCTACTCCATGCTGGCGCAGGAGTGGGTAGATGGTAAAAAAGGGCTCTAGCCAACGCCTGGATTGCCGCCTGAATGACCAATCAAAGCTGCAAAGTCAAATTGCGTGCGCGTACGCGAGGTCAGGTATAGTCGTAAGTAATGGCTTGGAGGGGTCGCATAGTGGCCTAGTGCGCCCGCCTGCTAAGCGGGTTGGGGGTGTTGAGCCCCCTCGTGGGTTCGAATCCCACTCCCTCCGCCAGTAAAAATTGAAATAAGTAAAACAACCGATTCCCGCCTCTGAGATAAGTGGCGGGTTTCTGTAATCTGGGATTATGGCGACTTACCACGTCTGGACAGTTGGCTGTCAGATGAACAAAGCAGACTCGGAGCGACTCGCTTCAGGTCTGGAGTTCATGGGCCTGGATCTGAGCGAAGACATTGCTGAGGCTGATGTTGTCGTGCTCAATACCTGTGTGGTCAGGCAGTCCGCGGAGGACACCGCTACCGGCACTCTGGGCAAACTGAAGCGGCTCAAAGATAAGCATCCCGACCGCATAATTGGCGTGATGGGTTGCATGGTTGGCCCTAAGACTGACGACCTTGCCCGACGATTTCCCCAGGTGAATGTGTGGGCACAGCCACAGAATTTCGAGCCGATCATCTCGACCGTGGGTCTGGCTCTAGGTGTCGACTACGAAGGCTGCCTGGACAATCTCGTGCCCGGTGCTCCCGCCGTCTCAACATTCGTCCCAATTATTCACGGCTGCGACAAGTTCTGCAGCTTCTGCATCATCCCGTATCGCCGAGGTCGAGAGATCAGCCGTACCGTCAGCGATGTGATCCACGAAGTTGACCTGCTGGTGCAGCGTGGCGTGAAAGAAGTGACGTTTCTGGGGCAGAACGTCGACTCGTACGGTCACGATTTCTCCCCACCTCAGGACCTGGCCGATCTTCTCTATTCAGCGGAGCAAATCGAAGGTCTCGATCGGATTCGTTTTCTGACATCTCATCCAAGTGACATGTCGGGTCGGATCATTCAGGCCATCAGAGACCTGCCAAAGGTCTGCGAACTGGTGAACCTGCCATTTCAAGCTGGCGATGATGAAGTTCTGGAACGAATGCGTCGCGGGTATACGCAGGCGGAATATCTGGAGAAGATCGCCGAACTACGCGCGACGATTCCCGGCGTTGCGCTGACTACAGACTTGATCGTCGGCTTCTCCGGCGAGACGGAGGCTCAATTTGAGCATTCCATGGATGTGTTGCGCGCCGTGAAGTTCGATAAGGTCCATGCCGCGGCTTACTCGGTGCGGCCCGGCACGATCGCATCACGCCAGTATCCAGACGATGTTTCTGTCGACGAGAAGAAGCGGCGACTGAGAGTTGTTGAGACGTTGCAGGATGAGGTTCAATCGGAGATAAACGGCAGATTAGTCGGACAGACATTCGAGGTAATGGTGGACGGTCATACACGTGGCGCGCATACCGGTAGGACCAGAACAGATAAACTTGTATTTGTTGAGGACACAGAGTTAGAACTCGGACAGTTCCTGCACGTGGAGATTACTGAGGCAACTGCGTATTCGTTGCGAGGCCGGGTAACAGAGACTCAAGTAGTGGAGGCGGTTACGGCATGACCACCAGCGCGCGAAGTCCGCGTCCGGTGACGATTCCGATCACTGAGCTAGAGCAGTCGGCGTTTTGCCAGACTGATAGTGAACTCCGAACCCGGACCCTTGAGGACGAGTTCAGAACCGGTGTGGAATGGCAGAAAGTGCCAATCCGGTACCTGAAACTCAAACCGGCCGAGATATCCGCGGGTATCGCAGAGGTGAAGGCCGAGCTGGGTAAAGATCTCACTATTCTTGGCCACCATTACCAGCGGGCAGACGTTGTTCAGTACGCTGATTTCCGGGGTGACTCCTTCAAGCTTTCACAGATGGCCGCGGCCGAGCGGGAGGCGAAGTTTGTTGCGTTCTGCGGCGTCCACTTCATGGCTGAGACGGCCGATATTCTTACTTCTGATGAACAGCAGATAATCCTGCCCAACCTGGCTGCTGGATGTTCCATGGCAGATATGGCCCGGTCGGAAGACGCCGAAGACGCGTGGGACGACTTGATGGGCGTTCTTGGGGACTCCGGCGAGATTATTCCGGTTACGTATATGAACTCCACCGCCGCCATCAAAGCTCTCTGTGGCCGGAACGGTGGAATTGTCTGCACATCATCGAACGCAGATAAAGCTTTTGAATGGGCGCTCAGCCAGGGCAAGCGAGTCCTCTTCCTGCCGGATCAGCATCTGGGCCGGAACACCGCTCTGGCAATGGGGATCCCGGCTGATCAGATGATCATCTGGTCGCCGTTCAAACCCCTCGGTGGGCACTCACCTGAGGCGCTTCGTCGGGCCAAGGTCATACTCTGGGAGGGCCACTGCTCGGTACATACTCGCTTCACGGCGGGGCAGATCGATGACGCCCGTGAGAAGTATCCCGATGTCAACGTGATCGTGCACCCTGAATGCACTCAGGAGACTGTTGCCGCCGCTGACTTTTACGGCTCCACAGAGAAGATTGTTCAGATGGTGACTGATGCTCCGGCTGGCTCTGTCTGGGGCATAGGGACTGAGATCAATCTGGTTAACCGGCTGGCGAAAGAGAATCCAGATAAGACAGTGTTCTGTCTTGATCCAATCGTCTGTCCATGCGCCACGATGTACCGGGTTCACCCGGCCTACCTGCTCTGGGTTCTTGAGGGACTGCGGGGTGGCATGACTATCAACCAGATCAAGGTGCCTGCGGCGACGGCAGATGACGCCCGGCTCGCACTCGAGCGAATGCTCGAACTGGCCCGATAGGCCGAACCGCCTACGATGCCGATGACGGCGATTCCGGGGTTTGAGATTCAGCGCGCCGTGATGGCAGCGCTTATGGAGGATCTCGCGCTCGGCGACCCGACTACTACGTCTCTGATACCGGCTGATCGTGAAGGTCGTGTAACCATGGTTGCGCGGGTGCCGGGAGTTGTATCGGGAATCGAAGTAGCGGAGGCCGCTTTTCTAGCCCACGACTCCAGCCTGTCGACCACGCCGTTGCTTTCGGATGGTGCATTTGTAGAAGGCGAAACGGCGATGCTTTCTGTCGAAGGCAATTTTCGGTCGATATTGATGGCCGAGCGCACGGCGGTGAACTTCGCTCAGCGCATGAGCGGAATCGCAACGGCCACAAGACAGTATGTGGATGCAGTTTCTGGCACGAAGGCGACTATTGTCGACACACGCAAGACCGCGCCCGGGCTTCGGTGGTTCGATAAATATGCGGTCGCATGTGGGGGCGGACAGAATCACCGACACGCGCTTGGGGACGGTGTGCTCATCAAGGACAATCACACTGAGGCGCTGCAACAAGAGGGCCTATCGATAGCGGAGATCGTTGAAAGGGCGCGAGCGAACTCGCCTCACACCATCAAGATTGAAGTTGAGGTGCAGAGCATGGACGAGGCGAGGGACGCAATGAACGCCTTGCCCGACATTATGCTTCTGGACAATATGAGTCCGGCTGAGATGCGTGAGATCGTAAAGATGGTTGACGGCCGCGCTGTTCTTGAAGCATCGGGCGGCATCACGCTTGGAGCGGTAGCGGAGGTTGCTGCTACGGGCGTAGATCTGATCTCGATAGGTGCGCTGACGCATTCAGTGCAGGCGTTGGACATCAGCCTGGACTACGCTGGCTAGGCGCGACGCAGCGATAGAAGGCCTCCACGGGACCATTCCCTCCCAGGCGGCCGCGGTGGCCGGGTCCCTGTGCGACATCATTTGAGATGAGACGATCAAAACGGGTATGCCTTCGTTGGTTGATGTGGCGTTCCTGTGGAAACCGGGGTGCAGCTAAGGCGGACATCCCTACGCTATGGTGAACCGGTGATCGAACTACCTTTGAGGGAATCACGTATCTAACTTCTACAGGTCCGGTCGCGTCTCGGATCACCTATTCAGAGGAAGAGTGCAGTTGATCCGAGTCCAGTTCAAACCATTGGTGATGTTGGTCGGAGCAATCGGCGTATTCGCGCTGACGGCATGTACCTCTGAAGCTGCTCCTCTTGTGAACACTCCAGAGCCTGCTGCGAAGCTGTTGTCAGTAGCGACCATTCCGGCTCTTGCTGATACGGCGTCGACGGAGATTTCATCGCCTATTCCAGCGCCAATTCCCACACTGATCCCACTTCCTACGGCGACTCCCACCGTGTTGCCGTTAAGAGCAGGTGAGGTGACGAACCGGATAGTTTTCGTAAGTTCGGACTCCCAGATATACACAATTCTGGGCGATGGGACAGATCGGGTGCGAATCTCTCCTGATCGAGCGCTTTTGCCCCAGAGTGAACAAAAGCCCGGGTACACGTGGCCCGGTTGGTCACCGGATGCCAGCAAGATCCTCTACTCGGCAGCGGTACCTCCAACGTTGTCGGATTCGCCATATGTGTTGATGACCACCAACTCCGATGGAAGTTCGGTAGATGCGCCAGACGTCTTGTACGAGAACGAGCCGGGATCAGGGAATGTGGTGGCAGGTGGCCCGCATTACAGTCTCTGGTCTCCAGACGGCAAACGTGTGGCGTTCATTGCCGGGACTCGGGATGGGCTCACAGTCTTTGTGGCCGACGTGGCGACCAGGACGGCGGTACCTGTAGTTCCCGGAGCGCCGGTATATATGGACTGGTCCTACGATTCCCAGGAGCTGGTGGTCCACCTTGGAGATCGTCTGTTGACGTACGTGGCTCCGTTCGATCAGGGGCCTTCCGCTGGACTGGAAGGGGGATCTATTCGTTACTTCGCCCCTGATTACGCGCCGGACGATGGGCGGCTGCTCTTCCTCATAGACACGAATGAGGGAGCGGCGCTTCACATGAGCAATCCTTCCAACGGCGTTCTGGAGAGGATAGCCGATGCCGGTGCAGCGGCGTGGTTCAAGTGGTCGCCGGACGGGGGTTCAATAGTCCTGCTCCGAGGCTCCTTTGATGTGAACGGAGGGTCGGCTATATGGATCGTGGACCCGACCTCCGGGAACGAGGAGTTTGTTGCGCGCGGCGACTTCTTGATGTCGATGTGGTCACCGGATGGTCAGAAGCTCTTGCTGGCGAAGCGAAACGCAGAATTCTCACGCATCATGGAATGGTCGATTTATGACCGCGACGATGGATCTCTCACTGATCTTGTTGAGTTTGAGCCCAGTGGCGAGCTACGGATGATGCATGTGTTCTTTGACCAGTACCTCGCGTCGCACTCGTTCTGGTCGCCCGATAGCAAGTCGATAGTGTTCGCTGGTGATCTGGTGGGGCCGCTCAACTCACCCGGTGATGAGGAGCGCGATATCGATACCGTTTGGGTGGTCAACACGTCTGGCGACCCCAAACCGACCGCAATAGCCGATGGATTCATGGCGTTCTGGTCGCCGAAGTAACGGGTTAGCCTCCACACCATTTTTGGGACGAGACCGTATATTGGTACGGATTAGCCGTAGGCTCCATACAAATCTGGCCGATGGCTGAAATAATTGGAGCCAGAGGCTATTACCCCATTCGCCATTTGCCAGAGCAATTTCAAATAACAATCCCGCGTACGGTGGCAGTTCTGCTTCCGACGGTAGTTCTGGTTGCTCTCATCGCATCGATTACTTTCGTGTCGATGGGAATCGCGAATAGAACGGTTCGCGCTTCCGGCTCTGCGCCAATTGCCAGTACGAGTTCAGGAAATGCGCCAGAACGGTTCCCGCAAGGGGCACAATTCGTTTCGGGCGAGCTTCTTATTACGTTTCAGCCGCCTAAGGCCGGTCCCCAGATCCACACGGCAGGGCTAGCGGCTGAAGTATTCACGTCAGAAGTGACGTTCGATACACGGCTCGGCACTGGAGATACCTGGGTTGCGCAGGTGGCTGTCGGGACCGAGCTGGCGGCGGCGTCGACCATAGCCAAAGACCCGCGGGTCAAGTACGCCGAACCGAACTACATCTACTGGGCGTCAGATCTGCCAGATGACCCACGGTTCAGCGAGTTGTGGGGTCTGAACAATACCGGGCAGACGGGCGGAACGGTGGATGCTGATATCGACGCTCCTGAGGCGTGGGATATCACGACTGGCACATCATCTGTTGTGGTCGCCGTAATCGATACGGGCGTCAACTACCTGCACGAAGATCTTGACGCCAACATGTGGGTCAATCCAGGTGAGATCGCGGGCAATGGGATTGACGATGATCTCAACGGACATATCGATGACATCCACGGGATTGATACGCGTAACGGTGACTCCGATCCGATGGATGACAACGGTCACGGGTCTCATGTGGCCGGAACAGTGGGGGCCGTCGGTAATAACGCCCTCGGCGTCTCCGGTGTGGCTCAGAACGTTTCCATCATGGCACTTAAGTTTCTCAGTTCCAGTGGTGGAGGCAGTACAGATGACGCAATAACCGCTTTTCAGTACGTCATCGATATGAAGCAGAATCACGGCGTGAACATCAAGGTCACGCAAAACAGCTGGGGTGGTGGAGGATTTAGCCAGGGATTGTCTGACGTGGTCAATCAGGCCGGTGCTCTTGGAATCCTGACGATTGCCGCAGCAGGAAATAGCGGAACTGATAACGACGTGAGTCCGCACTACCCATCGTCGTTCGACTCCCCCTACATGATTGCGGTCGCTGCATCCGATCACAACGATCAGAGGGCGTCCTTCTCGCAGTATGGATCACAGTCGGTGGATATCGCAGCCCCCGGCACCAACATCCTGAGCACGGTCCTTGGCAATAATTATGGAATAAAGCAGGGTACGTCTATGGCGACCCCGCAGGTTTCGGGAATCGCGGCGCTAATCGCATCTCAGCATCCGACTTCCAGTCCCGCTCAAATCCGGCGGGTGCTGCTTAACTCAATTGACGCCCTCCCGGCGTGGGAAAGTCTGGTGGCCACTGGCGGCAGGGCGAACGCGCATAGCGCAGTGATCAACGATGGTTCAACTTCGACACTGATAATCCTGGGTCCAGATTCAGGGTCGGTCGCCTACTCCGCTGCATCGACGACCCTGAAAGTTGAAGTTCTGGCCGGTCTGGACATCGTGAGTGGCGCGACCGTGTCTGCATCGTTCTCTTCAGGAGACCCGTTGGTTACTTTGAAGGACAACGGCGGTGGCGTCGACGCAACTTCCGGTGATGGCGTCTATTCTGGCGTCTGGTCGCCGACTTCTTCAGGCGATGTGGTCGTTACATTCACCGCCGGGGGACCTGGAATCAGCACCAGCACCCGGTCGCTCCCCGTGGAGGTCCGTCACTCTGATGCGCCAACTAATGTTGTAGCAATCGCGGGCGACGCCCAGGCCACCGTGGCGTGGGATCCTCCGATCAACCCTGGCAGCACTTCGACGCAGTCGTACGTGGTTGTGTCGATTCCGGCGGGCGGAGGCACCACAACGCCCGCATCCGTGACCACAACCACGGTCATCGGTCTAACAAACGGAACCTCTTACACGTTCGTCGTCAAGGCGATCAACGGACTGGGGTCGAGCGCCAGTTCGACTCCTTCAAATGCCGTCACACCCAGACTTCCATCTGATATCCGCGTTACGTCCACACCAATCTCGCTAATATCGCCACCCTGGGCCACGGCGACGCGGACCGTAACGGTGTTCAACGACGGACCGGGGCAGCTAACGCTCTCAGCCTCGATACCTGCTCAAGGGCAGGGTATTCAGGGCACCGGCGGCCCGGACGGATATGGGTATACGTATGAGGACAGCGATGCAGTGGGCGGTCCGGTTTTTAACTGGATAGACATCACGGGAACAGGAGTCCCGATCACGAGCGGCGATAATATTTTCGCAGCGGTACCGATCGGGTTCGATTTCGAGTTTTATGGAATCAAGTACAACGCGTTGTACGTGGGAACGAATGGCATCGCGGGGTTTGCCTCCACGAGTATGGCTGAGTTTTTGGACACGCCGCTGCCCACCGCTACTACGCCCAATAACTTGATCGCTGCTTTCTGGGAAGACTTGACCGTGCCATCAGCCGATCAACTTCTGTATGAGCTGCAGGGGCTCGCCCCAAACAGAGAACTCATCGTCACATGGGATCAGGCGATATCGGCGCTCAACAGTAGCCATAAATTTTCATTCCAGATAGTACTGAGCGAATCTTCCAATCGCATCAAAATCCAGTACGGATCTATCAATGGTGACGTCGGTTTCGCGACCGTTGGAATCGAGAACGTCTCCGGGACGGTTGGCCTTGAAGTAGCTCGCTTCTCGAACTACGTGAAAGACAGTCTCGCAGTGCTTATCAGTCCACCAGAAGTGACCGTGGATCCAGCCACAGCGGTAATCGAATTCGGGAGTAGCACAGAACTGAGTGTCACGCTCAACGGATTCGTCCATCCCATTGGAACCTCATCGCGGGTGCTTCGGATAAGCAGCAACGACCCGGATGAGGCGACGATAGATATTCCGCTGGAATTGGAGGTGACAGCCGGGCCACCGGATTCTCCGACAGAGGTGTTGGCATCACCGCGTGTGAGTTCGGCTATCGTTACGTGGATTGCTCCAGCCAACGATGGCGGTGCCCCGGTAAGCCTGTACACCCTTGTATCGTCCCCAGGTGGGCTCGTTGCAACGACCACTGGCGCCACTACCAGTGTCGTCGTAGTGGGGCTGGCGGACGCCACGCTCTACACCTTCACCGTTACTGCATCCAATCATGATGCGACCTCAATCCCATCTTCACGTTCCAACGCAGTTGCGCCATTTGAGCGGGCGCTGGTTGTGGACAGCACAGCCGATCTATCCGATGCATCGCCGGGCAACGGGATATGCTTGAGCTCTGAGGGAACTTGCACGCTGCGGGCCGCGATTCAAGAGTCGAATTCGATTGGTCTCTTCCAGGGAGTCCAGTTCAATATTCCTGTCACGGACCCCGGATATGTCGCCAGCACTACGTCGTTCGAGATTCGACCACTGTCCTCGCTGCCGCAGATATTGGACCCACTGCTAATTGATGGCTACTCGCAGCCCGGTGCAGTACCCAGTACAAGTGCCAAAGACTTGGGGCTTAACGGCGTGATAAAGATTGCGTTGGTCGGCGATCTCGCTGGCGCCTCGTCAGTGAATGGCCTTTCACTTCAGACATCAAAAGCAGCGATACGAGGATTGAGTATTACCGGGTTCTCTGGAGACGGAATTCTCCTGGGAGATGGAGCGTTTGGATCCAAAGCATTTTTCCATCTGATCGACGGAAATTACATCGGAGTCGACGTTACCGGTAACGCTGGTACAGGCAATTCTGGTCATGGAATCCGGCTGGAAAATGATTTCGTGCAGGTAGGAGGGCCCCATCCGGCGGAGTCGAATCTGATTTCCCTGAATGGTGGTTCGGGCATCCTGATTATCGGGACTCATGCCACAAGTTCAGATATCCAAGGGAACTTTATCGGCACCAATGCAGCGGGCTCGTCCGCGTTAGGGAATCTCGCCAGCGGCATTACGTTCGCGGCTGGCCCCACCGGGATAACTATTGGAAGTGCTAACGCGGGTGGCCACAACGTCATCTCAGGCAATGGCCAACATGGAATTGAATTCGCCGGAACCGGGCCAGCAGCAAGTTTTGTTTTTGGTAACTACATTGGGATTAATGCGGCGGGAACGGCCGCTCTGGCTAACGCTATAGACGGCATATCCGTGATCAATACGTCCCAGGTCACCATTGGCGGCTCCACGACCGCACATGGGAATGTGATCTCCGGGAATGGCCGGGCCGGTGTGGCAATAAGCGGGGCCACTGCCGGACCCAACTCACTGTGGAACAACACGATCGGCTCCTCGCCTGATCGCACAATAGCGCTCCCTAACGCCAACGCTGGTGTTCTGATCAAAAATGGAGCATCCGGCAACGTGATCGGCGGCGGGGGCGTTACCGGCAACGTGATCGCCTTCAATGGCGGTGATGGCGTCCGAGTCCTCTCATCTAACGCTCCGAGTTCGACTGCGAATTCGATCTCATCAAACTCGATTTACTCAAACTCAGGAATCGGGATTGACCTCGCCATTGTGGCGTACGACCTCGCAACCTGTACCGATTGTCCCGGTGATGGAGTCACGCAGAACGACGGGAGTGTTAGTGGCGCATCAATTGATGTGATTCATCTGGACGATGACGTGTACGTGCTTCGAGATGGGCAATCTTCTCGGTCCAGCCAGATCGAACGCGTGTCACAGGGATTGGACGTCTCAGTTGAGGCGAACAACGCCCAGCCGTTTCCGGTGATTACATCGGTATCACGAGGTTCTTCGGACACTACGATCTCGGGGACATTTGCCGGCGTATCGACTTCCACCTACAGGCTGGAATTTTTCTCCAGCGCGGCCTGTGATGTATCTGGCTACGGAGAAGGGGAAACTTTCCTGGCATCGATGATTGTGACTACGGACGGAGTAGGGAGTGCAGCGTTCAGCGCGACCGTGCCGTCCGTGCTGGCGAGTGATCTGCATGTGACTGCGACTGCTACGGACAGCGTTGGCAACACATCTGAGTTCTCGGCGTGCAGCGGTGGTCCGGTTCTGAATATCACCGTGAAAGACGCTGTTGGAGATCCGGTTGAAGGCGCTGAGGTGTTCATTTATGACGCTGACAGCACGAGCAAGTACCCACTGACAGAAGGCAGATTCCTGATGACGGACGCCAATGGCCGGGTTCTGGTCAATT
The DNA here is from genome assembly GCA_013204555.1 of Chloroflexota bacterium. Classification (GTDB taxonomy): domain Bacteria; phylum Chloroflexota; class Dehalococcoidia; order Lucifugimonadales; family Lucifugimonadaceae; genus UBA1151. Next base: position 76,693 of record JABMNO010000041.1, on the reverse strand, counting down.
CGCTCACCATCGCATCGACGGGGACAGTCCTCATCAGCGCCATCTCTGCCAGCCCGAACCTTGCGCTGCAGGCTACGAGCAGCCTCACCGCTATCGTGACCCTTGACCCATCGTCGGCAACAGAGGTCGTGTTTACTGCCATCGACGTCGATGGCGGCCCCCTCTCACTTGACTCCGTAAGAGCGAGCGCTCGAGATGCATGGACCCGGGTGGCAGGAACCACCAACTCAAGTGGTACCACCTCCGTGCTGATGACGCCCGGCAAGTATCAACTCCAGTTCTGGAGTTCTGACGTCCGGTACGTGTTCGTATTTCCGGACGTGACTATTCATCCGACGACGACCAGCTTTGGCCTTGACTCCAGAGTGATCGGCACTGGAGAAATCGGGGTCGATTTCTCGGGTGACTTCGACGATCTATTCATGTTCCCGGTTCACGAACGGAGTCTCACGTTCCCGTTCATGAATCCAGCAAATGGTGAAATGGTGAGACTGTCGCCCGGCACCTGGGGTGCATTCGTGGACCTTCAGAAACAGAGTGGAAACTTGATCTGGCGCTACTCCGTAAACATTTGGGATGACCTGGCCGTCACGGATGGGTCGATCGCAACTTCGACGACCGGCGGGACGTTTCAGGCGTCGCTAAGTCCGACGAGCACGTCGTTCGCTCTGGGGGCGAGTCCCGTGCTCAACCTCTCGGTCCAGGATGGTTTTGGGCACGCCATGAGAGGCGTCTTCACTACCGATCCGAACTTCGGAAATCTGACAACGAGATTCGCACGATTGACTGTGACGGATCCTAACGGGGTCACATTTGTAGATGTTCAGGACGCGACCGTGTGGGCATCGAGTTACACGGTCAACTTGCCGGCAGGAGCCGCTTCGGGTCCATACACAGCAGTGCTGACGTTTAACTCCCACCAGGGGACTACGACCGCCACGACCACATTCCAGGTGGGGGGCTGGGACTTTGGTGACGCTCCTGATCAGAAATACCCATCGAGCGCCGCATCGAACGGTGTGCGGCATGCGTTAATTGACCCCATACGCCTTGGCCCCACGAACACGGGTGAACCTGACGCAATCTCGTCTGACGGGGACTCGGACGATGGGCTGGTTAGTTCTGATACAGAACTAATCATCTCCGTGGTAAACGACTCATGGTTTGCTACTTCCACTGGCGCGATGACCAACGGTTCTGGTGTGCCACTGGTGTATCTGAACGTTCTAATCGATTGGGATGAGGATGGAGACTGGCAAGCGTCGCAAGATTGGGCAATACAGAATTTGCCCATCGCTCTAAACGCCGGGGCATCACTCGATCTAAGTACGGGGATTACGTTGCCATTGCTGAAGTGGATCAGAATCACCGTATCCGACACATCCCTTGAGAACTACATCGGTACAGGCCTGATCAATGCCGGGGAGACGGAAGACTACTTCTTCTATCGGACGCCGAGTCTCCACGATTCGTATTTCTCGGCCGGGCACGAGTCGCCCACGAGTTGGGTTCATGCGGCAGGACTATCGCGTTATCACGAGCCGTTGCTATCGGTTGGCGGCACTCATGATGCACGGCAGTCGCTGGCCCACGATCCGTTCTTCTCCCTGGAGCACGATTCCGGTACATCCTGGATACATGACGCCACTTACACGAACTACCACGACCCAATCGTATCGGGCACTGGCATTGATCCGGCCAAATACATGGCACACGATCCATTTTTCTCCGCGGCACACGATTCCACCACGAGCTGGGTTCATGATGGAGGGCTGAGCAAGTGGCATGATGTGGACATCTCAGCGCTCGCTGGCTTGTCTCGGCACGACGCGGCTTCGTCTCTGACGAGCAGGGTCCACGATGGCGGGTTGAGTAAGTGGCACGATGTTGACGTGTCTGCGCTCACGGGCGAGCCTGGGCACGACGCCGCTTCGTCGCTTGGTCACGATCCGTTCCTGTCGCGGCAACACGACTCCGGAACTTCATGGATACACGATGGCTCTCTATCTTCGTTTCACGCTCCGGCCGTCTCCGGGATCACGTCGCTTTCTGTGTCCTCCTCAATAGCGAGTTTCGCCACGCAAGAATTCCTGGGTCACGACGCCTTCTTCTCCAGCGGCCATGACTCCGATACGTCCTGGATCCACGATGGCGCTCTCTCAGAGTTTCATGAGCCAACGGTTTCATCCGCAGATAAGAATTTCAAGTTCCACGAAGTGTCATTATCGCTTGGACACGACAGCTTCCTATCGGAGCAACACGAGCCGCTGACCTCATGGACGCACGATGGCGCTTACTCCAACTTTCACGATCCGATTCCGTCGGTCTGGGGCGGTCATGATCCGGTGAAATCGAACTCCCATATTCCGATCTTGTCGACGATTCATGAACCGCTTGAGTCTGCCGGAGGAAATCAACATACGGTCAAATCATTGCGGCATGATGCGTTCTTCTCTTCGAACCACGATCCGCTATCATCGTTCGTCCACGATGGGGCGTACTCCAACTGGCACGAGCCGTCGATTTCTGCGCTTGGCTATCGTGATGCCGGGGAGTCTCTCGGGCACGACCCCTATCTATCGGCCCAGCATGATCCGCAGAACTCCTGGATTCACGATGGGGCATACTCGGCCTGGCATGATCCACTGTTGTCTACCGCTACGGGGACGCTGCTACATCTGGCAACGGAGTCACTGGGTCACGACGCGTTTTTCTCTGTGAACCACGACCCGAAAACCAGTTGGAAACACAACGGAAGCGACTCGTTCTGGCATATTCCAACAATCTCGGCAGCGACCAGCTCTGCCACTTCGTCCAGGTTGACCTCGTTGGAACAGTCTCTGGCACACGAAGCGTTCTTCTCAAATGGTCATGATCCGCAGACCACCTGGTTCCACGATGGATTCGTGAGCGGGTGGCAGCATCCTCAGACAGCGCGGGATGGTCACAGTGCTGTTGACTCTTTGGGTCACGAACCAGCGCTATCGCTAGGACACGACGTGCTTACCTCCTGGTCGCATGAAGGTAGTCTTTCGAACTGGATCGCGCCGCCACCGATTCCGTAACAACAGTGCTTCGGGACGCATCACGGTCCCTGTCGATTGGCGGGAGCAGATCAGTCAGACTGGCGTCGCGGCGTCTTTCGGTCGTCGCTGTCCAGGAGGATTGTGACCGGGCCATCGTTGACGAGATCAACGTGCATGTAGGCGCCGAACACCCCTGTAGTCACTTCAATCCCGCGGTCCCGGAACGCAGCGACCGTCTGGTCAAAGAGTGGTTCCGAAACATCGCTTGGCGCCGCGCCTGTGAAGCTGGGTCGACGACCTTTTCGTGTACTTGCGTAGAGGGTGAACTGACTGACCAGAAGAGCAGAGCCGCCAACTTCCATGATCGAGCGGTCGAATCCAGACTCGTCACCTTCTTTTGGGAACAGGCGCATGTTGACTGACTTATCGGCGATGTAGTCGATATCTTCTTGAGTGTCATCGTGGGTCACACCGATCAGGATCATCAAACCTTGCTCGGTTGAGCCGGTCACCTGATCGTCCACTGTGACACTTGAGCGAGTTACGCGTTGGATTACGGCGCGCAATTTAATAGTCCTGTGTGGTGGCTCTGGGCCTAGTGGCTATGCGTGGATCCGCCGTGGGAGTGGGTCTTGGATCCGGAAGAGTCCGATGATGAATCTGATGAACTCGACGAGCTGTCTGACGAAGATTTGGAGTCAGTCTTGGATTTGTTCTCAGATTTGGAGTCATCAGAAGATTCGGAAGATGAGGATGCACCTGATGAGCGCGAGCCTGAGGAAGCGTTGTCCTTGCGGTACCAGCCGCTGCCTTTGAAGTGAATCGCTGGCATGGAGATTCTGCGTTGGGACGCTGAGCCACAGGTAGGACACTCCGCCTGACGCTGATCATTGAAGCCCTGGATTGTCTCGAACTCGTGCCCGTTGTCATCGCAACGGTACTCATAGGTTGGCAACTAAAGTCTCCGGGAGAGGAGTGCGGGTTGAAATTGGCACTCGAAGGTTGGTTTTGCTAGCAACCCCTCAAAGCTAGCAAGCAAGTGGTGGCGTGTCAATTTATGTGAGGGTCATTTTTGGACTCGCGAACAGTGTTTTTGACACCACACTAATTCCGGTGAGGGGTCACGGCGGGTCACTTGTGTGCACGATAACAACACTCTTGTAGACGGCAAGCACATAGAATCTCTTGAATGACAACTTTCATTGACGCCATTGAGCGTCGGTTCCGGAATCCTTCCATCAGATTCGCTCTACTCGTCCTGTTTGGGTTCCTCGTGATACTGGGTGCGATTCTTGGCCCAACGGTCATAAAAGATGGCGTCCAAAACCTGCAAGAGATCAAACGCGTACAGTCGCGAGACTATGCCGGACCAGTCGAGACCTGGATACGACCGTGGCTGGTCCAGCAGGCTGATACGATGATCAACGCCAGGGGAGCACTGGACTGGCGGGTCCACAGCTTCAAGTTTGGACCCTGCTCAAGCGGCAATCTTAAGCAGCTGCCGACGCACGATTTACGCGACATCATTGATCAAAGCTGTCAGGACCTTTCCCGGATACAGAATGCTCATGGATCTGAATGTTTCACGGTGGACGTCTGCGATATCACGGAGGCGACTAAGGACGAAATCCGAGTCGTGATAGCCAACCTGGACGCGGTCTTCGGTGATCTGGGACTCGTAATCCCTTACGAAACGAACGAACAGGGGAGCCAGTAGCGAGGCGTGGAGCGATCGTCTTAGCTCCCTCGAACTGCCATCTTGAGGCTCTCGACGGATTTGATGCCGACACGGCGTACGGGTTCAATGATGCGCCGATATCAGAGCGCATTTGAGTCTTAGACTTCGCTCTGGACACCAAATGTACGGTGAGAGGAAGCACGGCTGATATTTGGCGTTTCGAAGGTCTGAAGATGGGGGCCTCATGTCAATCGCGGAGGCTCATTCCTCAGGACGACGAAGTAGGTTTGCATCTGCCACAAGCTGAACTATCACATTGCCGCGCTGAGCGATGTAGGAGCGAGTGCGGCTACCCGGAGGTTGCTATGGAGAGACCGTTGTCCCATGTTGAGGTGAGTTGGGTTAGGAGAACGTCCAGAAGGCCACTCATGGTGAGCGTTTTGCCGCCGGTGGTGCCAATTCGGATCGCTGGTGCGCCGTGTTGGGCAGCAATCGCCTCTAACTGAGAGGCGTGGTTCGTATCCACCGTTACTACGATCCGCGACTGTTGCTCTCCAAATAGCGCGGCGTCCCATCGGCCAGAGAGTTCTGCGTCGATGGTCGCACCAAAGCCGCCAATGACGCAGGATTCGGCGATGGCGATTGCCAGCCCACCATCGGAGCAATCGTGGGCTGATCGGATGATTCCGGCCTCGACGGCGTCTATGCAGGCATTCTGGACGGCGACCTCTAACTCAAGATCGATGGTCGGTTCGCCCTCAACCAGACCGTGTATCTGTGTCAGGTATTCGCTACCCCCGAGCGTTGACTCGGCAGCGTCAAGGGAGTCGACGCCGAGTAGGTAGACGGCGTCGCCGTCGCCTTTGAACCCTGCGGTGGCGTGAACAGACACATCTTCCAGCTTGCCCAGGGTGCCGATGACAGGCGTTGGGTAGATCGCAGAGCCGATGCCCTCGTTGTAGAGGCTGACGTTTCCGCTGACCACGGGGATATCGAACGCGTCACACGCTGCCTTGATGCCGGCGACCGCTTCTGTCAGTTGATACTGAATGTCAGGCTTATCCGGGTTTCCGAAGTTGAGGCAATCGGTTGCGGCCAGAGGTCGAGCGCCCACGGCCGCCATGTTGCGGCAGGCCTCCGCCACGGCGATAGCACCTCCAGCAAATGGGGCGAGGTACGTCAGACGGCCATTGCCATCAGTTGAGAGTGCGATACCGCTCTTCGTGCCACGGAGGCGCATTACCGCGGCGTCTCCGCCGGGGGAGACCACAGTGTTCGTCTGAACCTGATGGTCATATTGCTGGAACACAGATCTCCGAGACGCGATGTTGGCGCTGCCGAGCAGTTGCAACAGAACTTCAGATGGCGTCTTGTCAGGGAGAGGAAGGTCGGAGAATTCGACGCTGTTGAGCTCGGATAGCCACGCTGGTTTGGGTGCGGTGAACGAGTACTCTGGAGGGTCTGTGAGCGTTCTTACAGATGTGGATGAGATGAGTGCATCACCATCGTAAATATCTACCGTGTCGCCAGTTACGAACTCACCCACGGGAACGGCCCAGAGGTCCCATTTGTCGAATATCTCTGTGACCTGGGCTTCGCCGCCGGGCGAAACCATGAGAAGCATGCGTTCTTGCGACTCTGAGAGCATTACCTCATAGGCGTTCATGCCCTCTTCCCGGCGCGGCACTTTGGCCACGTCGAGGTGGAGGCCCATATTCCCCCGTTCGGCGCACTCGATAGCCGCGCTTGTCAGGCCAGCCGCTCCGCAGTCCTGGAGACCAACCACGGTGTCGAGTTCAATGGCTTCAAGACAGGCTTCAATGAGCACCTTCTCCAGGAACGGATTACCCACCTGAACGGCTGACCGAAGTTCTGCTTGATCTTCAAATGTGCGGGATGCAAGGCCTGAGGCGCCGTGGATTCCATCACGGCCGGTATCCGCCCCCACCAGCATTAAGATATCGCCCGGATTGCGAGGAGACGCGCTCATGATGCGACCGTTTTCGATAAGACCCACGCAGAGTGCGTTTACCAACGGGTTCTCGGAATACGACTCGTCGAACACCACTTCGCCGCCGACGTTTGGAATGCCAATGCAGTTGCCGTAGGCAGAGATTCCGCCTACGACGCCGTTGAACAGATATCGGTTTCGCTGCGTATCTGGAGGTCCGAATCGAAGCGAGTTGAGCAGCGCGATGGGGCGCGCTCCCATCGCAAAAATATCGCGGACGATACCGCCAACTCCAGTTGCAGCGCCCTCGTGCGGTTCGATGGCAGACGGATGATTATGCGACTCAATCTTGAACGCAATCGCTAGCCCATCGCCAATGTCGATTACCCCTGCGTTCTCAGCGCCGGGCGCAACGAGGAGGTGCGGACTGTTGGACGGCAGTGTTCGGAGCAGCGGTTTCGAGTGCTTGTAGCCACAGTGCTCGCTCCACAACGCACCGAAAAGGCCTAACTCCAGGCCGTTAGGTTCACGGCCAAGGCGGTCGACTATTGCCTCGTATTCAGCCCTCGAAAGGGCGATCTCATCCAGTGTTTCCTGAGTTACGGGCAATTGGTCTCGCTGGGGTGGCTGGGATTGGCGGCAGATGTTGCACTCTCAGAATAGGGCAGGGGAGAACAATTAGAAACGGTCTGTCGTGGAATACGGTGATCCAGACCGAGACTTTTGGGCGCTCCGGGCTGTTGCCTGAATACCCGTCCTTCTCTGGGAAATGGAGTTACAGAAGGCACCAGTAGCAGGAAATATTGGTGTAAGGCGGCGTGCTGGGTGATCGCATGCCTAGGTTCCGGTCTGCTCCGGAATGCCGATGTGAAGAGGGCGGCGTGGGAAACGTTGGCTCGCGAACTGATCATGTCGCGATGCAGACGCCATCCGTCGCGATGGCGTTCGCTGGATAGAATAGACAGGTTGTCATGTCCGGACCCTATCGCTGGACTGGTTCGCGGGGAAGTGGCGAAATGGCAGACGCGCATGCCTTAGGAGCATGTGTCCAAAAGACGTGTGGGTTCGAATCCCACCTTCCCCACCAGTCACCGCCAGACGGGCACTTCACAGCCACGTGGGCTCTGGCCTTGAAATACCCCTGCCTCCGTTCCCGTACCCATCTTTTCGCATTTGCAGTGATCTAGTTTCGTGAATCCGGCGTTTACTTCACGGAGCGTCGAATCGTGATGCCGAAAAAGTGAGGGCTGACCCTGGGCTGGCCTCGTGGATCACTTTTTGCATCTAAGTGGCAACCACACATGAGACTGTGAAGTGAATAGCAGGAACTCGAACTGAATATCCCGAAGATAAATTGAGCGAAGCAGCGGCTCTTGTCATTGAAACCGCCTCGGACGTCATTCGATCTCGGGTCCGCTCCATAGTTTTACGTGCGCTCAAGGGCGAGCCAGTCAGTCGAGACGAGGCGGTTTGCCTGCTGGCGGTTCAATCAGATTCTACCGAGTATGACTACATCGTTCAGGCTGCCGATCAGTTGAGTCGACGCAGTGCCGCGGGGATGGGGACGATCTACTCACAGATCGGGATTAACGTCTGGCCGTGCCCGGAGAATTGTAGTTTCTGCTACCTGGGCGCGAAGCACGGAATTGTCACCACAATGTATGAACTATCGCTCGATGAGGTGGTAGAGAAAGCTCTCGAATTCGAGCGTGACGGGGCTGATGAGGTTTACCTCATGACAACCGCTAACTACCCGGTGGACAGATTTCTGGCGATTGGCCGGGCGGTCCGAAAGGTTCTCAGTCCAGGAACAGAGTTGATCGCTAACATTGGTGATTTTGATCTTGGCACAGCGCAACGACTCGTTGAGGCAGGCTTCGCCGGCGTATATCACGTGTATCGGTTCCGAGAAGGCGTTGAGACAGAAGTCGAGCCAGCGCGAAGACGGGCGACGTTTGATGCGATACGCAAGGCCAGACTCGATCTCCGCTACTGTATCGAGCCAGTTGGACCTGAGCACACCAATGATGAAATAGCGGATCAGATGATGCTCGCCAGGGAGTTTGGCGCGACTGTCCTTTCTGTAATGCGTCGAGTTGCGGTGAAAGGCACTCCCTATGAGGACAGGGCAGAGCTATCGTCACGCGAAGTGTCGAAGATTGTCGCGGTGGCACGTCTGACGCTGGGGACGCAGCTTCGGCAGATGGGCGTACATGAACCCAGCCTGGATAGCCTGCGGGCCGGTGCGCATAGACTCTGTGCCGAAGTTGGGATGAATCCTCGTGACCTGGAAGCGGACACCACCAGGGGCAGGGGGCTTAGCGTTCTAGCGTGCGAAAAAATGCTGGAAGAAGCAGGGTACGCGCATCGTCGGGCTGTTGGGAGAGGATCTGGATGACCGGGATTCCCTATCAGTTCATGTTTACTACCTACATGCGTTAGCGCCATTTGCGAGATTCGTGCGACAGGGTAGGGCGGATTTCCTTTGACGTAACGATTACGCCGCCTACAACGAGTCCCGGGATGACCAGCAGCAGGATCATGCCGCTGGTGTCGGAGAACCAGAGTCCCGCGATAACGGCAATCACGTGGGCGGCAATGAACGCTGGCGCGTCAATTATCGAAAGGCCCCGTTCGAGGAGCGAGATCCGATTGAATGCACTTGAACCTGCGCCTATCAATTCCCTCATAGCCACGACCTCATGGTCCCGTGCCTGACATATCGCATGCTGAAGAAATAGCTGAGTTGCCAGTACGTCAGGTTGGGCGGCATCTTGCGGGAAGTTTTGTAATTCGTCGAAATCTTTGAATAACAGGTGTGGCGCGAGTTTTTTGCCCACCGATTGACCAGATCAGGGCTAGCTGTTTTTACTGGTGAATTTCCTGAAGAAAAACAGGCCGATTGGGAGTGCAAGAAGGCCAAGTTGCCCGGCTGAAACGGTGCCATCGGTCCCGCTACAAATCCCGCCTGACGGTGCTGGTACGGGCGTGTCGGCCGAGTCCGGAGTGGCAGGAACAATCGTTGGAGCCGGAGTTGGAGCGGGGACCGGCGAAGCGGTCGGCGTTGAGGTCGGCGGTATCGATGTTGCAGTTGGGGTAGCCGCTGGCGGCGGAGTAGCAGTGGGCGTGTTGGCCGAGATCAGTGCAGGCGATGGCGGTGCAACTGTGGCGGCTGGGACAGGCTTGGGCGTTGGCGCCAGCGGAGTCGCGCTTGGGGTCGGAGTTGGTGTAGCTGTAGCTGTTGGCACAGGAACGGGTGTGGCGGTTGGCGTTGGAGTTGGTTTCTTAATCTTCTTGAGCGCTTCAATGACGAACTTTGAGAGGCCACTGGGTGAGATGAGATCGAAAGCGATCGGATCGGTGGTCAGATCGGTGGGCAGGAAGTCAAAGACCTGCACTGTGCCATCGTCTGCAATGCGCACAATCTTGATGTTCTCGAAACCAAATTCATCCACCCAGGGCTTGCCGATTTTAAGCTTGAGAGTGATCTCACCAAGGACATCGTCCAGATTTTCCTTCACGAACTCAGCAGCCCATGCGGTGTCTGCCAGTTCGAAGCCGGGCGTCACCACAGCCTTCTCCACTTTCGTGAGGTCCTCTGTGCTCACATCTTTGTGGATGGACATATTCATTGACGCACCCGATGGGAAGGTCTTTATCTCCCCCAGGACCTTCACAGAGGCGGTGCCCACCTTGGAGTCGAGTCCGCCCAGATCGCGCGTCCTTGTTGGGAGGTCGATGCTCATCGCCACTACCTCAGCCTCAGCCGCGGACCCCGTGCCCTTGATCTCTGTTGTGTCTACCAGGATTCGAATGGTGTCGTTGCCAGCCGCGTCGCGAATGGCGATGCGAACTCTCGAGCCGCCTCCTTCAAGAGGGGCCACTGAGACTCCGTTGTCAATGTCGTTTAGCTCAGCCAGGATCGCACCTTCTGGGAGGGCGATTGGGAGGGATACCAGTTTCCCCGGATCTCCGATCTCAAGCGTGCCACCGGTTATCTGAGCTACGTTGCCGTTGGTATCAGTGGCAGTTCCCTCGGTGCCTATATTCACTTTGGTTGGGACATCTATTTTGGCCACTACCTCAGGCAGCGGTGTTGGCGTCGGCTCAAGCGAAACAGTTTTTGCCTCAAGGTGGAAGGTCGCCGGTGAGTTGCAACTTATGATGACTTTCACCGGGGTGGAATCCGGAAAATTGGGCAGTGAGATAGCAATGGACTGCCCATCAACACTGGTGGGCTCGAACAACCGGAAATCGCTTTTCCTGACGACGATACGTCCATCTTCAACGATGTCCTGATCGATGTGCACATCGATCAGGACATCGTTGGGCAGCGTGAGTCTGATTACCGTTCCATTAGGAGCGGATATGCCATCGATCGTCACCGTTCCCTGGATGCAGATTTCGTCGATGAAAGTTGTGGCTGTGGGTTCGAGTGATCCAGTCTTTGCCTCTAGATGGAAAGCCACCGACGAATCACAGGTGAGGAACACTTCCATAGGCCTTACGTCAGTGAATTCAGGCAACGTGAAGATGACTATTTGTCCTTCCATGCCTGCCAGATTGAAATCGTTAAGCCTGACAAACAGGATCCCGTCGCGATAGAAATCCGCGTTCAGGGACACTGTCCCCAGGACGATACCGCGCGGAAGATTGGCCTCAACCAGTGTTCCAAGTGGCGCCGGATTTCCGTCGATCGTCACCGTACCCTGGATGCAGACTTCCCCTATGCTGGTTTTGAATTCTGAATCTACTGGATCGTGGACCTGAGCATGCGCCCCGGGGGATGACGATGACAGGAGGGCAGCAAAAGTGATCGCGACCAGCAAGAAAATCAGCGCACCCAGACGTCCACGACCCGAATCGATCGATTTCACGGACCGCCCAAGATGCTCGCCGTGATTATTGTGATTCATCAAGCTGCGTTGATCACATCAGGGAACGGCTCCGGGCGACCGATATGGTAACCCTGAGCGAACTCGACGCCCATGTCAGCGAGTGCATCCAGTATTTCCTGGCTGTCCACGAACTCTGCGATTACCTCAATACCCAATTGGTGGGTCAAGGTAACGAGTGCCGAAACAAATTGTCGATCGATATCGCTGGTCGCAAGGTTCCGGGTCAGGTTACCGTCCAATTTCAGGTAATCGAACTCCAGGTCTCGAACTAATGCTAGCGAGGTGGCTCCGCTCCCGAAGTCGTCGATTGCGAGCTTGAATCCCAGAGCCTTCAACGCTGCAGCCAATTCGTGAGCCTGAGCAAATGATTCAAGTGTGGCGGTCTCAGTTATCTCCAGGGTGATCGCGTCCGTCGGCACGCCTGATTCAGACGCCTTTTGCGCAACGAACTCAGCGATATCACGACCAACAGTGTGGGCGGAGATGTTGATGGCGAGAGCAAGTGAGAGATCACTTCCACCCTCTGCCTGCTTTTGCCACTCATTCATAGAGAGTTCGATCACCTTTTCATCGATGACCCGAATCAGATTGAGCGACTCTGCCTGGGGGACGAACTCTCCGGGTGAGATCACGCCATTGTTACCGTCCAAGATCCTCGCCAGGATCTCATAATGCTTCGTCTCTCCAGTCTCAATAGATGCGATGGGCTGCCGATATATGACAAGTCGATCTTCTTCCAGCGCATCAAGAATCATCGTGCGGGCCTGGATAAGTGGCGAGGCGGCATCGGCCTCCACATCTCCGGGGCTGTAGAGGTAGGCTGAGTTTCGGTGGCGATCCATACCCTGCCGGAGCGCTATCTCCGCTGATACCCATGTATCGGCCGTTGAGGCGCCAAGGATTGGGAATCCCACCACGCCCGCAGTACATGAGCTCTGCACTGTCTCGCCGCGAGAAATTACTGTGTTGTCCTGTACGGCAAGTACCAGGTCCTCAGCGATCTTCAGTCCAGAGTCGGGATCGACCCCTCTGATGATGACAGCGAACTCATCAGCCCCAACCCTGCCAACTATTGACGCCGGAGGAGCAGCCTTTTCGATCGCTGCAGCAGTGGTTTGCAGGACTTCATCCCCAACGGAGTAACCGTATCCTCTGTTGATCATTGAAAAATCGTCCAGGTCAATGAAGATCAGTGCTCCGGTAATCCTTTGTGCCTTGGCGGCGGAGATTTCAGCACCCAGGGCAGACTCAACTCCTCGTCTGTCTAGCAAGCCTGTCAGCGTGTCGATTGATGGAGCGCCTGAGCCAACTAACGCCTCAATCTGAAGACCTGTGACGTTCCGCAAAAACGCGTGGGCACCGATGAGTTGTCCGTTGTCAAAATACGGCTGGATTCGGCCTTGTAGCCGCACGACGCGACCATCTCCAGCGTTGATCGCGATATCGGACAAGTGGGCGGCTTCACCAGACGCCACTCGCTCGAACGCATGCTGCCATTGAGGGAGGGTGGCATCCGCTGCGAAATCCCAGATGGAGCGGTCCTGAACCTCATCACGTGAAAGGCCCACAATGGTGGTCCAGCCTCGGTTGACGAAATTGAAATGCCCTTCCAGATCGAAGGTCGCCATCAGCTCTTCGGCACCATCCAGAAGATCGAGGATGTGCTCTCGGTCAAGGCCGCGCAATTGACTGTGGTCTGTGCTCATAGGCGTATCAACCTGCGTCATCACCTGTTGGCATCACCCAGCGCCGCTGGTGTGACATGACTATCCCTGAATTGGGCTGAATTGCCGAACGAAGGGTATCATTTGCTCAAAGTTTGAAACTGCTTTTGTTCTAAGGCTGCATGTGACTTCGTCGAAGTTCCTGGTACTGGGAATCATCGCCGCGCTGTTGATCGCTGCGGTAATTCTGGTGCTTCCAGACGGAGCAGCATCTAACTACGCGGAGCACGGTCAACCGATCTTTATGTTCATGAGCGCGGCGTTGGCGCTATCGGTGGCCGGAATGTACAGGGGCGATATGCGTCGTGTGTTCCTGCTGCTCACAGGATTCTTGTTCTTTTACGGCCTGTTCAATATCTCGTGGCTGGTGGATCAGGCGTTTGAAGTCCTTGACGAGCAGTTCTTCAAGGCATTGCTGGCCTACCAGATATTCTCGTACGCGTTCTTGTTGGGAGCCTGCATTTTCATCCTTCGGGTAGTGTCGGTGCCATCGCTGAGCAGCGGCTCAAGGATCGCAGTTGGAGCAACGGTACTGTTCGGAGTGGCTATCGTCGTTAATTCTTTCGACGAGTATGGAAAGATCCTGGACATCAACGCTGAGATTGCAGTCAGCTATCTGCTGATCCGCATTTTTGATGTTTTGATCATGGCTGCGCTGGTGCCGGTGCTGGCCATGTACGTCCAGAATGCCCGCAGCCAGTATCAGGAGAGTGCATCGTTTGCGGTCATAGGCGCGGCAATCATCGCGAGTCTCACCTTGGTGTATGCCTACGAGTTCGCGACTAATGACTCATTGTGGGATATCGCCGAAGAAGAAGGCTCGACACTCGATTTCCTCTTCTTGTTTGGATACTTATCCCTGATTGTTGGGCTTCTGGTGCATCGGCTGCATCAGGTGATCAGCTACCGACGACTGGACGGGGTATTGCGGTCATGACACAGGCCAGTAGTTCAATAGCGGCGGACAGGCTCTCTGATCAACTGTGGGCCAGGGCGCTGAGCAAGATCACCAGGGGCCCGGCCGAAGATGCAGGGCGAGCGACGATGGGCGATCAGATCAGCACGTTTGTGCCACAAGTTGCAACCAGTCTGCTGATGTCCAGCAATCCCGCGTTCAGTCGTGTTCTGTACGCTGCCGGATATGCATCATCCAAACGGAACGCCTACTTCATCATGCGTCGGCTGGGCATGCCGTCGGACTTCTTCTGGAAGTTTGACATCTGGGACGATGAACGCGCATTTACCACGCTAAAGAAGGTGATGGATCGCATCTTTAAGTCGCTAATGAAGAAGACCGCTCAGGGTGATCTTGATCTGATCTCTGTCGACGTTGTCAACGGTCGATTCGTGGTGGAGTTCAAAGGTTGCGCTGAGTGTTCTGGAGTTGGTGCCGATCGCTCAATATGTTTCTTCCACGCCGGGATGTTCGCAGGTGTGCTGGGCGCGATGCTGGATCGCGATCTTGACGCCTGGGAATCTGAGTGTGGCGGCAGTGGTCACGGCGCATGTCGCTTTGTTATAGGTAATCCGACCGACCGGGAGATCGCTGCACCACTGGATGATCAACTTGGTAGCTTCACTATCGAGGTGGACCCGGTTGGCATGGTGGGCGGGTCACTTGAGAGACTCCGAGGCGATGATAATAGTGGGGTGGTGGACGTTGGTTACTATCAATTGCTTCTCGCCAGCTCGGTGCTGTCCAACCTGGAGATCGGTGGAGACGCCTGTTTCGAGACTGGTGCCCGTGTGGGCGCGGAGATCATCCCCTTAATCAGAGAGCAGTACGAAGGCACGCCTGAGCAGGTGATTGAGAGTCTGTACTCTGATCTTAGATATATGACTGTTGATGTCATTCCTGAGGGCGATGGATTCACCGTGGTGATTGGGGAAGCGCCGGAGATCGCATCACCGCTCAATCAGGCAGCTTTCGTGCCGTTTATTGCTGGAGAGTTGGATAGCCTGCTGGAAGGACTCAGCGGTAATGCGGTCCGGTTCGCATCCAGTGAACGCGACGGAGAATCGTTGAGGCTAGTCTTCGTCCCAGAGGTCTGAGAACCCGGAAGCGTCAAGGTTATCGCCGCCGCTTAGCCCAGAGGCTCCATCATCGGCGGGCGGATTTGTGCTCGTCCTCGGTGCTGAACGCTTCACCGCCGCCTCAACTTCACCACGCGCAAACGCGAGGGTGGCCAGAGCATCGCGCTCAGACTGGTCCAGCGCCCGCTCAATACGGAGCAATCGCAGCACGGTTTCCTGCGCGCTGTCGGGGTTGGATTCAGCGGCAGAGACGCCCGCGTTTTTCAATCGGGCAGTGACATCTAGAACGACCCGGACGAGCCCGGCCGATGCGGCGTCATGTCCAATCGCCTCCAACACGTCCAGCGCTCTCGCTGTGTCATCAACGGCGCCCGCTCTGGTAGATGCTTTGCTGAGACTTTCAACCGCTTCAGAAAGTTGTCTGAGGATCCGGTCATAGTCGCCGACAATCAGACGATGAATCAACGCCTGATAAGAGGTAAGTATGGTGGCGGTTGCGCCAATATCAGTTGTCTTTTGGCTCAGTCCTAGCAGAGACGCGATCATCTGAGCAATAGCTGCCTCGGTTTCGTGCCTGACGGCCATGAATCCGAGTATGTCGATTCGCTCAATGGCCAGCGAAGGTGAACGGATTCCCCCAATTGTCTCGATGCCCCGTATCACGTGCCCGGCAGCCTCCTCTTCATCAGCGTGAGCAACAGCCTTGCGGCCCATGCGGGTCAGGTGTTCGATGAAGTAGTTGTCAATAGACGTGCCCTGTATCGACTCCGGAATCGCCTCATATCGACCGATCATTCGGGATATTGCTGCCCGAGTGGTGGTGAGGTCGCCACGGTCAATTGATCGTTCGCAAATCTCGACAACGGGCAGTAGGCGATCTTGAGAAGACGAAAGTCCGTTTGCCAGATCCGACTCGTCCAATCCAGAAAGAAATTCATCGTCAACTCTGCGTAATAGCTTCTCAACGATGAATTCCGGCTTCAAATATGCGGCTGTAATGATGAAATGCGGAACCAACAGAACGATAGCCAGCACACTTGCCACGATCACGATCGCGCCAGCGCGTGTGCTCTGAGGATCGTCAACACCCGCCTGGAGAATGATCGTCATGATCATGATGCCGAGGTACACCACGATGGTGGACCAGAAGATAACGCTGCGGATGTAGTACTCCATGATTCTGTGGGAGTATTCCTGTGCAGCGAACTGAATTGCCACCAGTGAGAGACTGATCACGATAGCGAATATGCCTGCTGTGGTCTGCAAGCCAACTTCTGTATAGATGATGTGCAGGCGCTCGTCGTTGCCAACAGGCAGGCCGAAGGACATGACACCCGTAGCCGCTGGAATCGCGAACAGCGAAAACAGGCCTATGACGCCCAGAGGGAACCACGAGTCCCAGGACGTGAGGTCAAGCCATCGGAGCCAGTTCTTCACGTATTGCCTCCACTGTTTTGCTATTACTAGCACATAGGCTAGCAATTCTTCCAGCCGCGCATGTTGAAATCGTCGGAGTGATTCATCACATTGCTCAACGATGTTGTTTGCGATGTCCAATACGCGTGATACGGACGGACTTATCCAACGCCTGGTGATGGTTGGTAGTGGCGCGAAGAGGGGCAGGTTTGGAACCTGCCCCTACCGAAAATGTCGCGACGCGCTTGCTGGTGATTAGCCCAGCTTGGCTGCGGCTGCTTTCACGTCATCGTAGGGAGGCTGGTTGCCCTGTGAGTCTTCTGTGGCCCAGGCGTACTGGACTGTGCCATCGCCGTCGATGACGAAGACTGAGCGTGTGGCGGCATCATAGCCGTCCATTCCGGCGAAGTTTGGCCACACAACGTCGTAAGCCTTGATGGCACTGCGGTTGTAGTCGCTGAGAATCGGGAACGGCAGATTGTGCTTGGTGGCAAATTCGGCGTTGGAGAACCGGGCATCTACGGAGACGCCAATGACATCAGCGTTGGCATTCTCGAGCTCGCTCAGAGAGTCTCGGAATGTGCACATCTCGGTGTCACAGACGCCCGAAAAGGCGGCGGGGAAGAACGCCAGGATCACGTTGCGGCCCTTGTGCTGGCTAAGCGTGTGTGCTTCGCCACCCTGGTCCAATAGTGAGAAATCTGGCGCTGCTGCGCCGACGGCGATTGCCATTTCAAGTGCTCCTAAAAAGGGATAGTTCGTTAATGCGCGAGAGAAACGTGATTATGCCACGGCTCGCCTTGTGAATCGAGACCAGACGCTAATCGTCGATTGAAATGGCGATTTTGATCACGCCGTCTTTTCGATCGGCATAAAGCTGGTAGGCATCTGGTGTCTGGCTCCACGTCATGTTGTGTGTCTTGAGCACTCCGGGATCGATCCACCCGCGCTCTTTCAGCGCCACAATCTCGCGGATTTCTTTGACCGGTTGATTCGTGCTGGCGACAACAGTGGGGTTGATCGTCACCTCTTTGCTCATCCAGTTGCGATGCCTGATGGTCTGCTGATCAAAGACCAGGCTAAATCCAATGATCTGGCCCTTCTGCTTGGCCATGCGGATGCACGTTTCGAGGCCGTCCGGGTTACCGCTGGCATCGACAACGACATCGACGCCCTCGCCCTTAGTGATCTCATCTAACGCCTCGAAAATATCTTCGCTACCCGGGTTGATTGTGTGCGTCGCCCCAAGCTCCGATGATTTCTGGCATCGCTCTTCAACAAGATCCAATCCGATCACCTGAGCGGCGCCCTGTCGTTCAGCGATCATCGTGAAAGAGAGGCCAATCCCGCCCTGTCCGAGGACGGCGATCCGCTTACCCGCGGCGCTGCCCCAGTGCTTGGCGGAGTAGAGGACTGTGCCGGAATGCTGACACATTACCCATTCGTCGGACGGTCCCCACTCGGGAATTTTGATTAGCCGGTCAGGCGTCTGAACCAGGTACTCGGCCATTCCGGCAACATCGCGAGGGATCACGATTGCTCGTTCGCCCTCCTTATATTCATCATTTCGGCTCTCTACAACAACGCCCACGACCTCGTGGTTCGGCGCTCCGGGTTTAGTGGGGTATTCCTCTTCAGGAAGGTCAGGAGCCCACTCCAGGATGATGTCGCTACCGCAGACCGACATCTGTTCAACCTTGATCTTGACTTCACCGTCTTCGATCGAAGGCTCAGGAATATCGACCTGTTCAAGTGTTCGTGGCGCGGTGAGTTGGAATGCTTTCATTCGGTTCTAGATACTCCGAGTTTTTTCTAGCCAGGAAAGTTCATGGCGACTTTGATCACTTCGTCATCGCGATCGGTGTACATGTCGTATGCCCGCTGAGCATCGTTGAACGTGAGGTTGTGGGTCTTGAGTAGACCAGGGTCCATCCAGCCTCGCTCTTTCAGTGCGACCATGTCCCTGATCTCATCCGTTGGCCGGTCCGTCCCCGCGATCTGGGTTGGGATGATGGTGACGGCCTTGCGCATCCAGTCACCATGGACGAAAGACGCTCGTTTGCCCTCGGAACCGGTCAGGCTGAAGCCCAGAATTGTTCCGTGTCGCTTAACTGCGTGGATACAGGTCTCAAGGCCATCAGGATCGCCCGTAGCGTCGACCACAACGTCCACACCCTCACCACCGGTTATCTCTTCCAGTGCCTCAATGAGATTGTCTTTGTCCGGATTGACGGTGTCCGTCGCGCCCAGTTCCTGCGCCTTCTTGAGGCGGTAGTCGAGCAGGTCGATACCAATTACCTGTCGTGCGCCCTGCTTCTCAGCAATCATGGTGAATGAGAGGCCAATGCCACCCTGACCGAGCACCGCTATGCGTTTGCCGGCCGGGTTGCCCCAGTGCTTCGCTGCGAAGAGGACTGTGCCGGAGTGCTGGCACATCATCCACTCATCAATTGGACCCCAGTCCGGAATTGGAATGATCCGATCTGGAGACTGAGTGATGTACTCAACCATTCCGCCCATGCCCGGAGTTGGCAAGACGATAGCCCGTTGGCCAACGTTAATTTCGTCCGTCTTTGACTCGACAACTGTTCCCACGATCTCGTGACATGGCATGCCCGGAGCCAATGGATATTTCTCTTCAGGCATATGCGCGTCGAATGAACCGTGAATATCGCTAGCGCACGGTGAGACCGCTTCTACTTTGATTTTTGCCTGCCCCTCGGCTGGGACCGGTTCTGCTATGTCCACCTGTTCAAACGTGCGGTGGGCTACCAGTTGTACTGCCTTCATTGATTCGTAGGTCCTTGGTAAAAGAAGGATTTGTTTCAATAGCGCCCAACTTTACTCCGCCAGCGACGTGCCGAAAAGGTGTTTAGTGGTTGAGGATTACCAGGCGCAAAGTGAAATTGATCGACAACGGTTCTCGCGTGGGCGTGAAGCCTTCAAAAGATTGCCTGTGAACACTATCGGTCCAAACGCGTCAAAGGCCCGAGTATTAAATTCCCCGAACGTGCTAATTGGGAATATACTCCCGCCAACTTACTCAGGCTGATGGGAACGAACATGAAAATCACGAAAATTGAGACCATTCGGGTGGCCGAGAGACCGCAGGTGATCTGGGTCCAGATCTACACCGACACCGGCCTCGTTGGGCTGGGCGAAACCTGGTATGCCCCAACCGTTGTTGAAGCGGCGATACATGACTGGTTTGGTCCGCTGCTTATTGGGCGCGACCCGGCAGCTATCGAGCGTCACTGGGAGGCGATGTTTCGACTCTCTGATCACGCCGGCTATGGCGGTGCAGAGATGCGGGCAATTTCAGCGATAGACATCGCTCTCTGGGACATCAAGGGGCAGGTTGCAGGACTACCTATTTACGAGCTACTGGGCGGCGCAGTCCGGAATAAGATCCGGGTTTACGCAACTTCCATGCCATATGAGGGCGCAGCAGATGTAGCCAGAGGGCTGTTGGATGAAGGCATCATGGCGATGAAGGGCGGTCCCACCATCGCGCTCGCTACAGCCTCAGACGGCCAGTTTCTCTCGCCAAAAGAGCTAGACATGTCGCTCAAGCCAATTCGTGAGATTCGCGACGCGGTTGGCATGGATATGCAGATTGCCAACGACGCCCACGGCAAGTGGACGCTTCCGGTCGCCATCCGAATTGCCCAGGCGATGGACGAGTACGACATGATGTGGCAGGAAGACCTGATGCCGCTGCTCAACCCTGACGCCCTCGCCAGATTGCAGGCAGCGACAAAAGCTCCCGTGTGTATCTCCGAGCGACTACTCACGCGCTGGCAACTGCGACAGTTCATAGAGAACGGCTCAGCCCGCATCGTCATGCCGGATCTGATTTGGACCGGTGGAATATCAGAGACGCACAAGATTGCAATCCTCGCTTCAGCTCATCAGGTGCCGTTTGCACCTCACGACGCCACAGGACCGGTCAACATCTTTGCCTGCTCACACATTTGCTTCAGTTCTCCCAACGCCATGATGCAGGAGCACGTCCCCGACTACTTCAAAGGCTGGTACAACGACTTCGTTGACCCGAATCTGGATATTCGAGACGGCTATATACATGCGCCTCAGGTTCCGGGGCTTGGTACCAGGCTGAAGGCAGGCGTGCGAGATCGTTCAGACGCGTCAGTCCGCGTCAGCGACACCCCCGGCAAGAGCCTGATCGACGCATGGGGGCCGGCCGCTCAACGCACTGCAGAAACTCAGGCGCGAGTTGATGAGATGGAGATTGAGCGCGGGCCGCAATGATATTGAATTGCCCCTGCGCCCACTTCGGGCGAGGAGGCACATCCTAACCTTCTCCCTGTGGGAGAAGGTTAGGATGAGGGCGGTTTTGGCTGTTCAAGCGTCGCACAAGACGAACGGCCCCCTCACCTCAATCGTCTCCCAGAGGGCGAGGGAGAATATTTGAAAATCACACAGATTGAAACCATCCGGGTTGGCGAATTCCCTGACCTGATTTTCGTTCAGATTCACACTGATGGTGCGGTCATTGGGCTGGGCGAGACCTGGTATGCGGCGAGCACCGTTGAGACTGCTATCCACGATCACTTTGGGCCGTTGCTTATTGGGCGCGATCCGGCCGAGATCGAAGGCCACTGGCAAACGATGTTTAAATTGTCTGATCACGCCGGATACGGCGGGGCGGAAGTGCGCGCTATCTCCGCGCTGGACATAGCGCTATGGGATATCAAAGGCAAGATCGCAAAGCTGCCTGTCTACGAGATGCTTGGCGGCGCCGTGCGGTCGAAAGTGCGGGTCTACAACACCTGTGGTGTTTACGGTGAGATCGACGATGGGTGGGCTCTCTATCGCGATGCTGGCGAGGTGGCGAAGTCTCTGCTGGGCGAAGGCATCACGGGTATGAAACATTCACCTACCGACTACATTGCTCGGGATACAGATGGGCAATTCGTGCATAACAGTGACCTCGACTGGTCGCTCACGCCTATTCGCCAGATCAGGGATGCGGTTGGCAATGAGATCAATGTTGCCACTGACGCTCACGCCAAGTGGAACCTGCCATCCGCAATCAAGATAGCGCAGGCCTTTGAGCCGTACGACCCGATGTGGCATGAAGAACTGCTGTCGGCGTTTAACGAAGTCGCTCATCTGCGACTGCAAGAGTCGACCAAGACCCCCATCGCCATCGCAGAGAGACTGGTTTCGCGTTATCAGCACCGCAGATTCATTGAGAACGGCGCGGCGCGAATCGTCATGCCTGACCTTGAGTGGACAGGCGGAATCAGCGAGGTCCACAAGATCGCAATTCTTGCATCAGCGCACCAGGTGCCCATCGCCCCGCACGACTGCCTTGGTCCCGTGAACATGTTCGCCTGTGCGCAGATCTGCATGAGTTCGCAAAACGTCATGGTCATGGAGTACAACCGGGCCATGGCGAAGGGCTGGTATGGTCGGTTCGTCACGCCCGATGTGCCAGTTCGCGACGGCTATCTCCACGCCCCGGAAGCACCCGGTGTGGGCTGCGAATTGCGACCAGAAGTGCGCGATCGTTCAGATGTGGTTATCCGGGTGAGCGATGAGCGGCGAGAGGCATGGCTCACATCTCGGAAGCGGTATACGTACCCTCCACCAGATATTCAGGAGATGCTGGACAAGAGGCGGAATCGGCGTGGACAGGCAGAGCCGGAGTAGCTTCTAGTTCATCGATAGCGCCGCGACATCTCCGATCTACTCGTCGTCCCGGAATCGGACGCTTAGCGGAGATATCCGGGACCCAGGCACGCAGAACCCACATACCGATGCGTCATCTACGTGCCAGATTGGTCGAGTATCCGTAAATGCTCCGATTTCTGAGTTGCGTATGGATGAAATAAACCTCCTCAACTCCGGCCGCGCCTTGAGCACGGATCGCCTACCGGCGTCCGGGATGACGGTTGGTTGGTGCTTAGGAAGACCGGAACGCGAGGCGACGCTCCACCGTGGACGCTCAGGGCGGATGCGGTCGGCGGTCAGCCCCGACTCATCAGGGTGATCGTTCCGCTAGTTCCATCCACGCTCACGGTGGCGCCATCAGCGATGGTCGCAGTCGCACCAGTTGCCCCCACTACCGCAGGGATTCCGTACTCGCGTGCCACGATAGCGCAGTGAGATAGCGCTCCTCCCGCATCAGTCACGATTGCGGCGGCAATAGCAAAGAGCGGCGTCCAGGGCGGGGCGGTGGCGTATGTCACGAGAACGTCGCCGGGCGAGAGTCGGTGGGCGTCCTCCAGAGTGAGGATTACGCGGGCGGTTCCGGTAGCTGAACCGGCACTGGCTGCGCTGCCATGAATTACGCTCGGTAGGTCGGATGTTTGTGCAGTTTTTACCGGTTCGCCACCGATATGACGCGGCGGGATCACGCCGATCCATCGTTCTCGTTCCGCTCTGCGTTCCTTAGTGAGGCTTTGAAAGCGAGTGACGGGTTCGTTGGCGGCCACTTTGAATTCGCTTGGATGGAGATAAAACACATCGTCACGAGAGTCGATAGTTCCCTGTATAACCAACGCGTCACCAATAGCGAGGGATGGATATCGCAGGCTTGAGTGGGCGCGCTGGTCAATGTGGAACTGATGATCCTCCATCAACGTGGTGTTGTGCTGGGCGCGCCTGAGTAGTTGATCGAACGTGTGGACTTTTCTGGCATGTCCGAGGCGGATCTTCGCCTCTTCCGTCCGCTCAACGCGATGAGCGGCGACGCTGGCTTGCATTGCCGTCGGACTCCTCTCGTTCGGCGAGTCGCGATATCCCTTGAGCGTGGTTAGCACGAAGGACGGCTCTTCGAGCCATGTTCGGTATGCGATCTCGAAGAACGACTCGTTGCGCTGGCCCCACTCGGTCAGGAATTCGGCGAGGAGAGGACTAGCAGACATTTGCGCGTCCGAGATGGATTCCGGCAGTTGCCGAGACAAATCCCAGAGGGCGATGCCTGATTCGACCGACTTGTTTGGCATTCCCGCGACCGTGTCGATGGCAATCTGCCCGCCATCATCTCCGAATTCGTCACGACAGAACGCCTGAAACCGACTCATCGTGACTCCGGACAACACAATCGCGAGGTTGTGCAACTCGCCCAACCGTTCGCTGATGGCGTCAACTTCAGGGAACCGGCCGACCATTTCCGCCAGCGTATCGCCGGCGTGAGACCAGTTCTGCAGTTGGTGGATCAACTCCTCAACTTCAGGCAAATACTCGGTGTGCCAGAGCTCGAGCAGCCAGTCGATACGGCGTTTTTCATCCTCTGCGGCGACCCCAATAGATCGTTCAGCTAGCTCCTCAGAAACAGGCAGAGATCTGGCGAATACGTAGCCGTTCGCGTAGATACGTTCAGATGGTGACGGCCTGCCTATCTGCTCACTGGCGCGTGCCATTCCTGCTCGCTTCGTCTCCAGGAAATGCCAGGATAAGGGCGTGAGTGGAACCGGGTTCTTCACCTGATCCCATGTCCACGAGGACTCCGCCATTCCGGGCGTGAACCACTCAACGGGGAATGGCGCCCCGTCCGGGCAAACGTACGAGCTGGGTTTATTCATGGGGTCCTATTTAGCACTCTGGTACCCGCGTAGGAGTTTGCGGGCATCATCAAACATCGGGCGCACGAGATTCCATCGTTCAAGCATCTTCTGCGGGAGATCTTCAATTGTGTGGCCGAATCTCGACTCGATGAACTCCCGTTCTTCCAGTATCCAGCCCTGAGTGATCCACGGAATGATGAAAAGAGAGAACGCTCCGTAGTTCAGGATTGGCCAGTAGAAGCCAACGGTCGCGGTGAGGTCATCGCCTTCCCATCCAACTTCCCGCATTCCGCGCAGGTAATTATTCAAGGCATCATCCGTCGCGTTGATCGCAGCACCTACCTCCCCGTCGTACCAGGCCAACGATGATCCTATTACCGTGCCTCCGTCAATTCCGATTGAATCAGTTCCAACAGCAGCCCAATCAATCGCAACTGTCTCCGTCCGTCGGCCTTCAGGTAGGAACAGATTGCGTGAGTGGCAATCACCGTGGGAGAAGCATTTCGGAAGGTCTGCCACGACTTTTTCATAAGCTCGGATCAACGTCGCCGCACCCTTCGCTTCCCCGGCAATGCGTGGCGTGAAAGTACTTGCGAATCTGGGATGGGACGCGGCCGCATCAATAAGGGGACCAGCATAGAGTTTGAGATTCCACCGCGCTATTCCGGAATTAGTGTTGAGCCACGGCGCGTCACGAGCCACTCGGTCAGGCCATGCGCCATTTAGTCGCCCCGCATCCAACGTCGCCTGTGCGTAATCGCCCTCAAACCACGGCAAACCTCGGGCTCTGGACATGTCTTCCTGCCAGATCCACTGCCGTCCGTCCTCCCGGTCATCCACACCAAAACATCGTACTGGCCTGATGCCACCCTTGATGTCCGCATGGACGCCTGACTGGAGCAGGCCGAGTTCACTGTCGGTGGTCAGATGTGTCGTTCGGTCTTGATTATTGACGGCTGCAGAATTGACGACTTTGAGTATGGAGCTCCACGGCTGAACCCCTACAGCGACCCGGGCAGACCCGGAGATTTTCAGTATCGCCTCAGTTCTGGGGTCAGAGTGAGCGTCTCCCAGCTTCTCAACCGTCCACGCTCCGGCGAGTCTGGCCCCTTGGTCCTGAAGCGAGCGAATGGCGATCAGTTCGATCTCATCGGAGATCAGAGACCGGAGCTGAGATAGTAGTTCGGTCACATCTAAGCCGAAATAAACTCGCGGAGGATCGTCATCGTCTCCTCTGGCCGGTCGCGCCAAGGCCCGTGGCCCGCGTTCTCAATTACTTCGTATCGCACATCCGAGTTGACGAGCAGCTTTGCGATCTCATCCGACATTGTGCGAGGCGTCATGGGATCTGTATCGCCAGATAGCACCAGCGTTGGGCAGGTGATGTTCGCCAAATCGGGCCGGAGATCCATCGAAAAGATTTCGGATCCGAAAAAGTGATCGAGCACAGTTCGGGTGATGACCGCTCGCTTCCGAGAATCTGGATCCTGAGGAGTTCGGTTGTATATGGGCATCACCGCGGCCAAGTATTCATCCAGGACGGAGGTGCCCTCACGCATGAAACGAGTGAACTTCTCGGCTACCTTTGGCCCACCCAGTTTCTCGAACCAGTCCCGGGCGATGTCTTCGTCGAATCGGGCTGTGCCACTGCAAATCGCCACTTTTGACGGGTGATCGGGGAACATTCCAGCGTATTTGGTGACTACCATGGCTCCGAAGGAGAGGCCAAGCACAATAGGCTTCACTATTCCAAGCGAATCGCAAAACGCCTTCACATCCTGCGCCCACTGATCCAGATCCCAATTTGAGGGATCGTCCCGATCGCTGCGGCCCATTCCCCGGTGGTCCAGGTAGATCACCTGCGCTATATCCGTCAGCTGGGAGAAGAGTGGCTTGAAGCTGGTGTGATCGAAACCCGGTCCCCCGTGAAGCAACAGTAGCGTTGGCTTCTCCCGCATCTCCGGTCCGTCTGGAGCAAGGCTCTCGCCGTCCACATCGAAGTAGAGAGTTGTGTCGCCGATATTTACGCGCAAGAATTCGCCTCCAGTCAGGTTGATCTGCGTAGACGATCTTATCGACTGATTGCACAAATGGGGAGAACGGCGGGCGAGGGTGTGTTTCACTACGCCTCAGATCAACTGGAAGATGAGGTCGGTAGTGGCGAAAAAACTTATTTTTATTGGCGCGGGTGCTATTGGTAGCTACGTGGGTGGTTGGCTTTCGCAAGAAGGCCATCATGTGACGCTCGTAGATCCGTGGCCAGAGCAGGTGGAGAAGGTCCGGGCAGATGGCATCGCCGTCCATGGTCCGCACGACACATTTATAGCGCGTCCTGACATATTCCACGTCCATGAAGCGCCGCTGCTGGATCAGGACTATGACATTGGGTTTGTCGCGATGAAGTCGCAGGACACCCGGTGGGCTACCTACTTTATTGATCGATTTGTTGGTGACCACGGGTACCTCGTATCGGCGCAGAACTGCTTCAATGATGAACTCATCGCCAGTATCGTCGGTCAGGACCGGGCAGTTGGCTTGATCATGTCAAGCATCTCGGTTGCCCTGTGGGAAGCCGGGAAAGTGGAGCGGGGTGTGGCAAAAGGTTCGTCCCGAGGACACAAGGTCTTCAGGGCTGGCGAGCATGATGGCTCGATCACAGCGCGCACAGAAGAACTCGCCGAGATGTTGGCGCCTATCGATGGATCGGAAGCGACGACCAACCTGTGGGGTGAGCGGTGGTCAAAGCTCAGCCAGAACTCCATGGGCAACCCGCTGCATGGAATGACCGGGCTGGGCGCAAGCCAGGTGAGTAGCATGCCTGAGGGCCGCAAACTGGCAATCAACCTCGCTCGTGAATGCGCGCTCATTGGGCTGGCGCTGGGCCATGACATTGCAAAATACGGTGGCAGCACTGCAGACCAGTGGGCCAACTCAGACCGCGGCGACGTTTATGAGGAACTTGATGCGGCAATGACTCCGGCCTCACCTGACGCTTCGGCGTGGCGGGCATCACTTGCTCAGGACGTACATAAGGGCCGTAAAACTGAGATCGATCACATGAACGGTTTCGTGATAGAGAAGGGTCGAGAAGTCGGCATTGCCACACCGGTAAACGCTGCTGTTGTCGACATGATTCATGCTATCGATAGCGGCGAGGTCAAGCCCGATCCGTCTAATATCGCTAGGACGCTTCGCAACGCGGGACTGGGATAGATCGCGCAATATTGCTGATCGATCTGCATGTCCATACGACGCTGGGTTCCACGGACTCAAACCTGCGACCGGAAGCGCTGGCGCGTGAAGCCGCACGGGCGGGACTGGACGCCGTTTGTGTGACGGAGCACTCTGGAACCTGGACGGACTCACAATTGGAGGAAGTGACCAACGACAGCGTCAAGATTTTCCGGGGACGGGAGATCGAAACCGAGATGGGGCATGTGCTCGCAATCGGAATGCCGGGATTCCCAAACGGAATGCACAAGATCAAACAACTTGCAAAATACTGTGAAGAGACCGGGGCAGCGCTGGTAGCCGCCCACCCTTTTCGGCACCACATGAACCCGCCTGCCGGTCAATCATGCCTTCTCACGCGAAGTCGGAACCTGTTCTCGACTGATCCCACGGTATTGGCGAGCGAACTCCCCGACCTATCGCTATTTCACGCTATAGAGGCCTACAACGGAGCAAACACATCAGTGGATAACGGTATTGCGGCTCAGGTGTCGGAGATTTTAGGCATGCCAACGACAGGTGGCAGCGACGCCCACTCAATCGAAGGCCTCGGAAGCTGCGTGACGCAGGTTGACGGTGATCCACGGTCCACCGACGAACTGGTCGACGTGATCAGGGCAGGTGCGGTAGTGGGGATGGCTCGTAACTCGGAGACGCCGTCATGACGCAGTCACCGCTCGAATTCGGCGCTCAGCCTGATCTTGCACCGACGGAACAGGTGATGGTGGCGCTGGACCTAGAAACAACAGGTCTCGACAACAAATCAGACCGAATAATCGAAGTTGGGGCGGTGAAATTCCGCGGTGACGAGGTTATCGACACCATTTCGATGCTGGTGAATCCCCACCGCCAATTGAATCGGTTCATCATTGGCCTGACGGGCATCACACAGGCAGACGTCGACGGTGCTCCGAGCTGGGACAGCGTTGTGACCGATGTCGCCGCGTTCATTGGCAGCTACCCCATGGTGGGGCACCGCGTGTCATTCGATGCGGGATTCCTGAAGAGTCATAATGCACCGACACGCGGGCCGCTTTACGACACCTATGAACTCGCTGCCGTGTTGATGCCGGAAGGGCCCGACTACTCCCTGGGCGGGATGTCATCGCGCTTCAACTTCACCCACGAGAATCCGCACCGGGCGCTCTCCGACGCTCTGGCGACGCGTGATCTGTTCCTAATGTTTGTTGAGCGGATGAACCAGCTTGATTCAGCCGTGCTGCGGCAGTTTGGACGATTGGGTTCCGGTGGCGATTGGACGGTTGGACGGCTCGCCACGCAGTTGCTGGACAGCGCACCACCCAACAAACGGCGCACACTGCTGGCTCCGCCCGGTATCGACCGGAACGAGCTCAGTTCACGGCTCAGAGTTGAGGCCACGGAATCGAGCACCATTGTGAATCCCGCCGCGACCGAAGCTATTGAAGAAGTATTCGCGCCCGATGGGATCCTCTCGCAAAACCTGCCAGCGTACGAGCACCGTGAGCAGCAGGTGAAGATGGCTGCGGCCGTTAGCGATGCCATCAACGATGGATCGCATCTTGTTGTCGAGGCAGGTACCGGCGTCGGTAAATCTCTCGCGTATCTTGTCCCTGCCGCATTGCGGGCGCTGTCGGGCGGTGGAACCGTGCTTGTGTCCACCAACACCATCAACCTGCAAGATCAGTTGATGACCAAGGATGTCCCCGCCGTTGAGAGCGTGCTTGAGGCAATGGGCATACCGAAGGGGACGCTACGCGTCTCTCAACTCAAGGGGCGGGCGAACTACCTCTGCTTCAAACGCTGGCTCCACGCTCAGGCCACTGAGGGAACCGACTTCGATACGTCACGTGTGCTGGGGAAGACGCTCAACTGGCTGCAGACGACTGAAACTGGCGACCGTGGCGAACTCAGCCTCCCGCGGTATGAAAGCGCGATCTTCTCCCGATTGTCTGCCCAGGGCGCAATGGGCTGCCCTTCGCCAGATGGGCCGTGCTTCTTGCGGCGAGCGCGATTTGCTGCGCAGACGGCACACATCGTCATCGTCAACCACGCAATGCTGATGTCTGACGTTGCGATGGGTGGCGGACTCCTGCCAGACCACTCAGCACTGATTATTGATGAGGCTCATCACCTTGAAGCCGTGGCTACACGTCACCTTGGGTTCAGCGTCAATCAGCAGCAGTTCGAGGGCGAGATTACGTCACTGCAAGGGGAGCGAGGAGTTCTCTCAGACACGGTGAGAATATTGACGGGGAAGGCGCCTTCTGGAGGCGACCGAAATGGCGTTATCGACGATATCAATGGCGTTCAGGGTGACGTGGGGCGGGCTAGAACGGCGATAGGGGAGTTTTATGATCTCCTCGCCACCGTGACAAACAAGCTGACCGGTGGTTCTGGCTACGAAGCGCGAATCACCTCAGGTACAAGGGCGCAGCCGGCGTGGTCGAATCTTGAGATTGCGTGGGAGAACATGGACCTCGCCACGGGCAGCGTAGAGACTGGCCTGCGCAAGGTTCATGACCGAGTGGGTCGCGCATTGCCTAAGGATAATGAGGAAGCTGAAGCCGCCAACTTGAATCTGGCGGCCGCTGTTGATGCCATCACAGAGATTCGCTCCGGGTTGCGCAAGGCGATAGTCGAGCCAGAAGCAGGCCAGATTTACTGGCTTAATTCCCAACAAAATGACTCCGTGATCACAGTGAACGCCGCCCCGCTGAGAGTCGGTCCCATCCTTCAGGAAGAGCTATTTGCCCGCGAGCGCTCAGTGGTCCTCACCAGCGGAACTCTCAGCACGGGCGATGGATTCGAGAGGCTCAAATCTGCTGTCGGCCTCAGCGGAGGTAGAGAACTGGATCTGGGTTCGCCGTTCGACTACAAAGCCGCCGCTCTTGTCGCGATCCCACAGGACCTGCCTGAGCCGAATCAGCAGGGGTATCCAGCAGCCGTGCACGCGGCCATCCGGGATATCGCGCTCGCCACCCGCGACCGAACTCTGGTGCTATTCACTTCCAACTCAGCGCTTCAGACAGCCCGAGACGCGCTCAAGGATGAACTGGGCGCACATGGAATTCGAGTGATTGGCCAGGGGCAGGATGGCACGCCATATCGCATCATGAGCCAGTTGCGTGCGGAAAAAGAGATCGTCGCGCTGGGCGCCAGCAGTCTTTGGGAAGGTGTTGACCTCGATGGCACTTCCATCAAAACAATCGTTATTGCTCGACTGCCATTTCCGGTGCCATCGGAGCCTGTGTTCGAGGCGCGATCCGAGCAGTACGATGACAGCTTTAGTGAATACGCCGTCCCCGAAGCGGTAATGCGATTCCGCCAGGGCTTCGGGCGGTTAATCAGGAAATCTAGCGACCGAGGTGCACTGGTAATTCTGGATAGTCGCGTCGCAAACAAGCGCTATGGCGAGCGGTTTATCGCAGCGCTTCCAGACTGCCGGATTGAACGCGGGACAGTAGCTGGACTGGGTGAGAGGGTGAAGAAGTGGCTCAACTGGTAGTTGAGACAAACACGTTCGCTGTCCCTGAGAGCAAAGGCATTGATCTTGAGTCGACGCTCGACGGTGGGCAGGCGTTTCGGTGGTATGGAACACCTGAGACAGGATATAGAGGCGTCATTGGTGGCAACGTCTATCTGATTTCCAGCGGCGGCTCAGGGATTGAGTTCGAGATCATAGGAGGGTCGCCGCCCAGTGATCCGGTCGCGATTTTCACCAACTATCTCGGCCACAACTCGGACTTTGAAGGATTCAGGGCGCGATATGAATCTGACGAGGTGATCGGTCCAGCACTTGTGGATTGGGATGGCCTTCGTGTGCTACGGCAGGACCCGTGGGAGAACCTTGTCGCGTTCATAACATCAGCCACGTCAAATGTTCCGCGAATAAAGTTGAACGTAGGCTCCATTGCCCGCGAACTGGGCGACCGCATTGGCGATGGAGAACGCGACTTCCAGTTCCCTTCTCCTGATGTGGTTAGAGACGCAGGCGATGACCGTTTGAGAGAGTTGAGACTAGGATTTCGCGCTCCCTATATAGTGGACGCTGCCGGACGCGTTGCGGATGGCCGGTTGCCGTTATATGACTTGCGAAATGTTGGCTACGAAGAGGCGCGGTTTGCGCTCACGGCCATCAAAGGCATCGGCGAGAAGATTGCCGACTGTGTGCTTGCGTTTTCGCTGGATAAGGGCGAGGCGTTTCCTGTGGACAGGTGGATTGAACGCGCTCTGGTGCAGTGGTACGGCATGCCGGAGAACAAGAACAAATCCGCCGCAGCGGACTGGGCAAGAGAGCGCTTTGGCACGGACGCTGCTTACGTAAATCAGTACCTGTTCCATCGACAGAGGATGGAAGGCCGAGGGATTAGTCCAGCCGCCAAGCGAGCGGATTAACCCTGTATTGGGGGGCTTCAATCCCGCACGACGAATGGCCCTAAGTGAGCATTGGAAGGCGGCGCTTTACGTGCGCTTCTTCCTCAAATCTGGACAAGATCGTCTTATCCAGGCGGCCAACCTTCAACTCAGCAATCAATTTGCCGACCAGTGGGCCTTGCGGCACTCCCAACGCCAGCAGATCATCTCCATTTAGTTCTGGTTTTGAGTGCTGGTAATCGGTCAAATATGCGGACAGCCGGTCCCTGCGTAGCAATGGCGGCGCGAGTTGCAGTTGAGCCTCTAGGGCGACCACCGGGAATGGCGCCAGTAGTTCGACCACTTCGCTCGGTTTCAGGTCGGATCGGTCGAGGATTCCGGCAACGCCCTTGAACTTCGGGCCTGAGAGCAGCGCTCCCGACCAATCAGAACTCAACTCTAGGTCGCGGCTCAGCGACTCGGCCTCTCCCTGTGTCAGGGCGGAGCCGATTAGCGCCATATAGTAGGTTTGACGTTCCTCATTCGACAGTGAATCTGGTGCGCTATCAAACTTATTGAGGGCCTGTCGGCTGATTCTGAGCGCGGGATGGATACCTGCAAGGAGGTCGCGTTCCTCAGCGTGCTCAAGGATATCGACCGTTGTCTCCTCGCCAAATATCAGGCGAAGTTCAGCCAGTCGCCTGAACGGCGACACTTTCGCGAGAGATCCCGCAGACTCAGTCATAGACGTCAGGGTTTTTGGGTCCATCTTGAAGCCAAACCGAGACTCATAACGGATGGCGCGTAGCATCCGGGTTGGATCATCCGAAAAGCTGCCCGGGTGCAGAGATTTGATGGTCTTCAGCACTATGTCTCGTTGCCCGCCATGTTGATCCGTCAACTCACCCCAGCGGCCGGGAGTCAGATCGACCGCCATCGCGTTGATGGTGAAATCCCGCCGTGCCAGATCATCTTCCAGTGTTCCCGGCTGCACCAGCGGCAAAGCACCCGGTTCTGCGTACGTTTCGCTGCGGATCATGGTTATATCAATAACAAGCCCGGCCGCTGCAATCTTGGCGGTGCCGAACTCCGACCGGAACGTTACCTCGCCACGAATCTTTCCCGCTAACTCTGCTGCGAACGTTGGGCCGTCGGCGTCTACCGCGATATCGAAATCCCGTGACTGGACGCCAAGGAGCAGATCTCTGACGGGGCCTCCCACCAGATAAGCGGTCGTCGCGCCGGAAGAATTCTTCCCCGCGGCGAGAGAGCCAGCTTCTCCAAGAATATGGAGTGCGTTTGGTAATAAAGACTTATCCAGGAACGTTCCGACGTTTGACATTGAGTCGATTGTAGCGGTGGAGCCGGGTGATACAGCCCGCTCCAATGGCGAAACTCAGTAACTAGTAGACTTCGGGGGCACGGAATATCGATTTTCCCAGAGACCCATGAAAACGAGTCCGCCAGGGCTGAGACCAGAACGGAGAAACGCATTGAGCCAGACCAAAGCCGAAATCTGGATGGATTTCACCTGACCGTGGGTCAACCAGACAGCCGTGTGGCTGGACAAAGTTAAGGCTGAACTCCCTGAATTAAACGTCGAGTGGCGGTCGTTCTCCCTGGAACAGCAGAACTCTAAAGAGGGACCAGAGTGGAAGGCGTGGGAGCAAGGGCCAGAGTATGAGCCGAGGGGCCTTCTCGCGCTGCGCGCCGGTGTCGGATCGAGAGCGTACGGCTCAGATATCAGTTGGAAGTTCACGTTGGCGCTCCTCAAAGCGCGTCACGAAGACAAGGCGGATATCCGTATCATGAGTGTCGTTCTGGATGTTGCCGAATCGGTAGGCATTGATCGCGATGACTTTGAGGCGAAGATCAATGATCCAGAGGCCATCGCAACTGTTGCTCGTGAGCATGAACAGGCGGCGGAGCAGGAGATATTCGGAACGCCAAGCTACGTGTTTGAGGGCGCCAAGCCTGCTTTCCTTAAGATGTACGTCCCCCCTGACGATCAGGCATTGGAAGCGTGGAATGCGATCTCAAGCCTCGCTGCTGCCAATATACAATTTGGAGAGCTCAAGCGACCTCAGCCGCCGTGGCCGAGAGGTGTCTTCGATTAGCCCTCATTTAAGCGTCTGGTGAGGGTCTGGCGATTTTGAACGAGGAAGCCCAAATACAGGGCCTGAGTAAGTTCGCTCGGAAGATCGGGGTCAGCTTTAGTGATCTCGATCTTCTGCGTCTGGCACTGACCCACGCCTCCTACCCAAACGAGAACGGCAGTAGCCCGCTCGACTCAAACGAGCGCCTTGAGTTCCTTGGAGACGCGCTGGTCGGCTTCTTCGTGGCGGAGTATCTGTTTGAGAAGATGCCAGATACACGTGAGGGTGAACTCACCGTTCGGAGGTCGCATGCCGTCCGCGGTGAGACTCTTGCGGTGGCGGCCAGGAGACTTGGGATTGGCGATCATCTAATCCTTGGTAATGGCGAGCGACGTGCAGGAGGAAGTGACCGGACGTCCAACCTGGCAGGTGCGTTTGAAGCTCTTGTGGGAGCAGTGGCGCTTGACGCTGGCGAACCCACAGCGAAGGAGTTCGTGTTGCGGGTGCTTTCCGATGAGATATCGGCGGCGATGGAGCCCGGCGCAGGCAAAGATCCAAAATCGCTACTTCAAGAGTATCTTCAGGCAAGAGGAAAGGCTCTGCCAGAGTATGAAGTGATTGAGCAAACCGGCCCCGAACAGAGCAAGCTATGGCGGATGGAAGTTCTAATAGGGGGTAAGGCCGTGGCGGTTGGAGAGGGTCATCGTAAAGTCGATGCAGAGCGGCAGGCAGCGGGCATGGCGTTGGACGCGCTCAGCGGCGGCAATTCATGAATTGCCGCTACAGGGAATTTAATTGGTTGCGTTGGTGCAATGCAGATCTGAATAGGGAGTAATCAACTGTTCAAGTTTCTAAAACGGGGTGACCGGACCGCTGAGACAGCGGCAAAATCTGGCGCGTCATTTTCCCGGCTTCTCAGCGGCATATTTGGCCGCGACTCGCTCGATGATGATTTCTGGGATGAGCTCGAAGAGGCTCTCATCATCAGCGACGTTGGTATGGAATCGACCATGAACCTCGTCGACCGAGTACGGAGACGCGTGAAAGCTGATGGTACGTCCGAGCCTGAGGCGGTACGGGGGATTCTCCGTGAGGAGATTATTGAGACCCTGAACTCAGCAGACGCTTCGACTGATGTCGAGAGTGATGCCAAAGTTATCTATCTGGTGACGGGTGTGAATGGCGCCGGAAAGACAACCAGCATCGCTAAACTAGCCCACGCGGCGAAGTCTGAGGGCAAGTCAGTCCTTCTGGCCGCAGCGGACACATTCCGCGCTGGCGCCATTGAACAGCTTCAGACATGGGGGAAACGACTGGAGATCGACGTGATCGCGCATCAAGCCGGAGGGGATCCTGGCGCCGTTGCTTTCGATGCGATCAAGGCGGCTCATTCACGCAATGTCGACGTACTATTTATCGATACCGCCGGTCGGCTTCAAACATCGCACAACCTGATGGCAGAGCTTGAGAAGGTCGGCCGGATCGTTGAGCGCGAGGGCGGGGACTACGAGCAACGAGGGATTCTTATTCTGGATGCCACGACAGGACAGAACGGCCTGGTACAGGCCAAATCATTTGGGTCGGCGGTACGTTGCGACGGAGTTGTTTTGACGAAACTCGATAGCACTGCTAAGGGCGGCATTGTTCTTGCGATTGCGGGGGACCTGAAACTGCCAGTCTGGTACATCGGAACGGGCGAATCACTTGACGACATCTCAACTTTTGACCCTGAGGCGTTCGCCCGGACACTTGTTCCAGACGCTGCGCCTGCGTCATAGGTGGCGTTGGCTGGTGAACAGCTAAGTTGATGAGCGAAACCATCCGTTGGCTGATCGTCTCCGAAGTGATTGGACTGGCCGCGTTTCCTATCGCCTACGCTGCCTTTCCGTCGCTTAAGGACCGCGGCTGGGGGCTCGCGAAGCCGCTGGGGTTAGTCCTGTTCTCATTCGTTGTCTGGCTGACCAGCTATGCGCCAATCATCGAGAGTACAGCCACCACATATTGGGTAGTAACAGCCGTCGCAGCGATATTCGGCTGGCGATACATGGCTGGTCGGTGGTCAATCGTTCTCAGATACGTGAAGGGCGAGTGGCGAGCGATAGCCGCTGTGGAGATCCTGTTTCTTATCTTCTTCTTCGCATGGGTCGCATATCGCTCATACGACCCAAGCATTAGTGGGACAGAGAAGCCAATGGACTTCCTGTTTCTCAATGCAAGCACCAACGCCACTAATGCGCCGCCGCAAGACCCTTGGCTGGCAGGATCATCTGTTGCCTACTACTACTTTGGCTACTGGATGCTGGGCGGACTCACTCAGATGGCCAGCGTCCCAACGTTCATTTCATTTAATCTGTCGATAGCGTTGATTGCAGCACTCTCTGCAGGCGCGGTGTTCAGCCTTACCTACAACATGGTCCGGTCTGACCGCGCACGGCAGGCGAGGGCGATTGGCGTTGGTGTCCTGGCATCCGTGCTGCTACTGGTTGCCGCCAACTCAATTGGCGTCTGGGAAATTGGCTCGCTAACCGGAGTTGGCACTGAAAAGGTCTACGACTGGGTAGATATCGACCGGGTGGAACCAGCCCAGAATGGCAACAATTGGCGGCCTACAGATTTCTGGTGGTGGTGGCACGCGTCTCGCGTCATCAATTCTTACGGTGATTCCGGTGATCAGCTCGACTTCACTATCCAGGAGTTCCCGTTCTTCAGCCTGTTGCTTGGCGATTTGCATCCGCACTTGATGTCGATTCCATTCGTGCTACTCGCTCTCGCATTCTTGTTTCAAATGCTGCTTTCACGCGACCAATTCACCCTGGGTTGGATGGCGGGAAACAAGCTGCGAGTGTTGTTGCTAGCCATCGTCATTGGGGCGCTTGGCTTCATCAACGCATGGGATATTGCGACTCTTGGATCACTGCTATTCATAGTTGTCACGATTCGGGCCTGGCGATCGAATCAGGGCAATCTGGCGCGGGCGATTATCGCTGCAGTTCCACCATCTCTTCTGGTTGGGATTGCAGCTATAGCGCTGTACTCGCCGTTCTATCTGGGATCGTTCAGCAGTCAGGTCTCGCCGGGAGCACCGATTGGAGCTGTGGTTCACTCAACCAGATACGTGCATTTCTTTACGGTGTGGGCATTGCCACTGTTACTGGTGGCGCCAATGTTTGTCGCCACGGCGCGGCGGCCTGTTGTAGCGGTCGCAACCTGGATCATTGATCCATTGCGTCCAAGTTTCCGAGGCACCGGTGGCGCGCCCAACGCAGACGGGCTTTCAGCGACGGCGAGTTGGATTATTGCGGCGTTGATCACGGCGCCATTCGTCGTCTGGGCCGTTGTTTACTTGATCGTCAATGATGACTCGTTATTTCGCGATATCCCACAGCGCTTCATCGATGTTCTCCCGCTAGCGCTCGCGTCTACCGCAGCCATGTTTGTAATTCTGTGGCGAGCCAGAAGGGGCGCTTCTGACGGTCAGCTATTCGCCATTGTCCTGGTGGGGCTTTCCGTCTACATGATGTACGGCGTGGAGTTGATTTTCGTACGCGACCTCTTCAACACGCGTATGAATACTGTGTTCAAGGCCTACTACCAGATATGGATATTCATGGCGGTGGCGGGTGCTTATGGAGCGCACTACTGGACCAGCCGACAGTCGACCTGGAAATGGTCTGCGCGTGTGCTAAGCAAATCCGTTGCTGGAGTAGCCGCCGTACTAATCGTAGTGGCTATGTACTATCCGGTTGCCGCTGCATTTAGCAAATCCAACGGTTTTTCTGCTGAGCCAACGTTGGATGGATTGAGCTTTATCAACGCCAGCAGCCAGCCGGAACGAGAAGCAATCAAGTGGATCAGCGAGAACACCGGGGTGGATGACAGGCTGGTTGAAGCCGTTGGAGGTTCGTATTCCGAATTTGGAAGAATCTCATCAGCAACCGGCCGGGCAACGGTGCTGGGCTGGGAAGGTCATGAGCACCAGTGGCGTGGCACCAGGGAGCCATTCGAGGGCAGGGCGGCGGATATCGAAACTCTCTACAAGACTGATGACGTGACGAACGCGAAGGCGCTGCTGGATAGGTACGATATTGAGTACGTTTATTTGGGAGCCAGAGAACGCGGCGAATACGGTCCGGCCAATTTCGAAAAGTTCGATGAGCTGGGCGAACGAGTTTTTGAGTTCGACTCAACAATGATTTTTAGGATATTCGGGGCACGGGAGTAATGACCTGACTACGTTCAACAGATCGGATGATTACGAAGCCGATCAGTCTTCAACTGTGGCTCCAACCGCAGGTTTCGACGCTCGAATTGCCCAGTCTCAAGGCGAATCAGGGCGATGGGAAAACGGTACGTGGGTTGGCGGGCCATCTGGCGCAATCGCTCCTCTATCGGCGCTCCAGTCTGTGCCGAGACGGGATGCCTTCCAGCCGTACCTGAGTTCTGACACAGAAATTATCGAGGAATCGCGTTCACGTGGCCGAGGGTGGATGCCGGAGTTCCCGTTTCGCTGGGAGTTCACCGCGTATGCGTCCCTATTCGCCGTTGCGCTGCTCATGCGCCTGTACGATTTGGGCAGTCGCGCCGTGCATCACGACGAGAGCCTTCACGGACTGTTTTCACATAACTTCGCCAACGGCGATGGATATGTCCACAACCCTCTCATGCACGGCCCGTTCCTTTTCCATTCAACAGCGGCGTCATTCTTTCTCTTTGGCTCCAGTGACTTCACTCTCAGATTGGTTGAGGCTCTCTTCGGCTCAATCCTGATCTTTGTTCCGTTGCTTCTGCGTCCTCGTCTTGGAAACGTTGGCGCACTTCTTGTCGCTGGAATGCTCGCCTTCTCACCCACACTTCTCTACTTCAGCCGGTTCGCACGCAACGATATTTTCATGGCGGTGTGGACGCTCGCCCTCGTCGGCGTCGTCTGGCGCTACATGGACGAGAAGCAGACCAAGTGGTTGTATGCAGCGGCGGTTCTAATGGCCCTGGGATTCGCTACAAAAGAGTCGCAGTTCATTGTGGTGGCGCTGATTGGACTGGGCCTTCTCGCGTTGTCCTGGAAAGAAATTGGCGAGTGGATATGGGGTCAACGCGGCCTTGACGAGTTTGGGTCTGCCGGCGTCCTTGTAATAGCGTTTGGTGCAATGACGCTGCCTATGCTTGGCGCATTTAGCGGGATATTTCAGGATTCGTTGGGAATAACGCTAGCGGCCAAAGAGGGGACGCCGGGTCTTGCGACTGGTGAGGCTGACGGCGTGGGAGTGATCGTCGCGATCGTTCTTACCCTTGTGTTGTTAGCAATCTCTATGGCTGTGATGTTGAAATGGAATCTCAAAATCGGCCTTGTGGTTATGGCGGTGTTCTGGCTGATCACGTTCCTGTTATTCACCACGCTGGGCACCAATTTAATTGGCATCAGCTCCGGTGTCTGGCAATCGCTCGGATACTGGGTGGGGCAACAGGAAGTCCGTAGAGGCAGCCAGCCCTGGTTTTACTATTTCATCGTAGTTTCGGTATATGACTTTTTACCGTGGACTATTGCGATAGTCGCTGGGATTTTCTATTCGCTCCGTGGGATTCAGCATTATTTCTGGATGTTGATTCCAATATTTCTCGCGGCCGTCGCTCTTGCAGCAACGTTGGCAGGTTCTACGGGTCTTGGCGGCTTGCTCTTTGCCGGAGTGCCAATAGTATTCACGCTAATACCTCTTTCTATGGCCGAAACTTCAGAACAGAAGTTCACCCGATTCCTCGCATTCTGGGCTGCTGGAACCTTTGTCGCATATACGCTTGCGGGCGAGAAAATGCCGTGGCTGACCGTCAACATCGCACTGCCGCTGATCTTGCTGGCCGGCAAAGCTCTTGGCGATGTGTTCACGAGTATCGAATGGCGCAAAGCCCTCGGCAATGGCGGCTGGCTGTTGTACGGCGGTGTTCCGATATTCCTTGTTGTGGCGTGGCGCGCCATATTTTTTGAAACCGGTGGCAAGGGCGCAATAGACCTCATCGAACTCTGGGCGCTGCTGGCGATCATTGGCTTCTCGCTATTCGGAATGTGGAATCTCACCAAGAGGATAGGACGCGCCCCGGCGTGGACGATCAGTCTGACTGTGGTGGTCGCCTTGATGTTTGGTCTAACCGTGAGAGCTGGGTGGATAGCCACTTACGTGAATAGCGACGTCCCTAACGAAATGCTGATCTATACCCAGACATCTCCAGATGTACACAGGTTGGCCCGAGAAATTGAGACGGCAGGAGCATTGACTGGTGAAGACTATGCCATCAGCCTCACCGTTGATGGATCAGATGGATTCACCTGGCCGTGGGCCTGGTATCTGCGCGACTACACAAATGCGGCTTACCCGTCGTACGACACCTCTGGAAAGCTTGAGGCAGTTCCGGATAGTTCAATCGTGGTCGTGAACGCGCGCAATGCCAGCGTGGTCAGAGACGCTCTTGACGACCCGAGCTTCACCGAAGGCAGACGATTTTCTTTTCGCCAGTGGTTTCCTGAGGACTACAGAAAAGTCACCGCTAATGAATTTTTTAGCACTGTTATAGATCGAAGTCGGTGGGATGGAGCTATCGACTTTTTCTTCTTTCGCGAACTTGCCACACCAATTGGTGGTGTGGACTCTTTTGTCTATTTCCGCGACGACATTCCGTTGAACGTGCCGGAGTAGATCCAATCCGGCAAAGGCCGGGGACTGGACTAGTTGTTTGGTCGGACAGAAAGCATTTTGGCTGGGTCTTGCGGCCAGCGCCGCGTTGCTGGCTGCGTTTGCATACCTTTTTCTGCCCAAAGACGATATCGGTGATGTCCTCAGGAACGCCAACCTGGCGTATGTGCTCCCTTCTTTGGTCTTCTATTTTCTTGCCGTCTGGGCACGTTCTTGGCGATGGGGCTATATCCTTCGGCCACTGATCGGCAAACCCCGGCGCAGTCTCTATCCGGTTGTGGTGGTTGGCTACATGGCCAACAACATCCTCCCAATACGGCTGGGCGAGATAGTTCGGTCTTACTACACCAGCTTGCGGGAGCCAATAAGCCCTGCCGCCGCTTTTGGAACCGTTGCTGTTGAGCGAGCCTCCGATGTCGTCACGCTGCTGTTCTTCATCGCCGTTGTGTGGGTCGCGCTCCCAACGTCAGGTCTTCTTGATGAACTGTCGGCCTCAGTTCCAGGTGGTGCACCAGTTCTCATCAGTCTTTCCGTGCTTCCATTCATCGGTGTGACCGCAGTAATGGCGGTGATATCTCTCGTTTCGGAAAAGACAGTTCTGCTCTGGATCGGCAAGTTTCTGACTCCGCTGCCTGAAGGAATTCGCGTGAAAGCGCTCTCGCTTTCGGAGAAGCTGATCGAAGGCATCACAGTTCTCAGATCGCCAAAGGCGCTTCTGAACGTGCTCATCATGTCGTTGCCGGTCTGGCTGTTTGAGGCGGCAATGTTGTTGGTGATCGCTCTTGGATTCGACATAGCGGACTCGTTTGATACCACTGCCGAATTTGTGGGGGCGATACTGCTATTTACAGCGGTTGCGAATCTGGCTGGCGTAGTGCCATCTGTCTCAGGCGGGATAGGACCGTTCGAGTTCTTCGGAGCTGCCGCTCTTGTGGGCATGGGCGTGGCGGACGCAGAAGCCGCAACATACGTGCTGACGGCTCACATAGCGCTTCTGGTTCCGGTATCAATTCTTGGCGCGGTCTTGCTGGTACTGGACGGCACAAGCCTGAGATCCCTGTTGAAACGCGCAGAGAGCGGTCCGGCCGGTTTGACGGGCGAGTCAAAGCCAATTGCCCCAGAGTTGGCTCCATGAAGATCGGAATCATCGGAGCAGGCGCAGCCGGTCTCGCCGCGGCCTACGATCTCGCCAATGCCGGACATGAGCTCATTGTTTATGAGTCCGCGCCATTTGCGGGTGGTCAGGCATCCACCATTGAGGTCGGCGGCGCTCGCCTCGAACGTGGCTATCACCACCTCTTCTTGAGTGATCGATCGATCATTGGGCTGATGGAAGAATTGGGAGTAGGCAGCTCGCTCCAGTGGATTCCCTCAACCGTCAGCACGTACACGGGCGGCAAGATGTATCCGTTCGTCACCCCGTTTGATCTACTTCGATTCAAGCCTTTATCACCGCTGGACCGGATCAGGTTGGGCCTGCTCAGCCTCCGCTTGCAGCGAATGAAGGATTGGCGGCCACTTCAACATCTCACGGCAGCCGAATGGATCAAGTCGGAAGGCTCCGACGGCATTTTCCAAAACATGTGGGATCCGTTGCTAAGAGCCAAATTCGGCCGTCATCATGACGTCGTAGGAATGCCGTGGCTCTGGTCCAAGTTCCAGACAAGGGTGACCTCTCGCAAGGGGATGTTTGGGCGTGAAGTCCTTGGTTATCCGGTGACCAGCTTCGATGAGGTATTCCAGGAGTTGCAGGCCCGAATCGAAAGCAAGGGCGGGCAGGTACATCTTTCCAGTCAGGTCCGACAGATTCACCACAACGAAGCTGGAGCTACGGGCCTGCGCGTTGAACCGGATAGTGGCGAGCCGTTCGATCAAGAGTTCGACTCGGTCCTCGCCACCAACGCGTCGTTTGATTTCGTGAAGCTGGTGGATCTGCCTGACGACTACCGATCAAAGTTGGAAGACGTGCATTACATGGCGGCGGTGGTGCTAATTCTGGAGATGAAGCACCCGCTAACTTCCACCTACTGGATGAATATCGCTGACGATTCGGTGCCGTTCCTTGGCCTGATTGAGCACACGAACCTGATGCCGAAGGAGATGTACGGCGGCAATCACGTGCTCTACCTGACGAATTATCTGGATCGGGACGAGCCGATGTTCTCTATGAGCAAAGAAGAACTTCTGGCTCATTACCTGCCTCATCTCAAAAAGTTCAATCCAGAATTCGACGAATCGTGGATCACCAAAGTCCACTACAACGCGCTCAGCGCAGCGCAGCCCATCATTACGCCTAATTACGCCGAACGTATTCCATCGCATCGAACACCCATCAAGAACCTGTATCTGGCCAATACTACCCAGATCTACCCGGAAGATCGCGGCACGAATTACAGCATTCGCATGGGGCGTGAGATGGCCCAGATGATCATCGGGGATCGTGAGTCAACCAGCTGAACTGCGGTTCGCATTCCCGCAGGTAGCAGTGGGGCTCGCCCCACCCCGGCGATATGCTAGGAAAGCGGTTCGATGTGATGTGTCGCACGGTGACCGTATAGCCGGGCAAGCCCGGCGGCTACCAAGAACCGTTGCAACGGCCCCATGCGATGAAAACGGTTCGATGTGACGCGTTTCACGGTCACCGTTTGGCTGGGTGCTTCGGCGATCTCAGCGAAACCAAGCCCGTTGGCTACCGGGTCAATCGGAGCGTGGTTTCCAGCCCGCACTCTGTTGGCAAGGATGCCCCCGCGACGCCGGAACATCGCACCACGTGCTAGACTCCCAACTTGCTAATTTCAGATGAGAACATCAGAGACTTCAGGGGTCACGCGCAACATGGGACTGTTTGACGGAAAACTGGTTATCGTTACTGGCGGCGGATCGGGCATTGGTCGAGAGACCGCTCTGAAATTCGCGGCGGCTGGCGCCACAGTCGTCATCTCAGGCCGTCGACAGGAGCCGCTGGATGAAACAGTTGGCATAATCGAAGCCGCAGGCGGCAAGGCCCAGGCGCTAACCCTCGACCTTGAAAATGGCGATAGCGTTGCAAGTTTCGCGAAGTCTGTGCTCGATCAGCATGGACGCGTGGACGTACTGGTCAACAATGCCGGCCACAGCAGCAAGGTCCGTAGTATCAACACCGTCTCACAGGAAGAGTGGGACTCGGTTTTGGCCGTAAACCTAACTGGCGTCTACCAGATATGCAAAGCAATTATTCCGTCGATGCTGGAGGCGGGTGGCGGCACCATTGTTACGGTCTCTTCGATGGCCGCTCTACGACCCGGACTGTTGGGTGGAGCGCCGTATAGCGCTGCGAAAGCCGCTGTGACTAACCTGATGGGCGACATTAACGCCGAGTTCAGCAACCAGGGCATCCGAGCAACCGCTGTGATGCCAGCCGAGGTCAACACGCCAATCTTGAAGAACAGGCCGCTGCCGCCAGGCGAGGACGCTCGTTCAACAATGATGGGACCGGAAGATCTGGCTGACGTCATATTCCTTTGTGCAGCCCTGCCTCACCGGACAACCATCGAACAGGTCGTAATGTCGCCCACGGTCAAGCGTGATGTTTCGGCCGATCTTGAGGCCGCTAAGACGATCGGCTCCTAGCCCTCACCCCTGGACACCGCCAAAGTAGGCTTGCATCGGCTCGAAGTAGTGGTCGACCCAGCCACTCTTGTAACCATCTGCCTGATCGTCCGGGACGTTGGAGTGTTTTAGCGTCACCGCGGTCGACTCCTCGCCGTGGGGCGTGAGCGTGACTTCGATCACCGAGTCTTCGTGATCGTCGGTGAACTGGCTCGTCCTCCACGACTGCAGGATACGTTTCGCGGGTTCCAGAGCCAGGTTTTTCCCTGAGATGTAATCATCCCAGGCTGTGAACTCACTGCCCACGACGGGCTCTCCCGTCGCTTCGCCCCCGGTCATGTTGGTATGGCTCTTCCCATCGAGCCACGCCGCGAATATCGTCAGCGGACGCGCTGAAATAATCGCTTCAACGGTGAATTCTCTGGTCATGAATGAATTCCTTGCCGATCTGAAAACCTGGGGGTCAGGACCGCTTTCTGATTGCCCGTTGCCCATCGTCGTTCGTGTAGACCTCGTAGCCGCTCGTGAAACCACCCCAGTGATCGCCACCCGGCTCATCGCTCGATTCCATATGCATGTCGGAGCGATCGAACACATCTGACTTGAGTTTCGTACCCAGGCCGGGACCCTCTGGCGCGAGAAGGTGGCCATCTTCGACGATGATGTTCGGTTCGATGATTCTGTTGTACCAGCCAGTTGGGCCATAGAAGGCCCGTACCGTTTCCATAACCCACGCATTGGGCG
This sequence comes from Chloroflexota bacterium, assembly GCA_013204555.1. GTDB lineage: Bacteria > Chloroflexota > Dehalococcoidia > Lucifugimonadales > Lucifugimonadaceae > UBA1151. The sequence continues at coordinate 31,754 of JABMNO010000041.1, read as the reverse complement.
CGTTCATGCATATGTGGGCGCATGCGAAGACGTTCACCGGGCCGGTAGTATCGTGTGGTGCCACCGGTGCGTCCTCGGCCTCCGCCATCGTGGCGATCTTCTTCGTTTCGGTGATGCCGCCCGTCCAGATGAGGTCCGGCATCACGATCTCCGCTGCACCTTCACGAAGGTACTCCCGGAACTGAAACTTGCTGATGAGCCGTTCAGAAACGCAGACTGGCGCTTCAATCTCATGGGCAAGGGTTACATGGTTCTGGACGTTGGTTGGCTGAATCAACTCTTCCTGCCAGAACATGCCGAACTGATCCATCGCCTTGCCAATCCGTATCGCGTTTTGGAGATTCCATCTGCCATGACCATCATTGGCCACTGCCATATCTTTGCCCACTGCGTTCCTGACCTGACGCATTGGCTCCATCATCAAATCCAAGTCATTGTCAGAGAGAAACATGCCGCGTGACGGATCGGCAAATGGGTCGGTGAAAGCCCACTTCATGATGGAAATACCATCATCCAGGAGACTCTTTGCCACCGTTCCGGCATCCTCCATGGATAGTTCGAGGTCCCGTACTTCACCGTAGGAGGCGTTCGTGTTGTAGGTGGGGATGCGATCGCGGCAGGCCCCGCCAAGGAGGTTGTAAATCGGCTGTTGAGAAATCTGCCCTGCGATATCCCAGAGCGCAATATCAATCGCAGAGATCGCCCTTGCTTCTGCCCCAGCGAATCCAAACGCATTAGCCATGTCGAACATGTCGCGCCAGTGGCGCTCTATGGCCAGCGGATCCTTGCCAATCAACATTGGTGAGAAGATTTCGTGAATCGCCCCTGACACGGCTCGCGGCCCAAACCAGGTCTCTCCCAGGCCAACTTGTCCACCGTCTGTGTGGATTTGCACCCAGGTTGCGGCGGGAAACTCGTCGAGGTGAATCGTCTCAATACGTGTGATTTTCATAGTGAATTCCTGATTGCTGGGTGACTCGCGGATTCTACCTCCTGTCCGGTTTAGTACTCGTATGCGACTGTCGAACGCGATTGAAGGTATATCTACTGGCATCCCTTTGCTAAGATTGTGACAAATTTCTCGGACCGGAATTCCCGGTCTTGTTTTCACGATGATGGAGTTCGCCGGTTGGCAAGCGAAGCACCCGAATCCGCTGATGATCTACGAGTACAGATTCAGGCGCTGTTAAAGGGCCAGAGTCAGCCCACGGTTACCGTGCTCTCATCCCTTCTGGCGATTCAGGATGACCTCCACTACCTTCCCAACGAGGCCATCGAAGAAACTGCCTCGTTTTCCAACACCACCATCAACGAGGTTTGGTCTGTAGCATCGTTCTACACAAACTTCCGGTTCACACCACCCGGCGATCACACTTATGAAGTGTGCTGGGGCCCGTCTTGCCACGTGAAAGGCGCACAGCAGATTCTAAAGTGCGTGCAGGAAGAGCTTGGGATCGACCGCGAAGGTGAAACTGAAGATGGCAAGGTGACGCTGAAGTACGGCACCTGTCTTGGGGCATGTGCCCAGGCGCCAGTGATCGCCATCGATCATCACCACAAAGGCAGAATCACCATGGAAATCGCGGTCAGGCTGGCTCGCGAGTTGAAGAGCTGAGGCGGCTAAGTTGGCATTTTTGATTTCCACAGAGGTCGATAGATGACGGTAGCGTTCGCCGAACTCAGAGAACGTGCTGACCGCCGTTGGCGGGAGCTGAATGATTCTGCATGGGTACGAGTTGGTGGTGGTGTGTCAGGTGAAGCGGCCGGCTGCGATGAAGTCATAGACGCATTCAACTCAGAACTTGCGAGCGTCGACGTCTCTTCAACGGTTTCCCGTGTTGGCATGTATGGCCTCTGCTATGCCGAGCCTCTTGTAGATATAAAGACCCCCGGTGGACCAAGAGTCTGGTATGCCAATGTGACGCCTGAGCAGGTCCCCGGTCTGGTTGAGAAGCACGTAAAAGGCGGGCAACCCGTAGGTGCGCAGGCGTTTGCCTATGAATCAGCGGGGGAGGGCCAGGTTCTGCAGGGTGTTGCCAAATTCCAGGATCTACCGGACGTGGCTGCGCAAACCCGTATCGCGACAAGAAATTTTGGGCATATCGATCCGCAGGATCTTCTTCAATACATCGCGAACGGCGGCTATGCCGGCCTCGAAAAGGCACTGGACGGCATGGCGCCCGATCAGGTCCTTGATGAAGTGAAGGGATCGGGGCTCAGGGGCCGCGGCGGTGCGGCATTCCCAACGGGTCTCAAGTGGAGCTTCCTCTCGGGCAACCCCGCACCTGTGAAGTATGTTCTCTGCAACTGCGAAGAGGGCGACCCCGGAGCGTTCAACGATAAGGCGATTCTTGAGAGCGACCCGCACACGTTGCTTGAAGGCCTCATTCTCGCCGGTTATGCGACAGGCGCAACCAAGGGCTTCATATTCATCAGGCAGGGCCACGATGAGCCTATAAACGCCGCACGGAAAGCCGTCGCCGACGCGTACGAGGCCGGGCTGCTTGGTGAAAATATCCTTGGCTCAGAGTTCAGCTATGACGCAGAAGTTGTGCTGACTGGCGATTCTTACGTGGCCGGCGAAGAGACGGCCCTAATGGAAGCCATTGAAGGCAAGCGGTCCCAACCTCGCTACCGGCCTCCATTCCCAGCCCAGGCAGGGCTATGGCAGAAGCCAAGCAATATCAACAACGTGAAATCTTTGTCCTATGTGCCGCAAATCATCGCCAGAGGCGGCGAGTGGTTTAAGACGGTTGGTACTGAGAAAAGTTCAGGGACAGCTCTGGTTTGTCTCACCGGGGATATCGTGCGTCCGGGCCTCTTTGAGATCCCGATGGGGCTCACCATCAGGCAGGTCTTGGAAGACATTGGCGGCGGTGCACCTGGCGCCAAGAAGATCAAGGTCTTACAGACTGGTGGCCCGCTGGGCGGCGTACTGGGCGAAGAGGCGTTCGACACGGAGATCGACTTCGATGCCATGTCCGCTGCGGGAGCAATTCTGGGTTCCGGCGGGATCATTGTTGGCGACGAAGATGTAAATGTTGTCGACCTGACTCGAGCTCTCGTGGCATTCAACCAGTTTGAATCGTGTGGCAAGTGTTTCCCCTGCCGACTCGGGACCACTCACATGCTCGAAACGCTTGATCGAGTGTGCATGAATAAAGCCTATGAAGAAGATTTCGCTCTCATGGACCGCATTGGAAGCAGCATGAAAGTCGGCTCGCTGTGCGGCCACGGGCAGCTTGGCTATAACCCGATTCTCTCTGCTGTGAAGTTTTTCAAGGATGAGTTTGACGCCTGTATCGCCGAGCATGCTGGTCCAGTGGGAGCGTTCCCTGATGGAAGCATGATTACCCCTTCCCGAACCAGGCCGTAGGAGCCGCAGATGGCAGATCCAATAAAGCTAACCATCGACGGCCAGGAGATTGAGGCTCAGCCCGGTCAAACCATAATCCAGGCGGCGATGGACTCAGGCACGTACATTCCGTACCTCTGCTATATGCCGAAGATGAAGCCGTATGGCGCCTGCCGAATGTGCGTTGTTGAGACGGAATCGAACGGCCGAACGATGACCCAGGCGTCGTGTACCACGCCCGTGGCACCGGATATGGTCGTCCGCACCAAAACCGGAGATATCCAGGAGCTACGGCGCGGCATCATTGATCTGCTCATGACGGAGCACCCGCACGGCTGTCTCACCTGTCATCGCATAGAACTGTGTGGCCCGCAGGACGTATGTCTCCGACACGTTCGCGTAACGGACCGATGCACGATATGCCCCAAGAACGAGCGCTGCGAACTCAAAGACACAGTCCGTTCGATGGAACTCGATCTGACGAACCCGATGGAGTACCACTTCCGCGATCTGCCACGGCACGTAGATGACCCTTTTTACGACCGTGATTACAACCTCTGCATTGTCTGCGCACGATGTGTACGTGTCTGCGAGGAAGTTCGTTTCGACACAGCCCTGACTCTCGTGTCCCGTTCCGGGACGGCGCTTGTTGGAACCTCACACGGCACATCTCTGCTGGAATCAGGCTGCGAATTTTGCGGCGCCTGTGTTGACGTCTGTCCGACGGGAGCGCTGGTAGAGCGCGACTACAAATGGGACAAGGCCGATACTCAGGTCACGACGATCTGTTCCAACTGCCCAGTTGGTTGCCAGGTAATCACCGAGGTCAACAAGCGCAATAAGGCGATTCGATTCCGAGGCGACCTTGCTGGTGAGGCCAACAATGGTCAGCTCTGCTTCAAGGGTAAATTTGCCAGCGACTACCCCAACAAAAAAGGTCGATTCCGCTACCCGCTCGTCAAGATCGACAGCGAACTGAAGCGGACGACATGGGCGTTGGCACTTGAATCGGCGGCCGAGAATCTCAAAAAATTCAGTCCAGACCAGATAGCCATCATCGCTTCACCGCGAGGCACAAATGAGGACAACTATGTTGCTGGCAAACTGGCACGCGTCGCACTTGGTACGAATAATATCGACAGCGCCCTCAATCTCAATCCTGAGCTAACCGAAGGGCTGCTGCCTTCCACCGGGTATGGAGCTGCCACCAACTCCATCTGGGAGCTAGAGAACTCCAGATGCGTGATGGTTATCGGCGGGAACCCCACTGAGGAGCAGAACGTACTGGCTGTTCCGGTCAAGAAAGCGGCCCGTGATGGCGCCGACATTGTAGTAATTGATGCTCGGGAGACGGAACTCACCCGCTACTGCAAAGACGGTCTCTGGTTGCGGCCTAAGCCGGGAACTGAAGTAACCCTCGTCGGTGGAATACTGCGGGCTGTCATGGACGAGGCTCTGGAAGACAAAGAATTCGTAAACACTCGAGTCGATGGCTTACAGGACATCAAACAGGAGCTGTGGAGCTTCGATCTCGTACGGGTAGCTCAGATCACTGGAATTGAAGAAGATCAAATCAGGGCGGCCGCGAGGGCGTACGGCTCAGCTGAATCAGCGGCAATTTTGTACGGTGCAGATACTATCTTGGCCGAAGAGAAGACCGATCTCGCGTTGGCAGTGGCTAACCTGGCTCTAGTTACTGGAAACATTGGCCGCGCAGGTGGAGGGATTTATCCGCTCTTTGGTGGAGCAAACACTCAGGGATCCAACGACGTAGGCGCGAATCCACGATTCCTGCCCGGATATGTATCTGTCCAGGACGAATCTGCTCGAGCCCAACTCTCCAAAGAGTGGGGTGCTCGAATCCCAGATCAGGCTGGCTTGTCTATCACCGAGATGGTTGCCGCAATGGCTGATGGGACCATCAAGGCGGCAATCGTGATGGCAGACGGCATCGCTCCCGACCAACCTGGACTGGAAGGTTTGCAGGCCGCTCTTGATCGCCTCGATTTCCTGCTGGTGTCTGACGACTTCCCCGGTGAGCTTTCCCATTTTGCTGATGTGATCCTTCCCTCTGCCGCCTTCACGGAAATCGACGGCACGTTCACCAACCTTGAGCGTCGAGTGCAGTTGCTCCGGCGGGGCATGACTCTCAACTACGAAGAGCGTCCCGGCTGGGCCGCTCTGGCAGCGCTGGGGCGAGCGATGGGTGCGAGCGGCTTCGAATTCGACACGGCTGCTGATGTTTTCGCTGAGATCGCCAGCATAGTTCCTTCGTATGCTGGCATATCGCACGATCGACTTGAGTCTGGCGGCATACAGTGGCCGTGTGCGGACTCTGAAGCATCCGGAACAGCGATTCTCCACGGCGAACCAGATGAAGCGTTCCGACCGCGCATGACCCCGATGTCGATACGTGAACTCCTTGATGTCCGCGATTCGGAGTATCCCTTCACGCTAGCCCACGGGCGTGTGCTCCACGTGCCAGATCACCCCGTAGACGTCGAGAATCGGGACGGTATGAACTACATCAGTCGTGACAGCTATGTTCATCTCCACCCAAACGATGCCTCCAGCGCCGGAATTAGTGATGGCGAAATGGTGGAGTTGAGATCTAAGCCCGATCAAGATGGAAACACGGTGACGTTCATTGGATACGCGAAGCTGGAGTCGCCTCACCCGGGCCTCATAAGTGTCACCACGCTATTTGGCGAAGTTGCTTCAGCCATGCAAGATAGTGACGACCCCGATCCTGCGCCCAGGGTTCGCGGCCTTCCGTTGATGGCAGTCTCACTAACGAAAGTGAGTGTGCCTGCCGGGGTGGCATGATGGTGGTGTATCCATCCACAGCGCCTGGGTCAGGGCTGTGTTTGTGCATCTAGAATGCGCTGCTAGAATCTAAGTTATTGCAAACGCTGAAAAGCACGAATCCCGGACGATAGTCTGGACCCTAAAAGTCGAGCGCTACACGTGACTCGAGGAGAAAACAAAAATGGCAAAGCCGCTGGCCGTCACAGACGCCACTTTTACAGAAGAAGTCCTGAACTCAGACCAACCGGTTCTGGTGGATTTCTGGGCCGACTGGTGTGGTCCCTGTAAGATGGTTGCGCCTGTGGTTGAGGAACTTGCGGCGGACTATGACGGCAGGTTGAAGGTGACCAAGGTAGACGTTGACTCAAGTCCGTTGACCGCGGGAACCTACGGCATCCGTTCAATCCCAACATTGCTGATCTTCAAGGATGGCAAGCCTGTGAATCAGGTAGTTGGGGCAGTTCCGAAGCAGGTCCTCCAGGAGAAGATCGACCAGGTGGTCTAAACACCATTTGATCGCAACACAGATCAGAGAACCGGCGTGACTCTCATAACTGGAGTCACGCCGGTTTCGCGTAACGCTCCGGACCGTGGCATGGGCATCTCTGCGCTAGCGAGGATGTAGATGACGGCCCAGCGATACGCGAACGTGCTGACTAATTACGCGCCAACTGGCTGCTCGTACCGGCTGGAAGCCCGTGCTACGCGGACAGAAGCGCTAAAATCTGTATTCGCCGCAATTGCGGTACGTGGGAGTGGATGAGCTCCGGTGGGCTTCACGGACTTCAAATCCGCTGGCGTGCGCCCTTTCGGTGTGCGCGGAGGGTTCGACTCCCTTGCACTCCCGCCACGTGTTCTCTGGACTATTTCTAGAGATGTCTGGAGATTAGGTATTCTCATTCCAACGTATAAATTGACCGTTATTTCAATATTGATCGCCGTCGTTATCTCGTGCGGTGGCGACTCAGGATCTGGTCAGGTTGCTCCCGGTGCTGACTCCAATCTTCAAAACGCAGCGTCAGATACGCCTTTCCCATCTGTCTCCAACCAGGGAAGTTATTCAGGGCTGGTTTCGATTCAGGCTGATATGGGGCGTGATCACGTCTCTGTGGGCGAGAAATTCAATGGCTACAACACCGCTCCCGCCACGTCAGGTTCCCACTGGGGTGTGACCGCTCCAAGCCCGGTGGCTCCTTACGGCGCTCCCGTGCGATGGGGACCGTACACCGCGGAGATTAGCGACGAAGCCTTGGTGCACAACCTGGAACATGGCGGGATTGGCCTCCACTACAACTGCTCCGACGGATGCCCAGAGACGGCGCAACAGCTGGTGGGCGTGGCAATCACAGGCTTCTCCCAGTTCGTTATATCTCCATATTCAAACATGAAAAGCAAGATCGCTATCACAGCATGGCGTCGCATTCTGTTCCTTGATGAGTTCGACGCCGAGGCGATTCAGGAGTTCATAAACGCCTACCTCGACCACGCACCGGAGAGCGTGCCAGGGAACATGTTTTAGCGCATTATTTTCGAACTGGACGCGCAGGTGATTTCAGCACCCGGTAGCCCCTTCCAGTCCACGCAGGGCTTTGGTGTCGTGACCCAAAAGTCATAATCCGACACCACCGGATGCTCTCTTTCTTCGCGTCAGCGCCAGTTCTTATGTTCGGGGATTTAGGTCCAGTCACCGGTCCTTGCGACGATGGAAGCAACTGACGATGGCATTCTCACCGCAATGTGCCTAATCGGATTGCCTCGTACCAATCCGCAAGATTCATATTTATTGTCACCTTCAGCCTTACGCACGAACGCGATTCGATATTCAGCCTCGTCCATGAACTTGCTGTTTTTGAAGAGCAAGAACGGGACGATGAGGTCGTGTACTACGAAGCCAAAACGCTCTATGGCAGACGTAGCGGGGTCAAGCATCCTTGGAAGTAGTTGAACGATGAATTCGATGATTTCCAGTTTTAGGTCATCGTCATAAATTACGAAGCCGTCGAACTGGTCATACAAATCTTGAAAATAGTGGAGTCGGTATGAACCGTCTTCTTCAGGGACGGAATGCCAGAATCCATGAGCGTGAAACATTGGGTACTCAAATTCCAATATTCCTCCCGGTGGATTGGCATATTCGTTGGTCAGATGTGCGTTGTCTGAATCTTCTGAGAGTGAAAGTACATAGCAGTTGCTGAGGCGTTCCCGAATAGCGTCCGGAAGAGTCATGTAAGGACTATCGGGGCCAAGCGTGTCGCTCAGAATTGATAGACCGTGCTCGATTTCCTCGCGATCAGCAAGGTAGTCGGCGCGAGTCAACCGCAGTTGTCCTGAGTCGATATTTTGTGCCGCTTGTTTGCTCGTATAGTGGTAGGCGAGACCGGGCGGCTTTTGAAAATACGAATGGAGCCGACGAAGATCGTCATCTCTGGTGAAGTCTATCGCCGTCACATTTACCATCGCCACAACATCATACGCAGGAACGAATCTGCGACGACAGACCGCCTCTCGCCCTCAAGATGGATTAGTTCTAGGAACCGTTTTGCTACCGAACTTGCTACCACCGGTCAGCACTTCATGGCACGATGCGGACTCACTCACGTACGAAATGAGATCGCGTGGGACTGTCCATCACCCCCATCACCTAACTTCAAATCCGCTGACCTGCGCCGTTTCGGTGCGCGCGGAGGGTCCGACTCCCATACACTCTCGCTATCAACTCAATTCGACAGAAAGTTCTATATGGCGCGGCTCAAACATGACTGAAATTGAACTAGTCGCCTTCGACATGGGCAATGTGCTGACGTTTGTTGACGAGGGGCCGCCAGCTGCCGAGTATGCGCGGCTTTCTGGCTCGACAATTCAAGAGGTGATCAACGCCTGCTACACAAAGCCGCGGAAGCGTGTGCTTGAAACAGGCAGCCAGACGTGGATCGAATTTGTTGAGCAAACTCGGCGGATTCTTGATTTCGAGATATCCGAGCCTGATTTCCGGGCGATATTCGCAAGCTCCGTCCAGCCTGACAGGCGAATGTACGATCTGGTGGACTCTGTTGTGCAGCAGAAACGTATAGCACTGTGCAGCAACACCCACGAGGTCCACTGGGAGATGGAGCGCGACCGGATGCCTTCCGGGCGGAAGATGAACCCTGCAATCGTCTCCTACGAAGTGGGCGTAATGAAGCCCGCCCCGCTCATATATGAAGCGCTAATCGAACAGTCGGGAGTCGAACCGGGTCAAATTCTCTTCATCGACGATCTGGAAGAGAACATCGAGGGTGCCCAGCGGCTCGGAATTGCCGGTCTGGTGTTCCGGGGCCGGGAGCAGCTAATCGACGATCTATCAAAATTTGGGATAGTCGTCTGATCGAACGGGCTGGGCGTGCTACATCCTGAGCCGAATAATTTGATACCACTCGCCCATTACATACACACAAGTCTCCCCAACTCAGGCTACTGGGCGCTCGTCATCGCATTGATCGCGGTCGCCAGTGCTGCTACCTGGGCGTACATGGAATTCCGCCGGACGAAGGCATGGATTGAAGATCATGGCGAGGATGAGTAGCACACGGCGTTCCCCGCCTGTCGTCGAGTTGCTAGGCCGCTTCGTCGGCCGCGTGAGCCAACCTTGATGCGAACTCCGTTTCGGGTTGACCTTCGGGGACCGAAATTCCTGATTGCCCCTCAATTATCCCGGGGATTGAGACCCAGAACACACTGCCCTTGCCCGGTTCGCTGTCGACTGTCAGATCTCCGTCGTGGAGCTCAACAATGGAGTTGCTGATCGCCAATCCAAGGCCAGTTCCCGGGACGGCGCTTTCCACGTCACTTTCAACTCTAAAGAAGGGGATGAACAACTTCGCCTGATCCTCTTCGCTGATTCCATTGCCGTTGTCCCGAACGGCGATGCCCAACCGGTCTTCCACAACCGATACCTCAATCTCAACAACCGATTCGTGCGGTGAATATTTGGAGGCGTTGCTGATGAGGTTGGTAATAACCTGCGCCAGCCTCGCCTGATCCGCAAAAATCCTGATCGACTCATATGGAGCGATCAATCTGAGTTGCTGGTCTTTACCTTCAAAAATCGGCCCGAACGATTTCACTACATCATCAAGCATCTCCACGGCATCAAATTCGTTTGGTGATATCTGAAGCGAGCCTGCATCGAACCTGGCGACGTCTACGAGGTCGTCAATAAGAATACTAAGACGACGGCCATTGCGTTGAATCACAGTGAGTTGATCCAGATCTTTATCGTCTAGATTGCCCTTTTTGTTCCGCTTCAAGATGTCTGCAAATGCCAGCATGCTGGTTAGCGGCGTCTTCAACTCATGTGACACCGTGGAGAGGAATTTGCTCTTCTCTTCGTTCACCCGTTCCAGCTCGCGGTTCTCTGCCTCAAGCTCTCCGTGAGCCTCAATCAATCCCATTTCACGGGTGTGACTCAGTTCAGTGGCAAGCGCTCCCGATATCTGATCGGCAATACGGAGAAGGTTTTCCTCATCCGCCTCATCGTAGGCTCCAGCCTCAAATGTGTGGAGCGTGAGCGCCCCAATGGCCATCCCGACTGAAATGACGGGAGCGCATAGTGATGACCGGAACGCCTGCCCGCTTGAATCGATCAGCGGTGTAGGAGAAGGATGTTCAATCTTTTTCCCTACGCCAACCCTGATAGGCGTTAGCGACTGGAGAACGTATCCGGTCAGGGATATCTCAAGCAGGTTGGATGCCGACGGTCCCTGCATTCTGAGTTGCTGTCCCTCAACATATCGAAGAGTTATAGCGCCATCGCCTCCGGAAACAGTGGAAATGCTCATGCGGTCGAATGGCAACAACTCTGCAACCGCTTCTGAGAAACGTCGATAGACGCTATCGATATCGGGAGATGAGCTTATTATTCGGCCCAGCCCGGCCAGTGTCTCGCTCTCCTTCCATTTCTCCTCAGCGTATTCTCTTTCTCTGCGTAGTAGACCTACCAACCAGGCCGTAAGCCCAACGGTTGCCACCATGAAAAGGATGCGCAGTGGAGTTTGTTCAACGGCATAGGTGGACGAGCCAAGTAACAGGACGTTGATTCCCGCAACCCAGAGGATGAATAACAACGCCTGAGCAACGCCAAGAGGCCATCCCAGACGCACCGCACCGGACACTAGAACCGGAAAGAGGATCAGATAGACGTCATTGGTGTGCTCGGTGCCTGCCAGTAGCCATGTCCCCAGTGTCCAGCCGATCAGGATCGTCAGGGTGTCCAAAGCCAGGCCGGCGATAAACGCCTGTCGGACGCTGTCCCTGTAGAGCAGCCAGCCTATTCCAGCATCCGCAGCCAGCACTATCACCGAAAGGCTAATGAGCAGGCTGAACGCTGACGTGCCTGAAAGGAACACGGAAGTGCCAATGATTGCGGCGAGGACCAGACCGAATCTGCCAGCAACCCAGGCCCATTCTGCCGCGGCCGTCGTTCTCACGTTAAACGCGACGACGGGAGAATGCAGTGTGCTGGATTCTCCGTTGAACCATATTCTTGTTGAAGTGCTCATATGAATGGTGGGGACAGTCACAATGCTAGGTCGCCGCGATTCCCACAACTACTGCGGGTTCCCGCACAACAGGGTGCTCAACGCCCTGCCGGACTTGGGTGTTATCCGACATGCTGTATTGCAGCCACCGATGAAAATGACGCGTGACTTATCGCATTTTGCGACATAAGACAGCGTCTTGAGGGCGCGATTAGTCCAGGCGGATGTACTCGCCTTGAGACGCCCAATCTGGTCTGGTGATCCCATTGAGATCCCAGACTACTTCGCCGGTTCGGATGGTCATATGGGCCAAAAGACGCTGCGTGCCACGCATCGACGCGAGTCCGGAATCAATAAACCCAAAGTCGCCCTTTTCCAACTCGAACACCGCCACATCTGCTTCTGCACCAGGGGATAGCGCGCCAAGCTCTGGGCGATCAATGACACGTGCTGGTTCGACGGTAGAGCGGAAGATGGCTTCGTTGAGAGGCATACCAAGATTCATCAGCTTGGACATCGTCATCGGCATCGTTGCCCGTGGCATGAAGAAGCTGCCTTTGTGGGCGTCGGTGCTAATCGTGTCTGGCCGCCAGCCCTGCTCCATGCACGGTTTCGCCACCCGGAACCAGAAGCTGCCGCCTCCATGGCCCACATCAAACAGAATGCCTTTGTCTCGAGCTTCCCACATGTAGTCGGGGACAACCTTGCTGGCGTCTAGCTGCTCAATATGCTGACCGTACATGTGCGTGTGTACATCTCCAGGCCGCATATGCTCCAGGATCAATTGCCGGTAAGTGCGCTCTTTCCGAGGCTGGAAATCCACCATCACGAATTTGCCGGATATTTCGCCCGCCTCCATGGCGCCATCAACAGATTCCCAACCGTACTTGTGGTGCGCAGCCTTCACTCCAACAATCAGGTCGGGGTACTCCATAATCCGGTCGGCGCACGGTGGAGCTTGCATCTCTGACGCGTCTTGTTCAACAACGCCAAGCATGCCGCCGCCAACGATATTCAGCAGCGCAAGTACGCGCACCTGAGCTTTGTCGATGATCTCGGTCTTGAACTCGTGGAAATTCTTGTATCCGGCTCCTCCAGCGTCCACCACCGTGGTCGTGCCGTTCGGGAAAGCGTATTCGTCGGGAAATATCCAGGCGGAATAACCAAAGTGGTGCGAGTGGATATCTATCAGGCCGGGCGTCACGTAGAGGCCAGAGACATCGGCGACTCTGGCGGCATTGGTCGAACTGAGCCCCTGACCAACCGCCGCGATCTTCCCGTCACGTATTCCAACGTCAGCAGGACCATCGATCTCATTCGCCGGATCAATGACGTGCCCACCCTGGAGGAGGAGGTCGAATCTTCCGTTATCTGTCGTCATCGTGATCCGCTCCTACTGTAGTGTCGCGTCGGCTCAGTTCAGCGAGAATGCCTGATCTGCGAGTTCTGTGATGTGACGACCAATTACCAGTGACGAGGTCGCGCCAGGAGAGGGTGCATTGAGGACGTGTACCGAGTGTTCAGTCTGCTCAATCACGAAGTCATCCAGCAGTCTTCCCGAAGCATCCACAGCCTGGGCGCGAACACCAGAGCCGCCATCACCAAGGTCGCTAGACTGGATTTCAGGAATCATTTTCTGCAAGTCGCGAACGAAGATGCTCTTCCGGAGCGACCGATTCATCTCCATGAAGCCGGTCTTCCACTGCTGCGCGGCCATCTTCCAGAAGCCCTTGTAAGTCATCGTTTCCGTGAAATCTTTGGGACTGAAATCACGCTTGCGGTACCCCTCACGGGCAGTCGCTAGAACAGCGTTTGGACCGGCTTCCACATAACCCTTTATGTTGTGGGTGAAATGGACTCCAAGGAACGGGAGATCGGGGTCTGGGACGGGGTATATCAAACCCTTTACGAGCCGCTCACTCTCCTTCTTGAGCGTGTAGTACTCGCCTCTGAACGGTACGATTTTCACCCCGGGATTAGCTCCCATCATAGACGCAATGCGGTCGGAATGAAGGCCTGCGCAGTTCACAACGTTCGTCGCCTCGTAGTCGCCACTGGAGGTGTGAATTACGGTGATGCCGTTATTGCGCTCAATGGACCTGACGGAGGAGTTGAGATGTATGGTTCCGCCCGTGTCTTCTATCCGGTTCAGATAAACGCGAGACACATCTTTGTAGTTGACGATTCCCGTATGCGGCGCCCACAGGGCGCGTTTTGCAACTACATGCGGCTCAATCTCTTTGAGTTTGTCCGCTTCCACTAGCTGTAGATCAGGAACACCGTTGGCCGTGCCGCGCTCGTGTAGGAGGTCAAGCCGGGCGAGTTCTTCTTCTGAGTTGGCAATGATGACCTTGCCAATTGGATTGAAGTCGATGCCGTTCTCTTCGCAGAATCGGACCATCGATTGCCGACCTTCAACGCAGAACTGGGCCTTGAACGAGCCTGGCCGATAGTAGATTCCAGAGTGGATTACCCCACTATTGTGGCCGGTTTGTTGCGACGCAATCTCATGGTTTTTTTCGACTATCCCAACCTTGAGGTTCGGGTGCCTCTGCAACAGGTGCATGGCAGTCGAAAGCCCAATTATCCCGGCGCCGATAATTGCTACATCGTATTTGGCGTCAACCACAATTAACTCCGTGGTCTTTTACATGTCGTGACAATCCTGAGAACGTTAACACAGGGCAAGATGCACTTTAATACCTAACTGGTTACCTTGCGGAGCTATGCCAGCGTGGATCAACTCATTGCCAGTCTCTGATACCGTTTTCCAGATGTCAGTAACTCAACAAATACCCCAGCGCGTCTTGCTGTTCGTCACATGCACGGTCGATCAGCTCTATCCCCAGATCGGCGAGAGTGTCGTGAACGTTCTTGAACGGCAGGGATGCGAGGTCGATTTCCCGAATGGTCAGACGTGTTGTGGCCAGCCCGCATTCAACGCCGGATTCACCGAAGACGCTAAAGCCGTCGCCCGTCGCTTCCTGGATGTCTTTGCAGGTGAAGATCCCATCGTCGTACCGTCTGGTTCTTGCGGAGCTATGGTCCGCAACTTCTACCCGGAGCTATTTCACGATGAGCCGGAGACGCTGGCAAAGGTGCGCCAGGTAGCCGGAAGGCTCTATGAATTCACTGAATTTCTTGTTGATGTGCTTCATCGCGATGACCTGGCTGCGAAATTGGGTGGCTCAGCCACCTACCACCAGTGCTGCCATCTCTTAAGGGAGCTTGGAATAGACGCCCAGCCTAAGTCCCTGCTCGCATCAGTTGAGGGGCTAGAGATTCTGGACATGGAGCAGTCTGAAGTCTGCTGTGGCTTTGGCGGCACATTCGCCGTCAAGTTCCCGGAGCTATCCACGGCCATGCTCAACGACAAGTTGGATAACGCGCTGGCAACGGGCGCAGACACACTGGTCGCGGGAGATACCACCTGCCTGATGCACCTTGAGGGCGGTGTGCGTAAACGAGGCGATCATCTGCAACTGAGGCACATCGCCCAGATTCTTGACGAGGCAACAGCGGATACTCCCGTGAATAAAGAGGAGAGCAGTTGAAGGTCCGAACTGACGAGTTCAAAGCTCGGTCCGCCGAAACGACTCGTAACCCCCGTCGCCAGGCCTCGCTCAAGATGGTCTACGATGGGCTTCATAAAGGCCGAATCGCGGCCGCTGAAGATACACACGGTTGGGACGATGAGCGTGATCGCGCCCGGGCGATCAAGTGGCATACGATCAACAATCTCGACTACTACCTTGATCTTCTGGATAAGAACGTGCGTGCCAACGGTGGCAACGTGTTCTTCGCGAACGATGACGCAGAGGCCCGTGAGTATGTTCTAGGCGTTGCGAAGGCCAACAACGTCAAGACCGTCATCAAAAGCAAATCGATGGTCTCCGAAGAAATCGGACTCAACGAGGCGTTTGAGAAAGCCGGAATAAACCCGGTGGAGACTGACCTTGGTGAGTACATCATCCAGCTTGCCAAAGAAGCGCCGTACCACCTCATCGCTCCTGCCATACATAAGACTCGTGAGGAGATATCTGATCTCATTCAGGAGGTCGCAGGCGGTCCTCACCAGGAAGATCCGAAGGACCTGACTGATACCGCTCGCGCTCTGCTCAGAGATGCATTTCGCAAAGCTGAAATGGGCGTCTCGGGAGTCAACTTTGCGGTCGCCGAGACCGGTAGCATCGCCATCGTGACCAACGAGGGCAACGGCCGGATGGTCACGTCGGCACCACGCGTCCACGTCGCAATCGTGGGCATGGAGAAGGTCATACCGTCGATGCAAGACCTATCGACGATGCTTCGAGTGCTAATCCGATCAGCCACCGGCCAGAGAATCTCTTCCTACGTCACGGTGGTGAACGGCCCGAGGAAGGCGCCGGAAGAGGACGGCCCGGATGAGTTCCATCTCGTCATCGTCAACAACGGCCGCGAAAATCTGCTCAAGGACGAACAGCTTCGGGAGGCCATGCTGTGTCTGCGCTGCGGTGCCTGCCTGAACGCTTGTCCGGTTTACCGGAAAGCTGGCGGTCACGCCTACGGCTGGGTCTACCCCGGCCCTATAGGAGCCATTGTTTCGCCTGTCATGACCGGCAAGAAGGCAGGACGAGATTTACCGTTCGCCTCCACCCTCTGTGGCGCATGCAAAGACGCCTGCCCGGTCAAGATAGAACTGCCATCGCTGCTGTTGCGACTACGGAGCGATCTCTCGGAGGGGAAGACTGATCCCAAAGAAGCGTCTTCACCATTGGCGGAGCGGTTATCCATCAAGGTCTGGCGGTTCGGTGTTCAGAGCCCCGCAATGTTTTCGCTCGCCGGGAAACTCTCATCCCTATTGATGGCTCCAATGTCCCGGCAGGGCTGGGTTCGATGGCTGCCGCCACCACTCAACGGATGGACGAAATCGAGAGAGTTTCCTCGCATCGCCAGCAAGCCATTCAGGGCGCGCTTTAAGAAAAAGGAGCAGCGTTAGTGGCGGACAAACAAGATTTTCTACGCATGGTCCGCACCTCTCTCGGGGTATCAGAACGGCGCGATATCGCCCGTGACGATGCGACGTCGTATTTCCTTAGCAGGGATGAGGTGTCCGACGCAGCGAATGACATCCGAGTAGACGCCGCGCAGCGGAGATCTGAATTAACTGAGGAATTTGTTACCCGCGCCACAGCGGCAGGATGGAACATTCATCGAGTCGACACCATCGAAGACGCTGCCGAAGAAGTGGCGGCAGTAGTCCGTGACCACGGAGCAAAGGCTGTCATGCGCTCCGACCACGAGATACTGAACTCCTTGCCGCTTGAATCCGCTCTCAAGGCGGACGGCGTCGAACTCAGCGTAGCGGTGCGAGATCCCAGTGACGATTCTGAGGAAGATCTTGAACGCAGGCTCGCACTTCGAGAACAGTCGTTTGATACCGAAGTTGGCATCACCGGCGTTGATTTCGCGGTCGCAGAGACCGGGACCGTCGCCATGGAACCAAGGGCCGGGTCATCGCGGCTCGTATCGCTGACGCCGGAAGTTCACATCGGCGTGATGACCCCTGATTCGATCATTCCATCGCTTGATGAGCTATTCGCCCTCACGCGGGATCAGCACCTGAGTGGCGAGCACAAGGGCATGGTCAACCTCATCACTGGTCCCAGCAGGACAGCGGACATCGAGGCAAATCTCGTGATCGGCGTACACGGCCCACGCGAGGTCCACCTGGTGATCGTGGGCTAGTCGCCCAGCGCACGCCCTATGACGATAGCCCGCATGATCTCTTCGGCGGCTCCTGCCAGCAGTGATCCACTATTCGCAATCGCATCATCCAAGCTCATTGGGCCTGAGACGAGAGAAAATGTGGCGGCGATATTGAGGTCGTGTACCTCGCGGTAGCCGTCGCCTAGCCCGCCAGCAATTGCGATGACTGGAATACCGAGATTGGCGGCCCGCGCGGCCACGCCGACGGGCGACTTATTGAATATCGTTGAGTGATCGATCTGGCCTTCGCCGGTGATTACCAGATCAGCGTCGACAAGGTGCGAATCGATATCGATCGCGTCGAGGACGATATCGACGCCAGCCTTCAAGTCAGCGTTGGCGAACGCCATCAATCCTGCGCCCAGCCCACCTGCTGCCCCTGCACCTGGTGCGGTACGGATATCAGAGCCCAGATCATGCTCGATTATCGACGCGAACTGTGAGAGCGCTGCATCAAGCTCCTCGACCATCTCTGGCGTCGCTCCCTTCTGAGGCCCAAACACGGCTGATGCTCCATCTGGCCCACACAGTGGATTGTTCACATCGCATGCAACTTCAATATGCGCGTCCCGGAAGCGTTGGTCTAAACCTGACATATCGATCTTGTTGATATTTGCCAGAGCTGCACCGCCCGGTGGAAGTGGGTTCCCCGAAGAGTCCAGCAATTTGGCCCCAAGTGCTTCCATCATGCCAGCGCCGCCGTCATTGGTTGCGCTGCCACCAATCCCAATGATGAAGCGGGTGTGTCCACTGTCCAACGCTTCTTTTGCTAACTGACCAACGCCGTATGTTGTCGTGGCGAGTGGGTTGAGTTCGTTTAACGCGAGCAGCGCCAGACCGGATGATCGCGCCATCTCGATAACGGCAGTCTCACCATCACCAAGTGAACCCCAGTCGGCGTATATCTCCCGCCCAAGAGGGTCCGTCACGCGGGTGGAGATCACTTTGCCGCCAGTGGCGTCGACCAGCGATTGTAACGTGCCATCTCCACCGTCAGCCACGGGGACCAGATCGGTGATGGCGTCTGGGAAGACAGCCTTTACGCCTTTTTCGATTGATCGGGCAACTTCAAGTCCCGTCAGGCTGCCCTTGAAACCCTGCGGAGCAATTACGATTTTCATGAATTGGAATTATAGCGATGATGGCTTGTGGCGCTGATACACTCCCAGACCGCAATGACCGTCTCTGCAAGGGAGCTACCGCCACGCCCTCAAACGCCGAACAACTTAAGCGTCGCGTTATCGCCGAAATTGATCGAAACGCCGATGAGATCATGGGTATCTCCAAGACCATCCTTGGCCACCCTGAGTCTGGCTTCAAGGAGTTCAAGACATCGGCCCTCGCGGAAGGCGTTCTGAACGACCTCGGCATCGAGACGCGCAATGGCCTGGGAATCACCGGTGTGAAGGGCCGCCTTGAGGGTAGCTCTGTCGGCCCCAATGTAGCCGTAATGGGCGAACTAGACTCCAACATCGTTCCTCAACATCCACTGGCAGATCCCATTACGGGCGCAGCCCATGCTTGTGGTCATCACTGTCAGATTGGAGCGATGCTGGGGGTTGCCTATGGCCTGGCGAACTCTGGCGTAATGGCTGAACTCACAGGTGGAGTCAACTTCATCGCCGTTCCCGCTGAGGAGTATCTAGAACTTGAGTGGCGTACTGGTTTGCGTGAGGCTGGAGAGATTGAGTTTCTGGGTGGCAAGCCTGAACTGATTCGGCTCGGTCAGCTCGATGACTCTGATATCTGCATGCTCACCCACACGACTACCGAAGCGCCGAGCTTCTCTATTGGCAAGACCAACAACGGTATGGTCGGCAAGACAATTCGCTATCACGGTTACTCATCGCACGCGGGTGGTTCGCCTCACCTCGGGATCAACGCGCTTAACGCCGCTGAGGTTGCACTGGCTGCGATTCATGCTCAACGTGACACCTTCAAGGACGAAGATCAGGTTCGAATTCACCCCATCATCACACGGGGCGGCAGCGTGGTGAACGCGGTTCCCGATGACGTCCGGATGGAGACTTACGTTCGCGGTGCAAGTCTGGAAGCAATATTGGACGCCAACTCGAAGGTAGATCGAGCACTACGCGCGGGCGCACTGGGTATTGGGGCGGAAGTTGAAATCTCCACTGCGCCGGGGTATCTCCCATTCCGCGAGTCGCCGGACCTGGGCGCACTCTGGAAAACCAACGCGGTTGCCCTGGTGGGTGAAGATGAAATCGCCGAAGGTGGACACAGCGGCGGCTCGACCGACATGGGCGATGTGAGTTACTTGATGCCCACGATTCAGCCGTACGCGTCCGGTGCAATTGGCAGAGGCCATAGCGAGGACTACATGGTGACCGATTACGAAATGGCGGTCATTAAACCGGCGAAGGTAATGGCGATGACCGTGATTGATCTCCTTCATGATGGCGCTCGCGGGGCGAAGAACATGCTGGATAATTTCAGGCCAGAAATGACCAAAGAGACATACCTGGCAACCATGCGAGAACTTTTCACCACGCGGTCTTACACCGAATAGGAAGCGGCATACTATTTTGGCGAAGGCCACCACGGATAAAGCAGCCCTCAAAAAGGCTGTGACGAGAATAATCACCAAACGGGCGGATGAACTTATCGCTTTCGCCAGAGATATTGGAGCGAACCCGGAGGTAGGATTCCAGGAATTTCGAACCTCCAGAAAGCTGGCTGAAGCGGTAGAGAAGGCCGGGCAGAAGGTTGAGCGCGGCCTCGCAATCACAGGCTTCAAGGCGAAGCATATTTTTGGCCGCGATGGCGCTCAAGATGGCCCAACGGTTGCAGTTATTGCTGAGTTGGATTCGCTTCGAGTGCCAGAGCACGAGTTATCCAATCCAGAAACCGGCGCCGCACATGCCTGTGGTCACCACACTCAGCCGGCTCAACTACTTGGCGTAATCGCTGCGCTAACGGATGCAGCAATTTCAGAACATCTTTCAGGCTCTGTTGCCTTTATCGCTACTCCGGCAGAGGAGTTCATAGACGTGTCGGCGAGGTTAGCTGCCCACGAGGCGGGCGAGATTGGCTTCATGTCTGGGAAGCAAGAGATGATGCGCCTGGGCGTTTTTGATGACATCGATATGGCGATGATGGTCCACACAAGCGCTGAATCTGGGACTGGTAAGTTCTCCGTTGGCGGCTCATCAAACGCACACGTGGTTCAGCACGTCCGGTTCATCGGCAAGGCTGCCCATGCTGGCGGCGCACCGTGGGATGGCGTCAACGCTCTGCAGGCGGCAAACGTGGCGCTTGTTGCGGTGAACGCCCAGCGGGAAACTTTCCAAAACTCAGACACGGTTCGGGTTCACGGGATCATCACAGACGGTGGAGTATCCGTGAACTCCGTTCCCGGTCAGGTGATCTATGAAGGCCGAGTTCGAGGCCGCGATAGTGAAGTTGTAGATGCCGCCGCTGAGAAGATAGAGCGATGCTTCAAGGCTGGAGCGTTGGCTGTCGGAGGTGAGGTGAAGATTACATCCATCCCCGGTTACATGGCCCTCGAAAACGACTCGCTAATGAGTGAGATGTTTGCGGCTAATGCGGAAGGCATTTGCGGTAAGGGTAGCGTGATTCGGCGTGGGCCTGAGGCCAATCGGGGAGGCTCTACCGATATGGGAGACCTGAGTCAGATCATGCCCGTGATTCATCCGTATGTGAGTGGGGCATCGGGTACCGCCCACGGCATTGACTACATCATTACCGACTACAAAAACACCGTTGTAAATGCGGCGATAGCGATGGCTCACACCGTGATCGATTTGCTTGCAGATGACGCTGTCGCTGGCAAGGATGTGATCGCTAAAGCCACCCCACCCAGGACACGGAAAGAGTATGTTGAGTCTCAGGAAGCCCGAATGAGGGTCATCCACTACAGGGGTGTGTGAACGAAATGTCGAGATCGACACGAAGGTTTCGGGCGGAAACAGCTCCGTGGGATCAAATCGCGTCATGGGCAAGCGAGTCCGGCTTCAAGCAAGTACATAAAGACAATGTTCGGGCGAAGTATCGCAAGGGAAATGGCATTGGAACAGCGCCAATGTACGTTGAAGTCATCTACACCGAACCGTGGGTCCACATGCAGTCCTGGGTAGGGATCAACTTTCTGGTGAGGCCGGGAGTGTTGTTCTTCGCGCGTACTGAGTGGGCGCCAACAAATGGCGGGTGGCGACTTAGGCGAAGTCGCCGAATAGCTCGCGAGTTGATCGATCCGCTTTTTGAGTCATTCGGAGTCGACGCGATTGGGTGATGTAGAGCATGTGGCAGTCGTTCGAGCTGGGAAAGAGTGTGTGGCGGGGTGGCGGTCCATTAACTTCCCGCAGATGCTTGATCTATCGAACGCTGACTTTAGCGGGGCAGATCTGGCTGGCGTAAATCTTAATGGCGCGAATCTGTCGGGCGCCAATCTCTCCGGTGCTAATTTGACTGAGGCTGATCTTTCAAACTCCAAGCTCAGACGTGCCAATTTCTCTGGTGCGAATCTCCAGCGAGCAGCACTATTTCGCACAAATGCGACGGACTCGGATTTCCGAAACGTGGACTTCCGGGGCGCAAATCTCTATCGAACAAACTTCAGACGATCACAGATCGACGGCGCTAACTTCATCGGGGCAGTGAAGCTGAAGACCGTGTGGCCGGAGGTCCCGACCTCCCCCAGCCCATCAATGAAAGGCGCCAAATGAGCGACCCAGTATCGAGTCCAGTCAAATTTACCGTCTGGTATGACTACATCTGACCGTGGTGCTACATCGGGCTGGGCCGGCTCGACGAACTCGCTAAGGAAGCTGACATTGAAGTAGAGCGGAAGGCCTACTTCCTGCATCCAGAGATTCCGCCAGAAGGCAGACCACGAGAACTTCGCGATGGTGAAACGGCGGACGACACGCTCCTTTCGGAGCCGCTCAGATCGCTTGCCGACGACTGTGGGCTGATCATGCGACGCGCAAAGAAAACCCCGTATACGCGCCTCGCTCAATCCGCGACCGAATATGCGAAGCAGTTTGGCGTAGACGAGGCCTTTTATCGGGCCAGCTACCGGGAGTTCTGGGAGAACGGTGCAGATCTGGGCGACTACGATGTCCTGGAAAGCCTGACATCAGAAGTTGGCCTCGACTGGTCTGACTTGAAGCCTCGTCTCGAAGCGGGTGAGTTTGATCTGGAGATCCAGAATCAGCACGATGAAGCGATGAAGGTTGGTATCTGGGGCGTTCCAGGATTCGTCGTCGACGATAGCTTCTACTTCACCGGCGCCCAGCCGATCGAGATGTTCAGGCTGGCTGTAAAGCGAGCGCTTGAAGCCCGGAAGACGGGGAGTGCAGATGGTTTTGGTGGGATTGTCATAGGCGAGGGGTAGGGCGGTCGCTGCCCACGAGTCGTCGAGGGTCTCCCAATCATCACGCTGAGCGGCGTAGGTGCGTGAGGGTTTCTGCGTGTGATGAGAACGATAACGTTTCATTGTTGCAGCGCGCCTCCGCCGCCCTTCGATAAGCTCAGGATGGTTTGCGTTCTCGAGGGCACACGCGCCACCGATCACTGCGTTTGATTCATCCCACAAGGAAAAAGTATCCTGATGCCCTCGAAGGGCACTTTTTACTCTGCGGCAATCAAACACCCTGTGTTTCATCCCATGGCGCGGATAGTGACCTCAGATGAACGCGTTCGGCGGGTACAGAGAATACTTCCATCCAGGCCAATTTGAGCCCCGCTGAGATCGCCGTCCTGATGGATGGGATGTTCGCAGCGGTCGCTCCGTAGTACGGGACTGCATCTGACTCAAGTGCGTACCTTGCGAGTGCAAGCGTCAGTGCCGTCCCAAGTCCCTTGCCGCGGTGCTCTTCAACTACGTCGAGGCCGATCTGCCACATTTGAGCCGAGTCAGCGAATATCGTGGCGAGGCCGATGACTTTGCCGCCTTCCGTAGCGATTGAGACCGCCTTCACCGGGCGGCTTGCATGCGGATTGGGTGTAAGAGCGTAAGGCCAGTCCGCAGCGTCGAATCGGTCTCCTGGATCGCCCACAATTAGCTCTACTGCGTGGAGGTTTGGAGTTGCGGTGGATGCAACTGTCTCCGGGTAGGCGATAAAGCGCGGGTAAGGACCGAAGATCATCACTCCACTTTTTTGGACCAGTTCAGCAATTCGTCCCATCCGAGCAGGTTCAAATATCCGGTCGCGCTCCGCTCCATCGTAGATTTCCCTGACTTCATCGAGCCACTGGGGCGATGCCGAGATCACACCGCCGATTCCGGTAGTGATCGCTTTGAACGCCGGATCGGTCTCCCCAAACCGTCGATGAAACGGATTGGTCAGCCGATCTGGCTGCATATCGAAGATTCGAACTTTGCCAGCCCGGAAATGCGCTGGCATTGAGCAAGTCTCAGCAGCGAGTGTTTCGTAAACGATATCGTCGATTTTGGCGCGGGTGAGAATAGTAATGCCCTCTCTGCGGTCGTATCGCTCTGACGATATTGCTGCCTGAAATGTACAGTTCAATTCTTCCACAGTGATAAAGGCAGGCAAAATGACCGTTGAGACAGTTGGCATGTTGGGACTTGGCGCCATGGGCGGCGCAGTGGCGAGCGCGCTCAAGAGAAGCGGATATAACGTCGTCACCAGCCTGGGAGGCCGTTCGCAGCGAACTGTGGACTCAGCCAACGATCGCGGTATCGCTGACGTTGGAGGAATGGACGCTCTCGTTCGGGAGTCCGATCTTGTCATCTCCATACTGGTCCCGGCGAGCGCTTCGACTGTGGCCGCTTCAATAGCATCAGCCGCCTCATCAACCGGCTCGACGGTGACGTTTGCCGATTGCAACGCGGTCGCACCCGATACCGCCGCGGCGATGGCTGACATCGTTGAGAACTCGGGTGCCAGATTCGTTGACGCTGGAATCATCGGAGGCCCGCCGAGAGAGGGCTACGCTCCGCGTTTTTACATCAGCGGTCCCCACCTGGAGCAGATGATGGAACTTGATGGAAAAGGAATTGAAGTACTACCGGTGGGCGCTGGATTTGGCCGGGCTTCAGCTTTGAAAATGTGCTACGCCGCCCAGACCAAGGGCATCACGGCGCTGCAGGCTGCCATGCTTGTCAGTGCGAGCCGTCTCGGTGTCTACGATGAGCTTATTGCAGAGTTGGAACACAGCCAGGCAGCGAGTCTGGAGGGTGCAAGAGCCGGAGTGATGCGGTTGCCATCGGTGGCAGGTCGATGGATCGGCGAGATGGAGGAGATAGCGTCAACCTTTGAGTCGGTTGGCGTCACTGGCGGGTTCCATCAGGGCGCTGCTGAAATGTTTCGTCTGGTTGATGCAAGCGACACGGTTTATGCCGAATCTGCGGACGATCTGATCCGGGGGTTCGCCGCCGAGATTCGCTAACTCCAGCCTCATCTACACAGGACGACTCGTAGGAAAAGGGTGATATCACCCTGATCAACCGCATAGTTGTGACCCACGTCCTCTACGTGCTCTCCGCGGTATTGAGCATGGTCCTCACGGTGTGAATTATTCGTGGGCAGCCGAACAATTAGCTGGAGACCGGACCAGTGGGTTCGGTTGAACCTGTGATCACAACGGACTGGGAATGTGCAAGACACATATGGGGAAGATCGAAATCGATGACTTCAACGCAACCTAAAGTACGCGCAGAATGGGTTAACCCATTTCTTTCACCGGCAAAGCATGTCTGGCAGGCTGAGCTGGGATGTGACCTGGAACTCATCGGCGCTGAGCTGGTATCCCACCAGTTCACGACCGAAGACCTCACGGCGGTCATTGGAGTCAGCGGTAAGTTGGAAGGCAACGTCCTCTACGGATTTGCCGATGACTGTGCAAGCGCTGCAGTAGCGAAGATGCTTGAAGAGGAGCCAAGCTCTGAGATCAGTCAGATGGGTCTGTCGGCCCTCGGTGAACTCGCCAACATGATTACGGGTAACGCAGCAACGCTTCTCGCGCAGAATGGCTACGCTTGCGACATCAGCCCACCGGTCATCATTGAGCCAGCGGGCAGCAGGTTCACGACGACCGCAGCAGATCAGATTCTGGTCACGTTCAACAGCGACCTCGGAATCCTCAGAATCCGTATCGCACTGAGCGAAAACCACCGAATGTAATCTGGTTATTCGGCGGCAATTCGTTTCCGAAGCGCCTCGGCCACGGTGTGATACTCGTCTGCGATTTCGTTCGAGACGAGTACCGCCGGCCGCTTGTCGTCGCGGTAATCAGCCCGGAGTTCAAACGATCCAAAGAATGGCAGATCCATCTCCTCTGCCAGTTCGCGCCCAGCGCCACGACCGAAAATGTCACCTGACATGTTCTCGACCACGCCAAATACCTTGAGGTTGAGGCGCTTGACCATGTTGATTGACCGTTTGGCATCCAACGCCGCGAGTTCCTGCGGTGTGGTGACTGTGATGAACCCGTCCAGGTTGAGCGTTTGCATCACGGTTAGTGGAGCGTCAGAAGTGCCCGGCGGAAGGTCGACTATCAGGTAATCGAGCTCGCCCCACTCCGTCATCGTCAAAAACTGATTGATTGCGTTATGGATCATAGGTCCGCGCCAGATGGTCGCCTCTTCCTCGTTCTGCTGGAAGAATGCCATGGACATCACTTTGACGCCAAAGCGAGATGATGGCGTAAACGACTCATCCTCATTCTGCGTTGGTGGCTCAGAGATTCGCAGCACCCGGGTCACGTTAGGTGTGTCGATGTCCACATCGAAGATGCCCACCCGCGCACCTTCCTGCGCCAAAAGCACAGCGAGGTTCACGGCGACTGTCGTTTTGCCAACCCCACCCTTGGCGCTATAGACGCCAATCTTGTGCTTGATCTTGTCCAGCCGTGCGCCGATTGCTCTGCGCTGGTTGAATTGCTCCCTGATTCCCGCGACGCGGTGTTCCTGGTCCGGGGTGAGTTTTCGGTCGGGCGGACCTGTCATATGTTGGCTCCGGAGCGGGTAGTTGACTCACAAGAGAACGCACCGCGCCATGGTGGGCAGACGGTGCGCTCGTAATTCGATTGAAGAGGGAAGTGGTTAGTCGATGCCAAGAAGGCGCTTGCCGTCTTCGGTGATGCTTTCCGGTGACCATGGCGGATCCCAGACAAGATTCACGGTGACGTCTTCTACGTCTTCCATCTCGGCAATTCGCCATTCGGCCTGCTGCGCAATATATGGACCCATGCCGCAACCCTGTGCGGTAAGGGTCATATCAACTGCAACCTCACCGTTTTCCACGCTGACGTTATAGACCAAACCCAGGTCCACGATGTTCACGGGGATCTCGGGGTCGTAGACCTCTTTTAGAGCCTCTTGGACGCTCTCAACAGTTAGTTCTGCCATTTTTGGTGTCTCTGACTCAGCGTGTGCACGCCGGGATAGCTTTGACTTACCACTTGATTCTAGATTGACCCAATTAGGCGGTCAATCAGGAAGCAGCACCTGCTGATCCACAATCATGAGCCGCTGCGAGTAACTTCCCCCGTACAGAGAGTGCGGAAATCACCCATAAATTGGCCCTGGTAAATGAGTGCTCACTTACTTATGGGGGGTGAATAATTTCTAACAGACTATAAACACTCAACTCTCCAACCCTCCATCAGCGGCCTTCGCCGCAGGCAACCGACTACCCCATTGGCAACGCTCCACTTAATCTCTGCCGCCTCAACGCGCACCAGTGCCGGACTTCACACGGCAGCAAACAAAAGCAAGTCCTCCATACTTGGCGGCCCTTTCGCATACTCAGCGTACCGACGATTCTGGTTCGCAGGCCTTCTCAGTTTCACCGCGTTCTGGATACAGATAATCACCCGAAGCTGGCTGGTCCAGGATATGACCGGTTCGCCATTCCTGGTGTCACTGGTGCCGATCACGATGTTGCTACCAATGCTCATCCTGTCACTTCCAGCCGGAATCCTGGCCGACCGCGCTAACCGCAGAAAGATCGTTCTTGGCGCCGAGTCGGCCGCGCTGATCGGCTATGTGGCGCTGACTGCGATAGCAATCTTTGGCAACGTGCAGGTCTGGCACGTGCTGCTCCTGTCCGGATTCACAGGCGTCATCATGGCGACCGCTGGCCCTTCA
The DNA here is from genome assembly GCA_013204555.1 of Chloroflexota bacterium. Classification (GTDB taxonomy): domain Bacteria; phylum Chloroflexota; class Dehalococcoidia; order Lucifugimonadales; family Lucifugimonadaceae; genus UBA1151. Next base: position 4,228 of record JABMNO010000041.1, on the reverse strand, counting down.
AGGATGTCAGTCATCTCGCACCTTGTACCAGCGAAAGAACTTCAGCGTGGCATTGGCCTTTCTGCCGTGGTGTTCAACCTCGCGCAGATCGCCGGTCCCGCTATGGGCGGGATTCTCATCGGCCAATTTGGCACTGAAGCAGCGCTCTCGGCCAGCTTGTTCTTCACATTGCCAGCCATCTTCCTCTACAAGTCGGTCCACTTTGATGGTGAATGCGCCGACAGGTCGAAGGTTGCCGCTCCATTGCAGGCTCTGAAAGATGGTCTCCGCTACGTGGGTTCGAATCCAGAATTGCGGAGTCTCCTCATTGGCGCACTGATAGTGATCGTCACAATTTCCACGTGGAACGCCCTGATGCCGACCTTCGCTGCTGATGTGCTGAAGCGCGGCCCAGAGGTTCTCGGCCTGCTAACGCTGGCCGCCGGTTTCGGTGCGCTATTCGGCTCGATATTCTCGGTTGCGCTAGCCTCAAAGATCCCACATCAGCGGATCGAACTCGTGGCAGCAATAGTCCTGGTTTTGAGCGTTCTGGGGTTCGCCGCTTCATCGTCGCTTACCCTCAGCATGGCGTTCGCGACCATTGCCGGTCTCTCGCAAACCACGTTCATGGTCACCAACATGACCGTGGCTCAAGTCGCCTCAGCTGACGAGTTCCGTGGCCGTGTGCAAAGCATCCGGTTCCTGATAGTGGGCCTCCAGCCGGTAGGAGTACTGGCACTCGGCCTCATCGCCGAGTCCTTTGGCCCGCAGATAGCTGTCGGGACGATGGCCATCATCGGCGCAGTTGGTTACGGGATAGCCCACATCATGACGAAGCGGCACGGAGCGGTCGCGGAGTAACAAGACATCCAGTCAGGCTGAGGAGCGAGGCTCCGTGCATCCCTCCCCAGCCTGACTGGTTTAGCGCGTCGCCCCTCTAACCGTCTGGTCAGCGCACCGGCGTCGCGGCAGGCTTGGCAATGGCATCATCCACAAGTACCTTGCGGAGGTCTACGATCTGGTCGCGGATAAGCGCTGCCTTTTCGAACTCAAGCGCGCCTGCAGCTTTTCGCATCTGGCTTTCCAGGTCTTTCACGAGTCGGACGAGTTCATCACGCGGCAGTTCGCCGCGTGAGGCCGGGCCACCTGTCAGGTACTGGGTGCGTTCTTCAGCCACCATCTTCACGCGCTGAGTGATGTCACGCACTTCCTTCACAATTGAGGCTGGAGAAATGCCGTGGTCAACGTTGTGGGCATCCTGGATTTTTCGGCGACGATCAGTCTCATCCAGCGCGTTTTTCATTGAATCAGTTATGCGGTCGGCATACATGATGACGTGGCCTTCAACGTGCCGAGCAGCGCGCCCCATCGTCTGGATCAGCGATGAGTTGGACCGCAGGAATCCTTCCTTGTCGGCGTCAAGAATCGCCACAAGGCTCACCTCCGGCAGGTCAAGACCCTCCCTCAAGAGATTTATCCCCACCACCACATCATAGATTCCCAGCCGCAAATCGCGCAGGATCTCTGTCCGCTCGAACGTGTCGATCTCACTGTGCATGTACTGAGTTCGGACGCCCATCTCTTTGAGATAGTCGGATAGCTCTTCCGCCATCCGCTTCGTGAGAGTCGTTACCAGTACCCGCTCGTGCCTTTTTACGCGGACGCCAATCTCCTCTATCAGATCATCCACCTGGCCCGCGGATGGTTTCACCTCAACAGTTGGATCCAGCAATCCTGTAGGGCGGATTACCTGCTCCACACGCCGTTGCTCGTGCGCCGCTTCGTAGGGACCCGGCGTGGCGGAGACGTATGTGATCTGGTTTACATGCTCTTCGAACTCTTCGAAGCTCAGCGGTCGATTGTCGATGGCCGATGGCAACCTGAATCCGTAGTCAACGAGCGTCGTTTTGCGAGCCACGTCGCCGTGATACATGCCTCTCACCTGCGGGAGGGTCATGTGTGATTCGTCGATGAAGAACAGCGCGTCCTGTGGGAAGTAGTCTAGAAGCGTCGACGGCGTACTTCCCGGTTGGCGTCCGCCAAGGTGCATCGAGTAGTTCTCGACTCCCGCGCAGTAGCCGGTCTCACGCAGCATCTCCATGTCGTACCGGGTGCGCGACTCAAGCCGCTGTTCTTCCAGCAACTTACCCTGCGATCGTAGTTCGATCAGCCGCTCATCAAGCTCTTTTTCGATGCCGTCGAGTCCGTTTTGTAGTCGCTCATCTGAGGTGACGAAATGCTTGGCCGGGTAGATATCAAGAGAATCGAGGTCTTTCAGAATCTCTCCGGTGAGCGGATCTAGTTCAACGATCTTCTCTATCTCGTCGCCCCAGAACTGCACGCGCACCGCCAGATCTTCATACGAGGGCATCACCTCCAGCGTGTCGCCTCGGACCCGGAATCGGCCGCGGGCCATATCGAAATCGTTCCGCTCGTATTGCATGTCGATCAGCTTGTGGACGATCCAACTGCGGCCTTTGCTCGGACCTTTTTTCAGCTCCAGAACGAACTGCTTGTACTCTTCTGGTGAGCCCAGGCCGTAGATGCACGATACGGACGCCACGATGATGGTGTCCCGACGGGTCAGCAGCGCACGGGTGGCGGCGTGGCGGAGCTTATCGATCTCCTCGTTGACGTCCGACTCCTTCTCTATATAGGTGTCAGAGTTGGGGACATACGCTTCTGGCTGGTAGTAGTCGTAGTAGGAGACGAAGTATTCGACGGCGTTGTTCGGGAAGAAGTCCTGGAATTCCTGCGCCAGCTGCGCCGCCAGCGTCTTGTTATGCGCCAGGACAAGGGTAGGCCGCTGCTGCTTTTCGATGATCGCAGCCATCGTGAAGGTCTTGCCGCTACCGGTAACGCCCAGCAACGTCTGGTGCTTCAGACCTTCGTTCAGGCCAGAGTTCAACACCTCAATGGCGTGCGGCTGATCGCCCATAGGCTTGAAGTGGGAAACAATCTCAAAATCAGGCATGGCTTGAGTGTAGCAGGGACACCAGTGTGTATATCTCAAGACGTGTCACTTGCGTTGACATTGCTGTAACTCCCACGCCACAGCGCTCCGTATCGCGTCCTTGAGTCCCACGGTTTCCTTGTATCCCAGATTGTTGCGAATACGAGTCGTGTCCATGATTAGCTCCTGATTGAAGTTGATCGTGTCCTGACTCTTCAAGTCTGGTGATGAAGTGATTTCTCCATCCCAGCCCATCGCCTCGGCAACCAGCGTGAATCGCTCCATCACCGAGAGGCCGTTAGGATAGCCAGCGTTGTAGACGAAGTTGCCATCTCGCCGGTCGGCCGCGCAGAGCAGCAACGCATCGGCAACGTTGTCGACATATCCGTGGGTGTGGCGGAAGCCTGCTGCTTCTTCCGGGAGCACGAGCATGCCGCCAGATTCCTGGAGTCGCTTCATCGGGAAGCTGATTCTTCCGTGCGTGTCTCCGGCGCCAAACATCGCAGGCGCACGCACGATCGTCGCTGGAACGCGATTCTGGCCCAGCGCGGCCCGCTCTGCATACAAGTTGTCTTCGAACTCGGTCGCGACCGAATCGAACGACTTCTTCGTTCTCAACTCAGCGTCCTCGTTCACCGGCATCGCCTGTAGTGGCCCTGGCTCGGTGCCATGCACGACGCCGAACGCCCGATACACATCAGCGCTGCTGACCAGGATGTAGCGTTCGCAGAGGCCGACAATTGTGTCGATTACTGCTTCGGTCGTTTCGGCCATGAACTGGCTGGTGTCGATAACGGCGTCGGGAGCGAAGTCTTTGATCGCGGCGATATGTTGGCCAACCTCCAAGGTGCTGCCGTGGAGATGAGGAACATCAGGATCACGCTCGCGGTCGTGTGTGGCTCGGTGGTAGACGAGGACATCGTGATGAGCATCGAGCGCTCGTTGCACGACGGTTGGGCCGAAGAAGCCGGTGCCGCCGATGATGAGTAGGTTCATGTTTCGACTCCGGTCTTACCGAGGGACATCGAATGAGCAACGTACAACGTTGTGGGTTATTGACACATTGGTAGTTGGCAGTTGGGCGTGGCGTCGAAGCGTAGTTGCAGGGTGGCGATCTTCGTGCGTTGGGGATGAGATCCTTACGGTCCGCGGAGCCGGGCCTCAGGAGGACGAATGGAAGGTGCCCCTTCGAATGACGTGAATGCACCGCATCCGATGCTCCTATAGATGTCAAGCGACCATTTTGGCCTGAGAGGTTGGGAGATTCTTGAGGATATTGAACACCTCTCTGGCGAC
>JABMNO010000001.1 GCA_013204555.1 Chloroflexota bacterium | reverse complement strand
TTTCATGAGGCACTATCTTGCCTCACTCAGGCAGCGATTCCACTTATCCCTCTGTTCAGATTTCCTGAACCATCTCTCTTCCCGCGAGTATACGCCCGAAGGAACGTGCTACTGCTATTAGCAGAAAATAGGAATACACCTAAAATGGAGTCCTGACCGACATTCTCAGGAGCCGCTCAAATTGCCAGATCGCCCTACGATTACTGATGTCTACGATGCCCGTAAGCGAATATCGGGCCACATAACCCGCACGCCGCTGCGCAACTATCCATCCCTTGATGAACTCGTTGGCGCTGAAGTATGGATCAAGCACGAGAACTTTCAGACCCTTGGCGCTTTTAAGGTTCGGGGAGGTTTGAACCTCCTATCGAAGATCGACCCTGAATTGATCGACAACGGCGTTGTTGGTGCATCGTCTGGAAACCATGGTCAATCGATCGCATACGCGGCAAGGACGCACAAAATACCATGCGTGATCGTCGTTCCAGTTGGGGCCAACCCGGACAAAGTTCGGTCGATGCAGAACCTCGGCGCGGAAGTCGTTTTCGAGGGCAGTTACTACGATCAGAGTCGCGACGCTGCCAAGAATATCGCCGAAGAACGCGGCTTCTACTACATTGATGCCGCAAACGAACCCGACCTGATCGCGGGCGTGGCGACCTACTCTCTTGAGATCTTTGAGGACCTTTCTGATATCGACACGATATTCGCTCCCATCGGAGCAGGAAGTGGAGCCGCCGGAGCGTGCATCGTTGCCGCTGCGGTTTCCCCGTCGACCCGGGTCATTGGAGTCCAGGCTGAGGCGGCCCCCGCAGCTCAGCTATCGTGGAAGGCGGGCAAGCCGGTGGCGGCGGAGATGAAGACCAGTGCCGAAGGCCTCGCGACGGCCTACGGGTACGAACTGCCACAGACAATACTCCGAGACCTGCTGGAAGATTTCATCCTGGTTTCCGAGGATGCGATTGAAGATGCAGTATCCGACTATCTGGATCACACCCATTCTCTGGTGGAAGGTGCAGGAGCGGCAGCCCTGGCCGGCGCGAAAGATCAGCGAGAGAAGATTAAGGGCCAACGAGTTGTGGTGATTGCGAGCGGAGCTAATCTTTCGCGTGCACATCTCTCGAAGATTGTGGGGACACGGGGCGCGTAGGCAGGGTTATTCGACGATTCCAGTCGCCTCAATCTCGTCGTCGATCGACTTCACTCTCAGGTAATCCTCCCGCAGCAGGCTGTATGCGCGCTCGAGATACAACTGCGCCAGTTTCGCCCCGTCGGGAGAGCTAGACTGCGCGGCTCCAAGCAGCTGGTCGATGTGGCGGTTCGAAGGCAAGTTGCGGCCAAGTGATCGGATCCTCGCAGAAGCGTCTTCGCCGGTTGGGATATCGCCTCCCTCGGTGGCGAATCTCAGTCGCCCCACCAGCTTCGTAAGTTCGCCAAGCTGGTCGGCCTCCGACATCAACCCATACACAACGTCGTCGACTCCGGTATCGCCCGACTCTAGCTCATCGGTTGGTCGTTCTTCCAACGTCGGGGGGCCGGTCTGAGCGCACAGCCCGGCGTACTCCTCAACTATCTCGCCCACCACGGTCATCAGATGCATCACATCCGTAAGCGAAGCGGTGCCGGCGTTGATGAGATCGTCATCCCGGCGATCTGCCATATTCTGCACACTGGCGAGATCAGAGACCGGTTCAGGGGCAGGGGGAAATGCGAAAGCAGTAATTCCATCCTCGCCCATATCTGGCACCTGCCCAACCAGGAATGGCGGCATGTACTTCGAAAAGTCGACGCTCAAGGGGAGGACCACAGCGTAGGTTGCGGCGATCGCTCCCGGACTTGCGGCATCAGTGAAATAGATGAAGGCATGCCCTCGGGGACTGTCTGATCGGCCTCTCTCAAAATTCAACGCCATGCGGGATGGTTACCTTCTACCCAGTTTGATTCTGCAGCCGGTGTCACGCACCGGTAAAGTCATCGTAGTGTTGATTGATGACGACAACAACCGTGCCACCGCGACTACTACGTATTTGAGGGGACATTGAGCTTCATATACCGATACGTGATTCGGCTAATAGTTTTCAGGCTTCCACCGGAAGTATCCCATCGCTTTGCCGTAGTTTCATTTCGGTTCAGACCAATCTGGAAACTGTTTGGGATTATCTCTCGACCAAGTGGCGGTGACCATCGCACCGTCCTATCGGGAATCGAGATTCCCAACCCCGTTGGTATCGCGGCCGGGTTCGACAAAGACTGCGAGGTGCTGGGTTCCCTGCAGGACGTTGGTTTTGGATACGTAGTTGGTGGAACGATTACTCTGGATGCTCGCCCGGGAAACCCAAAACCCAGAATGCTCCGGAAAAGCAAAGATGGCGCCCTGGTCAATGCCCTTGGTTTCCCCGGACACGGGCTCGAACCGGCGCGTTCCCGCCTTGCGAAGCTATCTCCAGCCGCAGCCCGGCGGACTCTCATCAGCATCTCTGGTACTGAAGACGACCCGATCAGAGAGTGTTTGATTGCCCTGGAACCGCTCGTAGCCGGTATCGAAGTTAATATCAGCAGCCCTAATACCGCTGGCCTCGCGGTTTTTCAGGAGCCTGTTCGCCTGAAACAGCTTCTGGACACATTGGTCTCTTCAAAATCCAAACCCCTCTTCGTAAAGATGCCAAGATTGAGCGACACGGGTGCGTTTCTTGAGCTGATCCAGGCTGCTCATGAGAGCGGGGCTGATGGCTTCGTGGTGGCGAACACGCTCCCTATCGAGCACCAGGGGCTTGCCGTAGGCAAAGGCGGGCTGAGCGGAAAGCCTCTGCTCAAATCAACCATCGAGCTCGTTGGTCAGGCAAGGAATCATCTGGGCGACGGGCCAACCGTCATTGGTTGCGGCGGTATCTCAAATGCCGAGGACGCGAGAGTAGTCATGGAGGCAGGTGCTGACGCCATCCAGATCTACACCGCACTTGTCTACGAAGGTCCGGGAGTCGCTAGCGCCATCTCAAGGGGCCTGAGGAGCGGGTCCTAGCTTCCGATGCTTTCCATGAACACCTGTACTTCGGCCCGAGGGGGCATGCTGTCCTGAGCACCCTCCCTGGTCACACTTAGCGCTCCAGCCGCATTTGCCAGGTGCACGGCGTCCCTCAGTTCCATCCCTTCAGCTAACCCTGTTGCGAGACCGCCCGCGAACGCGTCCCCCGCGGCAACCGTTGCGATGGCGTCCACCCGATGGCCGGGGAAGTATTCGTCAATTCCATCCCCTGCGACGTAGCACCCGTCTGCGCCAAGTTTGACGATGGCAATTGGGACTGCTGTGCCCCGGATTGCGTGGGCCGCTTCACGAGCTGATGTCGCATCCGTGACCCCAATACCAGTGAGCGCCTCAGCCTCAAGTTGGTTTGGCACAAGAATCGAAACGTTTTCGAAGTAGCCCTCGGGCAACTCCCTGACAGGCGCCGGATCATGAATCACCGTCACACCCGCTTCTCGCGCATATTTAGCGATTGCACTTGAAACGATGGTTGGGATCTCCTGCTGCATTAGCAACACCGAGGCGTTTGGCATCAGCTTTCGACCTCGCTCCACCTCTTCCTGGCCACATGTTGCGTTCGCTCCGTACACGGGCAAGACGTAATTCTCACCCTGCCCGTCGATGAAGATGAGGGCAATGCCCGACGCCTCCGCTTCAACCGCCAGTATCGAATCCGTTCCAACACCGTAACGCTGCAAATTGGCCAGAAGATCGACGCCAAACGCGTCACCGCCGACCCTCCCAACCATCTCTACGATTCCCGGACCGGCAAGCTGAGCAGCCGCAATCGCCTGGTTTGCGCCTTTCCCGCCGCCGCCAGTGAAGAAGGAATCACCCTCAAACGTCTCTCCCGGCCAAGGAAAACGCTCGGCGTTAATGAACAGATCCATGTTTATGCCGCCGACTACGACGATCTTCTTTTTAGACGGTTCGCTCAATATCGGTCCTCGCATCTATTTATTCGGGCCTATCAATCGAGTTCGCGCAAAAACTCGGCGACGCCAACACCAGGAGCTCCATCAATAATCACATCTGCCACGGTCAGTGCGTCCGGGTGTCCTGCGGATACCGCCACGCCAACGCCAGCCCATTTGAGCATCTCTGCATCCCCCGGACCATCGCCAAATGCGATCACATCAGCACGGTTGATTCCCATATCGGCGGCCAGTTGGGACAGAGCCACCTCCTTGCCTGCACCAACCGGTCCAACTTCGCAGAACTGCGGGCGGGAGTGAGTAATCATCGCTCTATTCTCAAATTGGGCTCCCAGTTCCGCGGCCAATGTCCTGGTCTGCTCAGGCTCATCCACAGCCAAAAGCAAATTCGGCGGCGACTTGTAGAGCTCAGAAACATCGCTCACGAGTTCTACCGCTACGCCCATCCGTTGGCCGTAGCCGACCGACCAGGCAGTCGTGGTTGTGCTGTAAATTCTGTCATCCATGAACGACAGAATCTGCGCCCTGGTCGACTGAAGAACCTCAAGTACGTCGAGAACCACATCATTCTCAAGCGTTCGCTGCCTGACAATCTGACCTGATGGCATGGCCGTCACTGCGCCCTGATAACAGATAATCTCATTATCGATGTTTAGTTTTTCCGCAAATACCCGAGTCGAACGCAGCATTCTTCCTGTGGCCAACGTGAATTTTGTGCCACGTGATCTCATGTCTGAAACTACAGACAAAAGGGACAGCGGAATTTTGAGATCAGGGCCCACTATGGTCTCATCGATATCGAAGGCTATGAGTCGGTGGGGTTCAGGCATGGATGGTGTGTTGACCGGGGTTGATTGGTGAGGCCGCCGCATCCCCGTTGGGTATTCCTGGCGGTATTTGTGGTGGTGGCAGTGTATGTCGTCACGATCAATCTGCAGGATGGAAACTGAGCGGATCTGGAATCAGGCGCCGCGGCCGTCAGTGTCCCACATGCCGAGCTGACGACTGCGAGCGTTTTTCTCGATTTCGCCGAATTGACGAGCGTAGCGATCATTGCCGTCGTTATCGACGTACTGACCAAGTCCCGATGCGAGCAGAGCGGCGTTCACCATTGCACCGCCAACCCAGACGTAGCGCAACAGGCGTCCTTCAGGGTCGATGTCCAGGGAGTCAGATTCCAGCTCCACGAATTTCCCGGAGAGCCAGCTCTCATTCACAGTTGCTGAGATGGCGTGAAATTCGTCATTGGGTCCAGATATCCCAACACCGATGTACCTCACTACGGCGATCTGATCCTCTATCTCAACCCTGATCGTGTTGCCACTTATTACCTCAACCACCCTGGCTGTGACTCTTGGTGGAGGCGGCGGGGCGACCTGTCGAATAGTGCTGCCAGGCGAATCGAAAAGTACGGCGAACAACGGAACTATGAGAGCCATCGCTGCAAGGATGATCAGAAGTTTGCTGACCCCGGCCAATCGGGCCGCCCCGTAGTCCGCGCCAGATTCCCGATGGCGATCATATTCATCGGGTGGGTACGCTCCGTTTTGCGGCCTTGATGGGAGTTCATCAAATGCCTGATCCCAAGGTTCGGTAGGAGTTTCTGGATCGGGGGATGATTTCGAAAGATTCTGACGCCAGCCCGCGGCTATGTCTTCTGCAGTCCAGACATCGCGGAGATCACGCTCACGCGGCTCGCCCTCGTCGGGCGAGGTTCCGGGTTTTTTTTGCTCGTCTTCCATAATCAGCGGTCAGTTATGACTGAGGGGTAAAATTCCCTATCCATCCGGTCGGATTTGATGGTCTCTTATTGCGCCGTGAAAGTCTCTACGTCCACCAAACCACTCTGGTCGCGTTGACGCTCTAATTTCACTCTTGCTAACATCTTATGCAGGTTCCTGCTGCATAAGCGCTCACAGACCCCGACATACCCTGCTTAAGTGTAGTGTGCTGGAGTTGAGCACCGCAGCCGGTGAATCAGCGAGCTTCGTCATGTAGCTGCTGCTGTCACTCCCGACTGAACCCCCGGGCAGCAGCGGCATAATTAAGGAGACCCGGGTTGGCCTTTGCCTCTGCCCTCCACTGCCGTGAATGCGGACGTGAGTACCCCATTGAGCCGAACTACGTCTGCGATTTCTGTTTTGGCCCATTGGAAGTCACTTACGACTACGACGCCATTAGAAAATCCACCAGCCGAGAAAAGATCTCATCTGGCCCCATGGACATGTGGCGCTATGATGATTTCCTGCCTGTCTCTAGAGAGAACGCAGTAAATCTCGGCACCGGCATGACCCCTCTGCTCAAAGCTGACAACCTGGGCAAGATGCTTGGCCTCAACAATTTGTGGCTCAAGAATGATGCCGTAAATCCCACGTACTCTTTCAAAGACCGCGTGGTAACCGTCGCAACCACCAAGGCTCTTGAGTTTGGATTTAAGACCCTCGCCTGCGCGTCCACAGGCAATCTTGCAGGTTCAGTCGCCGCTCATGGAGCGAAGGCAGGGATGGAGACCCTCGTATTTATCCCTGCGAACCTCGAATACGGAAAAATCATTGGGGCGTCAGTTTACGGGCCAACCGTGGTGACCATAAACGGCTCCTACGATGATGTGAACAGACTTTGCTCAGAGCTTGCCGACAATCACGCATGGGCAGTCGTCAACATCAATATGAGGCCCTACTACTCCGAGGGGTCCAAGACCCTCGCATACGAGGTCGCTGAGCAGCTCGGGTGGCGCGCGCCAGATCACGTTGTAGCACCCCTCGCCTCGGGATCCCTTTTCACAAAAATCTGGAAAGGTTTCAATGAGTTTGCCGATATCGGGCTGATTGATGCGGTGCGTACTACCATGCATGGAGCACAGGCCGTCGGTTGCTCTCCAATTGTGAAGGCGTTCGATTCCGGGCTCATGCATGCGAAACCCGAGGTCCCTGACACGGTCGCGAAGTCTCTGGGAATCGGAAATCCGGCGGATGCCTACTACGTATTGAAAATCCTCAAGGAAACGGGAGGCTCCGCTATCGGCGTCCCTGAGGATGAGGTAGGAGAAAATATGATTCTTCTCGCCGAGACCGAAGGAATTTTCGCCGAGACCGCGGGAGGCGTAGTCATCTCAGCCCTGAAACGCATGGCGAAAGAGGGCCGCTTTGATCCTGATGAGACCGTAGTCGCCTATATAACCGGCAACGGCCTGAAGACGCAGGAAGTGGTGGCGTCGAGCGTACATCCAATAAACATCGAACCAAATGTCGAAGCGTTCGAGGAAAAGGTACTTGGTGCCAACTCAAATTGAGCATTTGACCCCTGTCACCTATTTAAGCATCCAATTACTGAAGAACTGGAAATACAAATGGCCAGCCGTCGAGTAAAGATCACATTCCCGGAAGTTCTGGTGGGGCGCCCACTGATATACAAGCTGGGGTCGATGTTCGATATTGTTACGAGCATCCGTCGAGCCGATGTTGGGCCTGAAACGGGATGGGTAATCCTGGAACTTCAGGGAGAAGAGGAAGAGATCAAGAAGGCCGTGGACTGGGCGCTTGAGCAGGGCGTGCGGGTTGATCCAATCACCGGCGATGTCATTGAAGGCTAAAAACACTAAAATCTAATTCGTGTCGGCACCAGAACGACGTTCTGGATGTGCGATCAGGAACTACTGAGGAAAATACATTGGCAATTACAGTACGGATACCTACCCCTCTCCGCCGGATCACCGGAGGGCAGGACAAGGTCGATGTTGACGGTACAGACCTGCAGGGGATCGTCGACGCTCTTGAAAGCGCTCATCCCGGCATCAAGGAACGCATCTGCGGAGAAGACGGACAGATCCGTCACTTCGTCAACGTGTATGTAAATGGCGAGGACGTCCGTTACATGGACGGACTTGGCACGGCGACGAAGAGCGGTGACGAGATCAGCATCGTCCCAGCAGTGGCTGGCGGCTGCTAAGCTCCGATCAGATCGTCGACTATTGATCTGACAAGTTGTTCCGGCACGTCGCGTCGAATCGTGGCGTGGCCGGGGCCATCCAGCAACACCCACTGAACCGCCCCTCCACGGCTCTTCTTGTCGCTTTTCGTCCGCTCGATCAACTCCGTTGTATCGAGCCCTGGCGCAAGGGTTGGCAATCCGAACCGTGTGAGCGTTGCATGCTGACGCTTGAGAATCTCTTCGCTGATCAGCCCCAACTCCACCGATATCCTTCCTGCAGCCATCATGCCAATTGCAACGGCCTCTCCGTGAAGAAACGTCCCGTAGCTCGTGGACGCCTCAATCGCATGGCCAATGGTGTGACCGTAGTTCAGGAGAATTCGCGTTTCACCTCTCTCGAACTCGTCGGCTGAAACGACGTCGGCCTTGATGGCTACAGACCTGCGGATGATCTCGGCGGTCTTCTCGCCTTCCAGTGATATCAACGAATCTGAGTTAGCTTCTATATCTTCCAGAAGCTGATTATCAAGAATCAGGCCGTGCTTGATCGCCTCGGCCCAACCGGAACGCAACTCTCGTTCTGGCAAGGTTGCCAGGAGGTCGAGGTCGGACAACACAAGTCTCGGCTGGTGAAACGCACCCACGAGATTCTTGCCCGTTGGTAGATTGATCGCCGTCTTGCCGCCGAGCGATGCGTCCACCATGGCGGCGAGAGTTGTCGGAATCTGAACAAACGCCACTCCACGCAGCCATGTAGCGGCGGCGAATCCGACCAGATCACCCATCACACCTCCCCCAAGGCTGATCAGAGTGTCTCCGCGTTCGCCCCGAAGATCGGCAAGCCAATCGTAGACATAGCTCAACGTCTCCAGGTTTTTCGCTTGTTCACCTGCGTGCAATGTCATCACATGCGTGACAACGCCAGCCGCTTCGAGAGTCTCCTGAACGCGTCGAACGGCAACAGGGAATAGAGCCTCGTCAGCTATCAGAAATGCGCGACCAGATATCCCGGCCTTCTCAAACTCTTCCGGCAGTGACTCCACAATGCCCTGCCCGACCACGACCCGGTACGAGCCCTGGGTTGTCTCCACGACCGCAGCGAGATTGGCGTCTGCCTTCGCTGTCATGCTGACTCCTTTACGGCGTTTTCCCAGGCCGTCAGGACGCCCTCCGATACCTGTTCGGGGTTTAGGCCGTCGGTCTCAATCGTCACGTCGGCGCACTCTGAGTACGCGGGTTCGCGCAGGTCGAGTAGGGCCTGGATCTTGTCCAGCGGAGCCTCATCATCTTCGTGTTGGAGCATCGGCCGGATCAGGCCGCGATCGCCATCCCCTGAGTTGCTTCGAAAGCTGCGCCTCAGTCGCCGATAGATCGACTCCGGTGATGCCTTCAGGCGAACAACGTAACCACTTGATTTCAATATCGCGCGGTTTTCTTCATTGACCGGCACGCCGCCGCCAGTAGAGATTACCTTTTTTGATTGTCCAGCGATCTCATCGAGAACTTCCCGCTCGATCTGCCGAAAATATTTCTCGCCCCACTCAAATATCTCGATGATCGGGGCGCCAGCCTTCTGCGTGATCATTTCATCCATATCCAGCAGTTCCCAGTCCAATTTTTGCGCGAGCAATCGGCCGGTATGCGACTTCCCAGTCCCAGAAAAGCCGATCAGGTAGATGAGGTCATGACGATCTTTGCTCACCCTCGTGCTCAAACTGAGGTACCGAATTCCCGATGCGAATCGATGTATCCGGCAACATTTCGCTTGACCTCAAGAATGTGATCCCCGCCGAACTTTTCCAGCATTGCATGGGCCAGCACCAGAGCCATCATCGCCTCTCCAACCACACAGGCTGGAGGAACCTGGCATACGTCGCTCCGGTGGTACGGCGCTTCAATCACCTCGCCAGTGTTGATATCAACCGATGGCAGCGGCCGCGTCATGGTCGCAATCGGCTTGATCGCTACGTAGGTGACTATGGGTTCACCATTGGACATCCCGCCTTCGATCCCCCCCGCTTCGTTGGAGGTGCGAGAAAATCTCCGCGAGTCATCCCGATTGGGTACAACGATGTCCTGAATGTCATGACCAGGCCGCCGGGTGTTCTCGAACCCTCGGCCGATCTCTACGCCCTTCACGGCGTTGATGCTCATCATCGCCTGCGAAATCCGTCCATCCAGCTTCCTATCCCACTGAATGTGACTGCCAAGACCAACCGGAACTCCGGTTGCTACCACCTGGAATACCCCACCTACGGTCGTGCGATTCGCCTTCGCCTCATCTATCGCTTCCCTGAACTTCTGCGCCACATCGGGATCGCCGCTTCTGACATCAGAGTTCTCAACGGCGTCCCAATCAGCGTCCTGACTCACGTCTGAATTGACGTTGCCAATGGACGCTACCTGACTGTGGATCTCAATTCCGAACTCATCCAGAAACGCCATCGCCACCGCACCAGCGGCGACCCTGGCAGCCGTTTCTCTGGCGCTCGAACGTTCCAAAACGTTCCTCATGTCATGGGCGAGGTACTTCAATGCACCGGGAAAGTCCGCATGGCCGGGCACGACGCGTGTGTTCTCTTTGCGATCAACCTCTCCATCTGGCGGAGCCGGTGACATCGCCTGTGTCCAGTTCGCGAAATCCTTATTCTCAATCCACATAGCAACCGGAGAACCGAGTGTCTCACCCAGACGAACACCGCCCTGAACCACAGCGTAATCCGTCTCTATCTTCATCCTGCCGCCACGACCGTAGCCCTGCTGGCGTCGGCCAAGTTGGCTCGCTATGTACTGCTCGGTCAGCAGGACACCGGCCGGGATTCCTTCAACGATGACTGTCAGGCCGGGACCGTGGGACTCACCGGCCGTGAGGTATCTGAACATGGGGCGACTTCAACCATCCAAATCGAAATTTATTATTCGAGATAATTGTATGTGAGTGTCCGGGGCACAGGCTTACTCAAGCCTGATACTCGCGGCGGCGTCTCAGCGGCTGGCCTTCCTGGCGGCATCCAGCATCAGTCTCGCGGGGGCCGCCTTCCCGGTGCACAGCTCGAAGCCTTCAGCGCCCTGGTAAACCAGCATTGAGAGACCCGTCGCAGCCCGAGCACCTGCGGCCTCCGTCTCTTTGAACAACGGTGTTTCGGCAGGGGCATAGACGATGTCATAGACAGCGGTATCGATTGATATCAGATCTGAGCTGATCGGAGAGTCATCAGGAGCCGGACCTCCGGCCATTCCGATTGAACTTGTGTTCACGATCAGGTTTGAGAACGGCGCCACGTCACTGAGGGCATCCTTTGTGAGTTCGATAGCAGACGCTCTGAATTTTCCCGACCTCAGGTCTTCGGCAAGACTCGTAGCTGTCTCCAGCGTCCGATTAGCGATCGTAAGTCGCTGAACGCCAGCGTTCCTCAGGCCAAATGCCACCGCCCGCGCCGCGCCACCAGCGCCGATCACCAACGCGTCTGCGTCTTTCGGATCAAAATCCAACTCTTCACGCAGTGCACGCAAGAAGCCCTGGGCGTCGGTGTTGTGGCCAGTCAGTTTGCCTTGATCGTTTACGATCCAGTTGACCGCTCCAATCTCTTTAGCTGAGTCCGCAATACTGTCCAGCATAGGAATTACAGCTTGCTTATGAGGCAGCGTGACGCAGGAGCCAAGGCAATCCACGTCTCGGAGTGACTGAACCATCGCCTCAAGCTCTTCTGGCGGAGTCGGCCACACCAGGAACTCACAGTCCAGACCGATTTCATTCAGGCCTGCCTGATGAAACACGGGCGACAGCGTGTGTCCAAGTGGGTAACCAATGATTCCCATGCGCTTAGTCATGTTGGATTTTGTATCTCCCTACCGACCTAAATCAAAGTCTATTTGCATCAAGATATCCTTGAAGTATGACCGCTGCGGAAGCGGAATCAAGTCTTCCCCTGTCTCGGCTGGGCTGCGCTCCGGACGATTGAAGATTCCGAGTCGCTTCGACAGTGGAAAATCTTTCATCCCAGGTCTCAACGGTCAATCCCGCGTCCCGGAGCATCCGAATGAAGCCCTGGACTTTGCGAGCCTGTGGTCCAATGCTGCCATCAAGTGAGCGGGGAAGCCCGGCAAGAATCAGGTCTGCTGCAATCGAAGCTGCCGCTTCGGCGATCGCTTCAACATCTGCACCGGGGTCAGTTCGCGTAACAGCAGGTAGCGGTGATGCCAGCGTGCCGGTCTCATCAGAGCCAGCCAGACCGATCCGTGCGTCACCCACGTCGAGGGCAAGAATTCGCCGTGGCATTCCCGGCGTGCCCTCTTGCATTTGGATTTAGTCGCGCCCTGCTGAGACGATCTCTTTTACCGATGCCAACGCTTCATCCAGTTTGGAGGAGTCTCGGCCACCAGCCTGGGCGGTATCTGGCCGTCCACCGCCACCGCCTCCCATGATCTGCGCAACCTGCTTGGCGATGTTTCCAGCGTGAAATCCATCCGTTACCAGATCCTTCGTGACCATCGCTATCACCATTGGGCGCTCATCGATTTCGCTTCCAAGCACAACGATTCCAGATGACATCTTGTCCCGCAGAAAATCGCCTGTTTTTCGGAGGGCGTCGATATTGGGAGCGTCCACTCTCTTCACCTGTAGATTTATTGTCGTTCCGTTGAGATCAAAGGCCTCCGGCGCGTCTGTCTCAGCTCCACCGCCAACGCTCGCCCGCAACAACGCTGCTTCCAGCTCAGCAACTTTCCGACGGCTAGCCTCAGACTCGGCTCGTAGCGACTCCATACGCTCCGTCAGCTCCGCGACTGGCGACTGGAACGCCGATGACATCTCATCCAGCGCGTGCAATCGCTCTGAGATCACATCCTCAGCGCCCACTCCCGTGAACGCCTCAATCCGGCGTATGCCTGACCCAATGCCCTGCTCGGTCAGGATGAAGAACGAGCCAATGTCACCAGTTCGGGAGCAGTGAGTCCCGCCACAGAGCTCGTAGCTCCATGGGGCGTCAATCAATACCGTCCTGACGCTGCTCTCATCGTACTTGTCGCCAAAGAATGCCAGCGCACCATTAGCGACGGCCTTGCTGTAAGTGGTCCACTCCACATCAACGTCCAGATTCCCGCGAATACGGTCGTTGACCACTCGCTGAACTTCAAGGACCTCTCCTCTGGTCATTGGCGCTATATGGGTGAAGTCGAACCGGAGCCGGTCGGGCGCAACGAGTGAACCCGCCTGGCGCACATGGGTTCCCAGTACCTGTCGAAGCGCGGCGTGAATCAAGTGAGTTCCCGTGTGGTTGCGGCGCAGTTTCTCCCGTCGGTCCTCGTCAACCTGAGCGGTGATAGCGTCGCCAACATTGATCGTCCCGCTCTCGACTACTCCGTGGTGGACAGTCACACGTGAAAACGGGTTTTGAGTGTCATTGATGGCGACTACCGAAGAGTCGGATGAGATGTGACCTGCGTCGCCCATCTGCCCGCCACGTGCGGCGTAAAACGGAGTCTGACTCAAGATGATCTCGATCTCGTCACCCGATGTAGCATCCTGGACTATTACGCCGCCTTTGATAATGCCAACGACTTCAGATTCTGCTCGGGTTGCAGTGTCTTTTTCGTAGCCAAGAAACGGTGTATCGGTAATTCCAAGATCCTCGTAGATTTTTCGCGCTCCGGTATCTCCACCGAATTTGGCCGACGAGCGACCGCGGTTGCGCTGGAGTTCCATCTCGCGTTTGAAGCCTACGAGGTCGACCTCGAAGTTATCCTCCCGAGCCATCTCCTGCGTGACCTCAATTGGGAACCCGAAAGTGTCATACAAATATGCAGCTTCATAGCCGGTTATTGATCCTGCCCAATCTGCGCCAAGGAATTCGTCCCATACCTTGCCTGTGGAGGCGGGGGATGCATTCGACCCTGCGGCATGCGCATCGATCCCTCGCTGTAGCAGACCAGCAACTTCGGCTGTTTCGCCGCCGCGGTATTTGGTGAGGATGGCAGACGCTAACTCGATCGATGCATGTAGATCGGCGGCGTCACCCGGACCGGATACATCGCCCAGTTCCTTGATCATCTCCCTGATCGCAGGCCGTGACTCAATCAATACTTCCAGCAGCCTGCTACCAGACTCAACGGCCTTTGCGAAGCTTTCCTCTTCTGTGGCAAGCACCTGTTTGATGAACGGCAGGTTCGTCTTCAGTTCCGGGTACACGTGCCCCAGATGCTCGGACGCTGTCTCTGCGATCTCAGGCAGAAACGGGCTTTCGATACCAAGCGACAGGCCGAATCGCATCGCTCGCCTGATGATTCGCCGGAGTATGTAGCCGCGTCCAGTGTTCTCGGGAACGACGCCATCACCAATCAAGAACGAAGCTGACCGGCTGTGCTCAGCGATAACCCTTATGGCCCGGTCGATGGCAGCGCTGCTGCCATACTCAACCCCGGCCATCGCCTCCACCTTCTCGACGTATGGCCGCATGATGTCGGTGTCGTAGGTGTTCCGCACGCCCTGGGCAACCGCGACCGTGCGCTCGAGGCCCATGCCAGTGTCAATGTTCTGGCCGGGTAGCAGCGTGCGTGTGCCGTCCAGGTGGTGGTAGAACTGTGTGAATACGAGGTTGTATAGCTCCAGGAAGTCATCGTGGATGTTCGGGCCCCAGGTGGTCCCGTACTCTGGCGAATCGGGAGACGGGACCAACGAGAGATCCCCGTGGAAGTAGTTCAGTTCACTGGATGGGCCGCATGGACCCTCATCACCAGCCGGCCCCCACCAGTTGTCCTCATCGCCAAACCGGAATATGCGCTCAATGGGGATACCCAGATCAAGCCAGATCTGCTCCGCCTCATCGTCAGTGGCGTGCACAGTGGCATATAGCCGTTCAACGGGGAACTCAAGAACATCAACCCAGAACTCAAGTGCCCACGCGCACGCCTCTTTTTTGAAATACTCAGCAAAAGAAAAGTTTCCAAGCATCTCAAAGAACGTCAGGTGAGTATCGTCGCCAACCTCATCGATATCAGTTGTGCGGAAACATTTCTGCGAGGTGGTCACGCGGGGACTCGGAGGCTCAGACTCGCCAGAGAAGTAGGCCTTGAACTGAGCCATCCCTGAGTTCGTTAGCAACAGGGTTGGGTCGGCGGCAGGTATCAAAGAAGAAGAAGGCAGCCGCATATGTTCCTTCCGCTCATAGAACGAAAGAAACGCTTCTCTGATTTCGTCACTGGTAACTGGCCTGGCCAACACGGTGCTCCCGAGGAATCTAGACAACTCAACGTTCGATTAGCCGTCAAAGGATAGCGGAGGTTTAACAGAATAGGGGCTGCATGTACGGTTGCCGCCCCTGGATCAATAGAAATTTCAGACATCTCGGCTATCTGATGAAAATTCCAGGTAGCCGCTCACCGGGCTGTCAACGAAGCATGTTGTGTGTTGGTCGGAATTTGGCCAGCGGGGTCACGTTGAATGCTGAGTATCCAGGTTTTTTATTATGTACTCCAGAAGGAGATATGAGTTTTTCAACGGCTTTGCCTGAACGAGTTCCAACGCCTTTATATGTGATAGTTCTTCCGGCGTATGCAATGACATTCCATCCATCAGAGTGGGAGTTTCTTTGCCACCTATCAGAGCGGGCGCGACGACCAGCAAAACTCTATCCACCAAACCTTTCCTAACGAGGGTAGTGTTCAGAGTGCCTCCAGATTGAATTGTCAGTCTCTCCACGCCGTGCTTTTCTTTCAAATCCTGAAATAAGTTCGCGAAATCAATTTCGTCTCCGTATGGAATGACGCAAATGTTTCTTGCCTGTTTTTGTGCCGTATGGGCAGGATGTGAGGTATTTGTTGTCACGATAATGAGCTTGGTAGCTTTTTTTGATAAATAAGCCACACCCTGCGCGGTCAAATGAGGCAGGTTATCTATAACAACAAAACTTACCGGCGACCTGGCCGGGTGGTCTTTTTTCTCGTTTACCCCAATTTTTGCGAATACCCGTCCTGTGTTGAGGGAGAACAGGTCTGTTTCCTGCTCCATGTTGTAGTACTGCTGTAATCCCTCTTTGACCCCTTTGACGGTTGGATAGTCATTGTCGACATCCATTAGATCGGTATCTCCAGTGGAGATTTTCCCGTCAACGGATATGAGCATGAATAGGGTTGTCATTGGTCTAGTCATTATTTGTTCGCTCATGGATTGACTTTGACGTGAGGAACCTACTCAAATTTCCCTCTGCTTCTCTTCACAATTCTGGGCGATCATTTCGATCCACGCCGAGATCACATCACGCCTTGGACCATTCGTGAACGAGCATTGAGTACACGGCTCTATCGTAGTACTTGCCATGCACCAAACCGCCTTCTCGCAAATAGCCTTCCAGAGTGAATCCAAGCCGTTCAGCCACCGCTCGACTTTTTGCGTTTGGCGCCTCTGCCCGAATCTCGACGCGATGCACTTGCCTGTCCTCAAAGAGCGATCGGAGGGCGACTCGGCAGCTCCTGGTGATTATTCCGCGACCCTGCATATCCTCTGAAAGCCAGTAGCTGAGCTCTGCGAGGTTGTCGTCTCCCTGAAGACGATCAATCATCAAGTAGCCAACGATTGATCCTCGAAATTCGATCACGTATTTGAGCGCCGAACTTTCGTCAGCCTCTTTCTGCCATCGCTTAATCATCTGTTCGGTAAATGCGACGCTCAGAACGTGGTCAGGTTGAAATCCGAGCCATTGGCGAAGATATTCGCGGTTGGAATCAACGACCGCGAAATACTCCTCCGCGTCTTCAAATTGAGGGATGCGCAGAACTATTTCGTGGTCGACTTCCAGATACCGCATGTAATGGGCAGCATACTAGGGCATCCGCACGACTTGAGGCGAAGAGTCTGGATCAACCCTTAGCAGCGGAGTGCGCCCGTCACTCGGAATCATCATCCAGGCCGATCTTCTCAAGGTCGCGGGCTTCGCGGCGCTGTTCATCAGTGATTTCGTCACTCGGCGCACCCGAGCCGTTTCCGATTGTCGCGGGAAGTGGTTTGCGGAGCGATGAGCCGGGTGCGAGGCCCGCAGGTTGAAAACCGGGGGCAGCCCCTTCGGGATCCGACTCAACTTCAACCTCTACTTCAGGCTCCCCAGCCTCGACCCATTCGGAGCCTTGATTGCCTTTTTGTGGATGCGCGCCGTAGCCCCAGTAGATTGTCTGGTGAGGGAATGGAATCTCAATACCCTCCTCATCAAACCGCTCTTTGATCCGCTTGTTCATCTCGCCCTTGATCTCCCACTGGGTCAGGGGCTTGCAGACGCCGAGTACTTTTATGGTGATCGCAGAATCATCGAATGAATCGAGCCTCAGGACTTTTGGCGACTCGATAATCATCTCGCCAAAGTAGGGGTCGTTCGCGAGGCTCTCGCCAATCTCATTGAGCACGTCGAACACGTGCTGCATGTTCTCTTTGTATGCGACGCCAACTTCCAGGTGGACGTTGGACCAGTGCTTGGTGTAGTTCGAAGCAACTGTTATCTCACCGTTTGGAACCACATGGACTTTGCCATCCAGATCTCTCAAAGTGGTCCGTCGGAGGTTGATCGATTCGACCTTCCCGGTTGTGCCTGCGATTGTGACGACGTCGCCCTGCCGGTACTGGTTCTCAGCCAGGATGAATATGCCGTTAATCAGGTCTCGAATTAGCCATTGCGCACCGAAGCCGATCGCCAGACCGGCAATACCGAAACCTCCAAGAATAGGTCCAATCGGCACGGACAGTTCTGAGAGGATCATCATCGTCGCGATAACGCCGATGATTACCTTGGTGACACCTCTGGCGACGTCAATCAGCGTTTCAGATCGCTTCCCGTACTCAGCGGCATCTACCTGAGACGCTGAGACTTTCTGCACGAAACGACGCATGAAGCCCGGAAGAGCACGATCAGCTGCCTTGTGAGCCACGACCGCTAAACCGAAAATGAGTGCGATCTGGAAACCGTTGTTTGCCCACCAGTCACGGAAGCCACGCCCCATGTCCGCCAGCGCACCGAGAGCCGGGTCGACGTCGACTCCCAATACCGAAAGGCTGCCAAGCGCGGCTGCGGTGCCGATAATTGCGCCGCCAAGAATCAAGTCGGTCAGGAGAGTGTAGAAGCGGCTATGCTCTCTCGGCGAGTAGTCGAGTTGAAGCCGGTGAATATTGTCGTCAGCCCACGCGATTGCGATGTCGCGATACTTTCCGACGATTCTTCGGGCGATTATCCACCCGATGAACGCCCCGACGACGATAATGATCGCCCAGAGGCCGCCATCAGCAAGCCAGGCGATAAAGGATCCGTCTGCAGGATTTCCGAACAGTTCTCTCATCGTTTGATCCGTAGATCTTTACTGCGCTTCCAGTTCACATCAAAGTGAACGGGAACTAGCGCAGCTACTCCCAGTGGGAGCCTTCGCTGTTTTGCCAGATTGTGGCGTAATGGGCACTTTCGCCAGTAATCAAACTGGTCAACTCGCCGCCCTTACCATTGTTGGTAGCCTCACGTTCCTCCGCAGCCAGCGCTGTCACCGCATCAACGCATTCATCAAGTCGACTGCCTTCAAGTTGGCTTGAGAACATCTCATGCAACGACTCACGTAGCCCCGCCTCATCTAGCGTCAAGAAGGGTCCGGTGAGAATGAGCAGCGCTACGTTTGGCATATCGGCAGGAGACGATAGTGGCGTGGAAGGGTCCAGTTTCGACAGGACCGCGCGAAGGCCATGCAATTTGATCAGGCCCTCCAGTTCGTGAGGCAACGATAGTATCTTGAAGAACGGCCTCTCATCCCTATGCAGCAACGACTTGAAATCGTTCTGAACATCCTCGTAGAACGTGTCGGTGAACACCTCGCGCATCTGCATCACTTCAAAAAGTGGGCGATCAGGAATATCCGTCCGTCCGTCTACTACGACGATCTCGTTCAGATGTGGAAAAATGCAGAGGCTGATGTCAGCATCTTTGCCGATCAAGTCACCTGGGTCGGAAACCATTGGTTCTCCCGGTCTAATGTTGAGTCAAGCGTCCCGCAGGCGCTGAAGCTACTTGAAGATGCGCTTAATGCGGCTCAATATTCCATGCGATTCGCCTCTGACAGCCCGATCCCAACTCACCTGAGCCGCGCCGGATCGATTCAAGTCCGAGACTCGTTGTTTCATTAGATCAAGTATTTGCTTGTCTTCATCCTTATCCAACCAGTACCCGGCATCATCCGGGCAGTGATCGAGTTCAAGATTGTTTGCGCGATATCGAAATCGGACCATGGTCTTGCTGCAGTGAGGGCAACTAAGATCGGAATCGTGATTGCCATACTTCAGACTGCCCTTGCGCATCTCGCCAGGGAATACGCGATCTTCAATCTGCTCAAGGGCAGCAGTCTCAATCCAGATCCCAGTGCACTGAGGGCACTCAAGCGCTGGCACCCCGTGGCGCTTGTCGGTCTCAAATTCAATGTTGTGTCTTGGACACTGCACAGTAGCTATCCTTCCGGCGCATGATCGTCACTAATCCGACGCCTGAGTCATTTCTGCGTATACAAATATTACGCCCGACGCATCCTTGCTCTAGGCATTGGACAGGCGGGTTGTATCAATTCTGGCAAAGTCTCACCAGCAAATGGGGACACTTCTCCTACCCGGATGGCTCTCGTAGGGGAAGCTCATACCGGAAGTCACAGACACTATCTCCGCCCATGATGGTGTGATCTCTACTCAGACTAATGGTCGGATTGAATCCTTCACCAAATGCGAAGTCGCGAGTGCATGAAAGAATGCCGCCGAGATCGCCGTAACCGATCTCTCGATACATCTCCGCGTACTTACATCGAGTGACGTCAAATTCATAACGACCCGGTTTTGATTCGATCTCAGTAGTCTCAAGAGCGCCGTTCTTTCGCCATGCACCTTTGCTATCAGCGAAGTCCTTGAGGTTCTCACCAGACACCCGCTCCGCCAGTTCTCGTCCCTGCTCGGTAGCGATACCCACCATCACCTTGCGGACGAGATCATTCGTGCGGTCCTCGCCGAACTCCTCCTGAAACGCCCGAATCACCGGACCCAGAACGAGAGCTTCTATTCGACGGCGCTCGATAACCGGCATTTCATTGAGGTCCATAGTTTTCGTATTCCTCTCATCGCCGACGACAGATTTGGTCCACCGTTAATTCAAGTTCTCCACGCTCAGGGCAACCGCGCCGCCCCCAGCGTGACAGATCACTGCAAGCCCGTGCTTACCGCTCACCCTCCGTAGTCCGTACAGGAGCGTGGTGAGAATCCTTCCGCCGCTTGCGCCAATTGGATGTCCAAGCGCAATGGCCCCACCCCACACGTTGACACGTTCCAAATCCCAATTGAGCGCTACGCCATTTGCCAGGACCTGGGCGGCGAACGCCTCATTGGCCTCAATAAGGTCGAAATCATCAAGAGATTGGCCCGTGCGCTCAAGCAATCTGGCGACTGCGGCTGATGGCGCATCAAACAGCATTCCCGGAGCGTTGCCTTCATGGGCATACCCGGTAATGCGCGCGAGGGGCGTTATTCCCTTCTCGGTGGCACGTTCTCCACTCATTACAACGCAGGCCGCCGCTCCGTCTGCGATACCCGAGCTATTTCCGGCGGTCACCGTGTCGCCCAACTGGAACGCCGGAATCAGCGCGCCAAGTCGATCCATCGACGCATTGGAACGCGGTCCCTCATCTTTGGTAACGCGCACAGGGTCACCACGCCGCTGTGGTACATAGATGGGAATGATCTCTTCGTCGAATATGCCACTTTCGACCGCTGATGATGCTCTGATCTGACTTCGCACGGCGTACTCATCCTGCGCTTCACGTTCCACTTCGTACTTCTGGGCTATCGCCTCCGCTGAATCGCCCATGTGCCGATTCTCAAAGGGACACCACAGCCCATCATTGATCATGTGATCCGTGAGCTTTGAATCGCCCATTCGGAGTCCGGTGCGGCTGTTCATGAGCATGTGAGGAGCGTTGGACATGCTCTCCATACCACCGGCCACTACCGCCTCAGCGTCCCCCGCCTGGATAGTCTGCGCGGCCAATACAACCGACGCCAGCCCCGAGGCACAGGCCTTATTAATCGTCATCCCTGAAACGCCTTCAGGAACGCCAGCACCGATCATCGCCTGGCGAGCGGGAGTCTGACCCAGTCCCGCAGAAAGCATGTTGCCGACGTATCCGTAGTCAAGTTCGCCCGGCTCGATGCCAGATCTATCAATCGCTCCGGAAATTGCCGCCGAACCCAAAGACGTCGCGGAAAGCTCAGAAAGCTGACCCCCAAGCTTCCCCATAGGAGTTCTGGCTGCCGACACGATGACCACATCCCGAATCATTGATCGTTCCTTGAGGTGGACTGAAAGTCGATGTTTTGAAGTATACGAGCGATACCGGATGTGAGTTCGGAAGGCGAAACGCCAACTGTGACTTGCATCTCCACAATCGCTGGCGCATCATAGTTGCTGCAAACAGGCCGGTTGGCCGGTTTTATTCAGGAGAGAACTTGCATGGCACCGAAAGTTAGCGACGAATATCTCGAGGAACGCAAGCAGGAAATAATCTGCGCTGCGGAGATTTGCTTCGCCAATCAGGGTATCCACGGCACCACCCTTGAGGATATTAGAAGTGAAGCGGGGGTCTCCAAGGGGGCCGTCTACCACTACTTCAAGTCCAAAGAGGACATCGTAGATGGCCTGCGGGACCGTTCTCAGTCAGAAGACACAACAAAGTTGGAAGACGTGGTCAAAGACGGTAGTCCCTTTGACAATGTCTGCAACGTGTTTGCGTTCGCAGCGAATCGCAATTTAGGGAAGCGGCGAAATGTGGATGCCCGCGTCGCGCTCTT
This sequence comes from Chloroflexota bacterium, assembly GCA_013204555.1. GTDB lineage: Bacteria > Chloroflexota > Dehalococcoidia > Lucifugimonadales > Lucifugimonadaceae > UBA1151. The sequence continues at coordinate 11,012 of JABMNO010000001.1, read as the reverse complement.
CCTCTGGGCTGAAGCTCTAATAAACGAGCGGATCATGGCATCACAGATGCGGCTAATGAATGAGCCGCGCGATGTGGTTCGAGATCTGATCAAACAGGCCCAGGCAGATGGAGACATCGCGATTGATCTTGAGCCCGATGGCATTATCGACGCACTAATAGCGTTCGCATTCGGCATGACAGTCCTGGGCGCCTGGAATCCCGACTGGGATCAGGCCGCCGGGATGCGGGCGATGGAAGCCCTCATCGCCGGAAACTTCCGCGGCCCCGCGGCCGACTGAATCCATTTTTGAAGGAACACATCTAAAGTGAGTAGCTATTGAAAAAGGTCGGCCAGCCGGTTTAGAAACACAGGAAACAAACAAAGGGTCGAAATCGAATTCGGCCATTCGTCATACATGAAACAGGGATTGCGCCACGGGTGCATAGCAAAAGGGACACAAACGAAGTGACTAGCTCAGCAGAACCACAAATCAAACGAGGCATCGGCAGCTCGGCCCCGCGCAAGAATCTAATTCTCGCGTTCTTATCTCTGTCGACATTCATGATTTTCCTGGATGGCACCGTGGTTAACACCGCCCTCCCCGCCATCGCAAGAGACTTCAGCGCCAATAACTCCACCTTGCAGTGGGTTGTGAACATGTACAGCCTGATCCTCGCCGGCTTCCTCCTGGTCGCCGGGACCACTGGTGACCGCTTCGGAAGGCGTAAGGCGCTGGCCGCCGGAATGGTGATCTTTGGGGCTGGCGCTGTTGGCGCAGCGCTGGCCGAAAACTCGACTACGTTGATCGTGATGCGTGCATTGCAGGGTCTGGGCGCGGCATTTGCTCTGCCCTCCACTCTTTCGATAATCACCGACGTCTTCCCCAGGGCCGAAAGAGCGAAAGCGATCGTCGTATGGACGGCGATCGGCTCAATGGGAATTGCCGTTGGCCCATTAGTTGGTGGCTACCTTGTCGACGAGATCGGTTGGGAATCCGTCTTCTGGTTGCACATGCCAGTTGTCGCACTCGCTATTTTCGGACTCAGGTTCATGCCTGAGTCAGTTGACCCCACGCACCGTCCAATAGATGTTCCGGGAGCGGCACTTGCCACCGGCGGTATGCTGGCACTCGTTTACGGAATCATCCAGGGTGGTGAGGCCGGATGGGCGTCAGCCGAGATTATTGGGACCCTCGTGGGCGGCTCTGCATTACTTGTAGCGTTCGTTCTGGTCGAAGCCACAAGTTCCCACCCAATGCTGCCGCTGCACTACTTCAAGCGGATGGACTTCACGGGATCATTCCTGGTCCTCATGCTCCTCTTCCTGGGTGCTGTTGGCGTCTTCTTCTTCATGACCCAGTTCTACCAGTTGGTCCAGGGCAGAACCGCATTCATTGCGGGAGCGGCTCTGGCACCGGTCGCCCTGACAATGATGTTGGGGACCGGCGTGTCAGCCAAAGCTGTACCTACAATTGGCCCAAGGTTCACAACCATGATCGCCGGACTGATCGTCATGGCAGGAATGGGATTCTTCAGCCAGATTGCAGTCGATACAGCCATCTGGATTCCGATCGTTGGGATGGCAGTGTTTGGTCTGGGGTTTGGAATGGCGATGCCAACCGTGACCGACACGATCATGGCTTCCGTACCGGTGAACGACGCCGGAATTGGCTCGGCCATGAACGACCTCTCGCGAGAACTTGGTTTCGTAATTGGAGTTGCGGTACTGGGCAGCCTTGTTAGCAGTCTGTACCGGAACAACGTGACTGATGCGATAGCAGGCCTGGTGCCAGAAGGCGCCGCTGAGACGATTGGGAACAGTATTGGCGCAGTTGGAACAATTGCTGCTGATTTGCCGTCTGATGTGGCGCTTGCGGTGACCGAGTCAGCGAACACCGCGTTTGTAGACGCTCTGAACGTCGGGTTCATTGCGGCCGCTGGATTCGTTGCCCTCGGAATAGTCGTTGCCGCGACGATGGTGCCACGACGGATGCGATCCGCCCAGGCTGAGTCTGTTGACGCATCAGCTGACATCGACCTTGAGGCTGCAGCCGCGGCCATGCCGGTCGGGTTTGAAACAGCACCTGCCGAATAGCAACATCATTCTGGCGCCGACCGCCTCGTGCGGCCGGCGCCTCCAAAACACAAAATAAATCAACAGGCCCGGTCGCTATCGACCGGGCATATTGTTATTAACGGACGATATTGTCATGAGTAGCTCAAATACCGTTCGGCAGAGTTACCCATCGCTCCGAGGACGATACTGCAGCGCCTCCGCCAGATGCGGTGTTTCGATGGTCGTTGAACCAGCGAGGTCTGCGATTGTGCGGGCTACCTTCAGGACGCGGTGGAAGCTGCGAGCTGAGAAGTTGAGTTGGCGCATGGCCATCTGCAGAAGCTCCTTGGCTGCACTCTCAACCTGGCAGTGGTCCCAAACCTCAACCGGCCCCATCTCGGCATTCGATGAGATGTTGGCGGCGCGCAGTCGGTCCAACTGCACGTCCCGCGCGTGAAGGACTCTGGCCCGAACGTTTTTAGAAGCATCTTCACCCGGAGGTGCGATGAGCTTGTCGTACTCGACACGTGGCACATCGACGAAGATGTCCATGCGGTCCAGCATCGGGCCGGAGATTCGCCGCCCGTACTTCGTGACAGCGCTTGGAGGGCATGAGCACTGCTTCTCCATATCCCCAAAGTAACCGCAGGGGCACGGATTCATCGCAGCGACCATCATGAAATTCGAGGGGTATGTCATCGTGCCGTTCGCTCTGGAGATCGTCACGACTTTGTCCTCGATGGGCTGACGTAGCACTTCCAGCGTGGAGTTGCCGAACTCTGGCAACTCATCGAGGAACAACACACCTCGATGAGAGAGTGTGATCTCTCCGGGCCGTGGCACCTGACCGCCGCCGACCAGGCCAGCGTTTGAGATCGTATAGTGCGGCGATCTGAACGGTCTGCGGGTGATAAGCGGACTGCCTTCAGGCAGCAATCCGGTGACGCTATAGATCTTTGTAACCTCCAGTGACTCCTCGTCCGTCATCGATGGAAGAATTGACGGCAGGCACCGGGCGAGGAGCGTCTTTCCACTTCCAGGAGGGCCGCTCATCAGCAGGTTATGGCCGCCCGCCGCCGCGACTTCAAGCGCCCGTTTCGCGTGCTCCTGACCTCGCACATCTGCCAGGTTCGGGAGCCGACTATCGTCAGGAGTCTCGAACTCGTAGTTTGGGTCGTCCACATATTCCGGAATCGAAGTCTCTTCCCGGACATGGGCCATCACCTGATCAAGTCCACGCGCCGGAATGATTTTTATGCCTTCTACGAGTGAGGCCTCTCGAGCGTTCATGTCTGGGACGAAAACCGATTTGTAGCCCCGCGATCGGCCCACCGCCACCATTGGAAGAATTCCTCGCGTAGACCTGAGCGCACCATCCAGAGCAAGCTCACCGAGTAGCAGCGAGCCATCCAGAGTCTCCGGCAGTTGGCCCGATGACATGAGGATTCCAACGGCTATCGGCAGGTCATAGCTCGGCCCCGTCTTCTTGAGATCTGCGGGAGCGAGGCTGACTGTGATTCGTCGCATTGGGAACTCGCCACCACTGTTTCGGATAGCTGCTCTCACCCGCTCGCGCGACTCCTGCACCGCCGCATCCGGCAGCCCAACGATGTTGAACGCCGGAAGTCCTGGAGATATGTCCACCTCCACCTCAATGACGTGACCATCCAGTCCTACCACTGCGGCAGTCTTAGTTTTGGCAAGCATGCTCTTGGAATCTCCCTCGAAAATCTACTGACAAGACCCGGAATAATTTGCAAGATTAGGAACATACGTTCGGATATCCAATAGGTCGATGGCAATCGGAGAGCAGTTGTATCGGTTAAACTTTCGGCAGGCTTCAACGACACGGCGGCAAAAACAGGGCGGCAAACAATGCGAATCGCACCCGAACGCAAAGACTTTCCAGACGCCTGGTACAACGTCGTCCCTGACCTGACGTTTCCAGCCCCCAATATGCGCAGCCCAAGTGGATATCGACTTGGACCGCATGACCTTGAGCCGTTCGTTCCAGACGAGTTGATCAAGCAGGAGTTGGAGCAAGAGCAACGGGAAATCAGTATCCCAAAGCCGCTCCAGGAGTACTACTCAGACTGGCGACCGACGGCACTATACCGGGCGGAACGACTTGAGAAAGAGTTGGGCACGCCAGCAAAGATCTTCTTCAAGCTGGAGGGCGTGACCTCTTACACCTACGAGGCAAACACCGCAGTTGCACAGGCCTACTATGCGCGCGAACAGGGCGTAAAACGGCTGGTCACAGGCACGGGAAATGGAGAGTGGGGCGTCTCGTTGGCGATGGCCACGAACGTGTTCAACCTTGAATCATCCGTGTACATGGTGAGGTCGAGTTACGAAGAGAAGCCACACGGTCGATACGTGATGGAAGTTCTCGATACCGAGGTAATCCCCAGCCCGAGCGACCGAACCGCCACGGGTAGGGAGCAACTGGAGCAAGACCCGGACTCTCCGGGGTCGCTGGGTCTAGCGCTCAGCGCAGCGTTCGAAGACGCCAGCCGCGATAAGGACACCAAGTTCGCGTGGGGAACGGTGATGAACCACGTCCTGCTTCACCAGACGGTGATCGGACTCGAAGCGAAGCGCCAGATGCGTCGCGCCGGTGGCCGACCAGACATTCTCATATCAGCGGTCGGCGGCGGAAGCGCGTTTGGCGGACTGATGTTCCCGTTCTACAAAGATCTGCTGGGCAAAGCCCGGTTCATTGCGGTGGAAGCGGCAGAATATCCCAGCCTGACGAAGGGCCAGTACGGCTACGATTACGGCGACTCGCAGGGACTCGCGCCCATGATCAAGATGTACACGCTTGGCCGCGGCTACATGCCACCAAAGATGCGGGCTGGCGGTATGCGATACCACGGCATGTCACCTCTGATCAGCGCCCTCTACCGAGAGAAGCAGATTGAGGCTCGCGCCTACACTCAACATGAGGCGTTAGGGGCGGCGGTAACGTTCGCACGCGCTGAGGGCGTGATTCCGGCTCCTGAGTCCGCCTATGCGGTGAAAGCAGTAATCGACGAAGCAATTGCCTGTCGGGAGAATCGCGAACGCAAGACCATCCTCTGCGTTATCAGCGCAAACTCCAACCTGGATATTGAGTCGTTCCACGATTTCGTTGACGGCTCAGATTCCGCGGGCGAGGGCTTCTCGGAATCGGCAAGCCAGGCGGCGCTGTCTAATCTGCCTACTATTCAGGGCGACGAATAGCCGCTTGAACCCTGTGAACATCTAATAAAGTAGAGGCACAGAGCAATATCAGCAAACGGAGCAACAAGTGCAGGAACGGGACTACCGAAATAATCCACATCCGCCCTACTGCACCTGCGTCAAATGCACCTCCCAACGGTCGAAATCTGCCTCGGCCGCTGGGAAGAACCCGGTTTCACGCCTGATCGCGTCGGTCAGGAAGTTGCTGAGGTTCTAGCGATCCTCTAGCTCTGCCACGTAGGGCGACAGCTCCATGGGCGGGAACACTTTCTGCTCCGTGTATGGGTTGGCGTCGGCGACCTCTTCGTCAATCTCGTAGCCAATACCGGGGTCGGTTGGTGGGACGATGTAGCCATTCTGCCACTGGATGGGCTTCTTCAAGATGTCGGCGTAGAACCCATCGAATGTTCCTATGCTTTCCTGAATCAGGAAGTTGGGGCTACACGTGGCAAGCTGGATATTCGCAGCGGCCTCAATAGGCCCGGCGTACAGATGTGGAGCCATCTGAGCGTAGTGAGCCTCTGCCATTCCAGCGATCTTCTTCGCTTCGAGAATCCCACCCACTCTCGCCAACGCAGGTTGCAGAATCGAAGCTGCCTGCTTGCTGAGTAACTCAGCGAAATCGTACTTAGTGACCAAGCGCTCACCGGTTGCCACCGGGATGCTGGTTGAGTGTGCAACACGGGCCATCTCATTCTTGTTCTCAGGGGGAGTAGGTTCCTCAAGCCACAGAGGATCGAACTTTTCCAATCTCTTTGCCAGCCTGATAGCGCTTGATGTCGTCATTTCACCGTGTGTCTTCACAAGCAAGTCGCACTTGCTGCCGGCGACCTCTCGCAGGTTCTTCGTTACCAGCTCGGCGTTATCCAGGCTCTCGAGCGAGAGTTGCCGAGGATCGAACGACCCCATCGGCATCACCGGGTCGTATCCGACAGCTGTGAATCCCAGGTTGATGTAGTGCTCTGCCCGTTTTGGAGCCATCTCGGGATCGCCGTGGATATTTGTGACGGCCATCTCGTCTGGAGATGGATCCCCGGGGTACAGATACGTGTACGAACGAAGTTTGTCGTTCACCATTCCACCGAGCAAGTTGTAGACCGGTTGATCCAGCGCCTTACCGACGATATCCCAGCACGCGATCTCAATCGCGCTGAGCACTCCGCCCATCGTGAACTCAGGGTGCTGGCCAAAGCCACTTGAGTAGATGATCCGCCACAGGGTTTCAATCTGAAACGGACTCTGGCCAATCACGTGACGCTCAACAACATCTTCAATCAGTGAACACACTCTGTCGGCCGAAAACGGGACGCCGTAGGCCTCTCCGTAACCAGAGATACCGTTATCAGTGGTGAGCTTCACGAACACCCAGTACGGGCCGCCAAAGTGAGGCGGTGGATTTGCTACTGCCCAGGTCTTTACTTCTTTGATCTTCATTTAGTGGCCTCCAGGCGCTCATCGGTTGAACGTACTTCGGTGTCGGGCAGTTTTCGAATCTGCTGTCACGTTGTTGGATAGGAGAGAAGGCGGCGATTGTACGCCGCACTTCTTTCAGGAACCAATCGGCCTCGTTCGCGTGCTACGATTCTGCATCGTCAACGCGCCACATTATCTTGACTACCACGGGCGTGTGAAATATAGGAGATCAATCATGTCTGACGCCCACCCAGAGCCAAAACCATTCCCGCTGCCACCCGACTTTCCAGTTGCCTGGCCGAATCCGGAAGATTTGCACAAGCCATGGATGTACGACCGGATGCACGCTCCGGAGCCGATAACTCCGATGACGGGATGGCTCGCTGCGAATCCGTGGAGCGAAGGTACGGCACGTGGATTCAAAAATGCAGGGCAACCTATCACGCTGATGTGTGACCGCTTCAACACCTACTACTTCAACGCTGCTGTTCCGACGGTCCCACCGGAGGGCATGGAAGAGGCCGGTAAGCATGCAGAAGCGACACTGAAGGCCCTTCTTCCCGTGTTCCACGAACGGTGGGAGAACGAGTGGCTACCAAGAGTTAAGGCCCACCACGACTTCTGGTCTGCATTTGATCTGGAGGCAGCATCAGACGAAGAGCTTCTTGCGCACATGGATGATGCGTTCGAGCGTTATGCAGACCTGTGGGACATCCACTTCCACGTAGGTGTGGGATTCCTCTCAGGTGTCAGCATGTTCGTTGACATGTACCTCGATCTATTTGAAGGGACCTCCGAACTTGATGCTTATGGGCTGATCAAAGCCGATCACAACATCAGCCTTGAGGTCGGGTACCAACTCTGGGACCTGGCGCAGAAGTACAAGGACAAGTCGTCCGTAGCTAACCCGATTCGAACGAAGTCGACCAACGCCGCGCTTTCAAGTTTCGTTGGCACCGAAGAGGGACGTGAGTTTCTTGCCGAACTCCGGGGCCTCATGGACACATACGGCCACAGATCCGATGGCGTAATTGAGATCTCTGACCCCAGTTGGACGGAAGATCCCACCCCCGCGTTAACCGCTATACGAGAGAACATGGCTGCGGGCGCCAGGGACCCAAGGGCCAATCACACAGAACAGATCAAAGAAAGAGATGCCGCCACAGCAGCCGCCAGGGCGAAGTTGGTGAATCACCCCGATGAAGTAAAGGGTGCATTTGAAATGTTTCTCAACGCCGGTCGAGAAGGCAGCCGAATTCAGGAAGACCACAACTTCTGGATTGACCAGGGTGGACTTCACCACCTCCGTCACATTTTCCTGGCGTTTGGCGACAGGCTTGCCGCCAAAGGTGTCATAGCCCACCGTGGCGACGTCTTCTACCTGGTTCCAGACACGGTCCGTTCTGGACTCCTCAACGGTGGGGACTTCAAACAGCAGATAACCGATGAGAAAGCTGAGATGGAGAAGTGGTCCAGCGTGGTATGTCCACCGTTTATCGGTACAGATTACGGGCCACCACCGGATAATCCAGTCGGTAGGGCAATCGGAAGATTCTTCGGTGGGCCACCCAATATTTCAGAAGTTACGGATCTGGTAACGGGGACCCCGGTATCCGCTGGCGTTGCGCGCGGCACTGCCAGAGTCATCATGAACCTGCAGGAAGGCACAAGACTCAAGCAAGGCGAAATTCTCGTCGCACCAACTACTGCACCGCCCTGGACGCCATTGTTCGGAATCGCTGCCGCCGTTGTCACAGACGTTGGCGGAGCATTGAGTCACTGCGGCATAGTTGCTCGTGAGTACGGAATTCCCTGCGTGGGCGGAACGGCTATCGCAACGGTCAAGATTCCAGATGGAGCGACAATCGAAGTGGATGGAACGGCGGGCGAAGTTCGTATCCTGTCCTAATGACGTAGCGGCAGGTTTGAATCCTGTCCATCCAATGAACGGTATTACGGTAGCCATGGGAGTCCTCCAATCATGACCATGGAGGGCTCCGGGCTACTGTGAGCACGAACATTTCGTCTGGGGCAACGGAGTCAGCTAGCCAGCTCGAAAAACGCGTCACGCTGTTTGTCGCGCTTGGAATCATTCTGGCACCGCTGAACTCCACGATGATCGCGGTTGCGCTACCTGACATAGTTGATGACTTTTCCGTGAGCCTGACGGATGCTGGCTGGCTGATCACCGGCTATCTGATCGCCATGGCGTCCATTCAACCGTTGGCGGGGAAGATTGGTGACCGATTTGGGCGTCGCCGATTGATCCTGGGCAGCATCATCGGATTTGGCGTAGCGTCAGTCATTGCAGCGACTGCCCCGAATTTCCCTATCCTTCTCGCGTCGCGGCTTCTACAGGCGCTAACAATCGCCGCAGTGCTGCCGAATGGGTCTGCACTGGTGCGTGCGGCGGTTCCGGCAGCACGACGTGCTCAGGGATTCGGAATGATTGGAGCCGTGGCCGGGGTGTCCGCTGCCTCTGGACCTCCGCTGGGAGGATTGCTGGTGGAACTGGCAGGGTGGCGAGCGATATTCCTGGTGAATCTTCCAATAGTGATTCCACTTCTGTACGTCGGATGGCGCTGGCTCCCTCGATTGGAAACAACGAAACGCGGGGACGATGGCTTCGACATTGCCGGTGCGATCTGGCTCCCCTTCATTCTGATCGCCGGTGCGTCGTTACTTATATTCGGATTGAAGGGCGATTCAATCGATGGCGCGGTGGTCGTGATCTGGGCCATCGTTGTCGCCTTTGGGTTCGCTGGTTTCCTGGTGTTTGAGTCGCGGCATCCTGACCCGGTGTTTCAACCACGATTCTTTCTGGTTCGCCCCTTCTCAGCGGCATCCTCAGGCGTGGCGCTGAGCAACATGGCAATGTACATGATGTTGATTTCCGTCCCGCTTCTGCTAACCCAGCGAGATGGAGTGTCGAAGCTTGAGATCGGTCTGGTTTTGACCGCGTTATCAGTTGGCAGCGCCGGCCTTGCTCCAATAGGCGGAAGGCTTTCAGACCGTATTGGCCGAAGAACGCCTGTGGTGATTGGCATGCTGCTGCTCACTGTTGGCTCGTTCGTCCTTTTAATAGGCGGAGCCGAAATCCCCACTCCGAATCTGGTTGTCGCGCTACTTATTGCGGGCGTCGGACTTGGACTGTCCGTATCAAGCATGCAGGCAAGCGCCGTCGAATCGGTGCCGTCAGAGCACGCGGGCGTCGTCTCCGGGATCTACTCAACGAACCGCTATCTTGGGAGCATCGTGGGCTCAGCCATCATCGCCGGAGTGCTGAGTGGGTCGGACACTGCGACAGGTGGATTCGACAATCTTTTCATGATTATCGCGATCGCTTCCGTTGGATCTGTTCTGGTGTCGTTCGGATTGAACTCCCGCCAGAAACCGGGAACAGTCGGCTAGAGTGCTGTGATCGGCCTGGCCTGGAGTACGTAAAGTTCATCGCCTTCATACGCCCACTCCAGGTCCATCGGCATGCCTGCCCTCTCCTCAGCGTCTCTGGCAATTGTTGCGACCTGGACAGCGGCGGAATCGCTAAGCGTTGGGATGCCAACTTGGATTGCAGGCACGTCAGTCTGATACGCCGTGCCTGTGTCACCAACAACGAATTTGATCTGCTTTGCCGGTGATATCTGCTTTGACGACAGAGACATCGAGCCCTTATTGACGATGTAGGTATCAGGAGTCACAAGCCCCGAAACTACCGCCTCCCCAAGCCCCCAGCTTGAGTTGATATAGATCTCATCATGATTGCCCATGATCGGGTTCATGGAGAACACTACTCCGGAGACATCCGCAGGAACGACGCGTTGCACGACCACCGCCATGGCCAGGTTGCTCAATATGTGCCCGCCCATGGTCCCGTAGCTAACAGCGCTGTCTTCCCACATTGACGCCCAGCAGTCTTTGATTGCGCCCTCAATCTCTTCCGCATTTCGCAGGCCAAGAACCGTCAGGTACTGTCCGGCGAAGCTGGCGGCGGCGGAGTCTTCAGCGTTGGCGGAAGAGCGGCATGCGACTGTGATTGAGTCGGCGCCTGCAGCGGAGATTGACTCCCAAATACTGCTGATCTCCTCAGAGAAGTTTGAGTTGAGCGTCATCCCACTTATGGCCGATCTCATCTCAGCCGCAAACTCAAGCACTTGCTCGCCGGTGGCGCCATCCAGTTGATCTGCAGATGGTCCGATAGAGGTGGCTCCGGAAATCTGCACAGTGGGATAAGTGGAATCGCTGCCTGAGTGAGGCAAGATAATGCCTCATGAAACAGGAGTGAGAAATGAGCAGACGACCCCGCCGTAACCACTCGGCAGACTTCAAGGCGAAAGTGG
>JABMNO010000040.1 GCA_013204555.1 Chloroflexota bacterium | reverse complement strand
TCGCCATCGGTGTCAGCGACTATCGGATCCGTCTCTGAGGCATCTAAAACCCCCTTCTTTTTTCGTTCTTCCTCGCCGTCCATCAAACCGTCGCCATCAGTGTCTGGGTTCAGCGGATTGGTACCGATGAGCAATTCGTCGGAGTAACTCAGGCCATCTGAATCTTCATCACTATTCGGGCCACCAAGCCCGTTACAGTCTTGATCTATTCCATCACCCGGAATGTCAAACGCACCAGGGAAGACGCTGGGATCGGTGTCGTCACAATCTTCATCGCTGAAGAAGCCGTCCAGATCAAGATCATCAAACGGGTTCAGGGGGAACGGATCAACCCCGTCGTTCAATCCATCCCCATCAGTATCAGGATTCAGAGGGTCCGTACCCAGAATGGCCTCTTGGTCATCTGTTAGTCCATCGCCATCTGAGTCCGCTGGTGGCGGTATCCCGGGGTCAAGTGGAGCGGGATCAACACCATCTAGAACGCCATCATTGTCTGAGTCCAGGTCAAGGTAATCGGGCGTTCCATCCCCATCTGTATCAACCGTGCCGTCGCCCTCCAAAACCGTGGGAATACTGTCGCCATCATCATCGACGTCACGATAGTCCGGTGTACCGTCACCGTCGGAATCGGCGTTGAGTTCGTTGTTATCCAGCACGCCATCGTTGTCGGAATCGGTATCGAGATAGTCGGGAATAAGGTCTCCGTCGGTATCGCCTGAACCTTCGACTAACGTCAATATACCGTCACCATCGTCATCTGGATCAAGAACGTTCGGTGTGCCGTCACCGTCTGTGTCACCTGAAATTTCTGCGGCGTCAGGGATCCCATCACTATCGGAGTCAGTTGGTGGCGGTATCCCGGGGTCAAGTGGAGCGGGATCAACACCATCTAGAACGCCATCACCATCGGTGTCTGCGTTCAGCGGATCCGTACCGGCAGTAGCCTCGGCACCATCGGTCAGACCGTCAGCATCGGTATCCACATTCAGCGGGTCAGTACCTGCTGTGACCTCTTCGCCATCCGTCAGACCATCGCCATCGGTGTCTGCGTTCAGCGGGTCTGTGCCGGCCGTCACTTCAGCACCATCAGTCACGCCGTCGGCGTCAGTGTCTATGTTTAGCGGATCAGTTCCCGCAGTTACTTCGTCGCCGTCATTGAGCCCATCACCGTCAGTGTCAGAAATCAACGGATTAGTGCCGAGAGTGGCCTCGACATCGTCGGTCAGGCCATCACCGTCAGTGTCCAATAGGGCGGGCGGTGCGGCAACTCCCTCAACGCTGAAATTGTCGAATTGATTGGAAATCGCTCCACGGTTGAATATCCCCCATTTAGTCGCGCCGGTCAGGCCAGCGAACGAGTAACTGGTTATCTCCGTGCCATTGACGGAAACCGTGTATTCAGTGCTTGTCGCGTCAACCGTTAGAGTTCTTATCGAACCCGGACCTTCCAAAGAAAGCGGGAGGAGTTTGATTTCCTTAAATCCAGTTGCGTCTGATAGAACGGCGGCTTTCAGCAATATCCCATCCACCCAGACCATCATCCAGTTACCTTCATCCTGGTACCGGATAACGAGTCCACCTCCAAGATCATTCCAGGTAACGTCAACCGATGCGGTCGCATCAGAAATTCCTGCGTCAATAACGGCGCGATGGTCGGCCCAGGGGATCAGCGTTGTTTCTGTGGCTTGATTTCCTTGGATGCTCCATGCGCCCCAATTGGAAACGCTGGCCCAGGAAGAACCGCCAGGCGCGATATCCGGTGCATGCGACTCCAGTGGAGTGCCATCGATATCAGTGAATGTGTCCTGGACAATGACGGTGGTCGCAGCAGACGCGTTAGACGGGCTCAGGAAGCCGTTCTGGCTCAAGCTCACCCACACTAATGCGGCGGCCACAGCCAAGATGAATACGAATCTATTCCGGAAGCGCTTCGTCCCCATCTTAATCCCCGATCATGCGAGCAGCATGCCTGCGCGTTTTTTTGCGCCGTGCGAGTATTGCCCTACTCAGAATGCGCTGGATCCAGCGTATTCATTTTTACCATGCAACTTCGTGATCAATAATTAAGTTAAGGTCACGATTCCGTTACGATCCCGCCAGCATTTACACGGTTCCGTGGCTAATCTGGAGATACGAACGATAGCCCACGCTATTTATGCATGCGGATATCGTCCAAGCGAGCGCCAGGTAACCAGAATTGAGCACCTGAAGAGACAGTAAAAGACTGCCGTTGGACGCGCCATACAATCCCTATCGCGACTCCCTGCGCAGACCTACTCCCGCGCTAGATAGAATTGACTCTCGCAAATCAGTTGAGGGCAATACCCATTTCAGATACACCAGATCAGACAAATCCCGAGAGCGGTGGCGTTGCGGAAGAACGCCTCGTTGAAACACGCGTCCAAAAGGCCGCCAACCTGAGAGCGCGTGGCATCGACCCATATCCAGCACGCTTCACACCAAATGTGACCTCTGCCAAAGCCGTATCACGGCTTGAGGCGCGGGAAGCAAAGGTAGGCGAAGGAGCGAAGACCTCCAGCGTGACTATCGCCGGAAGGGTAATGGCGCGGCGAGGCATGGGCAAGGCGGCGTTTCTGGACATCAAAGATATCGACGGCAAGCTCCAGGTACACGCTCGCAGAGATGTGCTTGGCGACGATTTCGCGATCCTTGATGATCTCGACATTGGTGACATTGTCGGGGTGAAAGGCCCGGTCTTTCGCACGAGACGCGGTGAGCCAAGCATTGAGGCTCGCTCGCTCACAATGCTCTGCAAGGCTGTGCGTGGGCTACCCGACAAATGGGCAGGACTGCAGGACATGGAGAAGCGGTTTCGCCAGCGCGAGTTGGACCTGATCACCAACGACAGGTCCATGGAACTGGTCCGGACTCGATCGGCGATCGTATCTGCCATTCGGCGGTTCATGGAGAAGCGTGACTTCATTGAAGTTGAGACTCCCGTGATGGTCAATGTGGCCGCGGGGGCGTCGGCACAGCCTTTCCAGACCCATCACAACGCCCTGGACCGTGATCTCTACCTTCGCATTGCTACGGAGTTGCATCTGAAGCGACTTGTGGTGGGCGGTATTGACCGGGTGTTCGAGATTGGTCGCATATTCCGGAATGAGGGAATCGACGCCGAGCACAATCCTGAGTTCACGACAATTGAGAGTTACCAGGCGTACGCCGACTACAACGATGTGATGCAGATGGTTGAAGATCTCGTCTCTTCGGTCGCGCTGCTGGTGACGGGCTCAATGGTGATTCCAGCGTTGATCGACTCGGAAGAGGACATCGACCTGACACCGCCGTGGCCGAGGCTTGATCTGCGCGGTGAGATCATGAACCGAACTGGAATCGACTTTCTGGAAGTGGACGATGTGGAGTCACTATCGGCCGCCATGCGGGAGCGTGGGATTCATGTGGAAGCTGGCCTGACCTGGGGGAGACTTCTCGACAAGGTGATCTCAGCCGAGGTTGAACCGCACCTCAACCAACCCGCGTTCCTGGTCGACTACCCCACGGAGATGTCGCCACTCGCCAAGCACAAACCTGGTGAGGACCGCATTGTCGAACGTTTCGAGGCATTCGCCATCGGGACCGAGTTCGCAAACGCGTTTACCGAGTTGAATGACCCCATTGAACAGCGCAAGCGATTCGAAGAGCAGGAGCAGTTGCATCAGTCGTTTGGTGACGATGAAATGGATCGCCTTGATGAAGATTTCCTGGTGGCTATGGAACACGGCATGCCCCCAGCGGGCGGCCTGGGGCTCGGAATCGACCGATTGACTCTGCTGCTCACCGGAGAGCGAAGTATCAGAGAAGTCATCGCGTTTCCGCAGCTCAGAAGCCTGGAGTAGGTACATATGCTCAGCATTCAAAAGCTAGTTGAAAATCCAGACCATTTCAGAGAACGGTTGGAGTCCCGCGGCGAGCAGCCCCCCATCGACAAGATTGTCGAACTCGACGTCAAGCGGCGAAGTCTGATCGTCGACGTGGACGCGTTACGAGGTCGTCGCAACGAGACTAGCAAGGCCATCGGCGCAGCCAAACAGAAGCCGTCCCCCGAACAGATCGCTGAGATGCGCGAGGTTGGCGACCACATCAAGGAGATTGAGGCAGACCTGCGTGAGACTGAAGAGGCGCTACGCGATCTGGTGATCGTTCTGCCAAATCTGCCGCTGAGCGATGTCCCAATCGGGCTTGATGAGTCATCCAACGTGATTATTAAGACCATCGGCGAGGTTGACGAGACTGCCCCGGGTGTGGAGCCGCACTGGGACTCCGGGCCAAGACTCGGCATGCTCAATCTTGAGGCCGGTGCGCGAATGTCCGGCGCTCGTTTCTTTGTGTTGAGTGGGGCGGGTGCGCAGCTTCAGCGTGCGTTGACTTCTTGGATGTTGGATGTTCATGTTCGTGAGAATGGATACACGGAGATCGCCCCCCCGCTGCTCGTACGAGGGGAGACCATGCTGGGTTCTGGCAATTTGCCAAAGTTCGCCAGCAACCTCTACCGCGACGATGAGTCCGATCTCTGGCTGATACCTACGGCTGAGGTGTCACTCAACGCGCTGCACGCGGGCGAGATCATCGAGGCTGGCGTATTGCCATTGAAGTACGTGGCGCACACACCCTCGTTCCGCAAAGAAGACACTGCAGCGGGGCGAGACACACGGGGAATCAAGCGCGTCCACCAGTTTGAAAAAGTGGAGATGTTCCGGTACGCCGAACCTGAAGATAGCCCGGCGGCGCTGGACGAGATGGTTACCCAAGCCACTGACCTGTGTGCCCGTCTCGGATTCGCATACCGGGTCATATCTCTCTGTGCGGGAGATATCGGATTCCAGTCGGCCAAGACATTTGATATCGAAGTGTGGTCGCCGGGCGTTCAGGAGTGGCTGGAAGTTAGCTCTATCTCGACCTGTGGCGACTTTCAGGCGCGGCGTAGTGGCACACGATACCGGCCAACACCCGGAGCGTCCTCCAGATACCCGTTCACCCTGAACGGTTCTGGGCTTGCCGTGCCTAGAATCATGATCGCGATCATGGAGAATGGCCTGAACCCTGATGGTTCGATCACGGTTCCCGATGTACTTGTCCCCTACACAGGCTTCGACCGGATCGAAGTCCCCTCCAAGTAGGTGGACGCGGGTTAGCTTACGATCTCGAATTCGAGTTGATAGCTCGCTGGGAGAATCGAGATTCGGGTGGCCGCGCTGATTACGAGGTAAATATCCTCGTCGCCTTTAGGCGGCAACACGATGAAATCAGCAGCGCCTGAGACAACATCTACGGTTTCAACTGTAACCGCGCCACCTGCCGGTTCCCGCACGATGCTGATGAGCCACTCCTGTGGGATCGTTGGGTTGATCTGAGCAAACCCGTCAAACACCCAGTCGCTGACCCCTTCAGCGTCATCTGAAAATCCGATCTCTGGGATCTCAATATCATCTACGCAGATTCCATGGATGTTGACCGCATCGTCCGTCACATGCTCGAAACGCACCTGTATCTTGCCACCAGAATATTTTGAGAGGTCAAAACTCTGGTCCGTCCATCCCACGCTACTACCGCTAAAGCCGTGACCAAGCCCTGTGCCGTTTGGGTTTCCATCGGTCGTATTCGGTCCATCGAGAAGGTTCCAGGTTGCGCCATCATCAGTGGAGACCATCACGTACGCGAAGTCCCAGAGATCTTCTAGTTGATACCAGGCTGCAAACTTGAGCGTCGCAGAATCAACACCGGTCAAATCAAACGCTTGGGTGAGTTTCGTATCTATCGAATCTCCAAAATTGCCCCAGTAGCATGCGTCGCCACTATGGGCTGTAGTTGGGATGATCTGCGTACTGTCATCCCCGATAAATTTAATGCGGGTGGGTTTTTCGTCTGAGACCAGCAGTGTCCAGTAGTCAGCCGCAAATTGATTGACACTGTCGGAACGCGGTGTCATATCTATCGCGATTTTTCGCTGGATAAGTCCGAGGGCGCGATTGGGATAGGCGTAGGGACCGGACTCCTCATCAACAAGGTTCGCCACGGTCCAATCTCGGAACAGATCGACAACGGCGAGGTCGCTACCTGCCAACCTGAGGTACTCCTCAATGGAGTTGAGGCCATCGGTGTGCGACTGAACGAGCGACAGAATGGGTTCAACACCGCCGAAGCGATCTGACAGGTACTCAGTGAACAGCAGTCCTGCTCCGTATGAACTGCCAGTGTTGCTGCTGTTTGGCCAAGAGTTGAGTTGAGTGTCGGGCCTCCGTAGGAAATCCAGGTGAGTGGGAGCGGTGAAGCCGGCGCGAATCACCGCCAGCTCAGAAAGTCCTTCATTTAGCCAGGATTCATCGCCTCTGTCCTGCCCGAAGTTGGCGGCATGCTGAAGTTCATGGGCAAGGACTGCCGCGTACCGTGGGCTTCCGGGGCGAAGAGTTGATGTGACATAGATTATTTCGCGCTCGTTAGAAAGCTGCATCACCTCGGCCGGGTAGGCGTCGGCGCCGGAAAAATATCCTCCCAGTCCGGGATCCAGTTGAGTATGCAGAATCACCAGCCTTGGATCTCCATCGACACCCGGCGTTTCTATCGACCCAAACATTTTCGTGACCAACGGCCAGATCTGGTCTTCGAACTCTTGAACGGCCTCATCGAGTTCAGTGTTGAAAGGTACCTGCCGCTTATCAAAGAACCAGTAAGCGTGCGCTGAAACTCTTGCGGCAATTGCTGAGATTGTTTCCGCTCCAGAATCCAGCAGCACGTTGAACTCGTGAGTTTCTCCCTCAGAGATGGGCGGTTTAGGGTCGCCGCTTCGCTGAAGATAGGCCTCATACAAGTCAGGCTTCAGCCGACGAGTCAGATCGACTGGATCACGCTTAGGAGGCTCGGGAATATCCTCAATACGAGTCACCAACGGCTTTGGCACCGGCACCATCGTCGGAATTTCGGTAGCCATAGGTTTGGGTTCAATGGTGGGCAGCGGAGCTTGAGTCGGACTCACCGGTCGGGCCGTCAGTGATGGGATCTCGGTTGTCGGCGTAACGATCGTCACCGGTGACTCTATCGTGACACCCGGCGTGGAAGTCGGCACTACCAAACCAACGGCGGTACTGATAGCGATGGCAGGTGTCGGAGCCTCAGTTGGCGTAGTAGTGATTTCCGATGCCGAACTACAACTGGTAATCACTGCTAACGACGCTAGTCCCCAGCCAATCAACAGATTTCTGCGCAAGGTCAATTGAACTTGTTCATCGCGCGTTCGAGTCCGTCGATGAGAATGCTCTCCACTGCATCTGCCGCCCTGACAACCGCTTCTCGCACTAATTTCAAATCATCAGGGGGGAATGTCTTCAGCACCCACTCCAACTCATCAGCGCGGTCGAACGGTCGGCCAACGCCAATTCGAATCCGCGTGAACTCTTGCGTACCCAAACGGTTGTTAATCGACTTGAGACCGTTGTGACCGCCGTTTCCGCCCTGAGCGCGTATACGAAGTTTTCCTGGGGCTATTGCCATGTCATCAGCTATTACGACGAGTTGTGATGGGGCGGAGTTATACCGCTCCATCACGTACACGGCCGAGTCACCACTCTTGTTCATGAAAGTCTGGGGTTTCGCAAGAGTAATTTGAATACCGGCGAGGTATCCCTCGCCCAGATCCGTGTCTCTGTTCCCTCTCCCAATCTTGATACTGGATCGCGATTGAAGCTCATCCAGACACCACCAGCCAACATTGTGGCGCGTGTTTTTGTACTTTGGTCCCGGATTGCCGAGGCCAAGCACGATCAGATCCGGCTTCATCCAGCCATCAGGCCGGGGGCCGCGTTTGTCCTTGCGTCTAAAGATTCGTCTGATACTCAATTCAACACGCCAAAATGATCCGATAATTAGGGGAAGGCATACAGATTACCGGAGAACTCAGGGGTGGCGGGCAGGGTGTAACTCACACAAATCTAGCTTGTCTATGACGCCTCGGATCGGTCGCTCAGATATCGCGCCACGAACGCTGCAGTTCCAGATTCAGCAGCGGCTCGATCAATATTGATATTGGACGCCTCACTCAGCCTTAAGAGCATCAGCACTTCAGATGACTGTTCGCCTTTGAGGATTTCGTTTACGGCAGCGGCCGACACTTGTGCGTTAATTCGGCTCAAAATGGCCTCTAATGCAGAAAGCGAGGTTGTTATCTGCTCAGTTCGGTTCGGTACAGAGAATCCTGTCTCGCATTCCAGGCAGTAAGGTTCGGACCTTAGATCAACATCACTGGCGCCAAGCGAGCAAGTCGTTCCCTCAAAGGACGCAGATGCCCAGCCATCAAGAGCCGTCGTAACGCCCTGCGATGGCAACTTTTGCAGCGTTCTAAGACGATCTATCGCTACCGCAAGGCGCGACCCTCGTTCAATGAGTTGAGCTGCACTACTGGCATCGGCGCGAGTTGCCTCATGAGCTCGCCTGTAGCTTTCGGCACGGTCAGATTCCCAACGTCTAAATTCGTCGAACACTACCGGCCACATAGACGGAAGTGCTATCAGACCGGAAAGTTCGAATCTCGTCGTCAGCGTCCGAACGGTGAGCTGCATGTACGCCGGATCATCCGCCCGTCCGGCCAGACCCAGATACCGCCACGCGTGCTCAATTTCGGAAGTATTGACTGACAGGGTGCGGAATCTCCGATAAAGATCAATCAGCTCGTTCAACTCAGACGCCCTTGCGAATCGGTCAGATGCCAGCTCGAAAAACGCTCGCCAGCCGCTTGAGTTCAAGATATCGAGCAGCCCCAGTTGCTCAAGACCTATGACTTGAGATGGGTGTCGCAGAGATTGCGACAGCCGAGCCACCAGCGCATCCGCCATGACCGCGCGGGCAGCCAGGCGTCGGAGTTCAGTTTCAAACTCTGACGCCTGCACAGCTACCGGAGTGTGGCTTTCTGGAACGGCATCTGGCATTACCGTTCGGATAAACGGAAGCGCGGAGTCCCAACCCATTCCCGACCGATCGCTGATCTCAAAGATGTCGCCAAAATTGATCTGCGAATAATCGAACTCATCTACGCTGAATCGATTCAACCGAGGAAAGCTTCCTACCGTGTTATGCCAGATGATCTCTGCACCGGCGTTCGCCACAGCCGCCAGCAGGTGGGCGACAGCAATGTACTCGGGATAACCCTGTTCGTGGACGAGAAATCTCCGGACCGCATCGCCGGTCATTGACGAGCCCTCATAGAGCTCGAAAATCAGATCCTCGGTAGGCTGACCATCCTGCCTCAATCCAATGCCTTGTGCCTCGGGCGGCAAAACTGCTTCACTGGACCAAGAAGTGATCCATGGGACGATCTTCTCTCTGACCTCGTCGGCAGTGATCTTTTCTACCGCGGTCGAGCCTCAGTTTATATAGCTCGCATCAAGCAGCGCAGCCCCCGTCGCAGTTAGCCATTCCGCAGGTTTACTCGACTGGAAAACAGCGTCACTTTCCAGTTCCACGGTGGAATCCGCTGATACAAATCGTCCACTGCCCATAGCTTCCTGGAGGTATCCAGCAAATATTTCATCATCGGCAGCCGCTCGGCGATCGAGTGCCCGTGTCAGATCGTCAAGCGATGCAGTGCTCGCAGTCCGGTAGATCGCTGCTTGTTCTCTGACACCCTGCGCCGCGGCCTGTCTTGCTCTGCTGGGATGCACGACGTTTTCAACCGGATTCCACACCCCTATTCGATTATCTGAGAGGTCATTGGAGTTGATCCTCGCCGGAGCCGTCAGTAGCACGACTCGAAATGAGGCCGAGCCGGTGAGTTGAGCGCCAAATGCCGGGGACCATATCTCGGATATGACGGCTTCGCCCTCGTACAGCCAACCAGCGCGCCATGCGCTGACACTTTGAATCTGACCGAAATCATTATGAGAAACGGAAAACGCGGGAAAGTTGGTATCCATTTGAATAGTCCACTCCAACAAACACGGCTGATGCCTCGGGCCAGTGTCCGAGACGCGGGCATCATCGGACTACGGGGAGATATCTCAAAGTCGTCGCTGTCATAACGACTTCAAGCGTTATTCAAACCATCACTCCGCGGAAGGTTCTACTTCACTGAGCAGGCTCAGGAACGCCTGCTCATCCAGCACAGGAACTTCAAGCCTGACGGCCTTGTCGTACTTCGACCCGGGCTCCTCGCCAACGACCACATAGTTGGTCTTACCTGACACGCTGCTTGAGACTGCTCCGCCAAGGGACTTTATCCGCGCCTGTGCTTCTGGCCGAGAGAACGCTTCGAGTTTGCCCGTGACGACAAAGCGAAGACCCGACCACGGAAGGTCCTGAGGCTCGCGCCTCTCCTGACGAGGATCAACTCCGCTGTCGATCAGCCTCTGGACGATGTTCAGATTGCCATCCTGCTGCGACCAGTCCCGCACAGATGCCGCGATACGTGGGCCAATACCCTCGATTGCGATCAACTCTTCTTCTGACGCGTCCATCACACCCTCAAGCGATCCGAACCTGTCAGCGAGCAGTTCGCCGACTTCTGCCCCAACGTGAAGAACCCCAAGACCAAACAACAGCCGTGGTAAGGGCTGCTTTTTGGACGCCTCTATGCCTTCAAGTAATCGCTGAACACTTAGCTCGCCAAGGCCTTCCATCTCTTTGAGCCGGATTTGTGTTTCCTCAGCGTTCAGCGCGTAGATATCGGCAACATCGTGTACCAGTCCCTCGTTGAACAACAAAACGGCCATCTTCTCGCCAAGACCCTCAATGTCCATCGCTCCTCGGCCGGCGAAGTGCTCAATCAGACGCTGAGTCTGCACCGGACACCGGCCGTTTACACAGCGGACGACCGCTTCATCAGTATCTCTGAACACTGGCTCTCCACAGACGGGGCACAGATCGGGAAGCCTGTATTCTGGTGGAGCTGGCTGTCCGGGTGTTGGTCCAACCACCTGTGGAATTACATCTCCGGCGCGTTGCACTATCACGCGCTGACCAGCCGCAATTTTCTTTCGGTTGATGTCCTGTTCGTTATGCAACGACGCCTGATGGACGACTACTCCACCAACCTGAACGCCTTCTTCGAAGTACGCGTAGGGCGTGAGTGCGCCGGTACGGCCCACGCTGACTCGAATCTCATCCAGGACCGCGGACACCTGTTCGGGAGGGAACTTGTACGCGGTAGCCCACCGCGGCTCTCGGCCAACGAAACCAAGACGGTCCTGGTAACCCACATCGTCTACCTTGATGACCATTCCATCGATCAGATAGTCGAGTCCTTCGCGCTCCTCTATTGCTCTAGCGTATGCGTCTCGAACACCGTTCAGATCTGGCACTGCGCTGGTCCACGGGTTCACCCTGAATCCCCAGCCAGACATTGCCTCAAGGCGGCCTGAATGGCTCTGAGGGACAAGTCCACCTTCAGCCCAGCCAATGGAGTACAGCCAGACATTTAGCGGCCGCTTCGCTGTTTCCCGAGAGTCAAGTTGGCGCAACGAACCCGACGCCGAGTTACGCGGATTCATATACGGGGGTAGGCCCTCCGCAACTCGCTCTTCGTTGAATGCGTCGAACGCTTTTTTGGGGAAGTAGATTTCGCCTCGCACTTCCAGGCGTTGTGGATAGTCATCGCCCTGCAAACGAAGTGGAATCGAGCCAATCGTGCGGATATTGGCGGTTACGTCCTCGCCGGTCAATCCGTCACCTCGCGTGGCACCGCGTACCAGGACACCATCCTCGTACGTCAGCGCTATGGCCAGACCATCGACTTTAACCTCACAAACCATTGGGAACTCATCAATCTCAAGAAACTCTGAGACCCGGCGATGCCATGCGACCAGGTCATCATCGGCAAAGACGTTGCTCAGGCTGAGCAGAGGGACTGGATGCGTGACCTCTGTGAACTCAGGGGCTGTTGGGGCGCCGACCCGCTGTGTGGGGGAATCTGGCGATAGCAGATCAGGGTGCTCAGCCTCTATGGCTCGCAACTCCTGCATGAGCGCGTCGTATTCGGCGTCTGTCGAATCCGATTGATTGGCGACGTAGTACTGGTGGTTAAGCCGGTTCAGTTGTTCTCTGAGTTCCAGCGCTCTGGCTTTGGTGATTTGTGTTGGGGGCATCTTGTAAACGGTAGGCTAATTATTGGTGTTTCGCGGTAAGAACCCGAGTATAGCAATGGCTCTGATCACGCGAAATCGACTCCACTTGCAACCGCGTCACCTCTATACTCAACACAATGGCAGACATACGTCCGTTCCGAGCAGTCAGGTACAACCCCACAGTTGTGGGCGATTTATCTCCAAATCTCTGTCCCACATACGTCTTGTCCGACGAGGAGTTGGAGGGACTCTACTCCAGGTCTGATTACAACATCATCAGGTTGGAGTTGGCCTACGACTGGTCGACTCATGCGTCAAATGAGTCGCGCTACATGCGTTCGGCCAGAACACGCGTGCAGTGGTTAATGTCAGGGGTGCTTAAGCGAGATGCAACGCCATCGATGTACGTCGTCGAAGAAGCATTCAACGAGGAAGGCGCTGAATACCGCCGAATCGGCCTCGTCGCCGCCGTGCGCATTGAGGACTACGATGCCGGTGTAGTGTTGCCGCATGAGTTGACTGAGCAGGGGCCGGTGGACGACCGTCTCTCGCTGATGAAGTCCACGTTCTCCAACTTCTCTCCGTTGATGTCACTTTACCGGGATGGGCCGGACACGCCGGTGGCGACACTGCTCTGGCAAGTTGCGCGTAGAACTCCGGACGTAGTCGCGAATCCTCCCGGTCAGCCAGCGATTCGGATGTGGCGCGTTGCGGACCCAACCATCGTTGGCGCTCTCCGTGGCGCGCTCTCCAACTCAGAAATATACATCGCAGACGGCCATCACCGCTATGAGGCGGCACAGGCTTTTCGCGATTACGCGAGCCATTACCTTGGACACGCTGAAGATGCCGCCTCCCAGTTCAGAGTCATGACGCTCGTCGCCATTGATGACCCCGGACTCTTCTTACGCGGCTATCACCGGGACGTGACCGGCGCCACTGAGGAGGAAGTACTATCCCTCAGGTCACACATTGCGGCAGTTTGTGATCTGAAAGAGTGGAAGCCTCCGTCGAGGCGAGTAGGCCTCGCGCTTGAGCATCGGCTGGCCCGCGAGCCTGAGACACATACCAGTTTTGGTGTCGTGGGGTTTGAGCCGGGCAAGATTCACATAGCGACAATGAAATCAGATCCATCTCCGGACCTTGATGTTGCAGACGCCACTGACTACGGTCGCTTGCACATTGAGATTTTGCGAGGCATCTTTGGTCCATCCCGAGAACTCCATGCAGTTGGAGTGAAAAACTCAGCCGATCAGGCGATCAACGACACGCTTGATGGAAAAAGCGATTTCGGGTTCGTGATGAGGCCCATCAGCACGGAACTTGCGGAGTCGGTGATTAAACAGGGACAACTGTTGCCGATAAAGTCGACCTACTTCCATCCAAAGATTTCATCAGGGTTGGTCATACAAAATCTAGATGGGGATCTCTAACCTCGCCTGACTAGCTTCGGTCTGGCTCCGATGGCTCGGTTTGATCAGCCTGAGATGCGCGTGCGTTGATCTCTTCTAATGCCCTGATCAATCTGTCCGATGAAACCGTGTCGGAATATTGGACGCCGATTGATTTCCAGACGAGGGTACGCGAAACGTCGTATATGTAGATCGACTCCGACGCCAGGCCATCTCCATGAAGATTAAAAACCCCATAGCTCTTCGGCACGGCGTTATCGTTACTTGAATAAACGATCGGGAACTTCGCCTCGAAATTTTCGACTGCGTAATCCGCCCCGGCGAGATCATCTGTGCTGACAGCGATTATCTCGGCATTCTGGGCCTTGATGGCATCATAATTCTTTGCCAGATCCACGAGCTGGCGGCGGCAGAAAGTTCACCAGAAAGCGCGGTAGAAAACCACGATAATATTTTTGTTCGGCTCGAACGTTGCCAGCTCAATTACCTCGTCACTGGCAGCACGGGGCAGAGTGAAATTGATCAGAGGCGTCCCGAGTTCGGGAGGATCCGGCTGCCCCACGGGGATCGTCGTCGGAGTTGGAACTCCAGAGCCAACAACCGACTCTGCATCCGAGGCCTGAGTGGGTATAGGAGTAGGCCCGTGGTCCTCAACCGTTGATTCGGATTGCATGGTCGCTGTGGCGTTGAGGCGTTCATCCAACATCGGCTCAGGCGCCGAGGTTGGTGACGCCACCTGAGATTGCGCAGCAGATGTGGGTGCCGGAGCTACGGGAGATACAACTGGAGCAGATTGCGTTGATTCTGATCCACACGCGACCAGTAAGAGGGCGGTAATTCCAACAACCGCGCCTACCATAGGCAGCCGCGGTTGAAAGGAGATGTGAATCGCGAATCTACGACCAAATCTTATTTTAGTTCGGCCAGGACCTTTTCCAGTACATCTATGCAATCGTCAATGTGCTCCGGCTCACACCAACCCATATGGCCAATGCGCCAGATCTTTCCTGCCAGCGGACCTTGCCCACCGGATATCTCTACCTCGTATTCATCCCTCATCCTGGCGACAACTGCTTTGGCGTCGACGCCGTCCGGAACTTTGATCGCCGTTACCGTGTCAGATGCCACGCTTACATCGCAGAAAAGTTCGAGACCTATTCTTTGTACGCCGCGACGAGTCTGCTCGGCTCTCTCTGCGTGCCGCGAGATCACGTTTTCGATGCCCTCGTCCGCCAATTGCTGAAGAGCAAGGTCCAGGCCGTAAATTGTGGAAAGCGCCGGGGTAAATGGCGGTTGTCCAATATCAAGAAACTTCTGGTACTGAGCGATATCGAAGTAGAACTTCGGCATGGTGGAAGTCTCATGTGCTGCCCATGCTCTCTTGGAGACGGCGATGATCCCGATGCCGGGGCCAGCCATCCAGGCCTTCTGGGATGCAGTGGCGACCATATCCAGGCCCCACGCATCGACCGCAAGAGGTGAGCCGCCGGCGCTAGAGACCGCATCTACAAGTATCAGAGCCTTTGACTCGCTCCTGATGACTTCGGAGAGCGCCGCAATATCGTTTTGAACGGCCGTAGAGGTGTCGTTATGGGTCAGCAAGACAGCCTTGCAGTCAGGGATTCCGCTCAGTGCTTCGCTGACAGCCTTCGGCTCCGCAGCTTCACCAAGTTCCGTCTTGAGACGGGTCACTTCTGCACCATACGTCTCAGCGATGTCACCGAACCGGTCACCAAATACGCCTATTGAGACGGAAAGAACGGCGTCACCTGGCGACAACACATTTACGATTGCCGTCTCCATGGCGCCGGTACCTGAGGAGGTCATGAAATAGACATCGCCGGACGTTTCCAGCAACGTTTTCATGTTCCGCGTCATACGGTTGATGATTTCGGCGAATTCAGGACCGCGATGGTTAATCATTGGGCGTCCGGTAGCTTCCAGGACGTCCGGTGGCAGCGGCATTGGACCGGGGATTCTCAAGTTGAGGGACATTCAATGTCTCCAGGCGATAACTATTTCAAGTCGCGTCGAACTTACGGGATTAGTAGCAGGTTCAACACTTGAAGTTTACGCCCGCTGTGAACGCGAAACGAAGGTCTGAATATGTGTTATCGATGGCGAAAGCCGGAACAGCCGACAGGTATCGACAGGTCAGGAGGCGGCGGCATCCAGGGCAGACATCTGGTTCCGCATAGTCTGTCGAAGCTCCCACATGCCGATAGGGCTTATCAACGTGGCGTTAGCAAGCCTGTGCAGCGGAGAGGAGGTCTCACCCATGGTCGCGGTGCTTGCAGTGATCACCACCCGCAGATCGCTACGATCTAGGCGGCATCTCTGAACTAATTCCACCGAGGAGACATCGTTGACGTTTGAATCTACGATCAGGATGTCCGGCGGTGAGCCTTTGCAAGCTTCACGGGCCTCTCGTCCGCATGAATAGCCGCGGGCGTTGTCATAGCCAATATCGCTTAGCTGGGTAAGCAATCTTTCCCGTGCGGCCTGTTCGCCGTGGAGGATGAAAATGCTGGGAGAGCTCAATCTGAATCAAGATCCGCCGAGAAGTTGGAGAAGATGGTGTCGGCCGGGAGCTTCCGGCGTGGACTGGATTACGGAGCCCCCCGGCCGACTAGTCAATTGAACCGGAATGGGGGAAGGGATATGTATCTGAACCGGGCGGGAAAGTAACGGTTTGGTAACCGAACCAACTAGGACAGCGATTTACTAAGGCTGAAAGCTGTAGCCGGCACCCCTGTAAGTGACGATAACAGCCGGGTCCCCGCCTACGTCTTTTATCTTCCCGCGTATGCGCCTGATACACATCTTGACAACGCTATCGTCCACCAGGCTGGAGCCCCAAGCCTTCTCTTTTAGCTCAGTATGTACCATCACCCGATCAGGGTGGTGAGCCATAAACGAAAGTACATCCCACTCAAGCCGCGACAGTGGGATTAAATCTCTGTTCACGCGTGCTGTGCTGGTCTCAAAATCTACGGTTAAGTTTCCAGACAACATTTGACCGGCGTTCTGCATCCTGGCTGAAGACTCAGCGCGCCGGAGTACTGCCCTGACGCGGGCAAGAAGTTCACTGGCAGAGAAGGGTTTGACGATGTAATCATCGGCTCCAGTCTCAAGACCTCGGACGCGGGCGGCCTCATGACCTCGAGCTGTAAGGATTATCACCGGAACGGTAGAAACCCGGCGCATGTCCGCCAGCAATTCAAGGCCGTCCATGTCAGGAAGCCCCAGATCCAGGATCACAAGATCTGGCTTGTTAGCCGCCAGAATACCCGTCACCATGCTGCCTCTTGCAACGGAGGATACCTCGCAGTCCGGCCAGCGCATCTTGAGGGAGACATCAATGATGTCAACAACTTCCGCCGTATCCTCAACAATCAACACGTGCATGATCTGTCCCCGATTCTGCAACGCCTGCGGGCCTAACTGCCATCCAATTCGCTTTTGATTCCATTGATGGCAACTATCAATGGAACAACCCCGTCCTGCCGCCAGGTTTCGCCTTCAAGCGATAGTTCTATCTCCCTGGCAAACTCAGACGACAGGTGAAACCCAAAACTACCCATCGCACCAGCAAGACGATGAGCTTCCACTATTGCCTCTGCAATCACGTCTTCTTCGATCTTACCGTTTTCAAGATCAGAGACGCATTTAGCAATAAAATCGACCCTTTCTAGAACCTGCGGTTTTCGGCGGAGCCACACCTCCATCACAGCTTCTCGAAGCTGCCGTTCGAGCAATTCGTCGGCGGGGTCCAACTCGCGGTCGGGCACGTTATTCCGTCCAACCCAGTGCTTGAGCCATCTGATTCCCAAGTGTCATTGGGTCGAACGGCTTTTGAATGGTCCCGTTAACACCTGCCGCTTCATAGGCGTCGAGATCGGATTGCTGCGTCTTGGCGGTGAGCAGCAGAACTGGAGTCCCACTGGCTTCTGGAATCTCGCGTAATTTCTCAAATGTGGTAGGTCCATCCATTTCCGGCATCATGACGTCCAGCAAGATCACGCCGAACTCACTTGAGGACGCTTGCTCCAGCGCCTCAAGGCCTGAAGAAACGGGAACTACATCCCAGCCCATCGTCGCCTCCAGTGCCAACTGGGTAACTTCGCGAATATGATCGTCATCATCCACCAGCAGAACTCTTCGGGAAGCCATGACTACGTAGTGCTTACGGGCAGGTTGAACATCAGGTCAGGCCCACTGGATTGTATTGAGACCATGGGTATCCAGAACGTGAACGTGCAGCCCTGCCCCTCAATCGACGCAACGGAGATCGTCCCTCCATGCTGCTCGACGATCGATTTACTGATCGTCAGACCCAGCCCCGTCCCGCCCATTTCGCGGGAGTCGGAAGCATCAACTTGCTGGAAACGTTCAAACACGGTTTCAAGTTTGTCTGTCGGTATTCCGCGACCTTGATCCTGCACTTCGATGGTGACACGATCATCTCCAGAGTATGCACGGACCGTCACCTCTCCTCCTCCACTGGAGAATTTGATGGCGTTACTAAGTAGATTTGCCAGGGTTTGAATCATCCTATCCCGGTCAACAGGCATAGTGAGGTCGCGGGGTGACTCCACCCTCAGGGTTACTCCACCCACTTCAGCCAGGGAACTCATCTCCCCGGTGGCCTGATCAAGCAGATCCGACACATTGCATAGCTCAACCTTCATAGTCGCTCGGCCCGACTCAATGCGCTCCACGTCCAGGATGTCGTTGATCAACCGAACTAACCTCTCCGTGTTGCTGACTGCCACTTCAAGCATTCTGCTGGCCTTCTCAGGCTGATCCGCAAGAACTCCCCCGGCCAATAGGCCCAGTGAGCCTCGAAGCGACGTTAGCGGCGTGCGCAACTCATGGCTGACGACGGAGACGAACTCATCTTTTATTTTTTCAAGCGCTATTCGGGCTGAGATATCCCGATATATGCCGCGAGTAGACGTGGCAATTCCGTTCTCGAATCTGGCGTTTGCGGTACCCCGAACGTACACAGGCTCACCAGATTTCGTCTTAAATATCGCCTCCACCTCACCGGGTGACTCACCGGCCATAATACGGCCAAAAAAGTTTCGGCAATGATCAATGCTGTCTGGATGTATTACATCCCACACGGTCAAACCAACAGACTCTTCCGATGTATAGCCCAGCCGGCTTAGCCATGCCTTATTCACGTATCTGAGCGTGCCATCCGCGTCGGCGCTTTGAATCAGCTCATCGGCGTTGTCGAATAAGTCGCGGTAGCGCTCTTCGCTCTCCACCAGAGCTTCCTGAGCCTGCAGCCGCTTTGATATATCTCGATATTGAATTGAGTAGGCAATAACACCACCAGAAGAGGAATCGCTGTGTATGGGAACTAGCAGAGCCTCAACCGGGAACTCTGCGCCATCAATCCTCACGGCTCGCGGTTCACCCCACCAGAATCCAAAATCCTGCGCCTGGGGCACGCCGATATCTCGAAAGACCTGCGCCCCCTCCGTGTCGAAGAGGTCATACCCTGTGAGACCATCTGGTATTGCACCGTCTTTCACGACTCCCAATAGGTCGCGGCCTGCTTTATTTATGTACTGAATCTGCATATCGGCATCCGTAAGTGCGACGAACTCAGGGCTAGCATCCACGGTGTTCGCCAGCTTAAGCACCTCTTCAAGAAGTTGTGCTGTTTCAATCATCCCGGCCATCTGGTTGGCGACGCGCTCCAACAGGATCGCGTGGTTGTCTTTGTAAGCTTTAAGCTGCTTTGAGTACACAATCAAAGCGCCCAGGGTTCTGCCCTGAGAGATAATTGGCGCCCCTACAAGAGACCGCCCGCCACTTTTGTGGATTGATCGCAATCCCGGGTACCGTTCAATGAGATCATCGCCCAACTCAGGCGTACACAAGACCGGCTTCCCTGAACTGCCAATCGCAAGAGTGAAACTTCCAGCAAGCGGTCTTGGCTCACCGAGTGCAGCATCCCGTTCAGAGCCCAGGTCTCCAACGTCCGCGTCCACAATTCGATACGTCTCACTGTCCCAATCAACCAGTGAGAGCCCAATTCCATCCGATGGAATAAGGTCCCGGACGATCTGTTTCGTGGCTGCAAACATTCCATGGACGTTCTGCGAGGAGTTCACCAGACGGCCGATATCCGCCATTAACTGGTTCGTTTTGGCTTCTTCACTGAGCCGCTCCTGCAATGAAAACGTCTCTATCAATCCAGCCATTTGCCCGGCTACTCGCTCCGCTAGAAGCGCGTCTTGCCAATCGAGCGCCTCATATTTCAGCGAGAACATCACCAGCGCTCCCAGTGCTTTTCCCTGGGAGATTAGTGGTGCGGCCAGGAACGATCTGGCGCCAATTCCGTGAAGCGTCTTCAGGCCCGGATAGGAGTCAAATGGATTGGTACCCTCTGGAGGGCAGACCAAGATTGGCCTGAGCTCCTCACAGGCAGCGTTTGCAATTGTTCCCTCCAGTGGAACTTCCCGGCCCGCGGCCTCTCCTTGCTCTCGAATCGGACCAGCGTCAACCTCAGCAATACGGATTTTGCCGTCTTCACGGTCTAATATCACAATTGCGATTCCGTCAATGGGCAGTAGCTCCCGCGCCTGATCTTTCATCGCGTTGAACATCTCAGGGACGCTCCCGGCGGAGTTCACGGCCCTGCCAATCTCGGCCAAAAGTTCGTTGACTCGCGCCTCGTGCTTTATCTGCTCCTGGAACCCAGCAGACTCCAGTTTCCCGGCGATCTGCCTGGCAAGCCTGTCCGCAAGTTCAGCATGCGACTGATCGTAGGCAGATTCCGCTCTGGCTTGAAATAGGAGCATCCCAATGACTTCTCGTCGAGAGATGATCGGAGTCGCCATGAAAGACCGGCTACCGATGTCATACAGAGGCAAGATAGAAGGAGATCGAGCCAGTATCTCTTCTCGCTTTGATGGCGTGAAGACAACTGTTCCACCGTTATCGATTGCTTCTCCGCTTAATGAGGGTCGGAGAAGCAATCGACTACCTCTTTCCACCATTTCGATCTCTTGCGTGCTGTCAGTCTCGACAACGTACAAAGAATTGGCCTCATCATCAACCAGAGCCAGACCAACAGCGTCTGTAGGTACTAGTTGCGCCGCCAACGGTTTGAAGTTATCAAACATCTCAGATATTGAAGCGGCGTCACCAATGACGCGTCCGACTTCGGCGAGCAGCTCTCTCTCATTCGCCTCCTTAGCCAACGCAAGATGTAGTCGGATGTTCTTGATGGACGGCGTGATGTGGCCAGCAACTCTCGTCAGGATTTCAAGATCTCGCTGTGTGTACTCATAGGCTCCCCCTCTGCGCATGCCGATGTAGCCAATGAAATCATCGTCGGAGACGCCAAGCGGTGCCTCAATCCGTGATCTTAGTTCGGACTTCCGGTCCGATTCGTCAAATTTCCCAATAAGAATCTCGCTCACTGGACTCGAGGAGGGAACCGTCCGCCACCGCCATTGTTTTCCAACACCATCAGGATGACTCGGGAAGTCACCAACACCCAACCCATCAACCTCTACGCCTCGCACGTACGCGAGGGTCAGAATTTTGCGGTCACGCGGATCCAGCAAGGAGATAGAAAAACGGTCGTATGGAATCAACGCGCGCAACTCATCTGCAAGACTGCTGAACACTTCACCCTGCTCAAGACCTGATGAAGCCGCCGCGGTTACAGAGGCCAGTGCCTCTTGAACCTGCGCCTCACGCCGCTGCTGCTCATACAATCTGGAAGTTTGCACTGCTCCAGATATTTGCGCCGCTATCGCCTCCGCGACCCTGACCTCATCCTCTGCGTAAGGGTCAGGCTCCCTCGACCGAAGATGCATGCTCCCAATCACATCGTTTTGCCACACAAGTGGAATTACAAGCCGAGACAGCAACCCCACCTCAAGACATTGACGCTGAATATCAAATGTTTCGGCCTCTTTGCGTGTTGCTTCTTCGTTTGAGATGACTGCTTTCTGGTGCTTATACAACTCTGGCCTTGACGTTGTGTTCACTTGAAATACCTGGCCGACCGGTTGTTCTGGTATTTCAACGCCAGAAGCGAATGAGGTGATGAACGACTCTGAGTCCGGAAGCCTCAGCGCGATCGATACCCGATCAAACGGAATTATTTTCCTGGCTTCCTCCGCGAAATCATCGAATATTTCGGCGATCGAGACAGAGGAGTTAATTATTTGACCGATGCGGACGAGACCACTCCGGACGGCGGATGCCTCTCTCGTCTCTTTGTACAATCGGGATGTCTGTACGGCGCCGGAGATTTGGGCCGCTATGGCCTTGGCTGTTTCCACCTCCTCATCTCCGTATGGAGCGGACTTTGTGGACCGAAAATCTAGACATCCAATGATGGATCCCTGCCACTTCAAAGGAGTGGTCAATCGGGAAAGGAGCCCTGCGTCCAGTGCACGTTTTTGCACCAAATAATTCTTAGCTTCCAGAGTCGTTTCCGCCTCATCGGTAACAACCGTATCGCCGTCAAAAAATACGGAGCGTCTCGAAGAATCAGCGACCGGCCTGTAGTCTCCAGCGACAGTTTCATCCATCGGGACGCCGTATACATACGCAACTTCGATGATTTCAGAACCCGGTGGGAGGAGCATGACGGACACCCGATCGAGCGGAAATATCTTCTGTGCTTCTTGAGCAAACTGAGCGTACGCGTCCTCAATTGAAATCGAGGAACTTACAACTCGTCCGATCTCCGCGAGACCTTCCCGCACGGACGCTATTCTTGCCGTCTCGTCATGCAATCGAGACGTAGCGATCACGCCGGATATCTGCGCCGCGATTTCCACGGCGACGTTTTGTTCGTTTTCTCCGTATGCAGCAGGCAACTTCGAACGCAGGCTGAGGGTTCCAACCATTTGGTCTGTCCACATCAGAGGGACGAGCAAGCGTGATATAAGCCCTACCTTTACGAATGGCTCTTCAGGTGAGCCCACAACATTGAATTCGTTAAGATCTGCGGCTGTCTTAACTACTGGATCATGAGGGAGACTTTCGGGGTCGAATATAGAGTTGACAGTCGGAATTCGGGCGCCGAGTTCATGACCGGGCACCGGGGTGCCGAAAACGTATGCGTCAACGAACGTGTCACCCCTGGTTGAGGGCAAACTGATAACGACGCGATCAAACGGCAACAGTTCTCGTGCCGCGACCACGAACTTCTCAAACGCGTCTTGATACGAGACCGACGAGTTAACAATTCGACCTATGGTTGCAACACCGCTGCGAACCCGGGCCACCCGCTCAGCATCCGCGTACAGCCGGGTATTCTCAATCGCTCCCGAAATTTGAGCGGACACCGCTTCGGCCAGCTTGATTTCCGCCGCGCCGTAGCCATCCGACCTCTTTGACCGGAAGTTCAATGTGCCTATCGCGTAGTCTCGCCAGATCAGCGGAGTGATCAGCATTGAGTTGAGACCAGCGGTCAGTGCGATGCGAGTTGGCTCATGCTCATTTGCGCGTTGCATGAGCGCCGTTTGATCAAACGAGATCGATTGCGCAGTCTTCATCGCTACATAGTTTTGAGACGAGACTAGTGGGTGCCGGGTGTTGGCCATCAATCCTTGTGTCTCAACACCTGACACGTACTCATCGACCAGTTCGTCCCGCTCCTCATCGACGAGGGAAATCACGAGACGATTGAACTGAACTAGCTTCGCAACCTGCATTGCGAACTGTTGATAAACCTCCCCAACATCCAGCGAAGAAGAAATCGTCTGACCTATCTCCGCGAGAACAGCCTCTTGTGCCGCTTTGCGTTCAAGTTCATTCCTGAGCTGCTCAGATGCCAATGAACCGGCGATCATGTCCGCGACAGCCTCTATGAACGCGACTTCGGACTCTCCATACGTCTCAGGCCCAAACGACCTGACATGCAAGATTCCTACCTGTCGCTCCTGGCTACGGAGCACGCACGACACTCCAGACTTCAATCCCGCATCAATGACAACTTTCATGTCAGGGACAAGTCTAAGAATCTCTTCGGTGTTTGACGCTCGAAGCACCAGCGTCTCGGGATGGCTTACGACGTACCCGGAGACGGTTCCCTCAAACGGGACGACACCACCAGAAACGCGGCCGGGAGTCTCAATGCCGGAGACATGCACATCCACAAGCGATCGACCAATCGGGTCATAACTCGTGATAACCACCCGATCGGTCGGTACTACAGTGCCTACAATCCCCACTACGCGGTCAAAGGCCACACTAAGCAGAGGCTCTCGACTCAGAACGCGCCCAATGTCAACAAGCGCGCGATTAGCTTTGGCAGATAGTGCCGGTTCTTGCTTTGCGTCCAGGCTGGTCAATGAGTGTCTCTAGCACGGCTTCTAAGGAGCGGAATCCACTACAAAATGCTAGCAGACACCTGGTTATAGGCCCTGCGTGTTGCTACACAAGTTCCACCAGATGGAACGCCCGCGCACCTCGCCGCAACACAATGACTTGGCCTTCTATTGCATCGTCTGACGTCACTGCTCGGGCAGCGTCGCTTTCGCGCTGATTATTCACGTAAATCCCGCCCTGCTCGACAAGCCTCCGAGCCTCACCGGCTGACTTCGCAACGCCTGTTTCTGCCAGCAATTTTGAAAGTGCCATGCCCGGACCCTCAAGCCCGGACTTTGCCATGTCACTTGAAGGTACATCTGAGAAGATGTCATGCAGTTCACTGGCGGAAAGACCACTCACATCTCCGCCAAACAGGACCTTGCTGGCAGCCTCTGCAGCTTGAAGCCCCCCGGGTCCATGCACTAGTTCAGTAACTTCCCTCGCGAGTCGCCGCTGTCCCTCACGCTCTTTTGGGCGTTCCATCGTGGCGCCGCCGATTTCGGATATTTCTTGCTCGGAGAGAAAGCTAAACAGTTTCAAATAGGGAACAACATCAGCGTCTGCTGTGTTCAGGAAGAACTGGTAGAGCTTAAATGGGGATGTAACTTCCGGATCTAGAGCGGGAGCGCCACCCACGCTTTTCCCGAATTTCTCACCCGTGGCAGTCGTAATCAACGGGTATACCAGCGCCTGTGCCTCAGATGAGCGGACACGTCGAATCAGATCAACCCCACCAAGCAGATTGCCCCACTGGTCGCTGCCGCCAATCTGCATCTTGCAGTCGTAACGATCGTGCAAGACAAGGTAGTCGTACGCCTGCAGCAGCATGTAGCTGAACTCTGTGTACGAAATCCCATCTTCACGTTCCAGCCGATTCTTGACCGACTCACGAGTGAGCATGCGGTTCACTGAGAAGTGCTTACCCACGTCACGCATGAACTCAATGGCGCTGGTGTCCATCAACCAGTTTGCGTTGTTCACGACACGGGCAGGGTTACTGTCAGACTCGAAATCCAGAAACCTGCCCAATTGCTCACGAACCGCGTACACATTGCCCTCAATTTCGGAGGTTGAGAGCAACGGGCGCTCGGCGCTTTTGCCGCTTGGATCGCCAATCATGCCCGTGCCGCCGCCCACCAGGGCGATCGGAGTGTGACCGTGCCGCTGCAGCCGCATCAAACCCATGATGGGGACCAGATTCCCAATGTGAAGGCTCTTCGCGGTGGGGTCGAATCCACAGTAAATAGTCGTCTTTTCGCCGCCAAGGAGGTTTTCAGCTCCGGGCGTGGAGTCGTAAATAGCGCCCCGCCACTTCAAATCTTCAAATGCGTTCATTGTTTTACTCATTTACATCGACAACCCGGAGGTCTTGCTCCAGGATATTTCTGGTGTTCTCAACGTCTTGATTCATCTGTTCCACAAGCG
This sequence comes from Chloroflexota bacterium, assembly GCA_013204555.1. Taxonomy (GTDB): domain Bacteria; phylum Chloroflexota; class Dehalococcoidia; order Lucifugimonadales; family Lucifugimonadaceae; genus UBA1151. The sequence continues at coordinate 19,684 of JABMNO010000040.1, read as the reverse complement.
CGTCAACGCCTGAGAACTTCTCTTCTGGGCGCAATCGGCGGACGAATTCCAGCGAGAGCGCCCTCATATAAAGGTCAGCGTCGAAGTCAAGCAGATAGGCCTCTATTGTCCGAGCATTTCCGTCATCAAATGTGGGGCGATTGCCAATACTGGTCGCAGCCATATTGCGGGTGCCGTCATCCAGCACTGCCCAACTAGCGTAGATTCCATCGGCGGGAATTGAGATTGGGTATTCATGCGATCCTACTGAGACGTTTGCTGTAGGAAATCCAATCTCGCGGCCGCGCTGATGGCCCTTTTCCACGGTGCCGGTTAGTGAGTACCTGCGACCCAGCATTCCAGCAACCTCACCCGTTCGTCCCCCGGCCAATACGGTCCTAATCAGCGAACTACTCACGGAGTCGCCGTTGTAGATCACTGGCGACACAGAGTGGACCTGGTATCCAAGTTTCTTACCGATTGACTTCATTGCCTCAGAATTACCACTTCGGTTTTTGCCAACGGCCGAGCCCGGCCCGGCGATGTAATACTCCATCCGCAGGGTATTCGTAAGCATCAAGGCGAACTCTTCAGGGGATATATCCCGCACTACATCGTCGAACTCCACGGGAATAACAACGTCTATCCCGAGGTTATGAATCAGTTGAACGCGCTCTTCAAGGGAACAGAGGAACGAGAAATCTGCCTGTGGGCTTAGCACTATCCTTGGCGGGCGAACGAACGTGATGGCAACAGACTGCATTGACTGTTCCGCACCACGCGCGAGTTCAACGGCCTTACCAAGCAACGCCTGATGGCCCAGGTGAACCCCGTCAAACGTGCCCACCGTTACTGCGCTGGGTCGTCCGTTGAAATGCTCTTGGAGTATGGATTGAAGGCTCAAGACGTTCGGTCCTAAGCCAGCGCGCCGACCTTCGTCGCCGAAAGGGCTTCGTTGGCCTCCAGGAGAAGGGTTTCCGTCTCCTCCCAGCCAACGCAGGCATCAGTAATGGATACCCCGTACTCCAGGGCAAACGGGTCGTCCCCAAGTTTCTGGGCGCCCTCATTAATGTGGCTCTCAACCATGATGCCAACCACCGCCTCGTCACCACCAACTCTCTGGTTGATGACATCGCGACAGACCTTGCCCTGATTCCGGTGGTCTTTGTAACTGTTGGCGTGAGAACAGTCGATCACAATGCTCGGATCCAATCCTGCGTCAAGCAGTAGACTCCTCGCCTTTGCCACAGTCTCGGCATCGTAGTTCGGGCCAGTGGAGCCGCCTCGCAGAATAATGTGACCCGCAGCATTTCCAGTGGTATTCACGATTGCGGCGTGGCCATCAAGATCAATGCCGAGAAATGAGTGCGAGGATTGCGACGCTACGAGGGCGTCTACCGCTATCTGAAGCGAGCCGCCTGTACCGTTTTTGTAGCCAATGGGCATGCTCAATCCACTGGCCATCTGTCTGTGTGTCTGGCTCTCAGTTGTCCGAGCACCAATGGCTCCCCATGAGACGAGATCCGCCAGGTACTGCGGGGTGAACGGATCAAGAAATTCGGAAGCGGTAGGTAGGCCCATCTCACCGATTTGCAGGAGGAATCTGCGCGCCCGATCAAGCCCACTGGCCATATCGAACGTACCGTTCAGGTTTGGGTCGTTGATGAGGCCCTTCCAGCCAACGGTGGTCCGCGGCTTCTCGAAGTAGACCCGCATTACAACGAGCAAATTCTCTGAGACTTTGTCCTTGAGGCCGCATAGTTTCTCGGCGTATTCAAGGCCTGCTTTTTCATCGTGAATGGAGCAAGGGCCAACAACGACAAGGAATCGCTTGTCGTTGCCGTGGAGTATTCGCGTTATATCTTCTCTGGCATTGGTTACCAGCTCTGCGATTTCCGGTGTAATCGGGAGTCGATCCAGGTACTGCGACGGTGGATCAAGGTGGTCAATTGACTTGACGTTCAGGTTGTACGTAGGAGATGTGTTATCAGACATGGCTTTAGGTTAACTCGGACTGGTTGGTTGACTGGACGATTCGGGAGAGCCGGAACTCGGTATCAGGGCTGTCAGCTCATATATACGCAGCCCGGATAGCCAAATCCCGGCCTGCTAAACCAGTGGGCGGATGCGTCAGGCGAATTAGCCGCAAGATCAACGGCGCGGAGCGGAACTCCAATCGTTACCGATCGGGTCGCCTGCGCTTGTTGTGAAATGGTTGCCATAAGTCTATTGCGGTTTCGCACGTTGACGGAGATTATGCGCCTCTCGGAGGTACACGTGCTTAATTTCCTGTTGTGATCTATCAGTATTCCACAAAACCAGAACTCGTATACATCGTTTCTGGCCATGTGGCACAGACATCTCATGGGTATTGATCAGCGGCACATGCTCCCAACCGGGAACGCTTTCTCGAGCTGACCTCGCTGGAAAATCAGCGGCAAGATCAGGGCTGGTAGTGAACGTGACGGCCGCAATGTCATCAGCATCAATCTCATTGGCGGACAGTAATTCACGGACCATTTCCAGCGTGGCGTCTTCAATAGCTTCAGCGGACAAATCAGCCGCCGTGGTCGCGCCGCGTACGCCTCTAACTTTCGTCAACTCGTCGTCTCTTTCTTTCGCACAGATCCACCGCTCAGATCCCGAATGAACTTGGCGGCACGTTCAGGTGCGGACGCCACCGGCCCATCGTCAATCGCCCTGATCAAGGCACTGCCAACCACTGCTGCGTCTGCGAAATCGCCTATCTCAGCAACATGTTCGGAAGTTGAAACGCCGAATCCTACTCCGGTTGGAATATCCGTGTGGCGCTTGACGATATCTACGAGTCCCCGAACGCGCCCGGATATCTCATTCCGAGCACCCGTAACACCAAGAGTTGAGACGCAGTACACGAACCCCGATGCGGTTTCGCAAGCTGCTTTGACTCGCGCCTCTGGACTTGTCAGGGCCACCAGCGGAATCAGGCTCAAGTCATATTTCCGAGAAATCTCCAGCAATGGCCCGGCTTCTTCAGTTGGTAAGTCCGGCACGATCAGCCCATTCACGCCTGCCTGTGAAGCATCTTTGCAGAACCGGTCTGATCCGTACGAAAGGATGGGATTGTAGTAGCCCATCAATGCGAACGGCGCTGTGATACCCCGACTGCGCAACTCAGCTGCAGCCGCGATGCAATCGCTAACTGTTATCCCATTCTCCAGGGCCTTGAAGCTTGACGCCTGGATAACCGGACCTTCTGCCAGCGGATCGCTGAATGGGACACCAAGCTCAACCACGTCTGCCCCAGCTCCAACAACGGCCTCCACGCAGTCGATCGAGGCCTCAAGCGTGGGATGTCCGATTGTAATAAAAGGCACAACCGCGGTCCTGCCTTCTGAATTAGCCAACTCAATTGCAGAGCGAACTACGTCTGCCAAGGTGCTCCTTTGCCTATTCGGCCAGGATAGTGGTCAACAAGATAATCGTATTGTGAATCACATGAATGAAGATAGACGGCCACAGCGAATTTGTCTTCAGGTACAACCAGCCAAGAACGATACCAAAAAAGAAGATGGGTACGTAGATCGTGGGTTCAATATGGAACAGCGCGAACAGCCCTGCCGTCAGGACCAACGCCGCCCGATCTCCAAACCGTCGCCGCAGGCCCGCCAGCGCGAATCCGCGAAAAAATATCTCCTCAGCCACCGGACCCCACAGGCCAACCACCAGAAGCGTGGTGAACATGTTGCCACCAAAATCTAGTATCTCGTCTACGTTGCCTTCGGGAGTGAGGGCGTCGATACCGATCCAGCCAATAATGGCTTGCCAGAACACGATTGCGAACAGCGTCGCCACCCACCCGCCAAACGCCAATAGGTACGGTAGCCGGCCCTCGGCGCGGGTAAAGCCCAGAGTTCGCACATCAAGACGGTACTTGCTAACTGAGAATCGCCAGGCCGCGAACACAAAGATGATCTGCTGCACGGCCACGATCCACAGTCCGGCCGGCACTCCTCCAAAAGTGGCGTCCCGAAAAAATTCGTCTGAGTCATCGCCTGCGAACAGGAGAACAAGGAGCAGCGTTGAACCAATAAATATCGCCAACGCGGTCCCAAGGGCGAGCACTACGTCCCGCTGATCCCATTGAACACTCTGGCGGATATCTGATCGAATATCCGGCGGACTCATGTCCGGTGGACTCAGGTGAGGTAGTTTTGGCCTATACGCCAAGCCAGGTCACATCCCCAAAAAGATTTGAATCGTGGTCTCCGGACGCGAACATCTCGTACTCGGCCAGCGATTTGGCAACATTAGAATCGTCGCCGTGACCCGGATGGACGGCCACCGTGGCAGGCAACGTCAGAAGCTTCGTCGATATACCCTCCAGCATCTGAGCAAATGCAGCAGGAGAACCTGACTTGCCCGGGCCGCCAGGAAATAGCGTGTCGCCAGAGAAAAGGTGGCCGCCATTAGAGGGCAAGTAGTAGCAAGTTGAACCGGGCGTGTGTCCCGGCGTTGAAATCGCCGTCAGCGAAAGCCCGCCAAACGAAACCGACACGTCGTGCGCCACATCAATGGACCCCGCGATTAGTCGGCTTGCGATTGCTGGTGCATCGTCCGCACCGATCCCGACCGGTACGGCGTGGCTGGCGTAAACATCCCCGAAACCCTCAAGGTGATCGCTGTGATTGTGAGTGATCAAAATGCCGATCACGCTCGTCTCGCCCGCTGCATTCAAAAGCTCAGCTGGATTGCCGGGAGTGTCGATGATCAGACTCTCGTCACTCGCCTTGTCCGTCAGTAACCATGCGTTATTGGAAAACCCGGACACGAAGACCTGAAGTTTGAACGTCTCGTCTTCGTAATGCACACTCATGTAGTACCACTCCCGAAAGTATTGATATGACCGCTGCCATTGATGCGCAACCGATTAGCCAACGATAACCCACCTCATATGAACATACGTCAGGCCACTCCCAGCGATGCAGAGCAAATCGCTCGCTTCAACCAGTTGATGGCCCATGAAACCGAAGCAAAAACACTGGACCCTGAGATTGTGGCGCATGGAGTTGCCGCAGTGTTGGCCAATCCTACTCGCGGCTTCTACACAGTAGCTGAGATTGATGGCGAGGTCGTGGGTTGCCTGATGATCACGTTTGAATGGAGCGATTGGCGCAACGGAAACATCTGGTGGATTCAAAGCGTCTACGTGGAAGCTACGCACAGGAAGACGGGAGTCTACCGGGCCTTGTATGAACACCTGTATAAACAGGCGGAAGTGGCTGATGATGTCGCTGGAATCCGCCTTTACGTCGATAAGACCAACACAGCGGCTCAGACTGTTTACCGGAAAATGGGTATGAAGCTGGCCCGATACGACATCTATGAAGTCGACTTCGTATTGGGATCAGAAGGAACGCAGAAATGATCACCCCCGAATTGCGTGAGTTCGCAATGGCGAACAACAAGGCCGTGCTGACCACGTTTCGACGCGGTGGCGCGGCTCAGATGAGCATCGTCGTCAGCACGCCAGCTGAGAATGGCGTCTCTTTCACCACCACTGAGGATAGAGCCAAATACAAGAATCTGGCTCGTGACTCCCGCTGCTCCCTCCTGATCTCAAAAGAAGATTGGTGGGGCTATGTTGTACTGGAAGGCAACGCCCACTTGGTCACACAGGAAAACACGCCACGCGCCGATTACCTGAAAACCTGCCGAACTATCTACCGCCAGATCTCAGGCGAACACTCAAACTGGGATGAATACGATCAGGCCATGCTTGATGACCATCGCGCCGTGATAACCATCGTACCGGACCGCGTATATGGGACCGCACTTTGATTGGGCCGCCCTCCCGCGTACGATATCCCTCGGCATTCAGCATACCGACCAATTTCATGAGGCCTCTTACACCATGACCACATCTGCAACACCTAATTACGGACTTACCCTTCACTCGTCTGAGACTAGCGATCGGCTGGAGGTACAGTGCAAGCACCAGAACGGTCAGCTATACATGGTTCCGGCGGATCGAAGTTGGGTCTGTGACGTGGAGTTACGACATGCGCACGTCCTGGCGGGCTTCTTCAAGGAACTGGGAGGGCTCGATCTGCCAGCGGTTCACGAGATCATGAACCGCTGGGGACTCTCATTCCGGGAACGCCAATTGGCAGAGCAAGACGCCGACGAGGCATAATCTTCAAACTGCGTAAATAACAAGAGAGGGCCGGTGGTGTCACCGGCCCTCTCTTGTGTTTAATTCTTACTTGAAGCTATGCGCCCTCAGGTTCCGGCATGCTGACGTCAGGCTTGTCCGGGGTAGCCTGATCGCTTGATTCGTCGCTCGTGACAGGAGCTTTGGTTACCGATGTGCCCATTGGCCGTGGGGGAACGGGGTCGCCAGCGACGATCGCCTCAATCTCGTGAGCCTCAATCGTCTCGTTCTCCAGGAGGTGCGCAGCGATTCGATTCAGGGCGTCCATATTCCCCTCGATCGTGTCGTGTGCCTGGCGCAAGCCCATCTCAATCTCAGCATCCATTTCTTTATCGATGATGATCTCGGTCCTGAGGCTGTAGTCGCGCTGTTCACCCAACTCCTTGCCAAGGAAGACCATCTCCTCCCGCTTACCAAACGACCTTGGACCAAGCTTCTCGCTCATGCCGTAGCGGGTGACCATCGCTTTCGCAATGGCGGTCGCCTTCTCGATGTCATTTGAAGCACCGGTCGTGATCTGTTTGAACTTGATCTCTTCGGCTGCTCTGCCGCCCATAGCGGCTGCGATGTTGGAGCGGAACTGCTCCTTGGTCTGAAGGGTCCGCTCCTCATCCGGAACGTATCGCGTATAGCCGCCCATCTGACCACGAGCCACAATGGAGATTTTGTGAACGTTGTCGGCATTCGGGTCAAGCTGCGCAACCAGGGCGTGACCAGCTTCGTGGAAAGCCACCACTTCGCGCTCATGCTTACTGATGATTCGGCTCTTTCGAGCGGGACCTGCGATAACCCGGTCGATCGCTTCAGCCATCTCATCAAAACTGATGGTCTTCCTGTTTCGACGAGCGGCGAGAATCGCTGACTCGTTGATCAGGTTCGCAAGATCGGCTCCACTGAAACCGGGCGTCTGCTTGGCGATCTCCTGAAGGTCAACACCTGCCTCAAACGGCTTACCTTTGGCATGCACTTCAAGAATGGCAGTGCGACCACGGATGTCTGGAGCGTCCAGGATCACTCGTCGGTCGAATCTGCCCGGCCGCAAAAGGGCCGGATCCAAGATGTCCGGCCTGTTGGTGGCCGCAATAACAATCACATTGGTTCCCGTTTCAAACCCATCCATCTCCACAAGCATCTGGTTCAGGGTCTGCTCACGCTCATCGTGACCGCCACCCAGACCAGCGCCTCGGTGACGCCCAACCGCGTCGATCTCATCAACGAAGATGATGGCCGGAGCGTGTCGTCTCGCCTGTTCAAAAAGGTCGCGGACACGGGAAGCGCCCACGCCCACGAACATCTCAACAAACTCCGAACCGGAGATTGAGAAGAATGGCACTCCAGCCTCGCCTGCAACAGCTCGTGCTAGTAGAGTTTTGCCTGTTCCCGGAGGGCCAACTAGCAGAACTCCAGCAGGAATCCTGGCCCCCAGTGCAACGAATCGCTCAGGGTACTTCAGGAATTCAACAACCTCTTCAAGTTCCTGTTTGGCTTCTGGCACACCCGCCACGTCAAAGAATGTGACCGTGGCCTTGGTACCAACAAACATGCGCGCCTTGCTGCGCCCAAAGCCCATTGCCTGATTGCCGCTGCTCTGCGCCTGACGCATCATGAACAGCAGAATTCCGCCAAATAGGATCAGCGGCAAGAAGTTGAACAGGATGCCAACGATACTGCTGAGACCACTAGATCCTTTGACGGTGATTGATACCCGACTTGTGTCGACGCCAGAAGATTCCAGCGTTTCAACCAGGCTTGAATTGGGTTCTTTACGAGATTGGAACGTCTGCGTCCCATCCCGTATCGTCAGAAGGTCACCAGAGACTTCAATTTGAATTGGGGTACCGGACTTAGCGCGGGAAATCACGTCGCTGATCGGAATGTCCTGGGTATCGCCAAGCGGGTCATTAAAGAACACCAGGAAGATGGTGATGACACCAAGAACGATCAGTACGTAGACGAACCCGTTACGCATCCAACGATTGCTCACTGGGATGATTCTCCGTCACGAATTGTTGTGGCAAGGACGGTTGGGGGAGTACGTCCGCGACAACTATTTTTGCGTCGAACATTGTTTTCGACGCGGGAATCTGCTTTCAGGTTCACTATTAATGAACGCCCAGCAGAGTGTGGGAATGCTGATCCAATCGTAGCACAGGGTTGTTATTGCAACCATGAACAAAAACGCAAGATTGCAGTATTCCTCGGGAAACGTGCGAATTTCGTTGACGCTCCAACTTGCGGGTAGCTATAATTGCAGCTTGTAAAAATGTTTGTGGCGCAGTTTGTCTGCGCCGTTGTTTTCAGGGAGCGTTCTGGAATAGCAAAGGATTACCGACTAAATCACTTGATTCGCGTACCTGAGGTGCGTCTAATCGGCTCGGGTGACGGCAATGATGATGCCGAGTCAGTTGTCATGGAAACGCGAGACGCGCTAGCACTAGCGCGAGAACGCGGTCTTGATTTAGTGGAGGTTGGTCCAAACCAATCACCACCAGTAGTAAAATTGCTTGATTACGGACGCTTCAAATTTGTCCAATCAAAGAAGGCCAAGGAGGCCCGCAGGTCACAGGTAAAGACTGAACTAAGGGCGGTTCGCCTCTCACCGAAAATCGGACAGCACGACATCGAAGCGAAGATTCGCAAAGTCAGAGAACTTCTGGCCGATGGAGCGAAGGTCCGAGTTTTTGTGAGGATGAGAGGCAGAGAGAACCAGCATCCGGAAGTTGCAGTCAAAGTTCTCAGGAAAGTGGCAGAAGCGGTAGCCAACGAGGCAAAATTAGAAAAAGCACCCACCGTTGAGGTGCGAGCGATCAGCATAGTTCTAGCTCCCGGCACCAGTCAGCCCGTGGGCGCATCATCCGGAAATAACGCATCAGATGCCTAAAATAAAAACGCACAAAGGCGCCAAGCGCCGATTTCATATAACAGGGACCGGTAAGGTCGTCAGGACCAAGGGCCCCAAAAGTCACTTCCGCCGTAATAAGGCTGCGCGCGTAAAGCGCATGCTAGACAAGAAGATCGGCGTATCGAAGGCAATGGCCAAGAAGATTAAGCTCTTCCTGCCCTCGTAGAGACCAAAACGAATCGCGAGGCTTTAGCTCGCGTGATTATGACCACGGAGATTCCCGAAATTGGCAAGAGTAAAAACAGGCTTCACGCGGCACAGGCGGCACAAAGCCGTAATGAAGGCGGTACGCGGACACCGCGGCGCCCGAAGCACACGTTTCAGCACGGCAAAAGAGTCGCTTCTCCACGCCCTGGCATACGCCACTGCGCACCGGAAGCTACGTAAACGTGACATGCGCAGGCTTTGGATCACCCGCATCAATGCAGCAGCTCACCTTCACGGCTTGAGCTACAGCAAGTTTATTCGTGGACTGAAGCTGGCCGAGGTTGAAGTCGATCGTAAAGTTCTGGCTGATCTCTCAGTGCGTGAACCGGCTGCATTCGCATCGCTGGCGCAGGCCGCTCAGACAGCCCTAGCTACCGCCTGAGTTAGCAGAGTCCCGCTCTACCGGGACGTCCATCCACCTGTCCAGGAACGAGAGTACGCGCTCAGCGTACTGCTCTGGTGCCGTTCGGTAACCCTGGGCGTGGCCCGCCCCTTCCACAAGCCATGTCTCACCTAATCCCGCCTCAACGGCGCGGGCGAGCAGACGGTAATGAATCATGGGGACGATCTCGTCCTTATCACCGTGGATCAACAGCACCGGGACGTTCGATTCGGATATTGCCCGCATCGGACTCACCGAACCCATGTCGATTCCAAAGAGAACTCTTGCCATCACCCGCATTCCCGGTCTGAATATCTTTAGTGGCGTTAGATTTCCAGACATACTTTGCTGCACTCGCAATTCAAGGTCGGCGAATGAACTGTCGGCAACCACCGCGGCAGCTCCGCCGTACCTGCCACATGCGAGAATCGCTACCGCCCCGCCCAACGAGAAGCCCACTACGCCGATCCGGTCCTCGCTGACGCCCATTGACTCCAGATAGCGAAGCGCCCCAATTAGATCGCGCTGCTCGTGGTAGCCGGCGGACGCCGGCCTCGCCCGAGATGTGCCGCATCCTCTGAGATCAAACATGAAGACGGAGTAGCCAGCCTTCACCAGGTCTCGAGCCAACGGCAATGCGCCAACTTCCGGGTCAGCGCGGTGCGCGGAGTGGCCGTGAACGATTACTACCCAGCGCGCGGGCTCGGCATTCGACGATTGGGCTCTGATAATCCAACCGCTGAGGGAAAGCCTATCGCCAGCGCTACGGAAATTGATCTGCGTGAAATCGAGGTCTACCGAAGATGGATCATCCAACAGAGGACGACGCTCTGTATTGGTGAGTCCACGCGCCATAAGCGCGGAGATCCCAACATAAGAGCCCGCCGCCGCTCCAATCCCAAATCCCAGTACGCGAGTCCATTTCATAAGGCCATCACTCTATGCGGAGTCTGGGTGAGTTTCCAGCCCGGTGGCTACCGATGATCCCGTAGCGCGGGCTTCCAGCCAGCAATCGGTCTGCGGGGATTCCCACGCGACGCCAGGTTCTCTGCATCGCGACCGTCCGACCACAACTGCCCGGCGCTAATCGAACGAGGCGTCCAGCATCATCAACCCGAACAGGAGCGCCAAATAGAGCAATGAGTACAAGTAGAGCGCAACTACTGCCTTCCGCTCTGTCTGCCACCAGAGCCGAGCTGCGAACCCGATGTAGATCACTCCCAACACCAGCGACCCGACCAGATACACCGCAGAAAGATGGTCCGTGGTTACGTAGAGCAGGGATGTAAGACCCAGCAGTATCCATGTGTAGAGGAAGATCGCCCTGCGGGTTTCGTTGAAACCAACGATCACGGGGAGCATCGGTATCCCTGCAGCTTTGTAGTCGTCCTTAATCATGATCGCCAGCGCCCAGAAGTGGGGTGGCGTCCAGAAGAAAATGATCGCGAACAGATACCACGCTGGCAGTGTGACATCGCCAGTAACAGCCGCCCACCCGACCAGTGGTGGTACCGCACCGGCAGCGCCGCCAATAACAATGTTTTGCGTCGTACTACGCTTCAACCAGATGGTGTAGACGAACACGTAGATCACGGTGCCGCTCATCGTCAGCAGGGCTGCCAGCAAATTAGCGCCGAGCAGTATCAGAATGAATGCGGCCACATTGAGCAAGAGGCCGTAGCCCATGGCATGCCGAATACTGACGCGCCCTGAGGCAACAGGTCGGTTTGAAGTCCTGCGCATGGCGACGTCAAGTTCGCCTTCCAGCGCCTGATTGATGGCGCTGGCTCCGCCAGAGGCAAGCGCACCACCCACCAGCACTGCTCCCACTATGGTGAGTGCGGGGATGCCGCGGTCTGCAATGACCATTCCGCCAAATGCGGTCCATAGCAGCAGACTGATCACTCTCGGTTTGGTGAGAGCTATGTGGTCGCTGACCACCTGCATCAGACCAGTGCTCCTGGGTATTGCTCGGCTACTCAATCGATTTTGCCACGGTTCCGCGTTCTTCCCGGTAGATTGACAGCCAGATGATAACTGCTACCAGCGATGTTGCGGCGAACATTACGGTTGCCATGCTCAAATGAGAGGCCTTTGCCCAGGTATCGAAATCGGTCCATGGATTCGCCGCACCGATGAACATCTGCGCGGTGATCACGATACCGACGACGGCCGCGGCAAGGCGGAGTAGTTGGCTTGATCCTTCAAGTCGATACACCCGGTACGCAGCGTATGCGGCCAACACAACGCTGACTCCCGCCAGTACCCGGTGGATCATGTGGATGAATGTCAACGTTATCTCGGGGATCAGCGGGCCACCACAGAGCGGCCATGAACCGCAAACTCCACCAGCGTTGCGCCACACGGCGTAGGCGCCAGACAGGAGCGCCACAAGCGCTATTACCGCTGCCCACCCGGCGATCTTGCCAACCTGCCGTGCTTCCAGACTCTGGGCCACATTGAATGATCTACTGACAGGATTGGTGACAGCGATAACGAAGGCCACAATCATGAGGAGCAAAACTATCTCGGCAAGGCCAAGGTGGAGCGTTCGGATCGCCGGATTGAGGTCGTTCAGAACTACCTGCCCACCAATGACCCCCACTATGCCCACGAGGACGAACGCGGACGAAAGGACGTACAAAAGGGTTCGATTTGAGCGGTACTTCTGGAAGGTCCGTACGAGGGCCAGGAGCATAATTATCCCAACAACAGTCCCGGTCGACCGGTGGCTGTACTCCAGGATCGCGTGGTACTCCCACGGTGGAATCCATCTGCCGAAACAGGTAGGCCAGTCCGGGCATCCATCACCCGATCCGGTCACTCGGACGACGCCACCAAGGGTGATTTGACTCAGGATTCCAATGACGGAAAAACCAAGGAGATAAAGGTAGACCCGATCGGTCCAGGGAGCATCGGTGCCTTGAGAAACTGATCTGGCGCCATCGTCAGTTGGCGCGGCCGAAGTAGTCAATAATTTAATCCGAACTCGTTTTCCGCCGCGCTATGTCACAACTTGTGAAATTTGTCGCAATGTCAGAATAGTGTCGCGCAGATCAGAGTCGCGATAAACAGCATTTACGGTAGGAACCGCGCCATAACTGCTAGGAGTTGAGTTTGGCCGCGATTAACTCTGCCGTAATCAGCAGTCTGTGCGAGTACACGCGCGAAGGAAAACTGGCGACCAGTGTGACTGTGGCGGTGTCAGACCGGTATAGCTCAATGTCTTCTTTCGGAATTACGTTTGATCCAGTCACGCGATACAAGAAAGCCTCATTGTCGGTCTCAATTATTACATCCACGGGATCGTTTTTGATCATCTCGACAATGTCTGGAAGTCGGTTGAAGATGTTGCCTTCGCCCAGAATTGGACTCTCAAGGTGGCCAAAATACCAACCGTTGCCCGGCTGCCCCGGATTTGGCGTCTCTGGAATGTGACCGACGAGGTTGACCGGCTGCTCGTACCTTGCGCCGCTCTCTTCCTCCAGGATTATCAGCTCTGCTACTGGAGCTATGAGACCAATCGACGGAATTAGCAGCATCTTCGGCTCGCCGCTCACCACATCTTTTCTGAGAGCGTCGAGATTGGACACGAACTCAAAACCATCGGGAATAGTTGGGCCCCCGAACGGCCCGGTGCCAGCGAACAGCGGGTCGGACCAAAAGCGCGGATTTGTCTGATCTGCGGGATAGAGACCGGCGAAGTCAAACTCGATCGGTGAGACTACTTCGGGGTCGGAATCAACGGATGCCACAACGGTCGTAGCAGCAGTGGCAGTCGGCTTTACTGGTGGTTGAACCCATGCGTCTCGTGTCTCGGTTGGAACCGCTACAACGAACTCGTTCAACTCATCCAACGCCTCCTGTTGTACGACGAGATATATCACCCCGCCGCCGACAGCAAGAATGCCAACGACGATGGCGATGATCCCCATCATCATTAGGTTGGAGTGCGAACGCATCTAGGGCGACTCGTTATGGATGAAAATTGTTGCGTTGGAAAGGATGCGTCTAATGATACGAGTGGAAACTGCTGACTGATCGCTGCGTCGGCGTTGATTACAATTCAATTGCGAAACATGAATTTCAAGAATCTCGAACAGGCGCTCGCTTCTCCCGTGAATATCCTTGGCATAGAAACATCATGCGACGAAACTGCCGCAGCGATCGTCACCGATGGCACGCGCGTACTCTCTAACGTGATCGCCTCACAGGCAGAGATGCACTCGTTGCACGGCGGGATTGTCCCGGAGCTTGCGTCGCGCCAGCACATTCTGGCAATCACTCCTGTGATTCGTGAAGCCCTGGAAGACGCAAGTCTTGTCTGGTCCGATGTCGATGCGGTCGCAGTCACCAGCGGCCCCGGCCTGGCTGGTGCACTGATCGTAGGCGTTAACGCCGCCAAAGGACTATCTGCGTCACTCGGAGTGCCGCTACTGGGCGTGAACCACCTTGAGGGACACCTGAAGGCCGCCTGGCTCGTTGAAGAATTCGGTGTACTCAGAGAAAACCCTGCGTTCCCTCTAATGGGGATTATCGTGAGCGGCGGTCATACGGAGTTGATTGTGATCCGCAGCCACACGCAGTACGAGTTGATCGGCGCAACCAGAGACGATGCGGCTGGTGAGGCGTTCGATAAGTGTGCTCGAATCATGGGGATGCCCTATCCGGGCGGCCCAGAAATATCGCGAGTTGCCGAGCGCCATCCCGATCTTGAGCGACTCCCAAGGGCGTGGATCAGGGAAACGCACGACTTCAGCTTCAGCGGGCTAAAGACAGCCATGCTGCGCCGAGCGGAGGACCTTGGTCTTACGGATGCCGGACGCGACAATCGTTTGGTAGCAGGCCTATCTCATGAGCTTCAGGAATCGATTGTCGATGTGCTCGTCACGAAGACTGTTGCGGCCGCGGAACAGTTCGAGTGTAATGGGATTATCGTTGGCGGTGGAGTGGCCGCTAACGGTAGATTGCGGCAGCAGTTCCACAGGCAATCGACGCTGCCGGTGTTCATTCCGCCACCGATACTTTGCACCGACAATGGCGCTATGATCGCAGCGGCTGCATACCATCATCTAGCCAGAGGCGAGACGTCGGGCTACGACCTCGATGTCGATCCCTCGTTACGCCTCGGGAAAGTAGCCTGAGCGCCCAGAACTCGGGATTAGGACCCAGGGTATAGCGGCGGGAAGTTGGAAACCCGGGTCGACCACGTCTGCGTTGTCGCAGGATTCGGTGCCGGTGGAGGAGCAAGCGCTCGAGTCCTGGTGTCAAGAATCGCCATGGCGAATTCCCGTGCCTCCCCGGACTGGCCGCGTTTGATAGAGGTGCTCATCACGTTAGAGCCGACAATGATGTCGAGTTGCAGATCCGGCGGTTTGAGAAAGAATTCGCCAAGCAAGATAAGAGATATGACACCAACAACCAGGCCACCGATCAGGCTGACGGCGTCATTGCTGGCAACCTGCCAGACTCCAATCGCCGCAATCGCCCCAACAACGCCCCAGATCA
Source organism: Chloroflexota bacterium (assembly GCA_013204555.1). Lineage (GTDB taxonomy): Bacteria > Chloroflexota > Dehalococcoidia > Lucifugimonadales > Lucifugimonadaceae > UBA1151. The sequence continues at coordinate 4,513 of JABMNO010000040.1, read as the reverse complement.
ACGCGCCACGGTCTTTCGACCTCGAAGAGACCCTGACAGCGGAAATTTCTGTGAGTATCGCCACCGCCCAGCCCGGCCAATCGTTGCCACTGCCATCAACCGCAACATGATCGTCGTTCAAGATGAGAGTCTGACCTTCAAGACCGCGCAACGTGATCTCAGAGATACCGGGAGACGCGTCTTCCACAACTTCAATCGCGTCGATACTACCGAGCATCGGCAATGGTGCTGAAATCTCTTCGATGGCCATAAGTTAATAACCCGCAGGTCGTAAGCAAGAAATGGGTCAACAGATCAATTAACAGGCGCGCGATAGCGCCTCTGGTCAAGCATAGCAGGGCACAGTCCGGCTCCGACGATTGGTTCAAGTGCGCGATTGAGGCTGGATATTGTGGATGCTAGGCTAGCCGCAATTTCTCAAGACATATTGAAGATCGCTCCAGAGTGATCCAGATCAAAATCGAATCAAGCCCAGATCAAAGAAGGACTACCTGCAATGAGTGTTCTAGATCGGTTGGACGTTGAACCCGTTATCAATGCGGGCGGCCCAAATACGAAACATTCGGGAAGCCGTCCTCGTGAGGTGGCCATGGAGGCGATGCAAGAGGCATCAGGCCAGTTCTACAACATCGACGAGTTCATCATCGAGGCAGGGAAGGCTATTGCTGAGTTGATTGGCGCGCCGGCCGCCACTATTACGTCCGGGGCATCCGGAGGACTCGTTGTTCAGGCAGCAGCGGCAATCGCCCGGGACGACCCTGACAAGATCGCCGCGCTTCCAAACACCGACGGCATGGCCAATGATCTGATCATCCAAAAGCACCACCGCTTTATTTACGACCATCTCTACTTGACCTCGGGAGGGCGATTTAAAGAAGTTGGGGACGGCGCTACCTGCTCGCCAGATGAAGTGGAAGATGCTATCGACGAAAACACTGCCGCAATCATCCACCTGGAGTCACCGTACAAACGCAACGACATCGTTCCGCTGGAGCAGCTGGTAGAGATTGCGCACAGACACGATCTCCCAGTGCTATGCGATGCAGCATCAATGCTCCCACCACGCTCAAACCTCAAACTGTTTCTTGACCAGGGTGCTGATCTGGTCAGCTTTAGTGGTGGCAAAGGAATTAGAGGTCCACAGAGCACCGGCGTCCTGGCTGGCACACCCGAGTGGGTTGAATACGCGCGCCTCAACAACTTCCCAAACGTGGGAATCGCCAGGGCTCAGAAAGTCTCAAAAGAGGAGATGGCAGGTCTGGTTGCGGCGCTGGGCGAGTTCGTTGAGACCGATGAAGAGGATGAAACGAAGCGTTACAGCGAGATGATGCAGATGGTGGTTGACCAGATTATTGAAGTGCCCGGCATTGCTGTCTCGGTCGTCCATGACCGAGACCATTACATTCCACATGCAGTGATCTCATTCAGTTCCGACTGGCGTGGCCCAGACCGGGATGAGATCCACCGTCGATTGATGGCAGGGACTCCCCGGATCTACGTTGCGAACTACGGGCCAGAACGCCAACTCGTCATCGATCCGCTCAACATCCAGGAAGGCGAGCTTGAGATTGTGGCGGAACGCGTGCGCAACGAGCTTGTTAAAGCCGCTTCCGGTGAATAATTCCTCCACCACAGTCTCAATTGATCAAGAACAGTTCCTTATCAATGGCGAGCCTACTTACAAAAGCCGAACCTACCGCGGCTGGAGGATCGAGGGCCTGCTGCTCAACAGCCGAATGGCAAACGCCATATTCGATGACGCCAATCCGTTAACCCGGCACATATGGGCATACCCGGATACAGGCGAATGGGATCCCGAACGGAACCTTCAAGAGCTAATCGATACTCTCCCGACATACGCCGCACATGGCCTGCTCGGTCTGCCAATCAACCTCCAGGGGGCCAGCCCTCTCGGCTACTACCGGACCGAAGGCATCAAAGAGCTAATGTCACGTATCCACAGAGTCCATCCAACCGCCTCGGTGGACGAAGTGTGGGATGGATTGCCCGAACTGGGCTCACAGCCATGGGATTCCGGTGCGTTTGATCCAGACGGCGCACTACGCCCCGCATGGATGGACCGGACTAGCCGCTTGATTGAGGCGGCGGATGCGAACGGAATGGTGGTCATTCTGGGTCTGTTCTACTTTGGGCAAGACGAACGACTTGTGGATGAAGCAGCGGTGATACGCGCAGTCGATAATTCTGTCGAGTGGGTCCTATCCCACGGATATAAAAACGTGGTGATCGAGATCAACAACGAAGTCAACGTTCCGCGTTACGAGCATGAGATTCTCACTCCGCCACGCGTGCATGAATTGATCGATCGCGTTGTATCCACAACACACCAAAACGAACGCTTGTTAGTCGGCACGAGTTTCGCTCATATGTCCGTCCCAACGGACGAGGTGATTCGAGCATCCGACTTCGTTCTCCTCCATGGAAACAGCATGCATGACACTTCGCAGATCGGGGTACGGATTAATGACGTCCGCGATTCTGCCGCTTATACGCCAAAACCAATCGTTTACAACGAGGACGACCACTTCGAATTTGATCAACCAGCAAACAACTTCACCGTTGCGCTACTTGGCTACGCAAGCTGGGGCTATTTCGACCCAGGGAGTGGAGCTGGGGGAAGCGCTGCGTATGGCGATTACGTGAATGGCTACCAGAACCTGCCAGTCAACTGGACTATCAACACTGAACGCAAACAGGGATTCTTTCGGCTGCTTTCAGAGGTGACCGGAATGTCACCGACAACCGAATAACTGCACGGAGAGACGATGCCGACCACGATCACGCCTGAGCAGATCCAGGCCAACATTGATGAAATCCCCCGCATCCGGTGGTCACACATCCCCACCCCGCTCGAAGAGTGGACGGCGTTTCGGGAAAAGATTGGCGGCCCGCGCATCCTGGTAAAGCGGGATGACGCTACTGGCCTCGCATACGGTGGCAACAAGTCGAGACATTTCGAGTTCGAGATGGCTCACGTCAAGAATCAGGGTTTCGACACTCTGATCAACATCAACAATTTCCATTCGAATCAAGCTCGCGTCGCGGCCGCCGGGTGCGTCAAGGCAGGTATTCGCTACATCCTCGTCTCACAGGGTGAGATCGAACGCACACTGCAAGGCAACTTGCTCCTCGTGAAACTCATGGGCGGCGAGATCCATCGTGTGTCTGAAGCTGAGGACGCAATGGCCTATGCCGAGAAACTCGCCGATAAGGTGCGGGCAGACGGTGGAAATCCGTACATCCTCAACAAGGATTGGTTTCCGGAGATCATGGGAACTATTGGATTCGTAGAGGCCGGTCTCGAAATCAAGGCACAGCTTGAGGCGTTGGGTGTAGAACGTGTCCATGCATGGGGCCTGACAGGACGCTCGCTCCCCGGCTTGCGGCTCCTCGCGAAGAACCTCGATCTGGATTGGAAAGCGTCGATGATCAAGTACAGTCCGTCTGATACTGATCAGTTGCGCGAGACGATGGTCCGTCGCTCAAAGCAGGGCGCTGAGTTGATGAAACTGCCCATCCACCTTGATCCAGATGATGTCGAGATCATCGACGGCTTCCACGGAGGGGCCTACGCCGCCCCAACTGACGCAGCATTCGAAGCGATTCACCTGGTGGCGCAGACTGAAGCGGTCATTCTTGATCCAAACTACACAGGCAAATCCATGTCTGCGCTCATTGACCGTGTTCGATCAGGTGGCTTTACAAAAGATGACACCGTGCTATTCCTCCACTCGGGCGGTCTCCCACAGGTGTTTGCGTTCAACGAGGAGCTCACCGCGTGGTCACGGACGATAGATGATTGACCGTAAGCATTCACTTACGTAAGCTATCGCTCACATAAATTCGACATAAGATCACTGGGAGGAAGTAGATGGACACAGCATCTCTAATGCAGGCGGCGGCGCCCGCGCTCAAATCAGTTGCTGCGGGAGTAGATTCGTCGCAACTTTCTGGCCCAACGCCGTGCTCTGATTTCAGCGTAAAAGAACTGTCCAATCACATCGCAGGCTTCTGGGGCATGACTGCCATGTCAGCCCGGAAACAGTTGATAGAAGGCGGGAATCCCGGAGCAGATATTGTTGGCGACAGCCCCGCCTCAGTAATTCAGGGCATGGTAGATGGCGGTGTCGCTGCGTGGCAGGAGTCCGGCGCGACTGAGGGCAAGACCCAGTTTGGCCCCGGCGAATACGACGCTGCATTTGCCGCGCAGATCACTCTATTTGAAGAGGTAGTACACGGCTGGGACCTCGCGGCGGCCACCGGCCAAACTCTGCACGTGCCATCGGAAGTTGGAGACGCCGTGCTGGAGATCTCCAACATGCTTTGTGCCAACGCTGAACGTGGGGAAGGTAAAACTTTTGGACTGGAAGTGAAAGTCGCCGACACTGCGTCATCGTTTGAGAAAGCACTTGGCGTCACTGGCCGCGACCCAAACTGGTCAGCCTAGCCAAACCTCAGTTCAACGCGCAACTTTCGCCCCCCCCCCCCCCCC
>JABMNO010000039.1 GCA_013204555.1 Chloroflexota bacterium | reverse complement strand
TTGAACTGGTGACCTCGTTCTTACCAAGAACGCGCTCTACCACTGAGCTATGCGGGCCCGTAAATATTTTCTCAGTGATTCATCTCTGGTGCAGGGGGTAGGATTCGAACCTACGTAGCCGTAAGGCGCCAGATTTACAGTCTGGTGGTATTAGCCACTCACCCACCCCTGCAACAAACGAATATTCTATCACGCAGGGGTACCGCTTCCACAATACAAAACATACACGCGCTAATCCAGTGGCCCTGCCACCCATATCAATGAAATCTGGAGCCTCGGGGGAGATTCGAACTCCCGACCTGCCGATTACAAGTCGGCTGCGCTAGCCACTGCGCCACCGAGGCACCCACGATATCAATTGTACGTGCCACCGTGCCCAGATTCACAAGTTCACTCAGGACGGATTTCGTGGCACTCCAAATGGCACTCATTCAGAACCATCTGGCAGAACCATCTGGTCAGTACCACTATCTCTTAGCCCTACTCATCACTCCGGGTAGATTCCCCTTCCGCAACAAGTGCAGCTACCTGCTCTGCAAACTCAACGGCATCCTCTGTGGTGGGCCCGCCGTTGCTCGCGAGCTTCTCCTTGAACTGATGGAACAGCCAATCATCCTTCGTCCCATGCGGGAAGTCGAATATCTTGTTCCCCATGTGAGGCAATTCACCAGAGGCGAAATATCCCTTGCCGCTCAATTCGTAGCCCTCAAGATCATCGGTGCCTTTGCCAAGAACTTCACCTGTTTCCACGTAATGTTCCATCACAGACTGCATCCCAAATTTCTGCACCGGACATACCTTCATGCAGATTCCGCAGCCATCGTAAGTCACCATCACAGGCCGACACCGATCGTAAATCAACTTGTTCTTGTGGGCGCCTCGCCACCAGACACGGTCTTTCACAAGTGCCCGGGCGGGACATCGATCAACGCATACCTGACAGGTGTCACAGAATTTGTTGATCCCATAGTCAATCGGCTCATCATGAGTCACCAGCGCGTCCGTCGTGATGACCAGCAATCGTGCCCTTGACCCAAAGTGAGGCGAAAGTAGTTGACCGTTCGCTCCCAACTGCCCCAGCCCGGCGGCCACAAAGAGCGGAATGTAAATACCACTGTTGTCGTTGGGACTATGCACCTGTGCGTGGTAGCCAAGAGACCGAACATATTCGCTTAGATCAAGTGCGAGCGCTCCGGCAACCTCATACGTTCCAAAGTGGGCGAACTCCGCCTCAAGGCTTGGAATTGATTGGGTCTGATCAAAATCCTGTTCAAGGGCCAGGCATATCGCGCTTGAGAACCTCGCCCACTTCTTCTTGCTCTCAAAGGTGTAATGCCGGTCGTACTTCGTAAACCCAACTTCGCCGAAACCAACCTCTTCCGCTCTGGTACGAATCATTTCGGTGACGTCCAAACCGGCTTCAGGCTCCACAGTCGGCGGAATATCTCCGCTGATCGCCGCAGCATCTATCAGGGGCTTATTGGCAACATCGTGGCCCCTGCGATACTCGGTCACCTCGGGTGTATAGATCGTCCAACCCCACTCCCGGTCAGCGGCCTTCTCAATATTCTGAGTTTCGAGCGGATATTCGCGGCTGTAAAAAGAGACATCTCGCTCCCGGGTTGGGGATCCCGGCACGGTAACCAGATCCTCAGCCACAGGTATCGCCACATCCGGGGCCCCGGACTTCAATCCATGCCGATTCACAACGTGACTGATTGGTTTCGCCAATTCATTCCCCCTAAACAAAATTTTGTGGAACTATACCGCGTCCACCAGTTATCCAACCAGCATCCGATGGTAAATCCAGACTCCATTGCGGATCTCACCACCCAAATGACTGTTCATGGTGGAATACTGTTCATACGGCACGAGCGATGACTTTTGCCCGTCGTGGTCTACAGTCGTACAACCATCTGAACCTGCGAGCTCGGCTTCACCAGCGCCTCAAACGCTGCCTGTATCCCCTCCAACGGAACGTAACTCTGCTCCAGAATAAGCGACGCCATCGACAGTTGCCCCTTCGCCATCATATTTAGCGCCACGGGCCATTCTGACGGCAGTGAGCCCCAGCTTGCCTTGAACTCCGTCTCACGCGCCATCCAATCGACAGCGCGAACCGGCATCTCTTCCCACGGCACGGCCACAAGCACCACCTCGCCCGCTCGCCGCACAATGTTGAATGCCTGATCCAGCGTCCCTTTAATACCAGCGCAATCGAACACAACGTCCGGTCCCAGGCCGTTCGTCATCGCGACCATCTCGCGCTCGACATCCTGTTCGGTCGGGTCAAACACCGCATCGCAACCAATGCTCATTGCAGCGGCCTTGCGACCCGGTGTTGGCTCAGAGATCATCACCTTCGACGCACCGGCAGCGCGGGCAACCTGCGCGACCAGCAGACCAATCGGTCCGGCGCCAATCACTCCTACTGAATCACCCACGCGTACGCGCGATTTCCGTACCGCATGCACCGCCACAGCGCTCGGCTCACACATCGCCGCTGCCTCATCGGGAACGCCATCCGGTACGGCGAGCGGCTGCCACTCGTCCATGGCGATGTACTCGGCGTATCCGCGAATACTTCCTTCAGGGAACCCCATAGTGCGGTAGTTGAACCTCGGCTCCGCTCTCACGGCAGGCTCGGAACCCGCAGGAGGCTCGCCACCGCCGCCGATAACCCGATCCCCAACCTTCCAGCGAGTTATCTCAGACCCAACCTCAACTATCACCCCGCAATATTCGTGCCCTAGCACCGTGCCCGGAGGGGCGATGTCGTAAAGAAATGCGTGTACGTCCGTCCCGCAGATCGCACACATGTTGACCTTGATGAGCACCTGCCCCGGCTCAGGCGAAGGCGTGGGCAACTCATCAATCGAAAATCTCTGCCCGCCCTGGTACACCGCTGCTCTCATGACAATCCCTCCTCAATGGCTTCAGCAAGCATGTCGCAATGCTGAGCACCTGCCGCTTTTTCCCGTGAACGGGCCTCTTGATCTGGCTGTCGGCCCAGTATCAATGAAGTCAAACCGAGCCGAGCCGACTCCCGCGCCCGACGCTCTCCCTGTTGCACTGGCCGGAGTTCACCACCCAGACCCACCTCAGCCGCCGCTGCCAGTCCTGCCTTCAATGGCTTGTCACGCAGGCTTGAAACGATGGCAAGAGCCACTGGTAGGTCAATCGCCGTCTCGCTGACCCGCAAACCACCCGGCACGTTCACGATGACATCCTGATCAGACACTGGAATTCGTAATCGACGCGATAATACGGCAAGAATGAGGTGGAGGCGAGATGTCTCAATACCCGTTGCCACTCGCCGGGGCGTTGGAAGATTGCTTGGGCTGGTCAGCGCCTGTACCTCAACCGTAATCGACCGTGTTCCCTCAACCAGCGATGCGATCGCTGATCCGGGTGCACTGGCACGTCTATGCGCCAGAAACGCCTTGGATGGGTCACCAACACCTTTGAGACCATTCTCCCTCATCTCAAATACTCCAAGCTCGTTCGTAGCTCCATAACGGTTCTTGAATCCCTGGAGCAGCCTCAGACCACTCGTCGATTCGCCGCCCAGATGCAACACGACATCCACCGCGTGCTCAAGAAGTCTTGGCCCCGCGATCCCGCCGTCCTTTGTGACGTGCCCGGTAACGATTACGGGAACCGATGTCTTCTTGGCGAACTCAGACAACGACCCGGCACATGCCTGTATCTGAGATGGCGTACCGGCCAGCGAGTCACTGGCAGCGGAAGCCACAGTCTGAATCGAATCAACCACCAGCAGGCTTGGCTTCATCCGCTCGGCTTCGGTTAGAACGTCCTCCAGCCTGTTCGTGGATTGTAGGTATAAGTCACCTGACCCCACACCAAGGCGCTCAGCCCGCATCTTCACCTGCGCGCCCGACTCCTCACCGGTCGAGTAAAGGACACTCAAGCCCGAATCGGCAATACTCGCGCTGGCCTGCAGAATCAGAGTTGACTTCCCAATACCCGGATCACCGGCCAGCAGAGTCACAGATCCCGGAACAACTCCGCCACCAAACACCCGGTCAAGTTCCGGAAATCCGAACGATATCCGCCGTGAAGTATCAGTTGAAATATCGGAAATAAGCACCGCAGGGCTGGCCGAGCGACTGACGGCCCGACCAATAGAGCCAGTCGACCGCGTCTGCGTGACCTCCTTCAGGGTGTTCCACGCTTCGCAGCCCCGGCACTGCCCCTCCCACTGTGGAGCAGCAATCCCACACTCAGAACACTCATATACGGTCTTGGTCCGTGTACGCGCCAACTATCGCTCCAGAATCGCTCAAACCCATCCGCTCGCGGCCCGATTCTACCCGCCCACCCACGCAACTCCTCCTCAGCGATGGCAACTGCGATATTTTCGGCCTCCGCCGCGACCCCATCGTCGGCGATTTCCGGAAGGGCCTCCTGAGGCTCTCTAAGGGCTGGAAGGACGCCTCCACCATCCAACGCTGCCTGGATCAAACGGCGCCGTGTGCAGCTCCGCGGCCACCCCTGTCTAAATTTCCCACCTACGCTAAATAGTTACTTGAGCCGGGACCTATCCACGCCCCATCGCGCGATCATCCCCAATTGCTGCGGGCATCACCTCCACACCTCCATAAAAAAAGGGAGCCCATCTCTGGGCTCCCCATAATATCTACGGCTTTACCGCACAGACTCAGCTGCTTGTAGCGGTTGGCTCCGGCTCGCTTTCGCTCTCGGCCTGTGCTTCGTGCTTCGGAACATTGACCACGAACTCGTTATCGTCACCAAGATCCAACTCGACAACGTCGCCAGCCTTGAACGCACCGGCCAGTAGTTCATCAGAGAGACGATCTTCGATCTTCTCCTGGATCACACGACGTAACGGCCGCGCACCAAAGTAAGGATCGTAGCCGGTCTCTGCAAGATGGTCTCTTGCCCTGTCGGTAATCTGCAAGACGAGTCCCTGTTCCAGAACACGGGCCCTCACCTCACTCAGCATCATGTCAACAATCTCAAGGATGTGGTCCTTGCTCAGTGCGTGGAACACCACAACACCATCAAGTCGGTTCAGGAACTCCGGTCGGAAGCTCTTCTTGACCTCATCCATCACCTGTTCCTGCATGCGTGTGTAGGAAGCATTTGAAGTGACGTCAGAGTCTTCGGCCCGGCCAAATCCAATCGAACTGCTACGGCGAATCAGGTCTGATCCAAGGTTGCTCGTCATAACCAGAATCGTGTTTCGGAAATCGACCTTGCGGCCCTTGGAATCTGTCAGGTGACCATCGTCAAAGATCTGCAGCAGAATGTTGAACACATCCGGGTGCGCCTTCTCGATTTCGTCAAGCAAGATCGCCGAGTACGGCTTCCGACGCGCTGCCTCAGTTAGCTGACCACCTTCATCGAATCCGATGTAGCCCGGAGGCGCACCTACCAGCCTCGAAACCGTGTGGCGCTCCATGAACTCCGACATGTCCAACCGAATCATCGAGTCTTCGCTGCCGAACATGAACTCTGACAGCTTCTTTACAACGTGAGTTTTACCGACGCCTGTCGGTCCAAGGAACATAAATACGCCGATGGGTCGTCGAGGATCCTTCATACCTGATCGCGCTCGGCGTACTGCCTTCGCTACCAGTTTGATCGCATCATCCTGACCGGCTACCTGCTCATGAAGGACCTCCTCCATGTTCACTAGCCGGGCAGTCTCTTCGACACCCAGCCTGGTGACGGGGATGCGCGTCCACATGCTTACGACCTCAGCGATGTCTTCCGCCGTGACGGACTGCTCCATCGCTTCCTGCTTCTCGTCCCACTCCTTCTGGAGTCGTTCGACGCTGGTGGAACTCTTCATCTCTTTGTCGCGAAGTTCCGCTGCCAACTCATATTTCTGCGCTGAGATGGCGTCATTCTTCTCTTGCCGAATCACCTCAAGAGACTGTGTGGCCTCTTTCAGCTCCTTCGGTACAGAACTATTGCGGATACGGACTCTGGAGCCCGCCTCATCAATCAGGTCAATCGCCTTATCAGGCAAGAATCGGTCCGCAATGTACTTGTCAGCAAGGGTCGCGGCCGCGTGCAGCGCGTCGTCCGTAATCTGGACGCCGTGGTGCTCTTCGTACTTGATCCGGATGCCTTCAAGAATCTTCACGGTCTGATCGACTGGTGGAGGATCAACCGTAACGGGCTGGAAACGACGCTCCAGTGCGGGGTCGCGCTCAACGTACTTTCGGTAATCATCCAGCGTGGTCGCCCCAACTACCTGAAGTTCGCCGCGGGCCAGCGATGGCTTCAGGATGTTCGCGGCGTCAACGGCGCCTTCAGCAGCGCCCGCCCCAACCATCGTGTGAATCTCATCAATAAATAGGATGCAGTTTCCGGCCGCTCGAAGTTCGTTGATCACCTTCTTCAGGCGTTCCTCAAACTCACCGCGGTACTTGGTCCCAGCCACCAGAGACGCCATATCCAACGTGACCACTCGCTTGTTCAGCAGTGTCGACGGAACATCGCTGGTCGCAACGATCTGGGCGAGCTTCTCAACAATCGCCGTCTTCCCCACGCCCGGCTCGCCAATCAGAACAGGATTGTTCTTTGTTCGGCGACTCAATATCTGCACAACTCGTTCCAGCTCAGAATCCCTGCCCACCACTGGATCCAGGTTGCCCTGGCGAGCTAGCTGTGTGAGATCCACGCCAAGCTCATCGAGTGTTGGCGTACGAGTAGTCTGGCGAGGGTTCGAGGCCGTCTGACCCTTCGTTGCGCTCTGACTCAAGACCCTGGCTGTCTCAGCCCGAATCTTGTCCAGCGTGACCCCATCGCTTTCCAGCACACCGGCAGCAACACCCTCGCGCTCACGCATGATGCCAATGAGGAGGTGTTCCGTACCAATGTAGTGGTGGCTCAGTCGACGAGCTTCGTCGACCGCCAATTCAATTACCTTCTTGGCTCGGGGAGTGAGTGCCGTGTCCTCAGGAGACGGTCGCTCGCCCCGGCCGATGATGAACTCAACGGCCGAGCGAACTTTCGGAAGTTCCACATTGAGATTCGAAAGGACTTTCGCCCCAACACCCTCAGTCTCACGCACAAGGCCAAGCAGGATGTGCTCAGTGCCTATGTAGTTGTGGTTAAAGCGTTGTGCTTCTTCCTGCGCGAGCGACAGGACCCTGCGGGCCCGCTCTGAGAATTTTTCGAATCTACTTGCCATGGAGCGCTCTCGTTTCTACTGCTGCGCCGGTCTCAACTGATACCCCGGACTACTCCTCGTTATTGAATATCTGTGCAAATTCTTGCACGTCCACTGTTTCGCCATCTAGCTCTTCAGGTCGGTAGGACTCTTCTGGAACCTGTTTGATGCTCAGTCCCAGTCGACGTCTTTCAGGTTCAATTCGCAAAATACGAACTTGAATCGATTGACCTTCTGAGACCACATCCCTTGGATGTTCGATTGTCTCTTCACTCAGTTCAGAGATGTGAATAAGTCCTTCGATTCCCCCTTCAAGCCGGGCAAATGCCCCAAAGTTGGCCAGTTTTGTGACGGTAGCGTCCAAAACCTGTGCCACGGCGAAGTTCTCGTGAACTGTCTCCCAGGGCTCTGGCTGCAAGCGTCGCAGGCTGAGAGCGATCTTCAATGTTTCGCGGTCTACCCTGAGGACGAATACCTGTAGCTCCTGGCCCACTTTGACAATATCTTCAGGACTCTTCACAGGCTCCCATGAAAGTTCTGAGATGTGAATGAGTCCATCGGCCCCACCAAGGTCTACGAATGCACCAAACGATGAGATGCCAGTGACCCGACCCTTACGCGTCTCACCTTCGGTAAGTTCCTTGACCAATCGAGCCTTCTGCGTTGCTTTCCACGCTTGTAGCGCGGCTCGCTCAGAGAAGATCGCCCGGTTGCGCAGTCGATTGAGTTCAATAACCTTGAACTCAATCTCCATGCCCACGAAACCCTCTTTGGGTTCCTCTCCACCAGGTACGTAGAGTTCACGTGCCGGTCCGACAAGCTGCGACAGCGGAACAAATCCCTGCACACCCTCGGCCTCTACAACCGCACCACCGCGGTTTGAGCCGATGATCTTGCCCTTGACAGTCTCCTCGATCTCCATCGACTTTTCGAGGATGCGCCAGCCCTGCTCGCCACGGGCGCGGTCAATTGAAAGAACCGGAGCGCCGTACTCGTTTTCAGGGTTGATGACGTAGGCAATTACTTCATCGCCAACGCCAAGCGCCTCAAGCGTCTCAGCGTCAATGCTGCGTGCTTCGCGCATTGGCACGATGCCTTCGGCCTTGTAGCCGATGTTCACAACAAGAGCGTCTGACGTCTTGCTGAGAACTTTGCCGTCGATAATCTCGCCGCGACGAAGATTCTTGGCTGGGGTGTATAGATCAATCAGAGCGTCCAAATCGAGTTCAACGTCGTCCTCCACTACCGCAACTACTTCTTCAGCAGCCTCAGTAACTTCAACGACCTGCTCGACTTCCATCTCTGAACTTGTGGGTGTTGTCAAAATATGTTCCTGTACAAATGCTGTCCGATAACCCCCCAATTATATTGACGGCGAGTACAGAGGTAAAGGAGACATGGACACCCCAACTCCAGACTTCTACGTCTCCGGCATCTCCCCAACACTCAGACGGACACCCCAAACCTACATAATTCCTACAATTGCCGCACGTGAGTCACCTACACACTTCACCGCGAAATAACACCCATTCCCACCTAAATAAATACCCTGCAACCGTAGAGCGGACACCTCAACTCCCAATCCACGGCTCAACATCACGCATCTCGTATTACGCGAGAAGCCCCAATTCTCCTAACGCCGACCGTCTCGCTGTAGCGGGTGACGCTGGCCATCCCGTCATAGCACGTGAAGTAGACCATCTCGATATGGCCGTGAGAAAGGCCATCCTGATGGCGTGGGCACAACCGCGCCGATTAGTTTCACGTTGGAAAGGGCAGTGATAGTGCGATAGGCGATAGCTTCAGTTAGGTTCGATACGGTGAGCCGGTTCAAGATGGCGTTGGACGAGTAAGGAAGCTACTTTAGGGTTCCGTGGTCGGGGGCAGAGCAAGTTTCAGCGGCGGACAGACGACAGATATTCAGAAGTAAATGGGCGACCCCCATAGCTGAGCTGGCTACCTAATTCGACGGCGACTTGATCGATGCCATCGCTGTGTGAGAAGAATTCATACCCGGCCACGACATGTCTCGCTCACGCGGCTCTCATGCGCCATGAGATGTAATGCCTGAATCTGTTTCGCACCATGCCCGAACGGGCCTTTCTTCTGGGGGTGACAGCGTGGCCACTATCAAATTCAGTGAATTGTCGCGCCTTCCATTTTTCGTTCTGGTCACAGCTGTACTGCTATTCATGACAGCACTATCCCTCGCTGCCTGTGGTGGCGAGTTGGATGAACTCGTGGTCGAAGGCAACGAAGCGGCGTTCGGTGATGACGCTGATGTGGAACAAGAGATATTCCAGGACGGAGCTGCCCGGGCATACTCGGGTGTTCAGTTCGGTGACCTCACAAACGATGAATACCTCGGGACGATCGAAGCCCTCAAAGCTGTTCGCGATGCCGATGAGATTAAGGCGATAAGAACCGCTGAGGTTGCGGAAGGGGCAGGGGCAACGCGTGAGGCGCAGGACGAACTGATCGAAGTATTCGATACAGCACTGGCCGGAGATGGTATTACTAGAGGTCGGTTCATTGACGCCGTAGAGACCATCACGGCGGGCGGAAATCCGGATATTAATGATTTCAAAACTCCTCAGGCCGAAACTCCGCCTGAACCAGAACCTGAGCTATTGCCGACTGAGGGGGAGGACAGAGAGCCCGACGCCGTGAAGGCGAAAGAGTATCTAGTCGTCGGAGTGCATACAGCAGATCCATGGACCATTGGTGACCCGTACGCGCTTAGTGGACGCAGTGGAGCATCTGGATCTATCTCACTCGGTGCCATAGACATGTTCTGGGCGGAATCGGCGCAAAACCGAGGCTACGAATGGAACTTCGAGTTCAGTTTCGGTAGTCCGTACCGTGATCAAACACCGGGCCGCACGATCACGCTGAGGGGCAAGGGAACTGTGACGGGCGGGGGGGCGATTCCAACCGATTTTGAAGTTCCCACGATGTACTTTCACACGGACCTGCCGGATGAAAACATTACGCTGACGCAGGAGAAGGGGCCGATCGAAATCGGTCCCGATACGGCTAACATGCGTTCAGCGATCGTGGAGGCGAAAATCCTGATCCCCGAGGGTAATGTGGGCGACCAGTTCACGATGGGTTGGGGCCTCACGGGCTGCCCGGAACCCTGCAATTACTTCTGGACGTTCGAAGGTAAGGAGTAGAAGCGGCGCAACGATGCTGGTACTAAGACTGGTTCTGTCAGAACTCAAGTTCCATGGAAGGTAGGATCATCTGGAAAGAGACGAGGATCTGCCCATGTCCTGCCCACACCGCCGGTATGAGCCCACTAAAGGGCAGCCTTCTGACAATCGCCGATAACGCGGCTCCATCCCAAAATGCCCGTGCGGCAGGCACCTAAATCTTCCGAAACCCTGGATTCACGGCCATCGCCAGCGCAACCACAGCCAGAATCGCAATCCCCAGGAACGCGAATCCTGAGCCAACACCCCACGCGTCGGCGATTACGCCAGCAGCGATTCCCACGACCGGCGATAGCGCCTGATCGATCAATGTCACAGACACTACTCGACCTCGCAGCCTGTCGGGCGTTCGCTCCAGCAACAGCGTCGTATTGGCAGCACGGAATACCGTCTGCGACATCGCTCCAACTATCAGCAGAGGCATCACAACCCAGAATAGTGACGCCCACCCCATGGCCAGCAACGACGCCCCATAGGCCACCGTTACAACCAGCATCAGGGTGCCTTTACGAGGAATGTTCGTGTGCGACGCTATGTACAACCCCGCTCCCAGGCTCCCTATCGCCGCCACCGACTGCAATATCCCAAGCATCTCAACGTCTGATTCCAGCACCTCGGTAATCAGGCCCGGAAGCAGCGATCGATGCGCTATACCAATCGCAAACGGCCCAAGACCAAGCAAAACCAGCGTGAGGATCATCCGGTCCTTCGCGATAAACCGGAATCCCTCCATCAGTTGACCCGCCGCGCTGCCTCGCTTCTTTGGGTCGCCAGGAATATCCGGAAACTTGATCTTAGTAGTGGTCCATAGCACCAGTACATAAACCGCTGCTGAGAGGACGTAAGCGCTGCCCACACCCCAGAACCCGATAATAAATGCCACAGCCGCTGGACCAACAAACCGGGTCCCATTGATCGCAATCGAGTTCAATGAAATTGCGTTCAACATTTTGTCTTTACCAACCAGTTGAGGAACTACCGACGTCCTGATCGGCTGGTTCATAGACATGCTGATGCCCTGCAGGAACGCAATTGCGTACACATGCCATAGCTCCACGAAGTCCAACAGAATCAACGCGGCCATCACCGCGTACATCGTGAACGTCCAGGCCTGGATGATCATCAACGTCTTGCGACGATCAAAACGATCCGCCACCACGCCACCGGCCAGGCCAAAAATTAGCTGAGGTATGCCGCGTGCAACGTTGACGCCAGCAACGGCGGTGAATGAACCCGTGATCTGCCAGGCTAGCCAGCTTCGGGCCAGCATATCGGCATGCATCGCGGTTGCTGATCCAACCTGACCAAACCACAGATACCTGAAGTTCGGTACCGCAAGGGATGCAAACGGCGCGCCGACTCCCGCTTTGAATCCCGCCAAGCGCGAGCGAGGTTTCGTTATGTCAGCCTCGCCGCTCATCGCTGTATCAACCGCGGACAGGCCACAGACAGACCACTCTCGGGACGCGTACCAATACGGCTTCCGATATTCACCAGCGGGGGTTCAACATCCCGCTAACTTACCACCGAGTACAAATCGACAGGGCGATTCGCCACACCGTGGCAACGCGGCTATCTCGGATTAGCCCCGTTCACCTGATCTTGTGACCCGCATACCGCCGCCGTACGAACGCCAGCGGCAGGTTGGAACCCGCCACGTCCGCCGTTCTACAGCCAGTCTGGGCGCTGACCTGCGGGCGCCCTAATCCGTCACATCCCGAGTCCGGAATATCGTGAACAATATTGCGACGCATATCGCCGCATAAACAACGGTCATCACCGCTGAAGCGGAAAGAGACAGATCGCCATTCCCTCCTGCCGTGAGCGCCCGAAACGCAGAGTCAGGAAATCGATCGGTGAGCCTCTCATTTGCTTGACCAAGTAATCGCGGCACCAGAATCAGTCCACCAGCTCCAACAGCTATGGCTATCGCAGATGACCTGCTCACCATCACCACCGTAGCTCCAACGAGGCCCCACGCGATGGTAGCGACGATCATGCGTCCAGCTGTTGCAATTATTCCGACAACTGCCTCGCCTGTGACCCACTCGGCTGTCGATATATCCTGGCTGGGAGCCACCGCGAAACCGATCACGATAGAGAAGACAGCGGCTGCAATGATTGCCAGGGCGGTAAATGACGATAACGCGAGCAACTTGCCGGCAAGCAACTGTGACCTGCGTGGTTCCGATACCAGCAGAAGCCTGATTGTCCCGCTTGAGTACTCCCGCCCCAGGCTCATGGCGAAGAGGGACAAAACCACCAGCCCAACGATGGTGGAGGCGGCCTGAAGACCAAGAGCCAACCCGTCAGGACTGAGGTACTGATCGATTCCGACTACATCGCCAAAAGGACCGCGATCACCGCCTACTTGATCGATGCCCGTTATCCCGATAATTGTGCCCACAAACGTGAACAACAGGATTGGCCCAAGCCAGCCAATGATGAAGCCTCTCCGTCTCAGGGTTATCCATTCAGAGCGAAATGACCGAATCATGATGTCGCGTTCTCGTCATTTGTAACCCTGATAAATATCTCCTCAAGCGTCTCCGTTTCAACCTTCAACTCGCGCAACGTAATTCCCCGCTCGCTCGCCAGGCGGTTGACTTGAGCGGCCAATTCTTCGTTCCCGGCCACCAGCACACTGTCTGATTGGGCCTCTACTGACAACCCTGCATCTGCCAGGCATCCATAGAGACTCGATAAATCCTCTGGCCGCTCTGGTCTGGCCCGAATCTTCTGATCCGCCTGTGCCAGCAAGCTATCCAACCTCCCGGAAAATAGAAGCTCTCCATGATTGATCACTACAACGTGCTCAGCCTGTTTTTCTATTTCTGACAGAAGGTGGCTGGAGACGAACACCGTCTTTCCACTCTGTGCAAGCCCTTTAAGCAGCTCCCGAACTTCGATGATTCCAGCGGGATCCAGGCCGTTAGTTGGCTCGTCCAGGATTAGCAGATCGGGGTCGGTCATCAGTGCGATAGCGATAGCGAGCCGTTGTTTCATGCCCAGGGAGTAAGCGCTAACCCTATCGTTACGACGGCCAAAGAGGCCGACTATCTCCAGCACTTCTTCAGTCCGCTTATCAGGTAAGTCTCGAAGCGTTGCAAATACTTTCAGGTTATCGGCGCCTGATAGCGCTTTGTACAGGGCAGGCGCCTCAATGAGCGCGCCCACCCGGTGCAGGAATCCAGGCGGATCCGTGATTGAGCACCCCAGAACTTGCCCACTGCCTGAAGTGGGCCTAATCAGGCCAAGCAACATCCGGATGGTTGTGCTCTTGCCAGCGCCGTTTGGCCCCACAAACCCAACGACGCCACCCTGTGGAATCTCAAATGTCAGATCATCAACGGCCTGGAAGTCCTTGAACCGTTTTGAAAGACCATCCACAGAGATGGCTGGCGAACCAGTAACCATTGGCGTCTTGATCTCATTTGATTGTTGGACTGTGATTGGTAGCGTCACATCTCACGGAGATAATTATCACCCCCGCATGCGTTAGCTAGAAACAGGCTGCCTGAATCTTCTGGAAGTCGTCAGGCCCAAGATCTCCGCGTCCGGTAACGGGATGACCAACAGCCTCTTCCACACAGGGGGAGGTTAGATCAAACCCGCCTCCGCCAAAGGCACCTCGGCCGCCAGCGGGTGGGGCACCGTCTGTGCCGCCGCGTGGGCCACCGCCAAAGAATCCTCCACCATCGCCGCCGCGTCCGCCAAATCCACCCGCGCCATCAGGTCCAAGAGCCTGAAAGTCACCAAATCCCTCAGGAAGCTGGTCTCCACAGGCCTCTGTGATAGCCGCAAGCTGTTCTGGTTCCAGGCCAAACAAGTTCTCTGGAGTCTCACCAAGAGCTTCCGTTACGCAGCCTCCAAGTAGATCTCCCAGACCTGCAAATGCCCCACCAAAACCTCCGCCGGGACGACCGGGACCGCGGGCGAGGCCTTCTGGCGCACACTCTGTAAATACGCGCTGGCGATCTTCCAGGCTCAAATCGGCAAGGTTCAGATCTTCAGAGCCCGTGATTTCAGCAAGACACGCTGCATCGATGTTCTCAAGGAAATCGGCACCGCGCCCACCTGCAAACTGGCGGTTCAATTGCTCTTCCTGGGTGCCAGAGCACTGAGCAAATATCGCGTCTCTTTCTGCGGCGCTAACACCGGCAAACCCGGTTGCCGCCCTGCCCAGCACTCGCTGCACACATGCCTCATCCAGTCCACCGCTGGCCGTCTCCGGCGCTGACTCAACGGCGGAATTCCTCTGCGCAGCTGTGACCGAACTACCAGCAGCATCATTGGCATCGGACGCTTGCTGCGTGTTCGCTGCATCTCCTGATCCTGAGTCGGCGGCCGGAGCAGCCTCAGTAGCGACTGCTCCGCAGGCGATCGCAACCAGAGCGAAGAATGCGATCAGCACTGGTATCCACGTTTTCAAGTTCAACATTTGCCCGCCGTTACTCATGCCTAAGTGCCTCAATTGGATCCAGTGACGCCGCCCGAATGGCGGGATAGATGCCGGCGCCAAGTCCGATCACTGCCGACACGGCCAGTGATAAAACTGCGATGTCCGGCGCAAAGTTAGTATTCATCTCCAGCGAGCCAATGGATGCGCCATCGACCAGGTACGAGATGGTGGTCCCGGCGACGACTCCTATCAGTCCACCGCCAATGCTCAATATGGTCGCTTCGGTCACGAACTGCGACAAAATGACCTTCTTGGTAGCGCCAATCGCTCGCTGAATTCCAATCTCTCGGGTGCGTTCTGTCACGGACACCAGCATGATGTTCATGATGCCAATGCCACCAACCACCAGAGATATTCCCGCAATGGCGCCCAGGAACACTACGAACGTCTGATTCGTATCTTCCAACGTCTCAACGGCGTCCGCCTGGTTTGTGATGTTAAATCCGGAGTTCTCCGGGTCAAACCCACTCTCATTCTCCAGAATCAACGCCAACCTAATCTGCTCTGACGCTGCATCAATATTCTCGGTGTCGATAGCCTGAACGCTGATTTGAGTAACACCGGTATCAATCCCAACGCCACCATCACCAAGCCTGGTAACCGCGGTAGTGATGGGCATCATCGCTCTGTCGTTTTCCAGGCCAAATCCGCCCTTTGGTTCAAAGACGCCAATTACTGTGAACGGTCGACCATTGATCTTCACAATTTGGCCGACCGCGCTGACGTTGCCAAATAGCGTGGGGGCGAGTTCAGATCCCAGGATCACAACATCTGTGCCGATAATTACATCGGCGGGATTGAACAGTCGTCCTTCGGCCAGTTCGTAATCCCTGACGTCGGTGTAGTTAGAAGTGACGCCCACGATCTGCGCACTTGTCTGGTTACGCCCTGCGACCAGTGATCCGAATACTGAGGTCTCAGCTGCAACCGACTTCACGTCGGGAGCAACCGCCTGATTCTCAAGAGCAATCACATCTTCCAGGGTGAAAGAATTCGTGCTTCCATCTGCCGTTAGCGAAGGACTAACGAACAGCAGGTTGGTACCCAGACTCTGAATCGTGTCCGTTATCGAGTCTTGCGACCCCCTACCGATCGCCATGAGCGTGATAACTGATGACACGCCGATAATTATTCCAAGAAGGGTCAGAGCAGTACGAAGTTTGTTCATGAACACCGCAGACAGCGATGTGCTGAGGATTAGCATGGCGTTCATGATGCCGCTTCCGCCAGCGCACCAGTCAGACGTTGAGCAACCGGCTCGTCCGAAAGAATCTTGCCATCAAGCAGACGAACTGCTCGCCTGGTTGCCGCTGCTACTTCCTCCTCATGCGTCACCATCACGATGGTGATTCCATCACGATGGTTTAGATCCTGGAGCAGTTCAATGATTGCGCCGGTGGACGCCGTGTCCAGATTTCCAGTTGGCTCATCCGCCAGAATCATGCTCGGCTCGTTCACTAGCGCACGAGCGATCGCCACTCGCTGCTGCTGACCTCCCGAGAGCTCGCTTGGACGATGACTCGCCCGATCAGCAAGGCCCACCCGGATCAACGCCGCCATAGCCGCCTCACGACGATTTCTGCCGCTGGGATTGAGTTTCATGGGCAACTCAACGTTGCCCAGAGCGGTCAACCTTGGCAGCAGATTGTAGCCCTGGAACACGAACCCGATCTGTCGACCCCGCACTCGTGAAAGTTGATCGTCGCTCAGGGTTCCAACATCAATTCCATCAAGCAGATACCTGCCACTGGTGGGCGTATCCAGGCAACCAAGCATGTTCATCATGGTCGACTTACCGGAGCCGGACGGTCCCATAACGGCGACCATCTCGCCCTGATCGATGGTCAGGTCCACGCCGTCGAGCGCCGCCACGGTTTCACCACCCATGACGTAGTGGCGTTTTATGTTCTGGAGTTCGATTACGGAGGTCATTATCGGCCGCCTGGGCCATTCGAGCCTCGGTTAAACGAACCACCGGGTGGGCGCCCGGCGCCGCCACCGCTGCCGAAGCTGCCAAAGCCGCTTCCGGCGCGAAGCACAGCGAACGGATTAGTCTCCTCGCTGACGCCCGGAAGCTTGAAGAGGACGGTATCGCCCTCAACCACTCCGGAGCCAATGACCGCATACGTTTCATTACCGCCGTCAAGAGTCACAAAAACTGTCTCAACGGTCCCGTTTCTCAGTACATCAACACTTGGCTGGGTAAATGAACCTCCAACCGCAACTGACGGGACAAGTAACAGGTCAGGGCGGAAGCTGGTGACCATCTCAGCGGTCGCCGTGAGGCCTTCAAGTAGATCTGTGCCGGCGGGTACCTGGACGGTCACCGTTACCGGAAACGTCACCGTGCCAGTTCCCCCGTTGGAGGCGACCCCAATGTCCGTCACAACTCCCGTCAGGGTCTGGCCCACCAGAGCGTCAAGCGTCACCGCCGCCTCAGCACCAACCGCTACGGCAAGAATATCCACCTGATCGACATCCATCTCAACCGTTACAACAGTTGGGTCTATGATTTCGACTACTACGGAATTCCGCTGAACTTCATTCCCAGCTTCAAAGTTCACTGCATCAACGATTCCATCCACCGGAGACTTGAGCACAGCGTCATCCAGCAGCGAAATGGCGTTTGCCAGGACGGCGCTGGAGGCATCAACCTCCACGGTGCGCAGATTGATCAGTTGCGTATCGGAGCCAATCGCCTGGAGGTCCACTAGATCGCTATGTTTGTCGGCTAACCGAGCCTCAGTGGTCGCCAGAGTCGCCTTTGCAGCGTCAATGTCGCTCGCTTCTGGATTGGTCAGGAGTACAAGATCAGCGCGTGCGTCATCGAGGTCGCTCGATGCCACGGAGATCGAATCTCTGGCAACTTGAATATCGAGCGCCGTCGCGGGCTGATTCACATCCGCCAGCTTTTCCTCCGAGGCCGTCACGGCACTCTGAGCGCTGGACACAGACTTTTCGCCCTGTGTACGAGCAACGGAATGTCGGGAGTCCACATCCGCCATTGCATCGGCAGACGCCACAACCGCGTCCCACGCCTTATTGAGCTCATCCTCAACGGACTTCGTGCCGTTTATACCGGTTCCCGATTCGCCGGTCGCTACGACCTTTTCTGGCGAAAGGAAAGTCCACCAGAATATCGTCAACTCGTTCCAAGGTGTTGTTGGATCATCGCTCGACGCTGTAAATCGGAAATCTTCACTCGCACTTGAGAATATGGCGTTGAGATCAATTCCGGCGTTGGCCAGAATCGTGGAGGGCGACTCACCTGTTTCAGCGTCGTCCAGAGTGTATCCAAGCCATTGCTCAAATTCCGCGTTGTAGCCGGCGCTTGCGTCACTTAGCGCCGTAGTCGCAGCATCGATCGATACCTCCCACTCCCTCACCGTCACCAGTTGGTCAGCAAGAGCGTTGTTGTAAGTATCGATGGCAAATGTCAGTGCAACCTGTGCTTCCGAAACGGTCTGAGCGTCAGGAAGTGCCTCCAGATCACTCAACGCCTCCTGCGCATTCACCAGTTTGGATTCCGCCGTCGTCACTGCCGCCTGGGCACGAAGTAGATCGCTAGCCTCTGGCTCTTGAAGAGTCGCCAGCGAATCTGTGGCATCGTCGACTGCTCGTTGCGCTGAAACGATTGCCAGCTCTGCCTCCGCAAGTTCGAGAGCGGACGCCGCGCTTACGGCTTCTGCAAGGTCATCCTCGGCCTTCTCAAGCGCTGCACGTGCCTCTTCAACGTTGGTCGCTAGATTCGAAACTGTCAGGTCATCCAACCGGGCCAGTACCTGCCCTTCCGAAACCTCATCGCCAACCTCTACAAGAAGCTCTTCAATCGTCCCGCCAGTTCCAAAGGACATCACGGATCGTTCCGGAAACACAATCGTCCCGTCAGAAGAAACGCTATCGACCAGATCACCCACGGTGACCGGCGCCTCCAGCAACTCACTGGCTGCGGCCGACGATTCATCGTCAACTACGTAGAACACCACTCCGTACGCCACAGCGGCAATGATCGCGGCGGAAAGAACGCTACCCACCAAAAATCTGGGCCGAAGTATCCGCCGGGAAGATCTCTTGGGAGTCGACACTGCCGTCTCTCCGTCTGCTGATTGCATCGCTGAACGTCCTATCGTTTCGTCGTCGAGTTCTTTTGATTTAGATTCACGAACTGGCTGAGGGCCTTATGCATGAATTCTTGTTTGCCGCGCCGTGTTGAATGGCGACCCTCTGCTTGTACTCAACATTTCACGCCCCGTTTCTCAAGAAACCGTCAAGAGATGTGGACGCGAGTTGGCGAATCACAAGTCAGACGCAGCTGAATGTGTACAGCCAATCACCCGAAGAAGGGAACAAAGGCCCCGCGAAGTGACCGCCGTGAGGGCGTCTGCCGGTCTCAACCGAAGTAATCACTCCTACCCCGCTCAGGACCAGGCATGCGCCGCCCCAACCACACGGCTACTCCGGCAGCGCAAACGCCACAAAATAGTCCCCCGGATCGGTCCGTCCGTCACCATGACCACCCGCTGCTATGACCACGTACTGCCGACCAGCCGCCTCGTACGTCATTGGCGTGGCCTGTCCGCCTGCCGGGAGTGGCGCCTTCCATAGCTCCTCGCCCGATTCGGTGTCATACGCGCGGATATTGCCGTCTACCGATCCCGCTTGGAACACAACGCCACCAGCAGTCGCAATAGGTCCGCCCCAGAATTCGACGCCTTTGATCTCCTGGCTTGGGAACACCTCTCCCTCCGGAACCTCACCAATGGGAGTTCGCCACTTGATCTCGCCCGTTGCCAGGTCCACGCCGACGAGTTCGCCCCATGGAGGAGCAATGCACGGCAGGCCGCTGGGGCCGTAGATGACCGATCCATCCTTCTCGTAGGGCGTGCCGAGCATGTTGCCTGCCGCCGCTGACTCCCGGGGTTCCAGGCGCATCACGGCGGGAAGTCGCCGAACTCCGGTGACCAGGATGCTCTTGTCTTTGTCGTAGGCCGCCCCTCCCCAGTTGGTGCCCCCACCCCACCACGGATAGACCAGCGTTCCCTTCAGGCTCGGCGGCGTAAATATCCCTTCGTTACGTAATCCGGTGAGTTTGGCTCGGCATGTTGCCGCAGCCCCTGACGTCGGGCCCCATGCGTCCTCCGGACCAATCTTTGCCTCAAGCAGCGGTGGTGGCAGTACCGGGAATGGCTGGGTGGGCCACGCCTCCTCGCCTTCCACATCGCTCGCTGGTACGGGCCGTTCTTCCACCGGAAAGAGCGGGTCACCGGTCTCGCGATCCAGCACGAATATGTGCCCCATCTTGGTCACAACGGCCACCGCGTCAACTTCTTGGCCGTCGCGCGGAATCGCAATGAGCGATGGCTGCGCAGGAACGTCGTAATCAAAGATGTCGTGGTGGACGATCTGGAAGTGCCACACGAATTCACCGGTTGACGCCCTGAGCGCCACAACGGAGCTTGTGAAAAGATTCGCGCCGGGCCGTTCCCCGCCGTAGTGATCTGGCGCAGCACTTGAAGTCGGCACAAACACCAGGTCCCGGACCGGGTCGGCGGAGATCGGAGCCCAGGCGTTTGCAGCGCCGTGAATTGACGCCGCTTCAGGCGTCCAGGTATCCCATCCGGGATCTTCAGGCCTCCGCGGGATCGGATCCCACGCCCAGACCATCTCGCCAGTTCGAGCGTTATATCCGCGAACCGTCCCGTACGCCTCCTCCACCCGCACGTTGTCCCGGATCGATGATCCGATCACCACAACATCGTTGGCGATTGAGGGCGGAGACGTCATCGTGTAGTTGGCCTCCACCAGGGGACCGACTCCGGTGTCGAGGCGCACCTCCCCACCGCCACCGAACTCCTCGCACAGCACCCCGTCCGTGGCGTCTAGCGCAATCAATCTGGAGTCGACCGTACCGATAAATATGCGTCGACTACATTTGCCGTCCGCCAGGCTGTCCTCCCAGAACGAAACTCCACGGGAGACCATGCCCTGGGCATGCTGTTTGTTGAGGTCGATTTCTGGATCGAATCGCCACACCTCCTCGCCGGTGGAAGGATTCAACGCGATGACAGCATTGAGAGGCGTGGAGAGATACAGGAAACCATTGACGATGGGAGTGGTCTCGAACTTGAAGTACCCCAGATTTGTGCCATCGCCCGTCTGGAAGGTCCACGCTTCCTCAAGCGCCGCCACATTCTCAGGCGTGATCTGGCTCAACTCGGAGAAGCCTGAGCCTCCCGCATCACCGCCATATGCCGACCACCCGCTGCCATCGGCGATTGGAGCGACCGGAGTAACTGGCTCCGAGTCTCCACCACACGACACGAACGACAGTCCGAGCACCAGAATGGCGGCGACCCACGCCAACCTCACTGCTGATCTCGCACTAAGGAGCCTGATGGGAACCAACCGAAAAGACTGGTGAGGGCGTCGCCAATTGCCGATTGCTCGAAATGTCCTGCCATCTGGTCATGGTACAGACGCGCGAATAGTGGCGGCGTGAAGAAACGCCGGCACCAATCATTCTGATCTGCAGACACAAACTCACTCCCGAGCAGCCAAACCTTCCCGAATGACGTCCACAATCTCATCAACATCGAAGACACAGCCGCCCCATGTGCCGCCGCTCGCTTCCTGCAACGCCGCCCACAGACGCGTGTCGTTTGGAAGCAACGGATGCGGCGCAAGATCGTCGGGTCGGCCGCGCTTTGCCAGCTCGGCAGTACCCCAATCAGCATCGTGCGTACTCTCGGTGTCGCCGATCAGGTCAATCGTCCCGGTGAGGTTGCGCGTATCGACGATCACCTGCACCTGGTCGCCTTCTCTCACGCGGCCAATCGGCCCATCCGACAGCGCCTCCGGCCCAATGTGGCCGATGCACGCTCCCGTAGATACACCGGAGAATCGCCCGTCCGTCAGCAACGTCACGTGCTTTCCATACGACAGATACCGAAGCGCGGCGGTCACCTGGAACAGCTCCTCCATGCCGGAGCCTTGCGGACCGGCACAGCTGACTACCATCACATCGCCAGACTTGATCTTATCGTCGTCTCGACTCTTAATCGCCCGGATCGCGGCCGCTTCCGTGCGGAAAATCCTCGCCGGCCCGACCTTTCGATACACGCCATCATCATCCAGCACCGTTTTGTCGATTGCAGTGCTCTTGATCACCGAACCCTCCGGCGCAAGGTTTCCGTATGGGAACGTCACCGTGCTGGTGAGTCCGCGTGACCGAGCCTTGTCGGGCTCCATGATTACGTTGTCGGGATCGACGCCATCGACGTTGCGCAGGTGCTCACGTGAGAGTCGACGACGATCGCTCTGCTCCCACCACTCAAGGTTTTCGCCAAGCGTCCGCCCGGTCACTGTTTGTACATCCAGGTTGAGCAGTCCCAACTCCCGAAGCTTCAACATCACTTCCGGTATTCCACCGGCCGCGAAGAACCGGCTTGTTGGATGACCCACAGGACCATTTGGCAGCACGTCTACCAAACGCGGCACCTTCTTGTTGATGCGACTCCAGTCATCCGACGTCATCCGCCTCAGCCCAGCAGCATGTGCGATAGCTGGCATGTGCAGCAGCAAGTTCGTCGAGCCACCCGCAGCAGCGTGAACCACGAGTGCGTTTTCGAACGATTCGTCTGAAAGAATGTCGGACACCACTGTGCCGCTCCGCTCCATCGCCACCAGCGCCTTGGCTGATCTGCGAGCGTTATCCAGCCATATCGGCGAGCCGCTCGGTGCCAGCGCAGTGTGCGTGAGCGCCAGCCCCAGCGCCTCAACCATCGCCTGCGACGTTCCTGCCGTCCCAAAGAACTGGCATCCACCGCCGGGACTCGCGCAAGCCCTGCATCCAACGTCCTGCGCGTACTCAAGCGTTATTTCACCCTGCGAGAACCGTGCGCCAATCGACTGAATCTGTCCTGCGTCCTCGCCGTCATTTGGCAGCAGCGTCGTGCCGCCCGGCATGATCACTCCCGGTGTGTCCCGTAGGCCCGCCAGTGCCATCATCATCGCTGGCAGACCCTTATCGCAGGTAGCGATCCCAAGCACGCCACGGCTGGTTGGAAGCGACCGCGCCTGCCTGCGGAGCACTTGTGCCGCATCATTGCGATACGCCAGGCTGTCCATCATCCCTGTCGTGCCCTGGCTGCGGCCGTCACAGGGATCAGTACAGAACCCGGCGAACGGAACCGATTTCAACGCCTTCAGCTCATTCGCCGCAGCCTCAACCGCCAGGCTCAACTCAAAATGCCCTGTGTGGAATCCAAGAGCAATGGGCTTGCCGTCCTGCCCACGAACGCCACCGGCAGTTGAGAGAATCAAAAATTGCTTGCGCAGTAGTTGAGACGGCTCCCAGCCCATCGCTGCGTTCTGTGAAAACCCAAAGATATTGCCACTGGGCTCCTCCACCAACATCTCGCCAGTGAACGGCACCGAACCTTTCGGACCATCGGCCGCCGTAGTGAACGTCATAATGTCGGCCCCAACGCCCTCGCCAATGACGTCATCCAGAGTCACATCAGTCGTATCGTGTCCGCTAGTAATCGGCCGGTGAGTAGCCATCGAGAGCAGCTCCGCAGTGGAATGTGGAAATCGTGCGGGTAATTAGACCAGATTAGGCCCAGTGCCGCGTTTGAGATGGACCAAAAACCATCCCCACCGCATTGAACCCATGGTATTCCCAGTGCCCGCACGGCAGGTGCTAGAAGTAGCCTTCCATCAGGCGGTCGACCCATGCGGGGACGCGTGCGTTTTCTACGTAGTCGTAAACCGGGAAGTAAGGCTTGATATCCAGTATTGGCGTGCCATCAATTGCATCAAGGCCCCTCACACGCACAATGTCGCCTTCAACGCCAATGATCTCCACAGCGCTGACGCCTATCGAATTTGGCCGTGAACGAGCGCGCTGTGCAAAGATGCCAATCTCAGGCATATCATCCAGTCCACGTGGTCGCCGGAGGACATCGTTCTTCCAGTCGAACCGTGCCTCATGCATAAAGAACACGACCAAGGCGTGTGAGAACTCGCTCAGCCCCTGTAACCCGGCACCGAGGCCCTTCTGCAACTCAATCTCTGCGACCACATTGCCCCAGCCTTCATCAACCGCTTCTGTCTGCGGTGACTTGACTGAGCCGATCTGTATGAGGTCCATCTAATTTCCCACCAATCACACGGCTAACTACCCAGAACGTTACTCCAACTCGCTCTCCATCGCCACGCTCCCACCAGCCCGCGCGGGATTTGTTCCATACTCCCTCTGGGAGAGGGTTTAGGGTGAGGGCGCGCCACATCCACCGGGCCTCATAGGGTTAGCCAATTCGCCAGCTAAATAGACTCAATCTGCACGATCTCACGATGCGCAATGTGCGACCGAATATCATCCACGTTCGCGACCCAGTACTCCGACCCGTAGAACCCGGCCTCTGCCTTCTCGATATTCTCAACAGCGTCGCCATATGACCTGATCCAGATGAACTGCGTTCCCTCCGCATTCACCCACGCGCTCTCAACAGTGATCCCATGCTCGCTCATCAGCGGAATCAACTTGTCGAACGACGATAGCCAGCTATCCATCATGCCTTTGTTGATCGTGTAGGTCCTCAGATGCGCAATCGTCATTCGTAATCCTTCTCAGCTTTTTTCTAAACATTTATCTCATCTACGCGGCGTAATCATCGCTGCGCAACTCGTAATTCGGCTCAACAGCGTACCCCGTCCACTAATCATCATCGCGCTGGCTACTCAGCTATCACGCCTTCAATCTCACCTTCGCTCGTTAGCGACAACGGCCTACGGTTGATGAACGCCGGGCTAGATACACCCGCCGAGAGTACCGTGCGCATCAGCTCATTCACGCTCATGTCCGTCTCCATTACTTCCGAAATAGGTACCAACAGCATGTTCCCTGAATTTGGCGTTGGAGCCGTGGGAATGTAAACCAGCGCAATCTTTTCGTCAGTCCCCAGGGTTATCACCCGGGTCAGAAACCCCAGGCTCCAGATACCTTTACGCGGATACTCAATGGTCACCACTTTCCGGAATCCGGACTGCCCGCCACCACCCATTGCCGAAACGATCTGATGCGACACAGTGAATATCGCTC
The DNA here is from genome assembly GCA_013204555.1 of Chloroflexota bacterium. Taxonomy (GTDB): domain Bacteria; phylum Chloroflexota; class Dehalococcoidia; order Lucifugimonadales; family Lucifugimonadaceae; genus UBA1151. The sequence goes on along the minus strand of JABMNO010000039.1, from coordinate 17,659 downwards.
CGATGAGCGGTACGCGAACTGCGGTCGCCTCCAGAGTGGCCATTGCACGCACACCAACAAAATGAAGTGCCAGAGCGCCAAATATCAGTGGCACTCCTATGAGAATCACGAACCCGAGACCAGGAATATTTCGACCGAAGAAATCGACGAACGCTGGCTGCGTAACGTCCCGGAGGAAGTCGATCAGAAAATCCAGCACAATCCACGTGATGATGAATGGTGCCAGAAACCCCAATCCCACCAGGAACCGGGTACGCATGAACTCCATTGGCACGCGCCAGTTCCCGCGAATTCCGCGTCGCCCCCCTTCTTCTCCGCCCGGACCCTCAGCCATACCTCTCACCCGTCCCTCTCAGTGGAATCACAACCTGCTACGCCTTTTATACATGTACGAACCGTCTTTGGGTAAGAAGAACTGTGTCGATCAGATCGATTCTGGCCCTTCCCAACCAATACCTTTCGGCCTACCAATGAAAACGGTATGGTGTGTTCTGAATTTCTTCGGCCGTTTTGGCACGGCTGTGATCTCACGTTAGCTAGGAGCGCACGCAGATGACCCAGACACGCGCACGCGAGTCTGTGACTATCAGGAACATTACCGCACGCGGGTCTTCAGAAGACCTGAATTTTCAGGTTCCTGAATATGACAAAGAGCGATTTGAGGACGTAGGTTTCCTCACCGCTATGACACTGGTTCTGTTTTGCAACTATGCACAAACAGGCCACTTTGGCGGGCCACTTGCGTATACCCCCTACAACGTGGCCGCCCACCTTGCAGGGCCAGAAAACGGCGGATTGCTGTACGACTACCGCAGGCCAAAGCACCCGTACTCAGATAAGTTCATGCTTGCCGGTGGACACAACGCGCCAACCTCCTACGCTCTGTGGACCATCATGGGTGAAGCAATGGCACGCGCCCACAAGCGGACTGGCGACGACAAGTACAGCGTGGATCCAAATATTGCCATGCTGTCGGTTGACGGTCTGGGTTTCCGGCGCGGCGCTGGCGCCCTGAAGAGTCTACTCGCAGAAAACGATCTTTCGGACCACCCCCTATTTGAGCAGGCCAAGCTGCGCGGCATCCGCGCACTCTCCGGGCACGCAGAGACTGTCGATCTCACCAACGACGTTAACGGCGGCCCCTCCGGAGTTGGCATCGCCACCGCAGCAGGTAAAGCCGCGTTCTGGGACATCGTTGGCGCACCAGATTCACTCAAGATCATTGGTATCGAAGGTGAGTTTGCGCTTACCTCAGGCCACTCCCAGGAGATGAAGACACAGGCCGTAGCACAAAAGGTTGGCAAACGACTCCGTTTGTTGCTTTCCTACAATAATGCCGGCATCGACGATGAATTGATTGGCAGTGTGGTTAGCACGGAGTTTGAGGGATACCGGCTGGAGGACCAGTGGGCCTCCTACGGCTGGAACGTCCTGAGCGTCGAAGACGGCAACGACTACGACCAGGTGATCACCGTCATGAAGGCGATGGAAAACTGGGACGCCGCAGACAACCGCCCCATGATGATGATTGGCAAAACTCTCAAAGGCTGGTGGCCGGGGGCCGAAGACGGTCAGATCCCGGGCGTTGGTCCGCAGATAGTCGATCACAAGTCCCACGCATACGGCTTTGGAATGAACACGGACTACTTCGTTGGACTGGCGGCCTCATTTGAGAAGCGCTTTGGCGTTGAGTTCCAGGGCATCCGAGACGGCAAAGTTGGGAACGAACGCGATCGCCTGATTCAGGCCAAGACGAACATCGATATTGCGATGTCTGTTCTTGAAAAGAACGGTCTTGGAGAGTGGCTCGCAAACCGTATGGTCGAGATTGGCGATCAGGTGAGCGACGACATGCCGCTGCGAATCGACAAGTCTCGCGATCCGTTCCTGGACGAGCGGCTACTTGTTGAGAACCTGCCTCTTGAGTCGCAGACGGTTATCGCGACTGGCGCCGGTGGTGAGACCAAAGAGATTGGCATCAAGCTCTACGAAGAGGCCGGTAACGTTCGTGGAACCCGGCGCGCAGTCAGCGAGATCATCAAGTGGATGAACTACGTGACTGAGAACCGGTTCATCACACTTGCCGCAGACCTTTCAGAATCCATCAATGTAGAGCAAGGCTCGATATTCGGGACGTTCGATCCTGAGACGAACCCAAGTGGCACCATGATGAAGGCAGCCATTCAGGAGGCGGGGAATGCTTCCACCGCGGTGGGTCTTGTTGGTCAGTCCGCATCGCTGGACCCCAAAATGCACAACGGCGTCTGGGCGCTGAGTGGCACTTACGGTGCATTCACTCCGCTCATGTATCTGCCGGCTCGTGTATGGAGTCAGCAGAACCAGGACAGCCCGTTTAAGTTAGGTGTCCTGCACATTCTTGCCGGACACTCTGGACCTGAGACCGCAGCAGACGCCCGAACTCACTTTGGTATCTACTCGCCACAGGTATGGAAGCTGTTGCCAAGAGGCCAGGCCATCACGCTGAGCTTCTGGGACTACAACGACGTCGCACCCGCCTACTTTGCCGCCGCCGCGATTGCGGCACGCGAGCAGAAAGTTGGCGTGATTGTTCTCGAGACAGCCCGTCCTGACTTCCCTGTCGCAGATCGATCGAAGTTCGCCGACACGGACATTAATGCCGCCGCAAAAGGCTTCTACACAATTCGTGACTTTGAGCCGGGCAAGCCACAGCATGGTTACGTTGTCACCACAGGCTCAAGTTCAACGGTCAATCTGGTGAACGCCATTCCACGGCTGGAGGCAGCGGGAATCAATGTGAAGATCGTTGCAACCATCAGCGAAGAGCTATTCGACCGACAACCGGCAGCCTACCGTGATTCGGTGCTTCCGATATCGGCCCGCTACGACATGATGGTCGTGAGCACAGGCACCCGACGCATGTGGCCAATCAAGGACGCCGGACCGCTGACAGATGAGTACTCGCTTTCGTCAGACTGGGACAACCAGTGGCTGACAGGCGGGTCCGAGTCCGACGTAATCGCTGAGGCGCACCTCGACGAAGATTCGATCTTCAACGGCGTCAAGCGATTCGCTGACGAGAGGGCTTCAAGGCACGAACGCCAACGCGCAGCAGTAGAAACGCTTAGCTAATCACGCCTTCGAGGCTGCGATCAGGAAGCGATTGAGTTCAAGGTGGATGGGGGTCGGGTTTAGCCCGGCCGCCCGCATCCACTCCAAGTGCTGCTCCACGGAGGCCGTATAGTCGGTCTTTGCGTCGTAGTGGCGAAAGAACTCATCAAAATCCTCGCCAAGCAATCCCGGTGAGCGACGCTTCCATGCGCTCCAGATCGCTGAGTAGGCGTCATCATGCGTCCCCGTCTCAATAATCGAACGGTCCGCGTAGAGGAATAGCCCGTCCGGTTCGAGCACCGACGCGACTAGCCTGTAGAGTTCGTGTTTGATGCCGTCAGGCACTTCGTGAAGAACCTGGGATGAGATGACGTAGCGATATGACTCGTCGGGCAGCTTCAACGAATCCAGTTCGGCGAAATCATGCTCGATGAGGGTAATGGCATCACGATGCGCTCCCAATCGATTCTCAGCCAAGGAAAGCATCGCTCGGGAGCCGTCAACACCAATCACCAGAGATTCCGGCACCGCTGCATACAGAGTTGCTTCAATCTGACCCGATCCGATGCCGAGATCGAGGACCTTATCACCGGGCCGATATCCCGCTTGAATGCTCTCAACCATCAAACTGGTGAGGTCTTCTCGGATTGGGTTGGTCCCATCCGGTGCTGTATCCCACTCGGCAGCGAAATCGGGGTCCTGCCAATCGTCACTGAAAGGGGCAGGTTGTTTTGAGCTCAAGCGGTCTATACCTTTGCTATTGATGTCTACTCTGATAATAACGCCAGAAACCGGGTGCTTCGTGGTCTCCACCGGCCCATGACACAACTTCTATCTAACAAAGAAGCCCGTTTGATCGCCCTCGCAGCGCAAGGGTTCGATACGCCACGCCCGGCCACGGTTGGTGAGGCGGAAATCGAAGCGACTGTCCGCAAGCTCGCACTTGTCCAGCTCGACTCAGTCAACGTTGTGGTGCGGTCCCACTACATGCCATTCTTCGCTCGTCTGGGCGCGTACGACCGGTCGCTCGTGGAGCGCGTGGCATTTGATCAACGGAAAATGTTTGAGTACTGGGCTCACGTGGCGTCGCTTGTTCCCATTGAGACGTACCCGCTACTCAGATGGCGAATGGAAGCATCGCAGCCACGTTGGAGAATCAAGGGACTGCTTGAGAAGGCGCCGGGTTACGTTGACGCTATTCTGGAAGAGGTTGGCAAACGCGGCCCAATGATTGCCAGTGACCTCGACGACCCGGGAAGCCGGAAAGGGCCGTGGTGGGGCTACAGCGAAGGAAAGATTGCGCTGGAGTGGCATTTCCAGACGGGCGCAGTAACCACCCACTCACGGCGAAATTTCACCCGTTACTATGACCTCACTGAGCGCATCATTCCGGCGGATGTCCTGGGCCAAAACGGCCTCACCCCGGATGAGGCGCAGAAACGGCTATTTCTACTTGGAGCTAAAGCCCACGGCGTGGGAACTGCGAACGATATCGCAGACTATTTCCGGCTGCATACGCCAACAATGAGGCCCAGAATCCGCGAGCTGGTCGAGGACGGCAGGCTGATCCAAGTCGCCGTCGAAGGGTGGGATCAACCTGGCTATTTGCACCCCGACGCGGCGGTGCCTGACGAGATTCACGCGACCGCGCTCCTGACCCCGTTCGATTCGCTGGTCTGGAGACGGGAGCGCACGGAGCGTCTCTTTGGTTTCCACTACCGTATCGAGATATACGTCCCTGAGCCAAAGCGGCAATATGGCTACTATGTAATGCCGTTCATGCTGGATGGCGAACTGGTGGCACGGGTAGACCTGAAAGCTGATCGCCAGAAACGTGTACTACGTGTGCAATCAGCGTTCATCGAGCCAGATCGTCCCAGAGGGAAAGTTGCGGTGGCGCTTGCCAGCGAGCTCAAATTGATGGCGAACTGGCTAGAGTTGGATCGTGTAGTCGTGGGCCGGAAGGGCGACCTGATCAGTGAACTCAGAACCGAAATAAAAAGCGGGAAGAAGTAAATGACACAAGAGACAGTGCTGGAAACCGGCTTCACGATGGACACATCATCAATCAAGTTCGGACCAGGAATCACACGTGAGCTCGGGTTTGAGATGGACCGGCTCGGCTGCCGCCGGGTCATGCTTGTGACGGATGAGCGCGTCGCGAAGCTGCCACCGGTCGCGATCGCGGCTGAGTCTCTCCGCGACGCCGGTATCGATTTCGCGATCTATGACCGGGCAAGCGTAGAGCCAACAGATAGCTCGTTCAAGGACGCTGTCGAGTTCGCCGTCGATGGCGGCTTCGACGGATACGTGGCCGTAGGCGGTGGCTCATCTATCGATACGGCCAAAGCTGCCAACCTCTACGCCACCTACCCGGCCGATCTTCTAGAGTATGTGAACGCGCCAATTGGCAAAGGAACGCCCGTACCCGGCGCACTGAAACCATTGGTAGCCGTTCCGACGACTGCTGGCACAGGCAGCGAGACGACGGGAGTCGCGATCTTCGACCTCGTGGAGATGCGAGCCAAAACCGGAATCGCACACAGGGCGCTGCGGCCTGTAATGGGACTCGTTGACCCTCACAACACGGAGTCTCTGCCATCTATGGTGGCGGCCTGTAGTGGATTCGACGTGCTCTGCCACGGACTTGAGTCATACACCGCCCTTCCCTTCCACGATCGTGAAGCGCCGGAGAGTCCTGCATATCGGCCCGCATACCAGGGCTCCAACCCCATCAGCGATGTGTGGTCAACAAGGTCCATGGAAATGGTCGCTGGCAACCTCCGACGCGCCGTGAAAGATCCATCGGACGAGGAGGCGCGAGCCCAGATGCTACTGGCTGCCTCATTTGCGGGAGTCGGTTTCGGCAACGCCGGTGTGCATCTATGCCATGGAATGTCATACCCGGTGTCCGGCAACGTTCGAGATTACGTTCCCTCTGGCTACCCCGAAGGAACTCCCATCGTCCCCCACGGAATGTCAGTCATCCTCAACGCCCCCGCAGTCTTCCGCTTCACCGCCTCCGCAAATCCTGAGCGACACCTGCACGCAGCGAAATTACTGGGCGCGGAGGTAAGAGGCGCAGGCCCGGAAGATGCAGGAGATATCCTGGCCAACTGCATCACCGATCTCCTCAAAGACCTGAACGTCCCCAACGGCCTCTCAGCGATCGGCTACTCAGAATCCGATATTGATACGCTTGTTCAGGGAACGCTACCCCAGCACCGCGTAACCAAGATCTCACCAAGGCCAGTAGACGCCAATAGCCTGGCATCCCTCTTCCGCGACTCAATGACCCTCTGGTAGGCGGATGGGCGCGTCCTTCGGTACAGCGTCTCAGCAGGAGCGGGACAGCGCGTTTTAATCGCCAAAACTGTCATCTTGGACTCCGGCAGGAGATCCGGGATCTCAGCGTCGCAGTCGAACGCGCTAAATCAGCCGTCCTCTCCCGATTATCCACTTTGGGCAGTCATTCACACTGAAACTCCACCGTCCGAAGCGGCCGTAGGATAATAATTTGGTATCGACCATGGTTGATACCACGCTGTCGATGCCCGAAGTGCAACTCCCGTTCTTATGCAGACCACGTTTCCAGAAGACCTCCGGTCAAGCGCTACCCGCCCAGGAGCTCTTCCCACGTTCCGCTGATCTCCTCACCACCACCGTACGCTCCGGCAAACAGGTTCACTCGCCGCGGATCGTCGTCAAGTGCTGGTAATACCACTCCGTCGAAACTGGCTACTTTATCGCCGCTTATCGCCGGGATTTCGTGGTCCAGAACGTTCTTTCCATGGACAGCAACGCGGAATCGGCCAAGCCCATCTGGATCAGTAAGCGCCCTGAGCGCGTACTGATTTGCTTGAATATCACGTTGTGGCAGCCCATCTTCCATGAGCCGGTCAAGGTAGCTCTCGATCCCCAGCAGTTGCAGTAGTTCCCCCTGATCAAGATTGGCCATGGGCTCGAGTCCCGCCGCCGCCATCGCTTCATCAACGGCCGTGAAATCAACATGGGCGGAAATGTCCTGCTCGCCAATACGGATCAGTGGGTCCGTGGCAACAGTGTGCCGGTAGTGGCATAGAAGAGTGCCTCTGCTGCGCTGAGGTGAATACAGAGCGTCTCTTGTGTATCCGTAGTCGATTGATATGACGTAGCCACTCGTGATCATCCGGCTTATCTGCTCAGCCCAGTTCGAGAGTCCGAGACAGACCTCGCTCTCGTAGCCTTCGGGGAGTTGGTTCAGATAAGGCTCAATGCGAGCGGACATCTCGGGGTCTGATACCTCGCCGAGTTGAAACACGAGGCGATCTTCAGCCACGCTCACGAACTTCTCTCGTACCACTCCGTTTTCTATCTGGAAGATGTTGACCGGAAATGCATCGAGAAGTTCGTTGGAGAGAATGCAGTGGGTGGTTTCCCCCGACCCAGACTGCACCACGCCAAACTCCAGAGAGGCGCGATCGAGCCGCTGATAGTCCAGCGCCGAAGCGAAGTTGGGATCCAATGCTCTGGAAAACGAGACAATATCATCGCCAAGCAATCCTGAACCCGGCCCAAGTTCCATGACGTTGAAGGGATCAGGGTTACCAAGCATTACCCACATCTGGTGTAGCTGAAGCGTGAGGAGTACGCCGAAGGCTGGATGTGCTGCGGGGCTGGTGAAGAAGTCCCCGGACTCACTAACCCTTTTGGGATCCGAGTAGTAGCCAACGCCCGACTCGTACAACGCTGAGGCCATGAAAGTGGCGAAGCTGATCTTCCCATGCTGCGCTATGAGTGCACGGATGGAGTCTTCAACTGAGCCAGACGTAATCTTCATGATTCCTGAGCGTTACTTCTAAAACAAAAAGGCGTTCGCTATGAACGCCTTTTTGACTATGCGAATTGAGAAGACTTACTTGGCGCCAGCTTCGTCTGTGGCCTCCGCCGTCGCGGCAGCAGCGCCAGCTAGCGCTGCGGTGACGGCATCTTCCTTCTTCTTCGCGGCGGCAGCTGCCTTCTTGCGTGCTGCGCTGTTTCCGCGATCCCAGCCGCTCGTCTGGATTGAATTTTGAAATTCCCGAACCTGCTTGCACTGTTTGCAGGTTCCCTTGCTAATCGGTCCCGCCGGGGCGTCGATCATCCAGAAATGGGCGCACTCAGGGTGTAAATCCTCAAACTCAGCGACCTCGTTGTTGCCTTCGGTTCTTGCCTTGATTTCAGCCATAGTTTTCTCCAGTACCACCACTCTGGCATCACATACCAGATGACGAGTGAGTTGAGTGTTCGGTTATCGGTCAGCGATAGGGACGTAGGCCTGTTCTTCAGGACCGACGTATGCGAGTCGTGGTCGTAGAAGGATGTTGTTTTCTTGCTGTTCCAGCACCTGTAGCACCCAGCCCGGCATGCGACCAATTGCAAAGATTGGAACAAATAGATCCTCAGGAATACCGTTCAGGTAATAGATGACGCCTGCAAAGAAGTCCACATTGACATGAATCCCCCTGCGGGCATAGGGCTTCATTGCCTCAATGACGGCTTCCAGAATCGCGTACCACTTGGGTTGCCCCATCTCCTCGGACAGCCGTTTGACGCCCGCTTTGAGATGTCGAGCCCTCGGATCCTCTGCGCGATAAACACGGTGACCAAATCCCATGACACGATCACGCCTGGCCAGCACATCTTTCACGTACTGCGCAGCATTCTCCGGTTCGCCTATCTCAAGCGCCATCTTCATGACCCCCTCTGCGGCGCCACCATGTGATGGACCAGATAGAGCGGCGATCCCGGCAGTTATCGCACCGTGGATGTCAGCGTTAGTCCCAACCACCACCCGCGCAGTGAACGATGAGGCGTTTGAACCGTGCTCCGCGTGAAGAATGAAATCCTTGTCCATGAGCTGGTTTGTGTCTTCGTCACACTCTTCACCCTTGAACATGTACAGGAAGTTTGCGGCGTGAGAGAGGTCATTTCTAGGCGCGACCGGCTCCCGACCATCCCGTATGGCGTAGTGAGTGGTAACGATTGTTGGTACCTGCGAAGTGAGTCTCAGACCCTTCCGGAGTGTAGCCTCCGGAGAGTTGTCACCCGCATCCGGGTCAAATGACGAAAGCGCTGAAGTAGCGGTACGGAGGACGTCCATTGGATGGGAATCCTTGATGGCACGAATGATCTCCACTACCTGGTCAGGAATCGCCCTTGAAGACCTCAAATCCACGTCAAACGCGTCAAGTTCGGATCGCGTCGGTAGCTTTCCGTGAATCAGGAGATATGAAGTCTCCTCAAACGTCGATTTCTCAGCGAGATCGTGGATGTTATAACCGCGATAGAGGAGCGTGCCTTCTTTGCCATCGATGAATGATGATTCAGTGCGGTCGAAGTAAACGTCCGCTAATCCACGATGGATGTCGATCTTATCGGTGGTCAAATAAAACTCCCAGCAAAGTACGGTACTTGCTCATTAGATGCCTTCAACAGGCGGACGGTCGAATTTCGCATCCTCTGAGCAGTTATTTGGCGTCTAATACAGACCGCGGTGAGGCGCATTATTAGCTCCGACTCAACGAGTTCAACTTAGCATTGGCCTCAGAGGGTGTCAAATACGAATTCTCACCCGTGAGTGAGAGCGAAATCCTACTTGAAATCGGCGACCTCCTCGGCAATACGGCTTTCGACCGATGCAACTGGCATTGAACCCAGATCTTCACCACTCCGAAGCCTCACGGATATTTCACCCGTCTCCTGCTCTCGATCGCCAACTACCAGCATGTAAGGCACCTTCTGAAGTTGCGCCTTCCGGATCTTGGCGTTCATCCGATCACTGGAATCGTCCACTTCGATACGGACGCCAGATTTCGCGAGCGATTTCGCCACATCATGGCAGTAGTCATTGTTCCGGTCGGTGATTGGAACGACCACCGCCTGTACCGGCGCAATCCACACAGGAAACGCCCCGGCAATGTGCTCAATCCATACACCCAGGAACCGTTCAATTGAACCCAGCATCGCACGGTGAATCATCGCGGGCCGTTGGCGGCTGCCGTCTTCTTCAACGTACTCCAGCCCAAATCGGTCTGGCTGGTTGAAATCTAGCTGCACAGTACCCAGCTGCCACTCTCGTCCAATCGCGTCGGGGGCGAACACGTCGATCTTCGGGCCGTAAAAGGCACCTTCACCAGACATCCGCTCGTACTCAATCCCAAACTCAGACAGCAGGTTCTCAAGTATCTCTTCCGCCTCATCCCACAACTCATCTGAACCAATGCGCTTTTCAGGACGGAGTGACAACGCGAAGCGAACGGTATCAAAACCAAAGACTTTGTAAGCGGACACAAGCATGTCAATGAAGCCCTTGACCTCTGACCCAATCTGCTTGCGAGTACAGAAAATGTGGGCGTCATCCTGCGTGAAGGCGCGGGTCCTGGTGAGGCCGTGCGTGGCGCCAGACTGCTCGTAGCGGTGGAGCCGGCTGAAGTCGGCCCATCGGATTGGCAAATCTCGGTATGAACGCAAATCTGATTTATAGACCATCATGGCAGGGGGGCAGTTCATTGGTTTCACGCCAAACTCGCGCCCATCCACATCCATGGTGAACATGTTCTCGTGATATGCCTCGTAGTGGCCAGACGTCTTCCACAACTCCGTGTTGTATATCTGAGGCGTCATCACTTCCTGATAGCCATAGGTCCCGTACAGGTCTTTCACGAAGTTGACGAGGCTATTGAAGACGTGTGTACCTTTGGGAAGATAGAAAGGGCTTGCAGGGGCGAGCGAGTCAAAGAAGAACAGACCGAGTTGTGGCCCCAGCTTGCGATGGTCCCGCTTTTCAGCCTCCGCCACGCGATCAATGTAGGCCTGCTGGGCGTCTTTCGACTCCCAGGCGGTGCCATAGATGCGCTGCAGCATGGGATTATTCTCATCACCACGCCAGTACGCGCCAGATGAAGTGAGAAGTTTCACCGCCTTGATCTGACCCGTTGACTCCACGTGGCCGCCACGGCATAGGTCTTCAAAGTCCCCGTGCGCGCAGAAGGTAACCGTCTCATCTTCCGGAATACCTTCCAGTATCTCCAGCTTGAACGCGTTGTCCTTGACGATTTCAGCGGCCTCGCTGCGACTGACCTCTCGCTCAACGAACGGATGATTACGGCCGATCGACTTGCGCATCTGGCGCTCAATCTTCTTCAGGTCTTCAGGAGTAAACGGCGTATCCACTGCGAAGTCATAGTAAAAGCCATCTTGAGTTGGCGGGCCAATGGTAAGTTGTGCCTCAGGGAACATATCAAGAACTACTTCGGCTAGGACGTGTGCGGCGGAGTGGCGCATTCTGCTTCGCAGATCTGCGAGCTCCGCGCTGGTGTTCTGGTTCGTCATACTGATCCTTTGTAAGAGCGTGCCAACTTGATGCGCTGGCCTACGACTACGGTAAAAGCTGCGTACCGCCAACTGAATGTCGGCGGTCGAGTTTTAGGCGCGTCCTGCATTGCAGACGTAATCAGGGACGCGCCCCGATAGTTGTTGAATCAGTCAATGTAAATCCGGAGAGGAATCCTCTCCGGATGGACCGATCTATGTGCGCTCTTTTGATCACTTATATAACCAGTGGTTTGGTGGTGGGCGATGGAGGACTCGAACCTCCGACCTCAGCGATGTCAACGCTGCGCTCTAACCAACTGAGCTAACCGCCCAATCCCATACAGACCCCATAACGACACAGGGGCCCACGGATTGTACCGCGAGACCCCCGTTGAAGTCGTTATTAGTCGCCCGCAGGCTCTGGCTCAGCTTCAGCTTCTGATTTCTCTTCCGCTTCTGCTGTTGCCTCTGGCTCTGAATCATCTGACTTGGCATCGCCAGCGAACTCGTTTAAGACGGTTGCAGCATCACCGGAAGTTGAAGCCACCAGTGATTCGGCAGCAGCTGCGGCCTGCTGGTCCTCTTCGGAATCTCCCTTATTGGAAGTCCCGAAAGATTCCGCCGCCTTCGCTGCCGTATCTCCTGCACTTGCTCCATCCCCCGCCAAAACGGTCGGATCAAGCGGGCCGAAGCCTCCCGCACCCTGACCGGAGAAGTCACCTTCTGTGGCGCCAAACGCCCGCAGTGCTTCCTCGAATGTTGGAGGCGCATCAGTGGTGCCTGAAAGCGTCCCGCTAATGCGTGGACCAAGCGTGTCAAGACCGAGCTTCGCCCTGCCAGCCGCCGAACGATCCATTCGGGCCGGGATCAACCGACCAATGATGACGTTCTCTTTGAGGCCCAGAAGGTGGTCGACCGATCCGCTGATCGCGGCTTCGGTAAGCACCCTCGCGGTCTCCTGGAATGAAGCTGCTGCAAGGAAACTGTCTGTGTTCAATGATGCCCGTGTCACACCCAGCAGCACCGGGCTGGCCGTTGCCGGCTCGCCACCCTCTGCCAGGATCTTGGCGTTTCGCTTCTCGTACTCAAGGCGGTCAATCAGTTCTCCAGGCAGAAGATCCGTGTCGCCGGGGACGTCCACTCTAACCTTCTTAAGCATCTGACGAATGATTACTTCTATGTGCTTGTCGTGAATTGGTACACCCTGGGATTTGTAGACAGCCTGCACCTCAGAAATGATGTACTGCTGAGCTGACTCATGTCCTTCAATTCTCAGAATGTCCTGTGGTCCCTTAGGCCCGGCGGTCAATGCCTGACCAGCGGCAACAGTCTCACCAGTGGCTACCGTAATCGCAGATGCTGCCGGAATCTTGTAGAGCCGGTCGTCTCGCTCATCCCACGTCACAGACATGCCGGTCTTGGTGACCTTTACAACACCCGCCGCGGTGGCCAGTATCTCGTCATCAATGGCCAACGCTGAATCGTCTATCTTGTTGGCTCCACGGATCTTCTTCTTGCCGAGAATTGGCGATCCCACATCAATCCAGTCACCTGTCTTCGCCAGTGGCTTGTGTGTTGAGGGAATGTCATAGTCCTCGCGGAACTCCTGAACGTCAGAGATTTTTACTTCTCTGCCTTCCTCCGTGGAGACCACTTCTACGGTGCCATCAATCTCGGTAATAATGGCCACACCACGTGGGTTCCGGGCTTCGAAAAGTTCCTCAACCCTTGGCAGACCACTTGTAATGTCCAGTCCAGCAATACCTCCCGTGTGGAAAGTACGCATCGTGAGCTGCGTTCCCGGCTCACCAATGCTCTGAGCCGCGATGATTCCAGCAGCCTCGCCAAGATACGCAACCTCACCAGTTGCCAATGACGCGCCGTAGCACATCTGGCACAACCCTCGTGACGCCTCGCAACTGAGCGGAGATCGCACATAAACTTCTGTAAGTCCAGAGTCCACAATCGCCTTCGCCGAGACGAACTGGAGCAGTTCGCCTTCGATTGCAAGAACTTCACCTGTCTCAGGGTGAATGACCGGTGCAGCCGGGTACCGTGCAATGAGCCTGTCCTGCAGACTGGCCTCAGTAGCGGTATCAACGGCCTCATGCACCCAGATTCCGTTCCGGGTGCCACAGTCCTCAAACAGGACGATAACGTCCTGAGCAACGTCTGCGAGACGACGGGTCAAGTAACCAGAGTCAGCAGTCCTCAGGGCGGTGTCAGCAAGTCCTTTACGACCACCGTGTGTGGAGATGAAGTACTCAAGGACTGAAAGGCCCTCGCGGAAACTTGAGCGAATCGGAAGGTCAATAATCCTTCCTTTCGGGTCGGACATCAATCCACGCATACCAGCCATCTGCTTGATCTGCGCGATGTTTCCTTTCGCTCCTGACGAAGCCATGGTGTAGATGCCACCATAGTTAGGCAGAGCGTTCTTCACCGCTTCAGTGATTTCGTCATTGACCTTCGTCCAGGTCTCAACGGCGGCGCGGTAACGCTCATCTTCCGTAATCATGCCCTGGAAATACTGCTCTTCCAGCTTGAAGATAACGTTGTCCGCCTTCTTCAGGAGAGCCTCTTTTTCGGGCGGGACCACGATGTCGCTGATGGCGATAGTTATGCCGGACTGAGTCGCGTAGCGGAATCCAAGACCTTTGAGGGCGTCAAGGAAGTCGGCAGTGCGCTCATTGCCCAGCGTTTCGTAGGCGATTGAGACGAGGTCTTTGATCTTGTCGCGGTCGACAATCTCATTGATGTAGCCCATCTCTTCGGGAACGGCTTCATTGAAGATGATCCGCCCAACAGTTGTTGTCAGCCACTTACTACCGGTCAGTGAGCTTTTGACGTCAACTTTGGTACGAAGACCTACCTGACCAAAATCAAAAGCCAGGCGGGCATCGTCGAAGCTCAAGAACTTCTTGCGTGCCACCGGCTCTTCAGTCTCTTCGGCTGACTCAACTGGCTCAACTGGTTCAACTTTCTCTACGGACTCACCTTCAACAGTGGTGAGGTAGAAGTTGCCAAGAACCATATCCAGCGTTGGCGACACAATTGGGTCACCAGACGCAGGTGAAAGCATGTTGTAAGTACTCAGCATCAGACGCTGGGCTTCGAGCACAGCTTCGCGGGACAGCGGTACGTGAACAGCCATCTGGTCACCATCAAAGTCTGCGTTGAAGGCCGTGCAAACCAGAGGGTGAATTCTGATGGCGGATCCCTCAACCAGTACCGGCTGGAACGCCTGAATACCAAGGCGGTGAAGCGTTGGGGCTCGGTTGAGAAGCACCGGGCGGTTCTTGATGACTTCCTCAAGAATGTCCCAGACTTCTGGGCGAGACCGCTCCGCCATCCGCTTGGCGCTCTTAATATTGTGCGCAAAACCTTTGACGACGAGCGCGTTCATGACAAACGGCTTGAACAATTCAAGCGCCATCTTCTTAGGCAGACCACACTCATGCAGCCTCAACTCAGGACCAACAATAATCACTGACCGGCCTGAGTAGTCAACACGCTTACCAAGCAGGTTCTGACGGAACCTTCCCTGCTTTCCTCGGAGGAGGTCCGTCAGTGACTTGAGCTTGTGGTTGTGGCTACTCGAGATAGCGCGACCTCGCCGACCGTTATCAATCAGCGCATCAACAGCTTCCTGAAGCATCCGCTTTTCGTTACGGACAATGATGTCCGGGGCCTGGAGATCAAGAAGTCTGCGGAGTCGGTTGTTCCGGTTGATGACCCTTCTGTAGAGGTCATTGAGGTCTGACGTTGCAAATCGACCACCATCCAGTTGGACCATTGGCCTGAGTTCTGGCGGAAGCACCGGCAACATGGTGAGGATCATCCAGTCGGGCTTGTTGCCACTCTTTACAAATGATTCCAGCACACGCAGGCGCTTAATCGCCTTCTTGCGGCGCTGACCAGACGTCGACCGTACCTCTTCCTGCAGATCGCGGCGGTCTGCGACCAGATCCCGCGCTTTCAGGACTTCCAGTATGGATTCCGCACCCATGCCCGCATTGAAGACTTCACCGTACCGATCACGAAGCTCTCGGTAGCGTGCCTCTGTCAGGAGGTCGAGGACTGCAATGCCCTCAAGCTCTTCTATTCGACCCTGGATGTCGGCTTCAAGCTCGGACTTCTGGTTTTCGTACTTCTCTTCCGTGCTGCGAATGGAAACGACGAGCGGATCTTCAGGCTCAGCATCTTCGCCTGCTTCCTCAGCTGCTTCTTCAGCTTCCTTGGCTGCTTTAGCGGCGGCGGCAGTCACCTTCTTCTTCTTGACTGGCTTGGCTGGCTTGGCTTCTTCAACTTCCTCAGAAGCGGCCAATTCCTCAATAGCGATGTCACCGCTCTTCAGGGCTTCAATCTCCTTCAGCGTCTCACCATCGAGCCGTTCGAGCTCGATTTCCAGGTAGCTGTCGAGGCTTTCCATCGCCCTCTTACGAGCGTCCTCATCCACTGACGTCACGATGTACTGGGCGAAGTAGAGGACTCGCTCAAGGTTGCGTGGCGACAGATCAAGAAGGAGACCCAATCGGGATGGAGTGCCTTTTGAGAACCATATGTGCGCTACGGGAGCGGCCAGCTTGATGTGCCCCATGCGCTCACGTCGGACCTTTGCGCGGGCAATCTCCACGCCGCAGCGGTCACACACAACGCCCTTGTAGCGGATCTTCTTGTACTTTCCGCAGTAGCACTCCCAGTCCTTTGTGGGACCAAAAATGCGCTCACAGAAAAGTCCGTCCTTCTCAGGGCGGAGTGTCCGGTAATTGATCGTCTCCGGCTTGGTTACTTCACCATATGACCATGCGCGCACCTGTTCAGGTGATGCCAGGGAGATTCGGATCGCGTTGAAGTCTGTGCCAGTATCTGTCATTCGTACTCAGTCCTTTTCGCGCCAATTAGCACGACAAGTTACCGCTAGTTGCCTGAAGTCAATGTCTTGATCGTCACTGGGCTGCCCGTTGCCTCATCCCAGTGGAGTCAAAACGTTTGTTTGGGGTCAGTGCGCCCGATCCCATTTGTTTGATTACTCGTCCTCGTCTTCGTCATCGTCATCGTCATCGTCATCGAGGTCAGCCTTGACATCACTTTTGGACTCATCATCGTCGGCCGTGATGTCATCCGACATCAAAATGTCGTCATCGCTGTCATCATCGCCAAGATCGAGGTCTGGCATGCCTTCGCCAAGCGCCATTTCAGACCAGATTGAATTGTCAATCTCGCCGGCGGCTGAAGCTGGCTTGTCGCCCTCTTTGATGTCGTACTGGGTTGTTGCCTCATTGAGCAACTCAACAGAGAGCCCAAGCCCCTGTAGCTCCTTCAGGAGAACGTGGAACGACTCTGGAACCCCCGGCTGAATGACGTCTTCGCCCTTCACCGAGGCCTCGTATGTCTTCACCCTCCCAATCACGTCATCTGACTTGACCGTGAGCATCTCCTGCAAGTTGTACGCGGCGCTGTAGGCCTCAAGCGCCCACACTTCCATCTCACCAAAGCGCTGACCACCAAACTGCGCCTTACCGCCCAGTGGCTGCTGGGTGATGAGCGAGTACGGACCGGTTGACCTCGCGTGGATTTTGTCCTCCACAAGGTGAATCAGTTTCAGCATGTAGACCTGACCAACCGCAATTGGCTGGTCAAATGCCTCACCGGTTCGTCCGTCGTACAGCGTGTGCTTCCCAAGAATGGGAGCGGCGAGGTGCTGCTCTCTGTCAAGAGTCAGGGCCTTCTCGTACAACTCCGTGGTTTTCACACCATCGACGTCTACGCCGGCCTCCTCGTCGAGCCAGATTCGCAGGCTCGCTTCACGTGCGATGCCAAGCTTGGAGTCATCAAAGATGTCCTTGTACTTGTAACCACGCTCCTTGAGCCACGATTCGACCGCTTCCTCGTCGTAGCCCGTCACGTTAAGTTCCCGGCGATCAATCGCCTTCGCCTCATCCACCATCCACGCCCGGGCGAGCTCGTCTTCAATTCCAGTGTGGGTAGCACCGTCGAATACCGGTGTCCGGGCCCGGAAGCCCAGTTTGCGGGCGGCCCACCCCAGATGAATCTCAAGCACCTGGCCGAGGTTCATTCGTGAAGGCACACCAATCGGGTTCAGGATTATGTCGAGCGGGGTGCCGTCCTCCATGTAAGGCATATCCTCGGCAGGAAGGATCTTGGCGATGACACCCTTGTTGCCGTGACGACCAGCCATCCTGTCGCCTTCCATGATCTTTCGTGTCTGGGC
>JABMNO010000038.1 GCA_013204555.1 Chloroflexota bacterium | reverse complement strand
CGCCATGATGGATGACGACAAGATGGCCGATGACGCCATGATGGATGACGACAAGATGGCCGATGACGCCATGATGGATGACGACAAGATGGCCGATGACGCCATGACGGACGCAGACAAGATGGCCGACGACGCCATGATGCATGATGGCAAGGACCACGAGATCGTGGAGTACACGGTCCGAATCGAGAACATCTCGAAGGCCTACGACTTCCTCGCCAGCGGCGTTGGCGGTGATGGCCCAATTGGTCCTGACGGCAAGTTCACATTTGAGTTTGACGCCGCTCCCGGCAACGCACTCTCCTTCGCGAGCATGATGGTGCCGTCCAATGACTTCTTCTTCGCACCCGGCGAGGCTGGCGTGGCGCTCTTCGATGACTCCGGAAACCCGGTGACCGGCGATGTGACGTCGCAGATATCCCTGTGGGATGCCGGTACGGAGGCCAACCAGAAGCCGGGTGCTGGTTCAGAGCAGCCACTCATTGGCGGACCTGAACCAAGCACTCCAGACGCCGATACGAACGTACGACTTGCGGATGACGCATTTGGCAACCTTCCTGCGGTCAACGAGGTCGTGAAGGTCTCCCTTGAGTCGCTTAGTGCAACTCGATTCCGAGCAACCATTGCCAACGTATCGACCGCGTCCACGATTGCGATCTCCGATGGCAGCACCTCAGCGGTCCCGCTCACGCCACCGCTCTGGGTTGTACACACCGCTCCCGCTCCTCTCTTTAGCGTTGGTTCACCAGACCGTGGTGAAGGACTGGAAGTTCTGGCTGAGACAGGCAACCCGGCAATACTTGCTGACTCCATCAGCGCCCGCGTTGGTGTGACCAGCCCACTTGCCCCCGGCGCTTACGTTGTTCACTCTTCAGCAGATCCCATCTTCACGGCGGGACAGACTGACCGCGGCGAAGGCCTTGAAGGACTCGCCGAAAACGGTGGTGGCGACGCCCTGGCGATGGCGATCTCTGGCAACGAGGGAATCTCTGCCGCAGTGGGCTTTGCCGCAACGGCGAATACAGGCCAACCAGGCCCCCTCTTTCCGGGCGACGCCTACGAGTTCACGTTCAAGGCAATCTCGGGGGAGCGCTTGAGTTTCGCGACCATGTTCGTGCAGTCCAACGACCTTTTCTTCTCGTCTGACTCAACCGGCATTGCTCTCTGGAACGATGATGGCTCCGCCGTGAGTGGCGACATCACCAGCCAGATCATGCTGTGGGATGCAGGTACTGAGGTGAATGAGGCTCCCGGCGTGGGACCAAATCAGGCGCCACGTCAGTCCGCCATAGGCGAAGGCGTGCAAGAATCAAGCGCAATCGAACTCGTGTCAGATGGCTACAGCTACCCGGACACGGACAAGGTAATCAAGGTAACAATCACCCCCACGAAATAGCGAACCGTTCGTTCTCGCTGCTAGTGGCACACATCCCCTGAGGGACGACGCTGCCCTGCTTTTCGGATCCCCCCTGTTGGGAGGCTCTCCAGTCTGGAAAGCAGGGCGGTGTCGCGCGTGGCGGTTCACCTCAACGTTCATGTCATGGACACCACAGCGAGTCTGGTGATTCACGAGACCATCACAGGTAATCATTAGACTTAAATGACGTAATGTTGGCAGAGAGTTCGATGTGGCACACGACAGTGAATTGAACGGGGTCGGAGCTCCCGCCTCGAATCAAGCGATGGTCAACCGATGAAATGCCCGGCGTGTTCTGTCGAAAATCCCAAAGGCGACAACTTCTGCATTAATTGCGGTGAGCCGTTGCGTTCACTTAGCTCGGTTCCCGGCTACACCAATCTGGCGGCCGAAGTTACCCTGCTACGCTCCGAATTGGACGTGATCAAGGACGCAATGCGCTCTCACGGCATTGAGGTGGCCGACGCCATCGACGCGAGATCGGCTCCCCCCTTATCAGCGGCCGATGCGACGCCAGATGGGGCATCTGTATCCACAGGTCCATCCATGCGGCAGTTAGCTGGATCCGACAGGAAAAGGTACGGGGCGCCCCCGCCTAGCGAAGAGCCTCAACCGCCTGATACGCCGGGTTGGATCAAAGAACGCCTCGCTATCGATTGGGATGCCGTGATTGGCGGCAACTGGCTGGCCCGCATTGGCGTGCTGGCAGTCGTTATCGGCATGGGATTCTTCTTGAAGCTGGCGTTCGATAACGAGTGGGTCGGTGAAACGGGCCGCATCGCAATTGGAATCGCCATTGGCGCAGTCCTGATTGGTGCTGGCGAATACTGGCGGTCCAAGTACGTTGCGTACTCGCGCGCACTGTCGGGAGGCGGCGTTGCCATCCTGTATCTGGCGATCTACGCGTCATTTGCCATCTACGAGCTGATCGGCATCTATCCGGCCACGGGGCTGCTGCTGCTGTTGAGCGTTGCTGTTGCGATGCTGGCGGTGGTCCGAGATTCCGTCGCCCTTGCTGTACTGGGCATCATCGGCGGATTCGGTGCGCCATTCTTACTTGGTATTGGAGGAGACACAGACAGCAGCGGTACTTCGTCCACCGCCAACGCGATCTCCCTTCTGGTCTACATCGGCGTTGTGAACGTTGGCGTGATTGTGCTGTCTACCTTCAGGAAGTGGCAGTGGTTCCTGATGCTCGCTAAGATCGGCGCGCTGGGGGCGTTTGGGCTCTGGTACCTGGAATTCATGGACTCCGGAGAGCTTGAAGCTGACGCCGGGGTGAAGTCAGCCGTGCTGATAGCGCAGGCGGGGATGACTTCGATCTGGGTCGCGTTCGTGAGCGCCTCGACACTGTTCCACTTGATCTGGCGCAGGCGACCGACTGCGTTGGACATGATCGTCATGTTCGCCAATGCCTCTGGCTACGCTCTGATCAGCTTCGGGATCATGTGGGATGAGTTCCGGGTCTGGATGGGAATCTTCACACTGAGCCTGGCGGTCTTCTATGTCGCCGTGGGTTACGTTGCGCTGCTGCGAATTGGCTTACAGCAGATCGACCACAAAAAGCCCAGTTACGATGCTCTTCTGACGTACATCCTGCTTGGAATCGCAGCGGTATTCGTGACTATCGCGGTGCCGGTTCAGGTGGGGGCACCGTGGGTTTCAATCGCGTGGGTTGTTGAGGCGATCGTCATTCTGTGGATTGGGCGCGAGAATCGATTGAAGGACATCCGATCTGCCGCTGTGGTCCTGTTCGCTATAGCGCTGGGCTGGGTCGTTTTTGTTGATACGCCGTTCGCGAATGACCGCGACCCCGGCTTGTTCCACAACAGTTCTGCACTTTCGTACCTGTTTGTGGCCGCGGGGATCTTTGGGACCGCGTATCTTCTAGCGCGATGGAAGGGTGAACTCTCTCGTGCCGAAAAGTTCCTGTACCCGGCGGCAATTGTGGCAGGATTTGGGGTGCTGGTGATAGCAGTGCCAAGCCAGGTTGAAGGCCCGTGGATGGTCTTCTCGTGGACGGCACTTGGACTTGCCGCTACTGCGTTTGGACTCCGCACCAGACTCCTTGAGGCCACGCTTGTGGGAGTGGGTGTATTCGTGATTGCCGCTCTGGTGGCGATGGCCGAGGAGAGCAGCGTACCGGCCCGTGATTACACCGTATTGATCAACTCCCGACTACTGGCGTTCGGACCACTCATCGCTGCCGTAGGGATTTCAGCTGTGGGTTGGTATCGATGGCCGTTCGCCGAGACGAAGTACCTGAGCCGAGTGATCATGGTCGCTCTGATAATCGCCGCGAACTGGCTTGCGCTCTGGTTCCTGACCGCTGAGGTAATCGAGGGGGTTCAGACCGGTGAACTGGTGGACGTGGCCTCATCCAACGAAGATAGCGTGATCAGCCTTGGCTTGACGGCACTTTGGGGCGTCTACGGTGCAGTGGTGCTAGCGATTGGAGTGATTGGTGGCTGGCGACGCGCTCGGCTGGGTGGGTTGGCGCTACTGGCGATACCGGTGATTAAATTGTTCCTGGTTGATTCATTCTTGCTGGAGGCCGGATACCGCGTGGCATCATTCATGATCATGGGACTGCTACTAATGATTGGCGGGTACCTGTACCAGCGGCACAATGAGGCATTCAGAGAGTTTTTCCTGAAGCAGCAAACGGAATCTGAGAGTGCATAGAGCATTAGCGTCCATACTCCTTGCGGCTGTAGCGTCACTGCTGATTGCCAGTGCGGTCAGCGCTGACTTCTCTGCTGAGCAGTGGCAGTACGTAAAATCGCTATCGCTCCCGGCCGGGGTGAGTTCCGACGAGCCGCTGTCATTGATCATTGATGAGGAGGTATACGTTCATGCCGCAGGAGGACTGCGGGACCTGCGTGTGATCTCAGGAGCCGGGGTGGAAACGCCTTACCTGCTGGAGACTCTGCGTGGCAGTGTTGAGCGGACAGCCAGCGCGCTTCAGGTGATTGACCGCGGTTATGTTCCCGATACTCAGTCCCAAATGACTCTCGATTTTGGCCCCGGCGCAATTCGGCACAACGTGATTGAACTGGGTGCGTCTTCAATGTCTGAACTGTGGAGAGAGGTGGAGATTGAGGCGTCACAGGACAACTCATCATGGTCAAGTATCGGGACCGATGAGATCTACCGGGTCGTCAAGGGATCGACGGTCGTTGAGTCATATGTGCTGCGTTACCCGACCAGTTCTTCGCGATACCTTCGGCTGAAGATCATTGATGATGGCACCGGTGATCTAAAGATGGGGTCGGCAATCGGTTTCAGTGAAGAAACTGTGCCTCCACAGTTGATCACCTCCAGGCCGGTTTCGATGAGTCAGGTCAACGATACGACCGAACGCATATCGACGATCGATTTCGATCTTGGCCGTTCCGGGGTGCCCTATCACGACATCTCTCTTGCCACTCCAGATCAGAACTTCAATCGCCAGGTGGCAATTCAGGCGAGTGTTGATCGGGAGAAGTGGATAGCGCTGCCTTCGGGGGGTGAGATCTTCTCTTACACGGTTGGATTAAATCCGCTGGACCGTCTCGTTGTTCAGATTCCAGAGACCACAGCGCGGTACGTACGACTGACCATATTTAACCGGGATAATCCGCCAATTGAGATCACCGGCGGTGTGTTCGAGGGCTATCAAAAACGGTTGGTATTCCTGGCTGATGCTCCGCAGGGCTACTCGCTGTATTACGGTAATGATGAGAGCAACGCACCCGTTTACGATACTGGCGTTGTCATCGGTAACAGAGTCAACTCGGCCGACCTTCTGACTGCGGTGGCAGGGCCACACAGCACCAATGGCGAGTTCATCGCTCCCACCCTCCCGAAAGAGCCACTCACCGAGCGTCTCCCCTGGCTTATGCCGGTGCTGATTGGGTTTATCGCGGTTCTGGTGGGAGGCCTGCTGTTCTCAGTTTTCCGCAAAGCCAGATCGCTCTCACCGCCGCCCCTGGACTAAGACTTTTTTGCAGCCTCGGCTACGTCCCCGTCGTGGTTCTTCTCGATAGTGAGTTGCACCTAAAGTAGCCCGTGAGGATCATATTCAGTAATCTGGACCGATAGTAAGGAAGAAGCACCGTGTTCACATTCAGTCGCTCCCCCGCTGGAGTTCCCGCACCAGAGGACTGTCTGCCTGGTCGAGATACCCCGATTCGCACGTCCTCAACGCATTACGTTAATGGCCATCCAATCGTTGGGCCGTTTCCATCTCATCTGGAGACGATCATTTTTGGGATGGGCTGTTTCTGGGGCGCCGAGCGATTTTTCTGGCAACTGCCGGGCGTCTTCACGACCGCGGCTGTATACAGCGGCGGCACAACGCCGAATCCAACATACGAAGAGACCTGCACCTCAATGACAGGACACACCGAGGCGGTACTGGTCGTATTCGATCCAGAAATCGTTGATGTGCAGGAGCTTTTCAAGGTCTTCTGGGAGAATCACGACCCGGTGCAGTACATGGGGCAGGGTAATGACGTGGGCAGCCAGTATCGGAGCGCCATATTCGCTCGGAATGACGCCCAACTAGCGGCCGCAGAGCAGAGCCGAGATTCCTATCAGCAGAAGCTCGCTGAGTCCGGGTTTGGTGATATCACCACAGAGATTGCCCCGGCCGGTGAGTTGTACTATGCCGAGGTGTACCACCAGCAGTACCTGGCCAAGAACCCCAACGGCTACTGCAACCACGGATTCTGTCAGGTTGCGTACAACTGACCCGTGTCAGAGGCCTGACTCGTCTCGCATCGTCTTAAAGAAGAAGCCGCACCTGGTATGCCGGGTGCGGCTTCTTGCGTTTCTAGTCTGTTAGTGGCCTCGGGCTACTTGTCCTTCTTCTTCTTGCCGTCATCATCATCGCTGGCGCCGTGGTGGTCATCGTCGTCGAGTGGCTCCAGGGCCTCTTCCTCCGCCTTCACGGCGTGGTGCCAGGCTTTGGCGTACTCACGGATACCCTTGTCCAGTCTGCCAGTTGCAACGTAGTTGCCGGCGTCTACGAAGTCCTGTGCGGCCTTCGCGTTCTCGCGATCAACTTCGTCCTGGTTTTCAGGGTCAAGTGCGATCAGGCCTGCCGACTCTTCCACACGGATCTCCGCCAGCAGCACGATGGCGATCTGAATGTCGCTCAGGGCTGACTCGATCGATGCACGTGCTTCGGGACTGAGAGCGCTCTTGTGCTTCTCGTCGTGCTCATCATCATCGCCGTCGTCACCATGGCGGTCGTCCTTCCCAAGGGCCTCTTCCAGCTGGTGAACAGCTGAAGCGGCTGAGTGGAAGATTTTCTGGCCCTTCTTCGGGTCAGCATGGATCTCATCAATCCAGTTCTCATCTTCCAGCGCCTTGTTCAGGTCCTTGATGGCGTTACGGATGTGGTTCGACTCTGCCTCGTGGTTCGAGAGGTTGTCAGCGGCGCGTTGTAGCAAGCTGCGTGAGCCTCTGACTTCAACAAGGAACGTTTCAACATCGCTGGCGCCGTCGTCATCGGTCAGGGTGATCGTGACGGTCACGGTGCCGGGTTCCGTGAACGTATGTGTTCCTGTGATAACACCTCGTACGATTCCAAGTGGTTCCACAACGGTAATCGTGGACGTACTTCCGTCACCCCAGTCGACCAGCGCCTCGTGCGTATCCAGCGTTCCGATGTCATCGAACTCTGTTGGGAAGATTGGCATCGGGTCGAAGATGAGGAATGATATACTTAACTCCGCTGTGGAACTGACATAAACTACTCCTTAGAGGGTTTCGGTACGTGTTCAACGACCTTGTTCATAGCCTCAACGACCTTCTTCGGGAACAGTTTCAATATCGCCTCATCGTCAGGCAAATCGAATACGGCATCAGGTAGCAATTTCCGCTTCTTGCGCCGACGGGGTTTCTTAGATGACTCAGCCTCAGACATATGAAATGAACCTCATGGCACTAATTGAGCAGTTTGGCTCAGAGGACCAGTGCCGCGAGTACCTTGAAACGCTGCGCTGGCCCAACGGCCCTGTTTGCATGGTGTGTGGCTCTATGAGCATTACAGACCTACCCAATAGGAACCTCTTTCAGTGTTCGGATTGCCGGAATCAGTTCTCGGTAACGAGCGGCACGATCATGCACGATACTCACCTCCCGCTTGTGAAGTGGTTCATGGCGATCTACCTCATCGTAGAGGGCAAGAAGGGCATCAGTGCCCGCCAACTGGGTAGAACGATCAACGTTGCCTACAAGACGGCGTGGCATCTCTCTCACCGCATCCGTGAAGCGTTGAAGACCCCCGATGCACTTCTCTCTGGGATCATCGAAGTTGACGAAACGTTCATTGGCGGCAAGACCCGTGGCAGAGGGCAAGGCTACAAGGGCAACAAGACGGTCGTACTGGGTGCGATTGAGCGCGGCGGTGAAGGTCGTATGAAGGTTGCCGAGAACCGTACTGCGAAGGAAATCCGAGACTTCTTTGATGAGAACATTTCCGACGATGCGGAAGCGATCTACACAGATGAATGGATTGCGTACAAGAACATTGCCGGTGATGAGAACACCCGCCATGAGACGGTCAACCATTCCGAAGACGAATGGGTACGCGGTGACGTGACCACGAACACCATTGAGGGTATGTGGTCGCTTTTCAAGCGTGGCGTGACTGGCAGTTTTCATAAGGTCTCTCGGAAGCACCTAGAGCGGTATCTGGATGAGTTTGAGTTCAGGTTCAACTATCGGAATAACCCGTTCATTTTTCGGGACGCTCTTCGGGAACTGGTTCAGGCAGATCGTCTGACGTTTCAGGATTTGACGCGGTAAGCGTGCCCCGTTCATCTTCATGCACGTCATAACTGGGCGGTAGTGTTTGGGTGTAGTCCCTGTGCCGAATAATGAACTCTTTGATGTTTCGGCAGTGGTGCGTATACATCCGGACAACCCTCCGAACTTCGTCGTCATCAATGCTCTCAAACAAGGGCGCTTCGATAAGGTCAAGAGTGGCATATAAATCTGCTTCCGCATCGTTGACCTGTTCCATTACTGCCTTAATTTCACCCTGCCACTTAGGGAATGCCGCCAACCAGTCATCTCTTTCGTCATCTGAGTTGAAATCACCCCATCGGGTTGATGCAACGTTGCGCGCCCGTACCCCCCGCTCCCTAATGCTTGCCAAGTGCTTGAGTTGGGTATCCAGCACCAAAAACTTGGATATTCGTCTCAATTCAGAGCGCGACTCATCTCTTTGCTTTGAAGGGGCAAACACCCAAGAAATAAACATGACAATGATCAACACCCCTGCTGCTGTTGCCAGCCCTAGACCCGCTGCCCAAGCTGTTGCCTGGACGATCTTTTCAATATCAATGAAACAAGGCGGGAAAACAACTGCGACTATTGGTGCCACGGTGACACCAACCAATTCCGCGAGCCAAAACCAGACCGTATGAATCGCGAGACGGGTTTCTGACCGCGTGCGCTCCAACCGGGTCTCCATGAGAAGTCGGTATATCTCGGTATGGCTTGAGAGCGGGTTCCAATAAGAAGGTCGGAAGAGGGACGTAATCCGCGACATCCCGGCATACTACCACCAGCGGAGTCAAGTACATCAGCCCCAAACATATTTATTGCCAATCTTAAGAAGTCGACAAACGTTGATACCTCATCCGGCAGGAAGCAACCGGCATGCATTGGACGCACAATGTTCAGCATTGCCTCTGATATCTCTTCCAGTAACGGGATGTGCTCACCCGAACATGCGAAAACAGGCATCCGCACAGGGCTGAGCCGGATCGTCCTGATCTGCCACCGACGCTCCGATGGATGCTCCTTGTGTGTCCCGGAGGAGTGCTACAAATTCGTCAGCGAACTAGTCGGCCAATTAGTGCTAGAGTCGTGGCGCGATCCAGCGCTAACGTAGTCGGATTAAAGCTGCTAATTCGCGGATACAACAGCTGGTAAGGAGCAATGAATTGTCTGAGTGGAGTTGGGAGTCGCTGCAGGCGACGGTCCAGGGCGTAATTGATGAAGGCCGGATCGGTAAGCCGGTAGCTTTGAGACTCACCGTACACGCACGCGGCGGAGCTTCGGAGGCCGCTCATCATCGGCAGGCGGCCGAGACCGCGGGGGTTGCCTGGTTTGGCGGTCAGCCGCAATCGACCTATTCGATCGGAGGCGACGATAAGCCCGTAGTCACTGCACTCAAGTGGGACGCGGGTCAGAGCGCCATCCTCAGTATCAGCGCGGGACCTTCAGGGCGCGTTGGCGGCAACGTGATGCTCATGGGCTCACGCGGCACTATTTACCACGATATCGATGCGCTAGAAAGCGAGGTGGAGTAATGGCCAAGTACGGCGTCGTCGCAGTGGGCGGTAATCGCACCCACCTTGAGGGCTACTCGCGCTCATTTGCGGCTGATCCCCGCGTTGAGCTGATTGCGGTGGCGGACGAAGATGGACTGTCTGACTACCGGGAGGGGCTGAACCGCATCCTGGCGAGTGAACTTGGCGTCCCCTATCTGTCGCTGGATGAAGCTCTGGCGCGTGATGACGTTCATATCGTCTGTAGCTGCGCGGATATTGAGCGACGAGGGAGTGTTGCCTCCAAAGCGGTACGGGCGGGCAAGCACATCTATCTCGACAAACCGCTTGCTGGCACCCTTGAAGATGCGAAGCTGATTGCCGATGAGGCTGAGGCCGCTGGCGTGGTGAATCAAATGTTCAGCCAGGTCAATACAACCTGGGCGATGGAGGCCAAACGTGCGTTGGACGGCGGTGGGGTTGGACCTCTGCGTGCCATCCACTGTGACATGTTGATGGCCAAAGGAAAGCCGGGCACCGTCTCTCCAGACCTTGTCAGGAAAGAACGCTCCAGTGATGGCAAGTTCACGTTCGTGACGGCTAAACGTGAGTTGTTCGATATGGGCGTCTACCCAATCGCCCTTGTCACGTGGCTCACCGGCCAACGCGTGAAGACCGTGTATGGCATCACCGGAAACCTCTTCTTTAAGGAGCACGCCTCGCATGACATAGAGGACTACGGGGCGCTGGTTTTGACGCTTGAAGACGGTACTGTTGCAAGTATTTCCAGTGGCCGAATTGGTGCTACCAGTCATCCCCGTAGTGGGCAGCAACGCATCACGATGATTGGCGATGGCATTTCGACATTTGGCGAGGACGAGTCATACATTGAGGTGTTCAATGATGAACCGCCGTTCGTGATGCCAACGGTCCATCCGTTCGACCCCATGTCGATGTGGTCGTCGACCGACCGGGAGATTCAATCGCGGCCCAAGAACCGCAGATTGCCGTTGAAGCCATCACCGGGGGATGGAGATATCCGGGCCTTCTTAGATTGTGTCGAGAACGGTACGACGCCCGAGATAACAGCGCGCGACGCCCAGCATCACGTTGAGGTGATCCTGGCGGGTTATGAATCGGCCGCGAGCGGCAAGCCAGTAGACCTGTAGATGTATATGCCATCATTCGACCTCACCAATCGGAACGCTATCGTCACCGGTGGTTCTCGTAATATGGGGCGCAGCTACGCTCTCGCTCTTGCAGGAGCGGGGGCGAACGTCGCCATCCTTGATCTACCGGAGCGGGAAGAAGATGCGGCCTCCGTGGGGGCAGAGATAAGGGCGGCAGGACAAAGCTGCTGTTTCATTCCCGTAGACATACAGGACATGGAAGCGATTCAGCAGGCGGTTTCGGCCGCGGTAGATCAACTCGGCAACCTGCATGTGCTGATCAACAACGCTGGAAAGACTGATGACACTCCGTCCACTGCGATGGACTACGCGCCTGAAGCTCTCGATGACCACTACCGCGTCATGGTGCGCGGTACGTTCTTCATGACGCAGGCGGTGGGGCGTCACATGATTGATCGTGAGATCGCGGGGTCGATCGTCAACATCGCCTCACGAGTGGGTCAGCAGGTGCAACCGAACAGTCCCGGTTACAGCATCTGCAAGGCGGCGGTGATACACATGTCTCGCGTGATGGCTCAAGAGCTTGGCCCGTATGGCATACGGGTGAATGCTATTGGGCCGGGTTCCATTCCGAGACCAGACCTTGATGCGACAAGCGAATCAGAAGTTCGGCGACCCACCAAGGTACGGTTCCTGATGGGCCGGCCTCTGGAGTTCGATGATCTCGCTGGCACGGCGCTGTATCTGGCGTCAGACGCTTCGGAGATGATTACCGGTCAGTTCATCATCGCTGACGGTGGGCTGGGCCTGCGACCGGCCTACTAGCCCTATCCCCGTTGGGGGCTATCGAAAGCCGCTCGCCCACAGTGGGGCCAGACGATCAAGGTCAGATTCACGCAGCGGACCTTTCGTCAGCGCGCCAGCCGCTGCCTCTATCTGCTCCACCGTGGAGAAGCCGAGGAGGGCGCTGGATATCTCTGAATTGCTGAGAGCAAACCGGATCGCCGCGTCGCTCAGATCCAATCCACCGTCGCTTGAGAGGAAACTGAGCGCTGGAACTTGCGACAGCTCTTGCTGACGGTCCAGGCCGTGGATAGCCTCAGAACTTGTCGTCCCAGCGGGACCCTGCCGAGCGGCTGTGCCGCCAAGGACGCCACCGCTCATCACCCGGATAGCCACCACGCCCATATCCTGTGCGACGCCGCGGCTGATCACCTGCTGGAAGTTGTGGAGCGGAGATGATGGCGGAAGCTCAATTCTGCCACTGGGATTGAGGAGACTGTAGTAAGCCTGAACTACCTCAAACCGGCCGCTCTCCAGCACCTCCAGCACTGCGGCTGGGTCTCCCGTGCCAGTGAAGCCAATGTGCCGCGCCAGTCCATCATCCCGTACTCGATCAAGTGCATCGGCAATCCCGCCGGGCCTGAGCACCTGGTTCGGGGTGACAGATTCGTACCCGTCGTTCGGCTCTATTTCCTGGAATCGAATGTGGTTGTGGAGGTAAAGCACATCGACATAGTCGCGACCTAATCGCCTCAGGCTCGCCTCGATACTCTTCCTGGTCCGGCCCTGGAAATCAGCGAAGTGTTCAGAGTAGTACTCGACCTTGGTGGCGACCACTACGTTGGAACTTATCGCGTTAAGGACTCGCCCAAGATTCTCTTCAGAAGCCCCCTCACCGTAGAGCGGTGCTGTATCGAAATGATTTACTCCGAGTTCGATGGCCCGTTGGGCGGCCCGCAGCTGGTCTTCCGCCGTTCCGCGCATGAACAGCCCAGCAACTATCCCCGCACCGAAGCCAAGCTCCGATACCCGAAGCCCGGTGCTGCCCAACTGCCGATAATTCACGAGATTGGCCTCACATACATCCAGATGATCTGGTCAGGCGATCCGATACCCCGAAACCGCTACGTCCTACTCGATCTGCCTGAGCCGCGGGTCCAGGAAGTCCCGCAGCCAGTCTCCCATGAAGTTGAGACTGAGGACGGTCAGCATGATCGCCAGACCCGGGAAGAATGAGACCCACCAGGCTTCCGTGAGGTAATCCTGCCCGTCAGCGATCATCACACCCCACGCGGGCGTGGGCGGCGGAAACCCCGCCCCAAGGAAACTCAGGATGGCTTCCGTCAGGATCAGCGACCCGACCTGCAGCGTTGCAATAACCGTGATGGTATTGATGAGGCCAGGAATTATGTGACGCAACATGATGTGTCGGCCGGAGGCGCCTGCAACGCGCGCCATTAGCACATAGTCCCGTCCACGGAGCGTCAGGACTTCAGCACGCGTTTGCCGCGCGAATACTGGCCAGGTGGCAAACGCAAGAATACCAAGGATTACTTCAAATTTTTGACCAAATACAACGGCCGCGACCAGAGCGATCAAGATAAAAGGAATGGCGCGCGAAGTATCAGCCAGACGCATAATTATTTCGTCAATCCAGCCACCATAGAAGCCTGCAATAACGCCGGATCCAACGCCAACAACAAGGCCAACTCCGACGGATACTCCAACGACCAGAAGCGAAATTCTGGCGCCATGTATCACCCTGCTCAACAGATCTCGACCCAACGGATCCGCCCCAAGGATATGGGCTGAGGTTCCTTCCTGCATCCAAACGGGCGGAGCGTTACGTTCTCTCAGATTCACGGACTTAGGATCGTCTGGAGCGACCCACGGTGCGAATATTCCGCCGAAAATTAATAAGGCTAATATCGCGGCTGGAAATATTGGCCATCGCCGCAGGATGTATAAACCTCTCGACAATCGGGAGCGCCGGGCCGAGGGTACCATCGCTGGAAAATCGCCCGTATCTACAACGTCTGAAACCTTGTCCATATATCGACTAACCCAATCTGATTCTTGGGTCGACGAACCCGTATGAGAGATCAATCAAGAAGTTGGCCGAGACGTAGATGGCTGTGAATACCAGCGTCAGTCCGGAGATCACTGGAAAGTCGTTCGTCCTGACTGCATCAACCGCCAGCCTGCCCAGCCCGGGCCATGCGAACACCGTCTCAGTGACAACCGTCCCGGCAAGAAAGCCTGCCAACAGCAGTCCTGCGTTTGTGAGCGGCGCTATCGCCGCATTCCGGAAGGCGTGCTTCCAGATAACCCATTTAGGAGACACCCCTTTGGCGCGGGCCATCTTGACGTATTCAGAATCCAATACCTCCAGCATGGCGGAGCGCGTGATGCGCAGGTTGCTGGCGGTGTTAATCAGAGCGAGGGTCATGGCGGGCATTATCAAATTGGAAAATCCGCCGCGCGTACCGGCGGGTAGCCACTGAAGTTCGACTGCGAAGATGAGGATCAGAATCAGGCCCAACCAGAACGGTGGAAGCGCCTGACCCAACATGGCCAACGTCCGAGCGAGATAGTCAGCGGCGGTGCCGCGTTTAACCGCCGAGAGCACGCCTAGAGGCACCCCAATCGCGATTGACAGGAACCATCCGGTCAGTGCCAGCTCAATCGTTGGCCACAGTCGATCTTGGATCAGATCCCAGACCGGGCGGGCCTGATTGAGTGAGGTGCCCATGTCCAATCGGGCTGAATTGCCGAGCCAGACGAGGTACTGGACGGGTAGTGGCTTGTCCAGGCCAAATTTCTTGCCCCAGGCGTCCCAATTTTCCTGAGTCGTTTCAACTGTCAGGAACTGCTCTCTGGGATCACCGGTTAGCCTGGCCATGGTGAATACCAGAACCGTCGCGAGGAACATGGTGAAGCCTGCGGCGAGCAGCCGCCGCGCCAGGAAAAGAGCCATGGTGCATCCGTTTCAGAGCCTGCGGGCAGTAATCCTGACCGGCCGCGGTCGGGACGGAGTAAAAGTAGAGGAGCCGGAGGGCACCGACCCCTCTACCATCGTCGTACGTGCGTGGTTGCGTTTCAACCCACAGCGTTACGGAGCGGGTGCTCCGTAACGCCATTTTTCTTAGTTGACCGGCTGTATAACCTCAAGGCTATTCACAGTACCGGGCTCAACGTGGGCAAACATCTCCCAGCCGGTTACCGTCTTGGGATCGGTGACCCACAGCTTTGGGATGTCTGCAATCGTTATGAAGGGGTTCCATTCCCGGAGCCAGTCGGCACGCTCGTACCAGATTTCCAATTGAGCGTCACGATCTCCTGTTAGTGACTCCCAGCGGTTCTGGAAGCTTGCCAGCTCTGGAATCTCAACCCCACCGTTCCAACCCACGTCGTGTGAGTTGTACGTGGCGGTTCTCAAGTGTGCGCTGGCGTAGTTGATGCCATCACCCACCATGAACCACATCCAGGGACGGTCCTGTTCCTTGGTCATCAGGTTAGGTCGACCAGCTGTGTATGCAATGGTCTCCCGAGCAGTCTCGATACCAATGTTGTCCCACATGGCCGCAATCGCTTCTGCCACCTCAACGTCAACGTTCGGGAAGTCGTTGGGGATCCAGAAGTCAAAAGTAAAGCCGTCCGGGTATCCCGCTTCGGCTAGCAGTGCTTTGGCGCCTGCTGGGTCGAACGGAATATTCCACTTGTCGTCCCACTCCGACACCGTTGTCGGGATGCCAGGCTGGTACGAAACCGGTGCCAGGCCGCCAAGGATCGTCTCTGCAATAGCGTCACGGTCGATCGCCATTGACATGGCCAACCGCACTTTACGAGCACTCTCGTGCTGCGCCGGGTCTCTTGGGTTGCCAATCCACGGGTGCTCTGCATCCGGCTTGAATCCAGGGCGCAGATTTACCGCAGTGCCTTCAAAAGTGTGGACTGCAGGGTCGTACCAGAAGTTACCGCCCATGAAGACGGCAGCGTGGTAGAAGTTGCGAAGGGTATCGTTGGCTTCAAAGCCTTCATTTACAAGAGGCTTTACGTTCTTAAGAGATGCCTCAATGATGTCGGCCTGTCCTGAGCGAATCATCGCCAGGCGGGTCTGCTCTTCTGGAACCTCGAGTATGTGCAATTTCGCGAAGCCAGGCGTAATCCGCCAGTGATCGACTACGGCGTCTGCCTTTAGTTCAACTCCCGCCGTCCAGACCTGGGCATCCCAGGGGCCTGTGGCGACCATTGTTGTTACGGCTTCTTCTTCACCAACTGTGTCGTAGATAGTCTTGCTCAGTACACACTGAGATCCGCTCTCACCACCGTTGATGAAGCCCCACCTTGTTGGCAGTGCTTCCGGTGTGTCAAATGGGGCTACGACGGTGTACTTGTCTGGGCCAACCTGCCATGCATCCCATGTAGAGAGGAGTGCTGCGCCGCCGCCTGCGGTGCTCTCAGCGTTGTCCGCACCGGCGTTGTTGTAGCTGAAGACCACGTCTTCTGCCGTCACTTCGCCAGCGCCCTTATGGAACTGGACGCCCTGACGAAGATTGAACGTCATCTGACTTGCGTCTGCGGATACTTCCCATGACTCTGCCAGTTGACCAACAACCCGAGTGGCGTCAGCCGTTTCTACACCGGCGAGACTTTCACAGATACCCCAGTCATTGCGGAATGCTCCGCGCGGGTACGGTGCGAGACTGTTTACAAATATCGGTGCCCCAACAGAAGGCAGGGCCACCGTAAGTGTGCCCGTTGGGCCTGTCTGCGGAGCCGCAATTGTTGCGACCACCGCTGTAGGCGCACTTGCCACTGTAGGTGTAGGCACAATTGTGGCTACGGGCGCCGCCGTTGGCGCAGGCGCCGACGTGGCCGCTGCCGGAGCAACAGTCGCCGCTGCTTCGTCATCGCTCCCACAAGCGACCGCGAACGCGGCTATGAGGACAATGCCTACCGGCATCAACCTCTTCAATTTTCCAGAACCGAAATCGATGCGCATGTAACAACTTTCTTCAACTACGGAGTACGCGAGCCAATCACTTTTGTGAGGCCCCACGCTCTAGCCCGTATGGGTAGTGGGCCGGATTATGACACCTCCCCAAATTGCAGTCAATGAAAAAAGATTCAGTTAGTAAATTGTTGTTGGTGACTTGGACAGAACAGATTGGCCGGGGTCGGCCATGCCTCAGTTATCTTAGAGAAATATAGATCGGCAGCGACTACTCAAAATCGCCGACGGCCCTCAGATGATCTGCGAACTGGCTGACGCCTGTCTGGATGTCCATGCCGTCTGCAACATTGTGGTGGACGGTCACGTAACCCGCGTAATTCATTTCTGAGAGCGCATTCATGATCAGCTCAAAGTCGAGGCCCCTGGGATCACCAAATGGCACCAGATCGAACGGGACGGGGCCATTGAACCATGTCGCAATGGTCTGAGTTCCATCCTCATGGGGCCACATGTTCTGCAAATAGACGTTCATTAGCCACGGCTCAAACGCCTTGAGCGGTGTTGCCCCGTACTCCTGACCGCAGACAAGGAGATTGGCCGGTTCATAGATGATGCCAAAATTGTCCCTATTTACCTCCTTCAGCACGGCGACCGATTTCTCGATCGTTTCGAACAGGGTGCATGTGTGGCTTTGATGGGCCAGTCGGATGCCACGTTCGGCGGCTTCATCCGCAGCTTTCTGCGCCCAGTGAATATCGGAATCGGCCTTCATTCCGATCCGGATCAGGTCCGAGCCCAATCTTTCAGTGAGATCGAGGAAAGGCGTGATGTTGCGCAATGCCATCTGAGCTGAGTCGTTGTTAGCGGGCGTATCGATATCGCCGGTCACCATGGATACGGGGAGGCCAGCGGTCTCAACCACCTCGCTTGCGGCCGTCTGTTCGGCAGCAGAGTGCTGGATACCAATCTGTGACGCTCTCATGCAAATGGCATCGTAGCCGGACTCTTTGGCCAACGCGGTCAGTTCCTTCAGCCCAAGCAGGGTTTTCGTCTTCTGCTTCGGCATCTCAGCAACGCGGGTAGACAGCGAGAGTTTCATCGATATTCCTCTGTTGGGTGGTCTCGACCAGGCCAAGGCCCGGTCGAGACGAGGGTGTTACTTACTTGCCAGCAGCTTCCCTGGCTTCTTGCTGTGCCACGGTTTCGCGTACCCATGTCCGCTTTTGATCATCACGAATGTTTACGGAAAGCCGACCCAGGCCTGTGATTTCCAACTCCACGGTCTCACCATCCTGCAACGGTCCCAATCCCAGGTGGTTGGTGCCCGTGGCGATGATGTCGCCTGGATTTAGCGTGACCTCATTCGAGACCCACTCGATTACTTCACTGACCGATCGCGCCATATCTGAGGTGTTGAAGTCATGCCTGAGATCGCCGTTATTCCACAGTTTGATGTCCAGGTTCTGCGGGTCCGGGCAATCGTCCGTGGTCAGTATCCACGGACCGATGGGACCAAACGTGTCCCATGACTTCTGCCACCAGAAGCTATTGTTGCCATTTGGTGCAATTCCTCTGGCTGATACGTCCATGAAGTTGAGGTAGCCGAAGACATGATCGAGCGCGTTAGCAGCACTGACTTTGCTTGCTGTTTTACCAATAACGACGCCCAGTTCTGACTCGTGATGGAACACGCTAGCCGGGACGTCTGGGAGCACGACTGTGTCTCCACTGCCGAGAATCGAACTTGGTGCTTTCAGGAATGCGTCGACGTCATAAGCCTGAGGGATCGTGCCGGATTCCATGTAATTGCCCGCCATGCACACAATCTTGCCGGGCTGTGGGACCGGTGGCCTGATTCGCACGGAACTGAGGGGCTTGCCCTTGCGTTCCTTTGCAGCGGCCTCAAGCTGCGGCCGGAACTCATCAAAGCGACTGGCCAAGCCCTCCAGCAGATCCTGAGCATTGATCATGGGAATGGAGTCAAGGATGTCCTGGACTTCAACGACTTGATCGCCAACGATCACTGCGGGTACAAAATCATCAATAAACGCGAAACGCATATGTCATGTGCCTTAATTAAATAGCTTCGGTGAGCAGCGCCGGTAGCTTACCGCCAGATTCACGCGTCGGCAATGCGAGGTGCGTGGACCCTACCTGAGCGTTCCTGATGACAGGTCAAATACCTGACTCGCAAGCATTGTCAGATCTCGCCATGCGTCTTCGTGGTGGCGGCCGGAATCAGCAGTCGGGCTGTTTCGTTTCGTGTCGAGATGTATGTACTCGGCTCCGAATTCCTGTAGATCCTGGAAGTCCTGTCTGACTTGATCAAGCGTGCCTTCACCAGCGATGCGCTCATCTTCCGGAAGCGGAGCGTCCGTCAGACGACAGAAGATGCGGGGAGCCAGTACCGGTACTTGCCGACCTTCAGCCTCTGCGATCCGCTGTATTTCTGGCAGTCCCTGATCCCGTAGCCAGTCCATTCTTGGCCCAATTGGATGCCACGCGTCGCCATGAAGGAC
Source organism: Chloroflexota bacterium (assembly GCA_013204555.1). GTDB lineage: Bacteria > Chloroflexota > Dehalococcoidia > Lucifugimonadales > Lucifugimonadaceae > UBA1151. The sequence goes on along the minus strand of JABMNO010000038.1, from coordinate 49,043 downwards.
TGCGCGTTTCATCGCACGTTTGCTGCTCCCTCCTACCCATATCGGTGGATGCGGCAACTGAAGCGGACGCGGTGAGACCGATACGTCTTTGAATGACACGTACTTCCCATTGAACGAGGCGGCGTCGTTCGTCCACAGCAACTTCAGAGCTGTCAGGAACTCATCAGTAGTGGCGCCGCGCTCGTTGAAAGGCATACCGAGGACCTCGAACTCACTCTCGGCCCATCCGACGCCCACGCCGACGATCAGTCGTCCTCCGCTCAACTGATCGAGCGAAGACGCAAGGTGGGCCAGCAGTGCCGGATGCCGGTATGGGACCACTATTACGGAAAATCCCAGCTTGATACGCCGCGTTTTCGCAGCGATCCACGCGAGAGTGGTAAACGGCTCGTAATACGGCGCCGGATAATCGACCATCACCTCAGGAGTGAGCGCGATGTGATCGCCAGTGAGTATGAAGTCGAAGCCGGCCGCCTCAGCGAATTGAGCCCAACTCAACATCATGTCAGGCTCTGTACCGGGACCGAACTGAGGTAACTTCACGCCGATTTGCATCGAATACGCCCCTGAACTATTTGCGAATCTGAAACATTCGGGCTCGCCGGGCAACGCCCCGGTGTACCAACGGTTAGCATAACGCCAGAGTAGCGCAATCAGGTGAATAAGAGTTCTTTTAACGTCTTTAGGGAGATCAACCGCGTCGCCCTCGCCAGCATAGAAATCGCAGCATTGGAGCAGCATGAGTCACAGCACGGATGGATTGAAACTGATCCGAGTGGGGAAGCTGGTTGATGGCACCGGCAGCCCGCCTATTGAGCGCGCTGCCATCTTGGTGGAGGGTGACACCATCCGGGCAGCGGGTGCGGAGAAGGACGTCCTGCCTCCCGAGGGAGCGCCAGTCGAGGAGTTCGACTATCCCGATGCGACGTTGGTGCCTGGACTGGTCGATTGCCACGTTCACCTGATCGGTTTCGGTGACGGCCGATCTGGTGATGAACTAACGCTGATGCCTGATGAGGTGCTGACGCTGCAGGCCGCTCGTAACGCGAGAACTCACCTCCAATCTGGTGTGACGACAGTTCGGGACTGTGGGGCCAAGAACCAGACGACTCTTATGCTCCGTGAAGCGATGGAACTTGGAATCACGCCTGGGCCGAGATTGGTATTGGCGGGTCGCCCCATGGCGATCATTGGCGGCCACCTCAGCTACTTCGGAGTGCAGGCCACCGGCGCCGAAGAGTGCCGCGCCGCTGTCCGGCAACTCGTCAAAGAGGGTGCGGACTTCATCAAGATCACCGCCACTGGAGGGAGCACGCGGACCTCATTCCCACTACGGCCGTCGTTTAACGTGGATGAATTGAAATCAATTGTTGATGAGGCGCACAGATTTGGAAAACACACAGCCGCACACTGCACCTCAACTCAAGGCATATCAAACGCCGTCGAAGCTGGAATCGACACCGTAATCCACGGAATATTCAAGGAGCCAGACGGCACTAGAGTATTCCAGCCTGAGCTGGCTGAACGTATCGCCGAGCGAGGAATATTCGTGAACCCAACGTTAATGGCTTCGGAGTTTGGCGCGGGCGGGCACATCGAGCGATTGGAGGAGCTGAAGGCTTCACAGGGACTCGACGCTGAAGATCAGGCGGCTCTGGATCAAATGTATCTTGACCGAGACGCCCGCATCGCAGAATTCATTGCGATGAGAGAGGCCGGTATCACGATGGCCAGCGGCTCCGACTCAGCTTGGAGTTACTTCAAGTTAGGGAGGTTCCAGAGCGAGTTAGAGGCGAACGTTGTCGGCGGGATGACCCCAATGGAGGCGATCGTCTCAGGCACCCACGACGCCGCCAGGTCAAGTTGGATAGACGCGCAGGTAGGCAGCCTTCAACCAGGAAAGAAGGCGGATCTCCTGGTCGTAGACGGAGACCCAACAAAGGACATCAAGGCTCTCCGAGACATCACAGACATATTCCAGGGCGGTAATCTGATAGACCGCCACAGCCTGATCTAGGGTCTGGAGGAGGAAGCCGCAGCTGTGGCACCTGGTACAAGACGGTTGAACAGTTCGATGTAATTGGATACCAGGTCTGGGCGGGCGTAGTTATCTTGTGCAAAGCGTCTTCCTGCCAGACCGGTTTGCGCTACAAGGTCCGGGTCCGCGGCGAATCGCTCTATCGCGCTCGCCAACTCGACACTTGAGCCCGGTTCGATTACCGCTCCGCAGTTGGCCTCCAGTACAAGGTCAGACAGTCCCGAATCCTTTTCAGTCAATGCCAACACGGGTGTGGCGCTCGACATGATGCGGTACACCTTCGATGGGAGTGCAGTGGATCCCAATTCTGGCAAGAGCGTTACAAACGACATGTCCGAAGCGCCGTAAATCATTGGCATCAACTGCTGCGGTTGATTGGGCAGAATCAGGACGTTGTCCAGATCCTGATCCTGGATGGTTCGCAAAAGGCGCTCGCGATGCGTTCCTTCACCAACAAGCAGGAACCGGATATGCGACTGGGCCCTCAAGATACGGGCGGCCTCAAGGAACTCATCAAAACTCTGCGCCATGCCCAGCGTGCCTGCGTAACTTACGACGAACTGAGAATCGAGCCCATGTTCTATCGAAAACGGGTTCGACTTTGCCACCGGAACTTCTCTATCGGTATCGACCCAGTTAGGGATATAGACAACCTTCTCGGCTGAAATCCCTTTGCTCTCGATCCTTTGTTTTATGCCGGGCGTGATAGTGGTGATCGCCCCAGCAGTCCAATAGACGAACGATTCAAGACGGTACAAAGCAGCCCGAATCACCGGGTTATTGATGCGCCCCATACTGACCGCTGAGTCGGGATGTAGATCCTGGACGTTGTAGACAAACCGGCAGCGATGGCGCAGCCCAATAAGCCACGCGACGACCCCAAGCGATAGGAGTGGAGACGGGGTGAGAATCACATCTACTCTCCTGGGTATCAGCAAGCCCGCAACCAGGCTGATGAGATGAAACATGAACCATGGAATCAGCCGGGAGACGATGTTCGATGATCGGCTCGCCATGAACGTGTGGTAAACCGGGGCTCCGCCGTATTCGCTCTTGCTCAGGAAAAACCACCAGAGAGGGCGCAGAGACTGGTTTTCCTCTGCGATTGAATCCCTTCGGGCGTGCGGCCTGGTGGTGATCACAGTCACCTTGTGACCTCGCGCAACCATGTCAGACGCCAGATCTCCCATCAGATGTCCGGTTGACACGTTGTCTGGCGGAAAGTCCAGACTGAGGATCAGTACATGGGTCAACTGGGAATTCCAGTTAAACCTGAGGAGCTGAGTCGTCGAGCCACGTTTGCTCGGCCCGATCCAACAAACGGTATCCAAGAACGATGCGAGAGACGATCTGAGAGACGCCTTCCGCGAGATATTCCGCAGGAGGGTTCCACGAACCGATCTGATCGGTCACGAGTCGGGCTGCGCTTTCGACCGCATCCGGCTCAATGCCTGAGAGGATGTTGGATCCTGCCTCTATCGTTTCCGGGCGCTCAGTTACCTCACGAATTGTTACGTTCGGCTTACCGAAAATGCAGGCCTCCTCCTGGACCGTGCCAGAATCAGTGATGATGCAGAACGCCGATTTTTCGAGCCGCACGAAATCGAACAGTCCAAGTGGCTCAATCAAATCGAGTTCTTTGGTCTGAAGCGGGTCCGACACCGCATCAATTCTTGATCTCGTTCGGGGATGTACGGAACAGACCACTCGTTTACCGAAGACTTGCTGCAGGTTCGCCAGGGCGTCGATCAGGGTCCGAAGACGCGATTCCTGATCGACATTTTCTGAGCGATGTGCCGTCACCAGGAAGTAATCAGACTCCTGCAATCCAAGGTGATCCACGATGGAACTTGAGTCAATACTGGGCGCGTAGTGTGTCAGGACCTCATTTATTGGATTCCCTGACACGAAAATCCGCTCCCGGGCAATTCCCTCCGCCAGCAGGTTTTCCTTACTGCGATGGGTATATGGAATTAGCACCGTGCTTGAGTGGTCGATTATGCGCCGGTTAACTTCCTCTGGAACACGATCGTCGTAACAGCGGTTTCCGGCCTCCATGTGGAATACCTGGATGCCCAGCCTTTTGGCGATTATTGCCACCAGGCCGCTGTTCGTATCCCCGAGAACTAGAAGTCTCTCCGGGCGGTATTGCTTGAACAGCTTTTCGATCTTGCCGAACAGTTGACCCAGTTGCTCTCCGAATTCGTGGGATTTAACACCAAGATATTCGTCCGGTCTACGCACTCCCAACTCGTCAAAGAACAGGTCGCTCAGCAGAGGGTCATAGTTCTGCCCAGTGTGGACCAGTGTGTGGTCACAGGACTTGTCCAGCACCTCAATCAGCCGTGACAGGCGGATGATTTCCGGGCGCGTGCCCAGCACCGTCATGACCCTCACTTGATCATCCCGGACGCCGTTCCACCGGACTGCGAGATCATGAGCCGGTTGCGCCGCAGCATCTCCTCCGTCTCTTCGAGCGTCATCACCTGGTTTGCAGAACTGAATTCACCCTCCAGGTCGGGTCCTGAGGAGTCCGCATCATCTTCCTGGCTCAGCTCCGGCAGCATGGGCTGAATCGCGTACCAGTCGCCTCTTCGCTTAGTGCGGTGAGACTCTTCCTCGCTCACGAGCGCTTCATGTAGCTTCTCACCGGGCCGGATACCAATATCCTCGGTCTGAATGTCTCGATCGCCAATAAGTGCAACGGCCACATCGATCATATTCGCTGATTGGGCCAGTGGCACGAATATCTCACCCGGTTTCGCAGACCGCACAGCTGCGAATATGCAGTCCACAGCCTGGTCTAGCGTTATCAGGAAGCGCGTCATTTTCGCGTCTGTGATGGTGACAGGCCCACCGCTGTTGATCTGCTCGTGGAACAGCGGAATAACAGAGCCGCGTGACGCAAGAACGTTGCCGTATCGCACGCAAACGAACCTTGTGTGGGGGGCACGCATGTTGGCCTGGATGAAGATTCGTTCCTGAACTGCTTTGGTCATGCCCATAACGTTGATGGGCATGCAAGCCTTATCAGTTGAAACCCCAACAACTGTCTCAACCGGCAGATTGAGCTGCTGGATGGCGCTAACAATGTTCTCCGCGCCTACGATGTTGGTTTGTACGGCCTCGAATGGAAAATACTCACACGTGGGCACTTGCTTGAGCGCTGCTGCGTTGAACACGACATCGGCCTGTCGAAGCGCGGAACTCAGGCTGGCGAAATCCTTTACGTCCCCTATCTGAAATTTGAGGGTTTTCTTAAAATTCTCAAAGATGATTTCGTCCGTGGCTATGGTCCGATTCAGGTAATCAAGGCGCATCTGGTGCTGCTTGGCCTCATCACGTGAATAGACCGTGATCGACTTTGGAGTGCCCATCTCCCCGGATAGGAGGCGCCTTACGAGCACTTTGCCCAGTGATCCGGTACCACCGGGCACCAGGATGCGCTTTCCTTCAAGTACCTTGTCGTTCACGGTTACGCTCTCCTGTATGGCGTCGGGTCAGAGACCAGTTCTTCAATCAATTGTGCCCATGAAGGCGATCTGTAGTTCGTTGCGGCCTCGAATCTATCTCCAACCAGAGTCCGATCGATCGTCACCTCTTGGTCCGGCTCAATTCTGATATCCAGACCGAATTTATCGCGCACGATGACCAACAGGTCGAACTTAGAGATCCAGGGGCCAGACACTTGATAAAGACCGGTCAACGTCGGATGGTCTTCAATCAGATCACCTACCAGCCGCGCCATTTCATTCGTCGTAATCCCTGCGTACAGCGCTTTTTTGAAACCCTTTACCTGTCTATGATTTTGCGCCAGAAACCATTCCAGTAATGAATCATAACTTGCTAATTCTCGTCCTATGATCGAAGAGCGCAATGTGAGGCCAGAATCGCCAGTAGTTTCCCCAAGATATTTTGAACGGCCATAGAGGTCGGTGGCATTGCTTACATCCTCCTCTGTGTACGCACCCTTGATTCCGTCAAACACGCAATCTGTGCTGAAGTGGATAAGCCTTGCTCCAACGGACTGGCATATTTCTGCCAGTTGATGTGGAAGAAGCGCGTTCGTGTTGATGGACGCAATAGCGTCACTCGCCTGCTCACGTTGTTTCACGATTCCGACGCAATTTACGACGTTGCCCGGACGGATATCAGATATGAGTTTTGTCATCTGAGCAGAGTCGAGCACGTCAACGCCCTCGATCACACGCTTCTCGTCAAATAGATTGATCGACTCCAGAAGTTCGCGTGAGCGTGAATTTCTCAAGGTTGCGTATGTTTCAGGAAATCGGGCTCCAAGGACCTGATACATCTTGTGGCCAAGCATTCCAGAGCCACCCAGAACCAGTACCCCGGTCAAGTGCGCTTGATCTCTTGTTGCGCCCAATCAACGTACTCTGTGAGACCGGCGTCCAGTGACACCTGTGGATCGAAACCAATGAGCTCACGGGCTTTCCAGATGTCACCCAGGCTGTCGCGGACATCACCAGGGCGTGGCTCCCCTGTTCTAATTTCGCAATTCATGGGAATTCGCTCGTCAAGCATTGAAACTAGATCGTTGATAGTGATGCGAGTACCGCTCGCTATATTGAACGCTCCGCTGACGCCTTCTGATTTCGACGCCGCAAGGTTAGCCTGCACAACGTCATGAACCGATACGAAATCCCGGGTCTGTTCGCCGTCGCCAAAAATCGTAATCGGCTCGTTGTTGAGCAGCTTGAATACGAAAATGGGTATGACGTTGCCATAGGCGTCGAAGCGCTGGTTTGGGCCGTAAACGTTGAAATATCGCAGGGCAATGGCTTCTAAATCGTAGAGTCTTGAGTATGCGAGACAGACTTTTTCGGCTGCGAGTTTGCTGACGCCGTATGGGGAGTCTGGTTCCAGCGGATGAGACTCATTAATGGGAAGTTCTTTGAGCTCGCCAAAAATTCCCGCCGATGAACTCACTACGATCTTGCGAACGCCTGCCGAACGCGACGCTTCCAGCACATTGATCGTGCCAAGCAGATTTGTCTTAGCGTCTGAAATGGGATCGTCAATTGAGCGCTTGTTCCCAACAGATGCGGCGAGGTGGAAGACGGTATCCGAGCCAGCCACAGCTTTCCGAACAGCGGTATCGTTCAACACCGAAGCTTCAATGAAATCGACACCTGGAAGTTGCTCAAGGTTGGAAGCGTATCCACTTGAAAGGTCATCAATAACGGTGACGTGGTCGCCGCGATTCAGTAGCGATTTCGCAATAGTCGAACCGATGAATCCAGCACCGCCCGTAACAGTGTGTTGTGCCACCAGGAAAATACGCCTCAAATCCGTACTTATACGACGCTGACAAATTTCCCGCAGTGCACACCGGCCAGCTTCGCAGTTATATTCGAATTAACAGCACTCATCATAAATCGTCCCAACGTTCCGGGCACATTGATCCGGGCGCGTTGAAACATCATGTTTGCGCTCATGAATGGATTGATCCCGCCGTCAAGAAGGGGAATCGATGACTGTTGCACCTACCGCCAGAACGAAAGAAACCAACGAAGGCGGTAAGTTGTGTGGTGGAGATGGGGGGACTCGAACCCCCGGCCTCTGCATTGCGAACGCAGCGCTCTCCCAGCTGAGCTACATCCCCATCGCACCGATATTACCGCGCTTGGCGCGCGGAACCTAGCTCAGCGTAGCAACCGCCTCTTCGCGGTGTCAACGAATCCCGGCTCCCAGTATTCGTCAGCGGCAAACAGATCATCCGGGTGTAGAATCCGCCCGATTTCATAGTGCAGCATTGATGCTCGATGAGCGCAACCCGTCGCGGTGATCGCAGAGTACGCCAGCCAGGAGAAACAAATGCTCAAGCATTTCCAGGTTCCAGAGAGTGAATCGACCCGTGTAAAGCCGGAAAACCTCCGCTCAACCGTTGAGGAGTTGTTCCGGAAGGTAGGTCTCAACGAAGAAGATGCAGTGCTTGGTGCTGATGTGCTCCTTTATGCCGACCTTCGAGGCGTAGACACGCACGGTGTATCGAACATGCTTCGGTACTACATCAAGGCGTACACCGATGGGACTATGAACCCCACGCCAAACTTCCAGATCATTCACGAAACTCCCAGTACGGCGACAATCGACGCCGACGGCGCCCTCGGCAACATCATCGCCCCCAAAGCGATGGAGATCGCCATAGAGAAGGCCCGCAAGGTTGGCTCAGGCGGTATCGCCATCCGCAACTCAGGTCACGCAGGCGCAGTTGGCTATCACGCCAGAATGGCGGCAAAGGCCGACATGATTGGCATGGCCATGACGGCGGGCGGCAACGCCATGCTCCCAACATACGGCGCTGAAGCAAAACTCGGCACGAACCCCATCGCCTGGGCTGCACCGGCTCGCAATGAGGAGCCCTTCATCTTCGATGCAGCGATGACTGCGATCGCCGGAAACAAGATCGGATTAGCTGCACGAATGGGCAAGGCGCTTGAGGGCGGTTGGCTTGGCAACGAAGATGGCTCCCCGGATATGGAGGGCGGCCAGGTAGCCGAGTTTGGCGCAGGCAGCCTTCGACGCCAGCTACCAATGGGTGGAACCCGAGAACTTGGCTCACACAAGGGCTACAGCCTTGGAGTTGTGGTCGACATCATGTGCGGACCGCTCAGTATGGCTCCGGGATTCCGGTCCGCCGATATCGCCAGGCGCGCGCACTACGTGCAGGCATGGGACATCGCCGGATTCTGCGATGTCGATGAGTTCAAAGACGATATGGACGGCATGCTCAAAGGCCTACGCACCACGAAGCCAATCCCAGGCGAAGAGCGAGTGCTCTACGCGGGTCTGTACGAGGCTGAGACAGAGGTTGCACGGACTCGAGACGGCATTCCACTCCACAACGAGGTAATCGACTGGTTCAAGAGCATCTGCGCTGAACTATCAGTGGATTACACGCTGTCTTAGGGACGAGTCCTTGATGGAAAGGCGGTGGGCTTCAGGCATCCCGAGTAGGCCCGCCCTACTAGTCTTCCGCCAGACACGAAACTCGATCAATTCCCGGTCCACCAGTCGGGAGTTCTTAGTTCTGAGGAAGGATTACGCCTGAGCGCCCACGAGCAGTTGCGAATTCGAATATCATGCTGTCTCGACACGGCCCATCAGACGATGAATAAAAAGGGGGGTCCCGAATATTCGGTCGTTTTCGATCTGACGCCCGCCGGAGGAATAACCGGTCCTTTCTATCGGCTCCCAGTCCACCCGTGATCGGTTCAATTATCGGACCGTCTACTAACGCTCTTTGGTGGTCACTGCTTACCGTCACCACGGTGGGCTACGGTGATTTCACTCCGGTCACGACAGTCGGTCGAGTTATGGCCACTGTGCTTATGATCGGTGGGATTTGGTTCTTCAGTGGTCTCGCCGCTAATTTCGCGGCCATTTTGATTCACACGCGAGCAACCATCACGGAATTGGATGTGAAGATTGAAGCTCTCTCCCGGCAGATAGAAACCTTCACGCAAAAGTTGAACGGTGCGTGACGAAACGGAGCGGAGAATGATAGCGCTTCAAAACAATGGGCATAATTCGGCTTTCACACCAAATCGCGGTCGCTCATGTTCAGCAAGCTCCGTGCCGATTATTGTGGGCGGGTTTCATCTTGGATAACACAGGACTTTCCTCAACCGTTTTCTCCCGACCCCGGCCCCGGCTCGCTGTCGAACTCTAGTTCTTCCCTGGCCGCTATCATCCCGTTTTCGATGTAATCCCGGGCTTCCGCCGCGTCGATATCATCGATAGATTGGACCATCCCTTCGGCGACTTCGTTCATCATTTCGGATGCAAGTTCGGGGTCTATGTCTCCTTCAGATGCGGCCTGCGCAACACCGTATCCAAAACCATAAAGTGCTGCCGCTGGGTCGCTTCCCAAATGATCCACCGCCCTCATCACACCGTATCCGGCAGCTTCAATTACGTGAATCATCTCGGCAGACGCGTCGGCTGCGGCATGTATAGCGCCGCGCACCGTGTATCGGGACACCTCCCCGGCGTGTTCGCCTGCATGTTCGGTTGCTACCAACATTTGATGCACGGTATGGGCTATGTCCACCCTCAGGCGTGTGGCAACAGTTCGGCTACGAAGGGTCGCCCTGGTTGCTACTCCAGCCGCATCGGCAATCTGGTACGCAGTCACGCCGATCGCAACATCAAACCCGGGTATTGGGGCCCGGGTGAGGTACGTCAGAGGATACTGGCTGATCAGGCCAAACCCGGGCACCGAACTCATCGGGCGCGAGAGACCTCTCCAGGGCGCCAACAGCTCATCGATGACCTGCCTTTGATCAACCTCTCCTTCCTCACGAACCGTTCTCAATTGACCCAGGACGATCACTCCGAGCACAAACGCAATCGCAAACAAGAAGTCGAAACCGGTCAAGTAGAATGGCGAAAATCCGGTGACTTCACCAGAAGATATGAAGTCTAAACTGACTTTGAAACTTCGAGAGTTAAAGTAGTCGGCGAACTGTCCACCGATCAGCGGACCAACTCCTGCTCCGAAATTCACAGCCAGGCTCGCCGCCGCCAGGTAAGCGGTTTCGTGTCCGCTGCGGGCCAACTTCATTGCGACCGTACCGTTGGCCACATTGAGGCCAGCAGATGCGATTCCGGCAAGAATATGGAACGCTACGAGCATTGGGATCGTCAGCGCATGGCGATCAGGCATTGAGGTGAACGTCCATCCCAGAAGTACCAGTAGATATAGCGATGAAGACACCCGGATTATTACCTTGTTGCCGAGACGGTCGACCATGCCACCCCACACACGCAAGAACAGGATGTTCGAGATCTGACTCACCGCCGTGAGCAACATCACTACCGTCACGGACAGGCCTAATACCTTGATCATGTAGACTGCGAAGAATGGGATCGCCAGGTTCATTACGAGAGCCCACGAACTCTGGAAGATCAATAATTGACGGAAGTTCGAGTCTTTAACGGGTTCGGACAGGCTTGCAAGCATTGATCGACGGTCAAACAGGTCCACTTGCATCTTTGGCTCCGGCATCTTGGAGATGAAAAATGGAACCGAGATGCCGAGCAAAAGAGCGCCGACCAGAAGCACGTAGGTGTACCCCAGCGCCGCATCGGCCGGATCGAGATCACGCCCGGTCCAGTAGTCAACGAATACAGCGCCACCGAGCCCCAGAATCATCCCAACAGCGCTCGCCCATGCCAGCCTGCGAGCGAAATATCTTCCGCGTATCTCAGCCGGAACAAGATCTTTCATCCAACCCATCCATGCAGAACTCCAGAATGGTGTGATCAGGCTTCGTATCGCCACTCCAGCCATGAGGGCGAAGACCGCGACGCTGCTGGGAGAATCGATGAGCAGCGGTATCAGCGCAATAGGAATCCAGATGCTCTGCGCAAATATCGCAGCGAGAAGCGATATGAGTTTCCGGTTCCGAATTCGCTCAATCAAAATTACCGCTGGAATCCGCAGAGGTTGAGTCAAGAACGGCAGGGATGCCAGGATGCCGATCTGTGTGTTATTAGCACCCAATGCGATTGCGAACGCCGCCATGAACCCACCGCTGGTGATCGCTTCGTAGCCCATCGATGCGGTGCCTTCCCGGGTCAACCACTTCAGACCGGACTGAACCTCACCATCGGAAAGCGTATCTCGCGGCCTCAGGAATCCCGGGACAAACACTGAGGCTCAATTCCTCCAAACGGGCGTGACGGCAACAACCGAGAATCGACGCCGCACCTCCACGATACCGTGTGAATTCGTGGTATAGGGGACACGATCGCTGAAGCCTGGAACCATCTTTATTGCTCGCCCTCGTTGGTTACCCGCTCACCAAGAACATCTGGCGCTGACACGCCTGCTGACAATACGGTCTTCGTCAATTCGTTGACACGCATGACCAAAAAATATTTTGACCTCACCCCCAGAAGGGAGTCCAGATAAATATTGTAGAAACTGGGCACACGACTTTGCCCCATTTCGCGCTCCAGGTGAAGGGATAATTTCCGGCCTTCATCCTGCCGCTGCGACTCCAGCTTGCTGGGCCATCGCGAACTGGGTCGGAGCCATCTGGACCAGTGCACTATGTGACCGCTCATTGTTGTACTCCCACCGCCAGACTTCAACCTATTCCTTTGCATCTTCGAGCGACAAAAACCAGTTCTCGTTCAGGCACTCCTGCGGATCCGGCCGTTGAACGATTCGATGAATGCGATGTCAGTTGGTTTCCCGGGCCTGGTGAAGTCGATCTCAACTCCGTTCATGTAGGCCCACTGGTCAAAGGCCTATGAGGTGAACTTTGTACCATGATCGACTCGTATCGTTATCGGCAAGCGAAGCTGGTAAGCAAGTCGTTCCGGGATCTCCACGACCTTCTTCCTTGTGAGGCTCCGGCCGACCTCGATCCAGGGACTAACTCGGCTAAAGTTATCGACCAACGTTAGGAGCTGGTCCCCGCTGAAGAGACCAAAATTCAAACACCATTCCACTTCGTTGGGGTGGCTTCTTCTTTGTTCCGGCGAAAGCCCCGTCTACTCGTTCAGATCAACGCTAACCTAAAAAGTTCTTGAATTCGTCTCGTTAGGACCGCCCAACGGGATTCGAACCAACGTTGTTACGCTGTTAAAACAACCAATAATTCGTGTTCGGCGTCCGAGTCACTGTGCCTGCGGCGTAGTTCGATCCTGCCCCAACTCCACCTGCCCGTGACTGGCTCCAAGGTCCGCTAGAAACGAGGGATTCTCACGCTCAGCGTGTTTTGCAAGTAGTGAACAGCACCACCTACTCAGTCTTCCGCCAGAATGGCTCCCGTTGCCGGGCGTTTGCAAGAATCGTCTCGTCAAAAGGCTCTACATCGAAGCCGGCAGGTTGGACTGCACCGGTGGTCCAGCCGACGCGCTTGAGCACCGCATCTTGCATGTAGTAGATGGTGTAGACCAGTTGCAGGAACGGTGCGAACTGGTCTGGAATTGAACTTTCGACAATCTCCAGCGCCTCAATCTGAGCATCGGTATCAAGAGCGTTGAACCCGCCAGCCGCATGGGCGCTCAAATCCAGCGACAGCGCGTCCATGACCGCGGTTAGCGAACTCCGTAGTCGACGATTACGCCGTGCCCGCGTTTCAATCTCGCGTGCGAGTCCCATCTTGCCGGCGCCGGGAAGATCATCGACTGCCGGGATGAGTCGGTCGAGAACAGTCGATAGCGTTGTGCGGTCGGCGTCTGTTAGACGCCCGCCTTCTACTGGACTCATTCTGATACCACCTGTGTGGGCTCTGATTTCAACTCGGAACGCTCTCGCACTATGTAGTCGGCCGTGCGAAGTGCCAGCGCCTGAATAGTGGGCGTTGGGTTCACCGCGCCGCCCGTGATAAGAACACTCCCATCAACGATGAACACGTTGTCGATGTCATGCGCCTGCCCCCACTCGTTGACGACCGATTCGGCGGGATTAGTTCCCATCCGTGCTGTTCCCATAAGATGCCAGCCACCGGCTTTCAGTAATGGATTCACGGATACGTCTATTGCGCCGGCCGCTTTCAGAACCTTTTGGGCGTTGGCGATTCCATCATCAAGCAACCGGCGTGAATTGGTGCTCAGGGTGTAATCGATTTTAGGGGCGGGCAGGTCAGATCCATCAACCAGCTGTTCATCCAACGAAACCGTGTTGTGTTCCTCTGGAAGGTCTTCCCCGATAACAGCAATTCCAATGGCTTTGCCAAACCGGTTGGCGAACGCGTCGTGGTGGTTCTCGCCCCACGGAACTGGACCGTCAAAGCCACCGCGAGCATGCCACGCCGGGCCGCTGCTACGAACGATCTGATACGAGTAGCCGCGAACAAAATCCTTGCTCTGGTCGGTCTCGTAAAACTCCTGGCTCATGAAAATGTTGCCCTGAGGGCCTTTCCACGACTCCAACGACTCCGGAAATAATCCCATGACGACCGCGTAGGGATGAAACATCAGGTTCTTGCCAACAAGCCCGGAACTGTTCGCCAGGCCTTCTGGATGGGCGTCTGACTTCGACATCAACATGAGGCGTGGCGTTCCGATGCCGTTTGCCGCAAGCACTACGGACTTTGCGGCCTGGTGACGCAACCGGCCGTTCCGATCAAGATAATCGGCACCAGTCGCCTTGCCGTCCTCGTCCACGGTCACCCTGGTAACGCGGCAACGCGTTCGTAGCGCGACGCCGTTTTCGATTGCATGTGGCCAGTACGTGACGTCGGTTGATCCCTTGGCCTTGACCTTGCAACCCAGCCCGTTGGGGCCGCAGTAGTTACATGCGCCACGACCTTCACCATACGGAACTGAGTTCACGTAGGAGTCCGATGGCCACCAGTGCCATCCGAGCTTCTCAAACCCCGCCACCAGCTTCTTGCCGTCCTCACCGAGTCCCAGTGGCGGCATCTGCCTAGGACTTCGAGTTGGATTAGCCGGATCACCTGAGATCCCGGAGCAGCCCATCATCTCGTCGTTGAGATCGTAAAACGGCTCAAGATCGAAGTACGTCAGCGGCCAATCGGCAGCAACATCGTCGAGACTCTTGACCCGGAAGTCAGACGGATGGAATCGAGGAGTGTGGGCAGTCCAATGGATAGTGCTCCCGCCCACAGCGTTGAACATCAGCGGCGTAATAGGAGTGTTGGCGCCGTTGACCGGATAGTCTTCCGGGCGCTGTCGAACGTTGGGATCAAACGACCAGTCGGTGAGTGCTCGGAGCTCCCAGTCGGCGTCGCCCGTAACGTAGTTCTCCGGGCGAACCCATCGTCCCTGCTCCAGGCACACTACGTTGAAACCGGCTTCACTCAGCTTCCACGCAACAGCGGCGCCGGACGCCCCTGCGCCAATGATAAGTACATCTGCGATCTGGTCTTCTTGACTGGTCTGCGACAAGGCTCACATTCCTTACGGCGAACACTGCACGTTGCACGCTCATCTAAGTAACAAGTGTGTACTGACAAGCGTTAGGGAGAATACAGGATATGGCGACGGTAAGAGTTCTGAGTGACGACAATTTTCAGACGACTATCCTGGCTGGAAATCATGAGTTCATGGCAGACGAGCCCGCGGGCATTGGCGATGATGTTGGGCCAAGTCCATACGAGTTTGTTCTGGCAGGTCTTGGCGCATGCACCTCAATGACGCTGATCATGTACGCCAAACGCAAAGCGTGGCCGCTCGATGGCGTCGAAATCGAGCTCTCTCATGGCCGCGAATACCAGGACGACTGCGAAAATTGCGAGGAACCCGGCCACCAGATTGACATAATTCACCGTTCCATCACGTTGCACGGCCAACTGAATGATGAGCAAAGAGAACGGCTCTCCTATGTTGCAACTCGATGCCCGGTCCACCAAACGCTGACCAACCCACCGCAGATCGTTGACATGGTGGCTATTTCAAATTAGCTGATTGATGGAAGCGTAGGCTGGTACTCTGGTTCGGTTTGAACCACATCCCACTGGCAGTCTTATTGCAGGCCCTGGAGAACTATTTATGCTCAATGGCGTCCTCGTCGCCACCGGATTGGTCTTGGTCTCATTACTGACGATTGGGGTACCAATTGTCCACTTCATTAGCGTCCCGCTAGGGCCATTCGTCGCCGGATTGATCGGCGGAGGCGTCGCGAAGGCCGATGAAGGCCAGATCGTGAAATTCGGACTCTACGTCGGTGCGCTAATGGCGATTCCGGCAGGAATAACGATTGGCGTTGGATTCCTGGTCGATTTCGGCGACCCATGGAGCATCCTGCTCCCAGTGCTCGGAATCGCGATCGTGCCATACACGTGGTGGGCCGTCACCATTGGCGCACTTGGCAGTTACCTGATGCGTCGGGGCGAGGCAAAGCGCGAAGCGGAGAATCAGATCTCGAAATAAACTTGGATTAGCTCAGCGAGCCGGTCATCTTTTCTAGCTGTACGTTGACGAGCTTCGAGAGAGCCATGTGAGCGCGCTTTCTCAACCCCGGATCTATCTCTAGAAGGGCCGCGGCCTCCACCTTGACGAAGGCCATCAACTCAACGTCACGGAGAGTCGCGACCTTCAGGTCAGGCATTCCGCTCTGTCGGGTGCCCAAGTAGTCCCCGGCCCCGCGGATTCGAAGGTCCTCCTCGGACAGTTCAAACCCATCATGAGCGCGCTCAATGATATGCAGGCGTTCCTGGGCCTCCATCCCTGCACCATCAGTGAGGACGAAGCAGTGACTGGCATGCTCGCCACGTCCCACGCGGCCGCGCAACTGGTGTAGCTGTGAAAGGCCAAATCGCTCGGCGCTTTCCACCATCATCACAGTAGCGTTCGGAACGTCGATACCCACTTCGATGACAGGTGTGGCGACCAGCACATCGATCTCTCCAGCATGAACCTGCGCCATAACAATTTGCTTCTCTGCCAGACTCATCCGCCCATGAAGCAGACCCAACCTGAGTCCTTTCAGTTCTCCAAGCCTTAGCCGCTCGTATTCGGTAGTGGCCGAGCGAGCTTCGATCTGGTCCGACGGCTCGATGAACGGGCACACGACGAACGCCTGCCTCCCCGCTGCCACCTCCTCACGGATCAGTCGATAGCCTTCCGCTCGTTCTGCGACGGACCGAAGCCAGCGTGTTTTTATCGATTTGCGACCACCGGGCAGCTCTCGGAGGGTTGATATATCAAGGTCACCGTACAGAGTGAGCGCGAGACTGCGAGGAATTGGAGTCGCCGACATCGCCAGCAGATGGGGACGAATACCCTTGCCCTGAAGCGCTGCTCGCTGCTCAACGCCAAACCGATGCTGCTCATCAATGACGGCGAGTGCGAGCTGCGGTATCTCCACGTCTTCCTGGAACAGCGCATGTGTGCCAATGGCAAGGTGAATATGACCTTCAGATAGCTGGCGCTGGATCTCAGCCTTTTCGGACTGCCGAATGCTTCCCAGAAGTAGCGCTATCCGCAGCGGCTCATCAAAACCAGGCATTTCAAAGGACCGCACAAGACCTTCGTTAAAACCGCTGGCGTTAAAAACCGATGCGTCTCCAGATGTGAGTATTGATGCGATATTCAGGAAATGCTGCTCAGCCAGCACTTCTGTTGGCGCCATCAACGCGGCCTGGTATCCCTCTCCTGCCGCCAGAAGCATCGCTGCGAGGGCGATCACGGTTTTGCCACTGCCCACTTCGCCTTGAAGTAGTCGGGCCATCGGAACCGTACTTTGCAACTCACCCACGATGTCGGCAAGCGCCAACTCCTGTCCGTTCGTCAGATTGAACGGCAGCAGACCCCGAAAATGATCCATCACCGCCATATTCAGCGCGATCGACACGCCAGCGTCGCGTTCCCGCCACTGGAGGCGTCGCTTCTGTACGGCCACCTGGTTCACGAAAAGCTCATCCCATGCCAGACGCCGACGTGCCTCAGCAAAATCTTCTTTCGACTCAGGAAGGTGCATGGAATAGATGGCACGAGTGAGTTTGTAGAGCTTCTGGCTCTTCCGAATTTCCTCCGGCAACGGATCGACCACCGACGGTAACCCGACTTCCAGAGCGTTGGCAGTGGCCGTCCGCAGCGTGCGTTGGTACATGCCATCTGTGGATGGATACACGGGGAGGAGATTCCCGGTGTGAATCAACTCCTCAGCAGAGGTTCCCGACACGGTCTCATACTCAGGGTTCTGAAACTGAGCACGATCACGGAACACCCCAACTTTGCCGCTCAGCGCCAGTGTGGTCCCTGGCTTGAAGCGGCTTGAGAGATACGGCTGATTGAACCACGTGGCATCGATGACTCCGGTGCCATCGTTGATCGATACAGCGGTTGCCCCTCGACCAATTCGCTTCGTCGAAGAGCTAATGACCTTGCCAATTACGCTGGCCTCTTCATCGATCTCCAGATACGCGATTTTCTTCACGTTGCTGTAATCGATATGGCGAATCGGAAACAGGTACAGGAGGTCGCTAAGCGTCTCCACTTCCATGCGCCTGAACTTTTCTCGTGTGGGCTTCCTGATGAACTTCAAGTCATCAAGGTGGGTCGAGATGGGAAGAGCTGTTGGCGGCTCAATCTTTTTCTGGGACTTCTTTGGGGCAGGCTTCGGAGCCACCGTAACTTTGGGAACAGGGCGTGCAGGCGCGCTTTTCGGTATCGCTCCGGACGAACTGAATATCTGGCTGACCATTACTTCCCGTGCCGTCACGTCACGAGACGCGTACGTACCCGCGCTGCGGTCCACATCCGCCAGGACTTCTCTGAACTCCGCTGCCGATGCACCAAGGAAGGCGTCAAGCCCGCCGGATACCGCTGCGTTCCTGTGCCCCTGTGACCGCTCAAGTTCCAGAACCTTGATCAGCAACTCAAGCTTTGATGCAAGCGTGCGGGTGCCGCGATCTTCCCGGGCCATGGCGATCAGTTGCTGGCGATGGTGTAGGCCACCCCGATTAGCCCGGGGCCAGCGTGCGCACCGATCACGGGGCCGATGGTGGTTGTTGGCGGTACCGTCAGCCCGGTCATAGTCGCGACCTGCACAGACAGGCCATCTGCGGAGACTTGATCGTTCGCGACAATCACCGCAGCCTGCTCAATACGCCCCTCCGCCTCAAGCCTGGAAAGCAGCGCTGACACACCTTTCTGCTTGCTACGAGGCCGTGCGATTGGCGCGACTTCTCCGTCAACTATTCCAAGCAGCGGATGGAACTTCAACAACGTCCCGATGAACGCGGACGCCTTCCCAATCCGACCGCCACGCTTCAAGTATTCAAGCGTATCCAGGAGAAACAAGACGTGGGTTCTGGGGATAAGACTTTCGGCGAGCGCTGCAACTTCATCAAGACTCGCGCCGTCCCTGGCGGCCCGCGCAGCGGCAAGTACGGTGAGCCCGGTGCCCATGCTGGCGGACTTTCCATCAATAACTCTTATCTCAGGCCCTGCTCCTGCAAGTTCGTCCCGCGCCTGAATCGCGGAATCGTACGTTCCGCTCAACTTTGCACTGATATGAATTGAGACGATTCCATCAGCACCAGCGCTGATCTCTCGGTACTTCTCCACAAACTCGCCGGGCGAGGGCTGTGACGTGGTTGGAAACACGGAGGAGGCTTCAAGTTTCCGATAGAACTCCGGCGCCTTGATCGTAGTCCCGTCTATGAACTCTTCAGTACCAAAGATGACCTTCAAGGGCACGACATGAATGCCGAGTTCTTCAATCAGCTCCGGCGCTATGTCTGCCGTGCTATCAGTGACTACTACAACACCCAATTCAGAATTCCTTTTATTCCACCGCTACCAGTAATTGGTAGTGCGGCTGTCCACCGTCGAAGATTTCCACTTCTATCGTGCCAAACTGGCGGGTCACCGCGGCGGCCAATGCTCCGGCCGCCCGCTGATCCACGCCATCTCCACGATAGATGGTGAGAAGTTCACCGCGTTGCGACATATTAGTCAACAGTGTCATCGCAACGGTATGGAGATCTGAGCCCGCAGCGACTATTTCTTCCCCCAATATTCCGATAACAGAGCCAGAAGCAACGTTTTCGCCATTGAGATCGAAGTCTCGCGTCGCAATTGTGACACTTCCCACAACAACGTCCGATGCGGCAGCGTCCATCGCAGTCCGATTATCTGAAGCGCCAAGTTGAGGACTGTAGGCGAGAAGAGCTGACACCCCGGCCTGCATTGATCTGGTTGGCACTACTGAGACCTGCTTGCTACTTTCGTTGGCAGCCTGATTAGCGGTGCCAATTACGTTCGAATTGTTTGGCAAGATCACGATCTCATCCTGCGGGCAACGCTCGATAGCCGCCACTATCTCCCCAACGCTGGGGTTCATGGAGTCACCACCCGTCACCACCTCAACTGCACCCAGTCCACCATCAATGAACAGTCGCCTCATGCCGCTACCAACAACTATCGACACGATGCCGCACTTGGATTCCAGGGTGACCGCGGGGGCGCCTCTGGCCTGGTTACCCCTTTGATCCGTAGCACGATCGGCGGTCTGCTCGTCCATATTTAGGATGGTGATATCTGAGAGCGTACCCAGTTTCGCAGCAAACTCAACCGCCGGGCCTGGATTGTCCACGTGGACATGCACTTTCACGTTGGATCCGCTCCCTGCGACGACTGCAGAACGGCCCAGCTCGCTCATGGAGGTTCTTATCTCTCCCGGATCAAGCGCATCACCAGTGATCAGGAACACCGTGCAGTAACCCCATGATTCCTCCTCAGCATCCGTCAGGAAGTCGCTTAACGCCTGTGTTGATGTCACGCCGGGGGCTCTGACATCTATCGCTCCGTTGGACTCGCCACTCAAGTAGCTGAGTGCGCCAGCAAACATCACCAATAAGCCGTATCCACCCGAGTCAACTACGCCTGCGGCTGCCAGAACGTCCAGAAGATTTGGGCTATCTTCAACCGCATCATTTGCAGCCCTGCAAACCTCAGAAAATGCTTCAAGTAGCGAGAGATTACTGTTGACCGACTGCTCAGCCGCGTCTCGACAAAGTCGCAGCACCGTGAGCATCGTGCCTTCGGTTGGGTTCTGGACGGCCGAATAGGCTGAGTCCGTCGCCAGACTGAGAGACCGGAAAAGCTCGTCAGGCCCAAACTCCGTACTGCCAGAGGTCGCTTCGGCGATCCCAGCAAATAGTTGAGAAAGAATTAATCCTGAGTTGCCTCTGGCCCCCATGAGCGCTGAGTGTGCCATGGAAGACGTGGCCTCAGGGAGCGAGCCGGTGTCATGCCTGCTACTTCCCCCAACGACGGATTCAAGTGTCAGGGCCATATTGGTTCCGGTGTCGCCATCGGGCACCGGAAACACATTCAAGGCGTTCATCTGCGCCTTATTCCATTCAACCGCGCGATGAGCAGCGCGTATCGCCTCCGCCAGCGTCCGTGCGTCCATGGAACTCAAGCCCGCCACCACCAACCCACCCCGGCCTGCTCGTGGTGACGCCCGAGGGCAGATCTGAATCCAAATAAAACACGGATATCGTGCATTATTCGCTGTAACAGAACGTTATAGCCCGCATGCAATTGCACCCCGGCGCCGTTCATCAGCATGAATTGAACTTCTCACTCATCAATCGATCGCCATACGATTGGAGCTAATCTCCTTGCTGCGCGGACTTGCCGCATGTTAATGTAGATAGCGTAAACGTATCCCTAGAGGCGCGCGTTCCCAGCAGCCTCCACCAATTTGCTAACAACCTTATGTGGCGACGTTGATTGCCACTAATCCCCACATAACTTTAAAGAGGAATTCGATGGCCAAGTGTTCAGTTTGCGGTAAGGGTCCACAGTTTGGGCACAACCGCAGCCACTCGATGAAGGCAACGAATCGTCAGTTCAAGCCGAATGTCTTCAAGCGAAACATGGTGGTGAACGGCGAGGCCACGAAAGTATTTATTTGCGCCCGCTGTCTTCGGACGTCGGTCAAGCCACCGCGTAAGTAACGGCCGCGTATCTGAGAAAACCGCCATCGGCCGATGGCGGTTTTTTTGTTTAATGGGTTGGACGAGCGGCAGCCCTGATGCTCGCGATACCAGCCGAAATGCCGTGCGGGTGACCAAAGATTCCAGAGCCTGAGATAAGCGTCGTGGCCCCGGCGCGTGCAGCAAGCGGAGCCGTATCCACTTTGATGCCCCCATCCACCGCGATTTCAAGTCCCGGGTACGATGAATCACGTAACGCGGCAAGTGCTTCGATCTTCGGCAGCATCTCTGCCATGAATGACTGGCCGCCAGCGCCGGGTGTCACTGTCATCACCAGCACCCGGTCGACCTTGCCAAGCGTCGATGTAATCGCGCTTATCGGAGTATCCGGATTTAGCGTCACGCCTGGCCTGATGCCCGAAGCTGTTATCTGATCGAGCGTGGCGTCGATATCGTTCGTCGACTCCACATGAGCGGTCATGGTCAGATCTGAAATCGTTGAGTACTCGGCGGCATAGCGAGCAGGTTCCATCACCATCATATGGACGTCTATCGGCAACCTGGTTGCTGCTCTAACGGCCTGGAGGACAACGAACCCAAACGTGATTCCGGGAACGAACTGCCCATCCATTACGTCAAAATGAATCTCATCGGCGCCACCCGCCTCTGCCACCGCCAATTGTTCGCCCAGCCAACCGAAATCGGCAGACAGGATTGAGGGCGATATCTTGAGCGGGTGATTAGCTGGCATGATCTGATGCCGCCGCTAAACGAGCCTTCGCTGCTTGCAACGCTTCCCTAACGCGGTTGAAGGCCGTTCCGCCCTCTACGTCTCGTGCAGCCACTGACGAGTCGACAGTGATGTCAAAGACTGCACCATCAAATAGTTCAGACGCGGCCCGATATTCATCAAGAGACAGCTCATGCAGATACCTGCCGCTGCCAGCCGCCTGCTCCGACAGATTCGACACGATGACATGTGCCTGCCTGAATGGCATTCCTTTGCCCACAAGATAGTCAGCGATATCAGTCGCAAGAACGTAGCTGGACTCAGCGGCCCGCCTCATCCTGCCAGCATCGAATTCAGCGGACCTGACCATGCCCTGAACGACGTGCAGTGCGGACAGTGTCGTATCGACCGAATCGAACAGACCTTCTTTGTCTTCCTGCAAGTCGCGGTTGTATGTAAGCGGCAGGCCTTTCAACGTCATCATCGCAGCCATCAGATTCCCAACCACGCGACCGGATTTGCCTCGTGTCAGCTCTGCAAAATCAGGATTCCGCTTCTGTGGCATGATGCTGGATCCGCTCGTGTAGCCGTCACCCATTCGCACGAACCCGAATTCGTCCGATGACCAGATAATTAGCTCCTCCGCGAGGCGGGAGAGATGCAGCATGCAAACGGACGTGGCGTAGATCAGGTCCAGAGAGAAATCCCTGTCAGAGACGGCGTCCATGCTATTTGCCGTGACCCCACCGAATCCGAGGTCCGCTGCGACCGATTCCCGATCTACCGGGTAGGGAACACCCGCCATAGCCCCACTCCCAAGGGTTGATACGTCCGCAGCGCCAGCAGCAGAAGCGAATCTCCCAGCGTCACGATCCAACATCTCGAAATAGGCGAGCAGATGATGTGCCAGTGACACCGGCTGCCCCCGCTGCATGTGCGTGTATCCCGGAACCACCGTCTCGACATGCATATCCGCCTGATGCAAAAGCGCGTCCTGAGCCAACCGAACCGCGTCGATCAATTCGAGTGCCGCGCTTTTGGCGTACAACCGCGTGTCTGTAGAAACCTGATCATTCCGAGAACGGGCCGTATGAAGCTCACCGGCGACCTCACCAATGACTTCGAAGAGCCGGGCCTCAATATTCATATGAATATCTTCAAGATCATCCCGCCACGGGAAATCTCCAGCGGCGATTTCGGCCTCTATGGACTGAAGGCCCGTCACGATTGACGTGGCCGATTCAGCCGAAATGATTTCCTGGCGCGCCAGCATCCGGGCATGCGCAATTGAGCCCGCGATGTCTTGCCGGTATAGCCGTCGATCGTAGTGAAGCGACACCGTGAAATCGGACGCGAGTTGTGAACCTCTCGCGCTTGCCGCTGGATCGTTCTGATTGGAAGTCATACGGAAATTGTACGCACCACGCTACGCGTTCACCCAGTTTGTTGACGCGCGCATTTCGCACGAGTAGCGTTTTCATGAATGATTTGAACCAGTTTCACGTACTGTGAACCGAGTTGGAGCGAACGTCGTTGAACGCTAATGAGATCCTTGAATCCCGAGGGCCGCTGATTGGCGGCGCCGTATCTGGCGGACTGGATAGCTGCACCGTCACGAGTTGGCTGACCCGCAAGGGATTCGAAGTTCACGGATTCACAGTCGATCTCGGCCAGCCAGACGAAGAGAATCTCGACGCTGTTGCCGACCGAATGGTGGCTTGCGGCGCGAAGGCCTCACACATTCTGCCCGGCAAAGAGGCTCTTATCAAAGAGGGCCTAAAGGTCATCCAGGCGCAGGCCAAGTACGAGGGTGGCTACTGGAACACCACAGGAATTGCTCGCCCCGTCACGACGGCGATCATCCTGGAGAGAATGGGTGATGAAGGCATTCCCGTGATGTTCCATGGCGCGACTGGCCGAGGCAACGACCAGATGCGCTTCCAGCTAGCGGCCAACTTCCTGGACCCGAACACCGACGTCTACGCACCATGGCGAGACTCTGAATTCCTGAAGGAGTTCCCGGGGCGCACGGAGATGATCGATTATTGCGAAAAGAACGATCTCCCGATCAGGCCTGCTCGCGAGTCCCGCTACTCAACCGACGCTAACATCTTGGGCCTCACCCACGAAGCAGGCGATCTTGAGGACGTTGGAATTCCTCCATTTTTTGTAGAACCGGGGATGGGCAACTGGGCATGGGACGCCCCGGACACTCCTGAAACGATCTCAATCCGGTTCGAGGGCGGAGATCCGGTGGAACTCAACGGCAAAGCCATCGACTCAGTCGCGATGTTTGAACAGGCCAACCAGATTGGCGGCAAGCATGGCGTGGGAATTGGCCTTCACGTCGTAGAGAACCGTTTCGTGGGAGTGAAATCACGCGGCATCTACGAAGCACCTGCCATGGAGCTTCTTGGAACGGCATATGAACTCCTGACGCAGTTCATCTTCGACCGGCGCACCCGTGAGCAGTTTGAGATGATCTCGCGCTCACTGAGCAAGCAGATCTACGAGGGCTACTGGCTGGATCAATCAACGGGAGCATCTCTCGCGGCGCTTGCAGAGTTAACGAAACTCGTAACCGGCACCGTTGCCGTACGCCTCTACCGCGGAAACGTATTCTTCGAATCTGCCGATATCGATCGTGATTCAATGCCCCACGGCCTGTTCACTTCCGCCAGTTCCATGGAAGACACGTCGGAAGAAGACCAGTCTGAGCCTCAATTCGACCACGAGGCATCGGAGGGTTTCGCGCAGGTGATACAGGTGCATGCACGCACGGTGGGCATGCGCCAACGCCGAAGAACGACGGACTGACTCCGGCCATCATTAATGCGGAGGACATTCCGAAATCATGCCGACCGCAAATAACAAGTCATTTCGCCTCAACTACGAAGTAGAAGGCAGTGGACCACCACTGCTACTGTTGCACGATGTTTCAGGCTCAATCTACTCTTGGGTTGACGCAGGCTACATTGAACCTCTGAGCGAGCACTTCCAGGTCATAGTGCCAGACCTGCGCGGGCATGGAAAAAGCGATAAACCTGATACGGCTGAATCGTACGTCCTACCCCTTCTTGTCGAAGATATGATCGCCGTTCTGGACGATCTTGAGATCCAGGCTGCTCACGTAGTTGGCTACTCAATTGGCGGGCGGATCGCACTTGGATTCGCAAAATATGTCCCGGAGAGACTCCTATCGCTGACCGTTGGCGGAACCGGGCATGAAAAACCTCCTCCCCAGATATTCGATCGCTGGATCAACGCACTGCGCGGCGGACCAGAGATGTTCGTATCCCAGATCGAATCTGGATTGGGCAAGATGATTCTCGAGCCGCGCCGCTCCCGTGAGTTAGCCAACCATGCCCCTGCGCTGGTCGCGATGCTTGAAGCGACAAAGCGGATGAAAGATGTTGGAGTGGGCGAGGCCCTCACAAAACTCATGATCCCTGCAATGCTGTTTTGCGGTACCGAAGACGCTCTTCACAGTCAGGCATCGGCCACCGCCAAATTGATCCCGGGGTCGCTTTTCCTGTCGCTGCCGGGCGCCGATCACTTCAACTGCATGGACCGCCGTGAGCTAATCTTGCCTTACTTACGTTCATTTCTTCTATCAACCCTGAAAAACGAAGCCGCGTAAGCATCACCCCACGGGTCTGAATACAATGTTCGCCACAACAGCTTTTGGCGGGAGAGTAAGACCGTGAGCAAGGCAGAGTACCAATCGTGGGAAGAACGCTACTCCTCTGGTAGCTATCAGGGCCGAGACTGGCCGTCCGACCTGCTGGAGTCTTGGATCACGCGTATTCCCGCTGGACGTGCGCTCGACCTGCCCTCCGGACTTGGCCGTAATGCCCTCTACCTTGCCGAGAACGGATGGGATGTGGATGCTGTAGACATCTCACCCTCAGCGGTCAAAGGCGGCGCTGAGAGGGCAAAAGACCGTGGGGTTAAAGTGAACTGGCATCAGTTGGATTTGGACGTTGACCCCGTTCCTAACGCACCATACGAGCTGATAGTCAGCTGCTTCTACATGAACCGCAATCTGATCCCATCCATCAAGGAATGGGTCTCCCCAACCGGATTTGTTGTTTTTGAGCAGCACACACAGTCTTCGCTCGATGTTTCCGGACCGGGAAGCCCCGCATGGAGAATGGCGTCAAATGAACTGCTCCGGCTCTTCTCAGACTTTCGGATTGTCCACTACGAAGAGGGGATTTTCCGGCACGAGCGAGAAGGTAAAGAAATCTGGAATGCTCTGTCGCGCCTTGTGGCTTGCAAGGGCGATCCCGGGTTCTAGGGACCGGTCAGGGTCGATTTACATCCCTGAGATCACTTCGGTCACCAGAGGAAGACGGAGGAGTGTGCCCCACGTCCGGCGTCACCGGCTCCCTGATAGGTCCACGCATACTCGCCTCCAGCCTGTCGAGTTCTGGTGAAGAAAAGTACCTGTCGCTCCGCTCCTTGAGCCACGGTGACCAACGGCGGCGCGTGAAATATGCCAGAGGAATAAATATCGCCACGCCAACGGGCATATATGCGATAACAAAAAGCAGCCCAATAACTATGGGTACCGCAAGCAACCCAACGCCCATAAAAAGAAGTATCCCGAACAGGGCAAACTCCCTGTTCGCTGACTTCTTTGATGGTTTGGGCGTCTGTTTCATGTTACCGACCACATTGCGATTTCCAGCATTAGCGTACTACGCCCACTCACAATCCATGGTTCAGCAGTACAGGCCGGATTACGCATTGACGCAAGAACAGGTCTGGAACCTCCCAGACCTGTTCTCGTTATCTGCTGAGGGGTCGAATCAACTAAGGTTAGCTTCCGATTTTGCCCAGAGCCGCATCAAGAATATCGACTGCTTCGTCGACCTCTTCGCGACTCACGTTCAACGGCGGCATTAGCCGGAGAATCGTGGGCCGGATAGCGTTCATGAGCAGGCCATTCGCCTCAACTTCCGTGACAACAGCAGGAGCAATCTCACTCGACATCTCGATTCCGATCAAAAGACCTGGACCGCGAACGTCCGTAATGAAGTCGTACTTCTCCTTGAGCGCAGTCAGTTTGCCGGTCAGGTACTCGCCGGTTTTTGCTGCCATTTCCGGAATGTTCTCTTCAACAATCACCTCGGCCGCGGCTGCTCCAGACGCGGTTGTGAGAGCATTGCCACCGAACGTGGAACCGTGATCGCCTGGCTCCAGCACTGAGAACTCATCCTTGCAGAGGAATGCTCCCAGCGGCGCACCGGAACCCAGCGCCTTGGCGAGCGTCATAGCATCCGGCTCAACGTCGTAGCGCTGGTACCCAAACATCGTGCCCAGTCTGCCCATGCCCGTTTGAACTTCATCAACAATAAAGACCAGGTTATTGGCGTTGCACCACTCCTGGACCTTCTTCAAGTAGTCGTCATCTGGAACGTTGACGCCACCCTCGCCCTGGACGGGCTCAACCATCACAGCACAAGTCTTATCGTTGGTTGCGGCCTTGATCGCTTCAATGTCGTTGTAGTCAACATTCACGAAACCCGGCATCAGCGGCATCCAGTTCTCCTGGTAGTGCGCCTGGCCGGTAGCCGCCATCATCCCAAACGTTCGACCATGGAACGAGTTGTTCATGGTGATGATTTCGTAGGCGCCGTTGAGTTTTACCTTGCCCCACTTGCGTGCGAGCTTTGAAATGCCTTCATTTGCCTCCGCACCAGAGTTGCAGAAGAAAACCCTGTCCATGCAGGAGTTATCGACCAGTATTTGCGCCAGCTTCAGCTGGGGCGTTGTGTAGAACACGTTGGACATCTGATTGATCAGGCCCGCCTGCTCTCGCACTGCCTCAACGACCGCAGGGTGGGAGTGCCCAATGTTCAGGACGGCCCAGCCCGCTGTGAAGTCGAGGTAAGACTTATCGTCGTTGTCCCACACACGAGTGCCTTCTGCACGCACCAGCACCATAGGGCGCCGATTAACAACCTGCATGTAGTACTTCGCTTCAAGGGCCTTGTATTCGGCCGTACTGGTCATTGCCTCAAACTCCTCCCGCCGCTGATGCGCGACGACTCGTTTTGGAATGGCGATTATATTCGCGACCCGCTACACAATCCTCGTACCCACGTCCTGGCCTTCAACGCAGGCGATCAACGCGCCCGCCGTGCGGCCATCGATAATATGACCCGAGCGGGCCGTTGCAAGAGCTTCGATACACGCTTCAATCTTTGGAATCATTCCGCCTGCCGCCACTCCACCCGCTATGAGATCGTTGCCCTGATCTTTTGTCATCCTTGGAATCAGCCGACGCCTGGCGTCCAGAACTCCACTGACATCAGTCTGAAAGATCATCTGATGCGCTCGAATTTCTCTCGCGATGTGCCCGGCCGATGTATCGGCATTGACGTTCAAGATCGCGTCATCCGGACCTGTCGCTCTGAGATTTGTCGCTATAGGGGCGACTACAGGTATGAATCCGTTCTCAAGAGCCGCGTCCAGGGATGACCTGTCCACCGCAACAATCCTACCCACATATCCAAGTTCAGTATCCAACACCTCGGCCTGCAGCATCCTTCCGGACACGCCAGATAAACCCATCGCTTTTCCGCCAAGTGCATTAATCTCGGCCACGATTTGAGCGTTCACAAGCCCACCCAGCACAGCGACCGCGACATTCAGAGTCTGCGTGTCGGTTCGCCTCAGACCTCGTATGAACTCCGGCTGAATTCCCTGCCGTCTGACCCACTCTGAAATCACCGCGCCACCACCGTGGACAACAACGGGCCGGAAGCCTCGTTTCGCCAGTTCAATGATGTCCGGGCTGGTGCTGTCGCCCGCCCCCAGCGTGCTCCCACCCACCTTGATGACGATGATTGAGCCGGGCGGCGCTGCATATATGCTCACCATTTCGGCGCGCCTTTAACTTTCCCAATAGGGATGAAGGCGTTGCTCTGTGCAAGCATCTGCTTCTGCTGGGATGAGATTAGAGCGGAATTAGGTGGTGTACGCGGAGTTGAAAACCACGTACTCCTCAGTAAGGTCACATCCCCAGGCAGTTGCATCTCCGTCACCAACATTGAGGGCCACACGAAGATACACCTCGGGCCGGCCAAGAGCCTGTACCACGGATTCAACGTGATACGGGATGGCCGCGCCGCCTTCCACAATCTGGATGTCATTGATAAATACCTGGATTTTTGATTCATCCAGCGGGATACTCGTCTTGCCAACCGCCATCAAGATCCGACCCCAGTTCGGATCTCGTCCGTAAACCGCTGTCTTCACAAGGGGCGAACTCGCGATCGACCGAGCTGCCATCCGTGCGTCTGCAACTGTGTACGCACCCGTCACGGTGGAATCGATGAGCTTTGACGCCCCTTCACCGTCGCGCGCCATCTCTCTCGCCAGGTGAATCGCTATATCCGTAACAGCGGCGGCGAAGAGTTCTCCCTCCGCAGTGCCAGCGGTTATCTCGGCATTATTTGCCGCACCGTTGGCCATGAGAATGCAGGTGTCGTTGGTGCTTTGATCTGTATCTACGGTAAGCATGTTGAAAGAAACGTCCACAGCTGCCTGAAGCGTGGCGGACAGGAATTCCTGCTCCACATTCGCATCGGTACTCAGAAACGAGAGCATGGTGGCCATATTGGGGTGGATCATTCCTGAACCTTTGGAAATACCACCAATGGAGACAGTGACGCCCCCAACGTTAATTGAGACTGCCTTCTGCTTCAGGCGTTTATCAGTGGTGACAATCGCTTTGACGAGATCATTCCCGCCATCGTCACTGAGCTCAATAGTGCCCATGTGAGCCCGTATCAAGCCCATTGGAAGTTCTACGCCGATTACACCCGTGGAGCAGACGAGCACCTCAGATGCATCAACCCCAATGTGGTCAGCAGCAAGGGAGACCACCTCACGAGCGTCTTTGAATCCTTGTTCGCCGACGGCACAGTTGGCATTGCCGCTGTTCACCACCACGGCCCGCTTCTCGCGCCCGCCCTTGAGGCTCTCTCGTGAGACCGTGACTGACGGGGATAGGATGCTGTTCTGGCTGAACGTAGCGGCCGTTTTTGCGGGGGTATCGGAAACCAGCAGGCCCAGATCAAGCTTGCCAGGTCCCGGGGTCTTCAGACCAGAATAGACCGCGCCCGCCCTGAATCCCTTTGGGCTGGTTACCGTACCGTTGTCCAAAACTTGGATGTCGAAAGGCATTAATTCGGGTCCACTCAGGGCACTTTTAGATATAAATTTGCTTTGATTTCCGGATGGGCAACTATAGCATAGCGGCGGCGCGTCTCAGCCTCTACCAACTAATCGAGAGTATGGCACCACAAGCCAACAATGATCCTTGAAAACGGTCCCCACAAGCTAGACGCCCCCGCTACCTATGCCAACCTCGACCCGACAAACATCGGAAGCCGATTTTTGTCATTGCCATCGCAGGTTGAAGCAGGGTGGGACCTGGGTGCGAGTTTCAGTGGCGTTGAGCCCGAACGGGATGTCAGTCGCGTGCTTGTTGTCGGTATGGGCGGCTCAGGCATCGGTGCTGAGCTTGTTCGAGGTCTGACGGATGCCCAGCCAGAAGGCGTGGAAGTGGTCCCATGGCGCGACTATGAACTGCCCTCCTGGGCGAGACGCAACACACTGGTTGTAGCGGTGAGCGTCTCAGGCAACACTGTCGAAACAAACACAGCGTTCCAGCAGGCGTGCGAGCTAGATATCCCGAGGATCGTGATCTCGGGGCCAGGCCGGCTTCGTGCGGCCGCCATGGGGAATGGCGTTCTCGCTGCAAACATAGAGTGGGATCATGAGCCGCGCGCCGCTCTGGGATTCACATTCGTGACCCTCTACCGTGCGCTCCAGGAACATGGACTCGCACAGGATCTTTCAGAAGATGTGCCACCAGCCATCAGTGAGCTATCAGACGTCGCAGCGCAACTGGCGCCTGAGGTATCTGTGGATGAGAACGTAGCTAAGCAGATTGCCATGGAGCTTGAGGGTCGATATCCGCTAATCGCGGGGGTGCGCCCCCTACTTGGTGTTGCCGCACGTTGGAAAAGCCAACTCAACGAAAATGCCGATTGCTGGGCAGGCTGGGATCAGATCCCCGAGATGAAACACAACACAGTGCAGGGAATATTCCAGGCGACGGATTGGCCGGCACCGCCCTGTGTAGTCGCGCTGAAGCCCGATGATTGCGATGAGTTTGCGGCCGATGACATAGACAGAATCCTGGATGAGCTATCAGCCAACCATGTCCAGAACCTTCTCTTGCAAATAGATGCCCCAAACACCCTGGGAAGAATGCTCGTAGGATCGCTCCTGGGAGACATGGTTTCCTACTACCTGGCAATCCTGCGCAATCGAAACCCGTCCGCCACTGAATCCCTCAATCGCGTGAAGCTCGGTGGAGGGCCCGGTTAGCCAAATGAGTAAATCCCGTGATTGACCAGTTGCGACGACTCCGCTGGCAAAGAATATAATCCGCCGATGGATTTCGCACTAATATGGGCCATTCGCTTCGGCTTAATGGCCCTTCTCTTCACTCCTTTGATCGTCTCTCCCAGCACGATTTTCCCGTTCATTGTTGGAAAAGCGCTGTTCAGTCGGACGGTCATTGAGATTACATTCGCCCTCTGGCTGATCCTGATGCTGAGGCGACCTGAATATCGGCCGGCACAGTCCAAACTGGCGATTTTCCTGGGCCTATTCGTGCTGGCGACACTCGTCTCAGCCGTGTTTGGAGTTAGCTTCCAGCGGTCGATCTGGAGCAACTACGAACGCATGACAGGGACGTTTGATCTGTTTCACTGGTGGGCAGCTCTGGTCATCATGATGTCGATGATCAAGGGCGTCACT
The DNA here is from genome assembly GCA_013204555.1 of Chloroflexota bacterium. Lineage (GTDB taxonomy): Bacteria > Chloroflexota > Dehalococcoidia > Lucifugimonadales > Lucifugimonadaceae > UBA1151. Next base: position 17,029 of record JABMNO010000038.1, on the reverse strand, counting down.
CAGTGGCGGCTATATCTGACGGCGTTCCTGAGCATAGGTCTATTCATATCATTCCTTGGACTTCTTCAGGCGAACGAACAGACCTGGGGGGCATTTTCATGGCTCCGAGGCCAGGATATAGGCCGTCTGACAATTAGTCTGGGCAACGCAACATACGTCGGCTCACTAGGAATGACTCTCTCCCTGCTTGGGTTCGGCTTGTTCATGGACAAGATGTGGCGCCCTTCTCCTGCCGTCGCAACAGATGGGTCAGCGAGTCCCGCCCCAAGACATCGGGGCCGAAGAACAACGGGAGCGAGGGCGGCTTCACCGGGCATCAGTGACGATCTAAGACTACCCATCGCTGCCTTGTATCTGCTTGTCATTGTCGCCGGGATATATATTCTGATTGAATCTGGGTCTCGTGGATCCCTGATGGGGCTGGCAGCAGGGCTTGCAGCAGCTGGCATTGCCTACTCAATTTGGGGCTCACATTACGGCTGGCGACTGGTATCACGGATAGCCCTCGCAGTACTGGCCACAGGAGTGGTCTTGTTCTTGGTCTTGCCCTCAAGCGCGTTGAGCGGTCTTAAAGATCTATCTCCAGTTCTGTTCCGATCCGTTGGATCCACAGAAGCAGATCAATCCCTACACTCCCGAGGCGTCGGTACCCGGTCGGCACTTCAGGCATTTTCGGAACGACCAATCACTGGTTACGGATTTGAAAACTACTCAACGGTCTGGAACAACCACCTGGAAGATGATGATTTCCTCGGCGTATTCCCCGAACTTGATGTAGCCCACAACGATCCGGCTGAAATTCTCTCCACAACTGGCGTGCTTGGCTTCACCCCCTACGCCCTGATGTGGATCTGGGCATTGTGGCTCGCCTACACGCGGTTCAGGGCTCGTGAGGAATCGCAATGGATTGATCTCGCTATGCTCGGAGCGATCTTCGGATTTTTCATTCATTTGCTTTTCTTGTTTGATACCGCGTCCACGATGTTGGTCCTCATTCTGATGCTTGCCTATGTAGGCGCTACTGAGTCGCGGGTTGCGGCTCGAGCAGCGGAGCACACGCCTGGCGATTTCCTCGCGCCACGAGGGAGCGCCCCCATTGAGCGCCGAGAAACCTCTCGAGAAGCCAGGGTGGCACGACGAAGGCGGGACAGGGAAGCAGCGCGCTCCACGTCAATGCCCGGCACCGAATCATGGTCTGAGGTTCTGAAAATTTGGATCGGCCCCACTGCAATAGTCACCGTATTGGTCTTGAGTCTGGTATTCACTCAGCTACAGCCATGGAGAGCCGCTCAGAAGGTACTGCTGCCTGGAACTCCACAGGATGTGGTTCAAAACCTTGATGTCTTTACCCAGCTTGGCACCATCAGTAGAACTCAATTCATGGATGTCATTGCCACGGAGCTCCAAAACATCGACGCGACCGACCGCAGCGCCGTATTTTCGATCGTAGAGCCCGAGGTCATTACCGTTATCAAAGACCAGCCTGAAAATATGAAGGTGCGGCTGGCCGCGGCGCGTTTCTACCGCTCGGGGGCACAAAACATCCCTGAAAGACACGATGAACTAATGGCCCTCGCAAGAGAGCACACAGACGCAGGAATGGACATCGGCCCATTTGTGTTTGAATCCAACCACGAGCTCGTATTGCAAGCCTTCGCCGAGGGTAACCTGGTGGCTATTGAGTCTGCCGTGACAAATTGGAAACAGATGAGTTGGAGTGACGCGCATCTTGCCAGATGGGACGAGCGGCTCGAAGACGCCCGTAGCTCTCTCGGAGGCTAATCAGGGGACGCTCAAGGCGAGAGTGTTGATCCTGCGAGCACCTGGTCCATTGTTGTCAGGCAATCTTCAAAGAACGTGCCGGGGCAGCCTAACTCAAAGATGAAGCTGTAATCTCCGGCAACCGTAATCACAAAATCGGTTCGCCAATCCTGTTCCTCGTCGATAATCCTGTGGCGAGATGCCGGATGACCATCAACCGAAAGCTCTGATGTCTCCATCAACGTCCCAAACTGATCAAAAAGAGGTCGGATTTGAGCGTTCATCTTTTCCAGGTTCCAGTCCGGTGCATTTCTCACCCGGCGCGCTCGGATTGAAGTGCCGTAACCCTCACGGCCCGTTCCCAGGCCAACAAGCCCATCCTCCTGAAGCTCTTCGGGTGCGGTGAATACGATTTGAGAATCAAGCCGGACCAAATACCAGTCGCTTGGCCGTACCGTGGAGATTCGGGCCCGTGCGCTTTCCACGGCCTCCGTGCGAGGCGCCAGAGGCAGATTGATATCAAAGGCGTCTGCCAACGCGGCCAGGAAATCTGAAGCGTCATTTGCCAGTGTCCGGGTCTGGTCACGTTGTGCTTCCAACAAATCTGTCGATGAGATACTCAGTTCGCGGATAGAGCTTGCCGATCCTGCTGACCATGACTGTCGTTCCCGGAGAAACTCTGCCAGAGCATCGTTTGCCGAAGCGACCTCTGGCGGGAAGTCCGTGAGCGCAACTGTGTTGCAGAGGGCCGCCAGCCTGCGGCCTTCAACGAATATGAGCGCAGCGCGATCCTCCAGGCCAGGTGAACTTTGCCATGCGTCATTCGTTATATCTGCGTAGCGAGTAGAGGTACGCAGCAGATCGGTCGCGGTAGCGAGGTAGTTCTCTATCTCCGCCTTTGCCGCATCGACTGAGCGTGGCGTCGGAAGTGCGATCGGCGTGGGGGTAGGCGTGGGCGTGGGCACTGGAACGGTGCCAAAGCCTGGAAGAATGCCATCTCGCAGAGACGTATTACAGATGGGGACCGACAACTCAACAACATCAAACTCAATACGGTTGACCGAAACAACGTCAGCCACTGCCGGAGTGGGAGAGGGACGAGCGGTTGGGAATGGTGAAGAATTCGGTGGCGTAGCCGTAGGCGTCGGCCGACTCTCTGCAATTTGACCCAGCCCCGGAGTCAACTCCGGTTCTGGAGATGGATCGGCCTCGTTGCTGCCACCACCGCATGCCATTACGGTTGCTCCAGCGATTGCCGTGAGAAATAGGAGGGCCTTCGTTTTCCACATCTCAATCAATCTGGTGTGCCAGCCTTTTTTAGTTCAAGTTCCAACAAAACATCCGCAATCAAGTTGAACCCAAACACAACTCTTCCATCAAGAGTCAGAGTGGGTGAAATATTGCTCGAAGCATACTCGTACCCGGCCGGGAAATTCACACTTACGATCGTCTCTCGCCCACTTGTACCAGCCTGCGCCTGTATCTCAAGAACGTATCTGGCTCCCGTTTCGTTCCAATCTACAACTGATGTCGGCAAGTCATAAGTAAATTCCAGCGTCGCAGATTCGTTTGCTGGCACGGTCTTTAATCCACCGAAATACGCCACGCCCGCCACAAACCCGGCTTCAAAGGTATCTTCTCCTACCGCCTTGAATCCTGTTTCGGACTGAACGCTATGTTCAGGAAGCGGAATGGCGTCGCTTGTGATCAGATGGGCGTCGGCAGGCACGAAAATCCGGGCAAAGTTCCAATAGCAGGCGTTCTTCAAAAGCTCATAGGCAATGCCTCTGTCCTTCTTCTGACTATCGCAATTTGAAGCGCCTGGCCCACTGTGATTTTGATACTCCAGCCGAACCTTCGCGACTGGCCTGGCACGCTCTATCAGCGAAATTGAGTAGTCCATTGACCGCTCAATGTTGCGGTCTACCTTGCTCCAACCCACATTAGAGTCAATTGGCGTGAGGCGATCTCGTTGTTGAGGCAGTTCCGAATTCGACAATTGTCCGGCCCACCCATTGGCCGATACCGCTTGCTGTGCAGTCTCATCCGCCATGTTCACCAGGATGTTCTTCTCATCCAGAGCTGCTGAGAAGGCGCTGGCAAGATCAAGCGCGTTATTGGATACGTTAGGACCGTTAACAGTTTCAATCAAACCCTGAAAGAGCACATCCATGAACTCCCGTCCACGCTGATCTGTCCCTTCCTCCAGAATCGGTAGCAAGTCGTCGGCTGCCAGATTTCCTACGCCGGTAGATATCCCGCCAAGTGCTTCGGCTACCTTGATGAATGCCTGTGGTGTAATCGCTATTACTGAGTCCACCTCACGCTGTTGCCCCAGGAATAGCAGACTCCGTGCAATGGCCGCGGTGGAAGGGAAGTCCGGCTCCCATCCAACGTCCCTCATGAGCCAGACGGACGCAGCCATATGATCTTCCAGCGGCCTGGGTGGGCGTGGGTAGAGACCCAGTCGGGAGATGTCGTCGACTTCAACCACATCAACGTACTCTCTCGATACCAGAGCACCACCGTCAAATGTAATCAGCCAGATCCCCGAGACAAAGCCGCCGCTCGCCCGCAACTCATCCGACGTTTGCCCAAGCACAAGATGTGTTCGCTGTTCACTAAGACCCAGAAGCTCGTCGGCAATATCAGGCAAGGTCGCGGCTATCTGAAGCGCCCCAGACACTTCGCGGGCAAGATCGATAAGCTCCTGCGCTACTCCCGCATTGCTGCCATTCAACGTCCGGCTGATGTCCTCGGTCGCGTCTCTGATCTGTTCCGCCGAGAAGGCTATCTCCGGCCCGGCGGCCTCAAGTAACCCCACCATTTCGCGAACCCCAGCGCCATCCGATAGCAAACGAAGGTTCGACTCTGAGACGAATCTCAAAATTGGCTCCGCCGCAACAAGCCCGGTCCGAGCACCCCGAGCGAACGGCTCAATCGCCTCAAGTGCGCCTACCAGCACACTCACTTGCTTGCCCAGCGTAGTACTCTTCAGGTCAACAGGAACCCCTGTGCGCACCTGCCTGGCCGACTCTCGTATGAGCCCGCCTTTGGCTGCCAGATCCACCAGAAGAGTCACTACCTCTTCCTGTTTCGCGAGGCTGCTAATACCTCCCTCTTCCGCGAGTTCAAGAAGCGGAAGTGTTGATTCCAGAAGCGGGCCAAGTTGCTCACCAACCAACACCAATGAGGTGGTCCAATCCACGATCTCCCTCAGGCGTGGCTCCTGCTCCTCAAGAATTTGAACATATTGAGAAACTAGATCGGGTGACTCAGACTGATCGGAAGACGCTATCTTGTCAGACCGCTGAAGAAACTCGTCGGCCGCTGAAATATGAGCCATCGCAGTCTCAAGTGACGCATGCACCCGGCCTGAAGCATATGCCGCGTGCAAGTCCTGCGCTGAGCCCGATATCAAATCGCCAAACTCAAGCAATACCTGCCCAGCCAGCGCCACCTCTACCGCTGCATCAACATCGGCTAGCGCCCGATCACCGAGATTTGATGCCGCGCTGATATCTGCGCCAACCAGCGGTATCCACCCAATGATGGGCTCGGCGAGGCGTACGAACGCCAGATCCGAATGAATCCCTCGGACCTGAGATTGAACTTCTTTGAGTTTCTGAAGAACGTTCTCAACATCATCTGGATCGCCTGAAAGGGCATCAGCGGAACTCAACGATCTCAGATCATCAGAATATTTGGATAGCCTCTCGACGTCGCCCTTGATCTGTGCCGCTCGAAATGAAACGCTAAGCACCACCGCGATCAGGATGATGAACGCGATCACAATCACACGAGTTCGGGCTGAAGCCATCGGACCCCGATCGATCAAAGATGAAATATCCATCACTCAGTGGAAACTACCAGTCGCCATCGCTGGTACGTTGGGAACGTGGCTCAAGCTTGCAGTAGGCCGGCACATCTGAGTAGCTCATCACCATGACCGGCGCTAGTCGGAAACGCTGCCCCGACCTACGCCAACGTACCGCAAACCGGCTGACTTGATTTCAGCGACATCCAGGACATTGCGACCATCGACAACAAGATCGCCTGACATAGAACTGGCGATCTCACTCCAATTCAATTTCTGGTAGATCGGCCATGCGGTGGCGAGCACAACGGCGTCGGCGCCCACTACACACTCAGCGGGGTCCGCAACTAGATCAAACTCGTCCCGGGCCTCTTGCGGCAACTGATCCAGTGCAGGATCAGTTGCCCGAACTTTGCCCCCCGCCCGGGAGAGGTACTGTCCAAGAGCCATCGCTGGCGAATCTCTGAAATCGGCCGTGTCCGGTTTGAATGTGAGGCCAAGCATGGCCACTTTCTTGCCCTGTAAACCACCAAGCCGCTTTTCCAGCTTCTCGGCGATTACCGCGATTTGATCATCATTGACTTTCAGTGCTGCTGCAAGAGTAGGCGGAGTCCAGCCGAGCAATTTAGCCGAAGAAATCAGCGCCCGAAGGTCCTTTGGCAAGCAACTGCCGCCGAAACCGATTCCCGCTTGCAAGTAACGATGGCCTATCCGTGGGTCAAGCCCCATGCCTTTGGCCACCAGATCAATATCTGCACCTGTTGCGTCGCAGATGCGGGCTATGTCATTGATGAAACTGATCTTGGCTGCCAGAAAAGCGTTCGATGCCTGCTTAATCATCTCTGCCGTGGCCGTATCAGTAGTCAAGAACGGTACATCCGTGTTTTGCCACACTCCTGCCACTCGAAGCGCTGCGGCTTCATTGTCAGAACCAACCACAATCCGGCAGGGTGACTGGCAATCATCAACTGCCTGGCCCTCCTGAAAGAATTCCGGATGAACAACAATGTCCATCGACCTGTGACCGTTCTTGACGGCAATCTCAGCGCTAACTTTGGCAGTCGTGCCGGGAGGCACCGTGCTCCTCAACACAAGGGTCGATACGTTCTCACCATGATCCAAGACCGAATCGACGGCTCCCATGAGATTCCGAAGATTTGGCCCCGTCACGGGGTCGGTAGGTGTGTCGACGCACAAAAACACCGTTTCAGCAGAATTAAGGGCCTTGTCAGCGACGCTGTGGAATGAAAGGCGGCCTGAGTCCAAATTTTTGGCGACAAGCTCGGGGAGGCCGGGCTCAAGAATATCTACGATGCCGCTGGAAAGCCGGCTTACTTTTTGGGCGTCGGTGTCAAAGCACGCGACTGAGTGACCGATGTCTGCCAGACACGCGGCATTAACAAGCCCCACGTAGCCCGCTCCAATGACCGCTATAGAGCCGTTATTACTCACTTGCCCACTCAAAGCCCAATCTCAAAGATTTTTGTGCCAACTGGACGTCAGTCGCCCCCGCCAGTAATCCGGCTCCTACGCGGAACCGCCCTATGCCATTCAATGAAATCTAGCCTACCAGTAGCCATAGATTCAGTGCGTAACGATTCGTTTACGTTAAACCTCCCAATGATTGGGCACTGGGTAGACATTTGGTAACAAAATGGTAATCACGGGTGAAGAAGTCTCGAAGCCCAAGTAACGTTAAGCGTTTACGCTATTACAATCACTCTGCTCGCCACTTTCAACACTCGACGCCAACTTCATCTTGTCAACGCCTCACGACCGTTTTTCAGTACATGCAGAACCCTGTGGGCATCGCTGCCCGAGCCGGGTGCGGAAACCGCACGCTTTTCGCTGGCTGTGGCACCGCCAACACCAACTTCACTGCTCTCCCAACGTTGAATACAGCGATAGGCGCCGCCGTATCCATGCGAGTCGTTCCGAGGCCCGCCCTGCCGTATCGGCTCCGGCCAGAACTCCCGTGGAATCACCAGTGCGGATACAAGTTGCCAAACCAATGGAACCCGCCGCCGCCGAGCCCACGCAAACGGAACGCCACGTCTTTCAGACAGATGCCAGCACGCAGGCAACAGAAACCCCGTTTGAGCGTGTCGCCTCGGCAATTGTGGCCGGTGTTCTTCTGGGCGACGGCATCTGGATCGATGTCGTCACTGCGGACCGGGATTCGGGAGTCGACCTCGCCGTTGGACTGTTCACCGGAACCGTTCTGGCGGTGGTAGGAGCAGCATGGCTCCTCTACATCATTGGGCGAAGGTAATCGCGGAACTTGCCACTACTGATCTAGCGGTCAGAGCGTCCAGTACCTGACTCCCGCTTCCTCAAAGGAGCCACGATCAAACGTCCCCTTTATATCCATGAAGAGTCCGCCTGACGCATCGGGTCGCAGTAACCCAAGCATCTCTTCTGGAGATCGTGCGGAGAGAGTCTTGTGGGGCTCCGCCAGAATAATGGCGTCGTACCGATCTGCTAAGTCGAACGGCGATGTTTCCAGTTCCTCAGCGTCAAAACTAAAGCCCTGGACGCCTACTATCGGGTCGTAAATCCTGAGAACCCCAATCTTGTCTGCCAGCTGCTCCAAAACAGGAATAACAAGCGAGTTTCGGGTGTCAGGAACGTCAGATTTGTAAGTGATCCCCAGGACCAGCACACTGGCTGCTGCCGGATCAACACCAGCGGCTTTCAACTCACTGATCGTCTCCGCAACGACAAAATCACTCATGGAGTTATTGATTCGGCGGCCCGCGAGCACCATCTCAGTCTCAAACCCATACAGAGATGCCGCATAGCTCATGTAGTACGGATCTACGCCAATGCAGTGGCCACCAACCAGCCCGGGTGTGTATTTATGGAAATTCCACTTCGTGGCAGCGGCATCCAGCACTTCCGAAGTCTCAATTCCCATTCGGTGAAACAGTACCGACAGCTCATTCACCAGCGCGATATTCACATCGCGCTGTGTGTTTTCAAGAACCTTGGCCGCTTCGGCAACACGGATGCTCGCCGCCTTGTGAAGCCCGGCCTCCGCGACGCTGGAGTAGACGCGCTCAACTACTTCCATCGCTTCTTCATCCTGCGCCGAGATGATCTTCACCACGGTTCGAAGTGAATGCTCACCATCACCCGGATTGATCCGCTCTGGAGAGTAACCAACCTTGAATCCCACGCCAGATTTAAAACCTGACGCCAACTCCAGAATGGGAACGCAAACATCCTCCGTCGCCCCGGGATACACGGTCGATTCATAGATCACCGTGGTGCCAGGTGATATGTGCTCCCCCACGGTGAGGGTTGCCGCCTCCAGAAGCGCCATGTCTGGAACGTTAGAACTATCCACGGGAGTGGGCACCGCAACGATCACAACATCGGCGTCTGCGATGCACCCGGCGTCTGTGGTGAACTCCAGCCTCGCCGCCGCCAGAGTTGATGGCTCTACGCTATCTGTGCGATCACGACCACTTCGCAATTCATCAACGCGACTCTGATTGATGTCATAGCCGATCGTATTGAACGTCCGAGCCAACGATACCGCCAGTGGAATACCGACATATCCGAGTCCAACTACAACGATATTGAGGTTATCTGCCACTTGGTGACCTATCGAATTGCGAAGTGTGGGTGGGTTAGAGCGCTATCAGCCTACGCCCAACTCGTTAGTTCACTGATAGGCGACGCTATCGTGAAAGTGCCAATCTCGCCGCCACGCCAGGAACGGCGCTAAGTACGGACATGAATAGGGAAGATTTCAGCGCCTTAGTTATAAGAACGCTGTGGTGGTCAAATGAGACGTCACCATCCAGGATACCGCTGTCATCGGCGGCCAAAAGTATGCGATCCAATTCGGCGTCCGTCAGCCGCTCATAAAACAGCCTCGCCATGTACCCCAACCGCAACTCCTTGCCCAGCAGGGATTTCCAGTGCTCTTCATACTTCTTTAAGCGACCGGTGGAGAAATCATCGCGGGCGAGGGCGTCGTCCAGCGTTTGAGCGGCCATATCGCCCGCCTTCATCGCGTAATAAATGCCACCACCAGTGGTCGGCTTAATCTGTCCGGCTGCGTCACCCACTGCCAGACATCGGTAACCATAAGAGCGCCGTGAAGCCCGCAACGGGACTCCCCAGTATCGCGGCCTGGACAAGACTTTGTACTTGAAGCCATCCTGCTCAAGACCATCAGTGAAACCCTGGAGGGCAGATACAGGGTGCTCACGACCCAGCAGGCCAATGTGGGCGGTACCCGGACCCGTCGGAGATATCCACCCAAAACTTGTCTGTGGAAGATAGCGACGGGCATAAACCTGCACTGTGGCAACATCGTCGGTCTCAATTTCGACTTGCGCAGCCAGCCCAATGGTGTTCGGTGTATCCAGACCAATCTGGTCTGCTAGTGGAGCCTGAAATCCAGTCGCCAGCACAACAGATCGTGCTTCGATAACTTCAGTTCGACCGTTTGAGGACGCGGTTACGCGCACTCCAAACTTATTGATGACGATCCCAGTTGCCCTGAATCCGAGCATCAACTGAGTCCCGCTATTTTCGGCAGCGGTCGCCACCCCGCGAACAAATTTCTCGCGATCAATAGCGATCGCCTGAGACTCGTTTCGGCGGATAACGATGGACCGTCCGCTTGGCGTGTGTACCGTCGCACCATTGGCTGAAAATTTCCGAAGGTCCTGCGGAACCGAGTACTCTTCAGCGCACTCAGTACTAACTATGCCAGTGCAAAGCTTGTTACCAATGTCATGGCGAGAATCCAGAAGCGCAACGCTGCGTCCACGCTCCGAAAAAGCCAACGCCGCCTGTGCTCCGCCAGGCCCTGCCCCAATTACCACAACATCAAACATTCAGCAGAAATCCCCCATTGCGACAGCCATTTTCAACCGTGGTTACCACTGCCACCGCGCAGCCCCACAATCTTTGATGTTATTCGTTGCATCTAATGTGTAGCAAGCTTGAATATCGGCGGCTTTGGTCAAGATACAATTGCATTTGAGTTACAGAATCGTGAACAGCGATCTTGCACCAACCATCCGCTGAACCAATTACCCGACTCAAAAGTCCAGGGACACAACGAATGGCAGAAACAAAACAAGTAGATGTCCTAATTGCCGGACAGGGCGCATCGGCCTTCTCCGCCGCTCTTTACTCCGCCCGCTACCAGATGAATACTCTGATCGCGGCCGAGCAGTTTGGAGGCGAAACGGCAATTGGCGGAGACATAGAGAACTACCCCGGCTTCCCCAGCATCGACGGCTACGACCTCATGCTCAAGATGAAAGAGCAAGTTGATCTGTTGGAAGTTCCAATTCACAACTCCAACATTGAGGCGGTAGAGAAAAGCGGCGAGGGCTTCGTAACTACGCTTCAAGATGGCACCAAAATCGAATCCCTGAGCGTAATCCTCGCCATCGGTCGGGAGCGCCGGAAACTCAACCTGCCTAACGAGGAAAGCCTCATGGGTAAAGGCGTCTCCTACTGCTCCACGTGCGACGCACCTCTCTACCGCAACAAGAAAGTCGTGGTCGTAGGCGGCGGCAGTGCGGCCGTCGAAGGCGCTATCCTGCTCGGCAAGTACGCAATGGAAGTCTGGCTCGTCTACCGCAAAGGTGAGTTCACCCGCCCGGAGCCGGTGCTTGTCACACAGCTCAACCAGTCAGAGAACGTCCACCAGGTCATGGAGACTGAGATCACCGAGTTGCTCGAAAACGACTTCGGGCTCGTCGGTGCGAAGTTCAGCAAGCCATTCCAGGGCTCAGATCAGGTCGATATCGACGGTATCTTCATCGAAATTGGTGCAGACCCCCGCAATGAGATCGCCAAGACGCTTGGGGTTGAGATCAATAGCGAGACAGATGAGATTCACGTCAACCGTGAGATGAAGACCAACGTAAGTGGCCTCTACGCCGCTGGCGACCTCACAGACGGCTCCGGCAACCTCAAGCAAACCATCACCGCAGCGGCCCAGGGCGCCATCGCAGCACTCTCAGCCTACGAGCACGCCTCGGAGATCAAAGCCAATCAAGCTGAAGCCTCCATGGCGTTAGGCGGCGACTAAAGTCCCCCTGCCCTGAGTGGGCATGCCAATAATGAAGACCAGAGAAGGCCGGTGCGAATTCGCACCGGCCTTCTCTTTGCCGAGCGCAACCGTCCGCACATCCCGGGGATGGAGCGCCCTATCGGAACACCTGAACGCGCTGGTTACCGGGGTCGGCCAGATAGATCCTGCCAACTGCATCGATTGCGATCCCGAAGGGCCTATCGAATTGGCCTTCGCCGGTGCCAGAGCTGCCCCAGATGGTGCGCAGTGTGCCATCACCACTGAACTTCTGGACGCGATTCATGAGTGGCTCAACAACGTAGATCGCGTCGGTGGCGTCGATGGCGATCCCGAACGGCCTGTCGAACTGGCCTTCGCCGATTCCCTGGCTGCCCCACGTGTGTAGGAATACGCCCTCATTAGTGAACACTTGGATTCGGGCGACGCCATCCGTTACATAGACGTTGTCTGAAGAGTCGAGCGCCACATCGTTTGGAAAGAGAAACTGGCCGTCCAACTTGCCGTGGCGGCCCCACTGCATCAGGAACACCCCATCGGCCGTGAATTTCTGGATGCGGTGATTCTGGAAGTCAGCCACGAAGACATTTCCGGAGGAGTCGATCGCCAGGTTGCGCGCATTGAAGAAATCGCCATCGTTGCTGCCCAGGTCACCCCATTGCGTGACAAACGTGCCATCAGCGGTGAACTTCTGGATCCGATGATTGAGGCTGTCCGCCACATAGATGAATCCGGCGGGACCAACCGCCACGTCATTCGGAAAACTGAACTGGCCGGGATCATCTCCAAACCTACCCCACTCAGTCAGAAATACTCCCTCGTCGGTGAACTTCTGGATGCGATGGGTGTCAGGCTCAGCCGCGTATAAGTTGCCGACGCCATCTACTGCCACACCCGCGAGACTGTTTGTCTGCCCGCTGCTGCTGCCCTCAATGCCCCACTTGCGCAGGAAAACCGGAGGAGCTTCTGGCAGCAAAGGATTCACCGTGGGCGTGGGCGCAGCCGGAACGTCTATTGGCTTGGCGCTTGATGCTCCACCTACGCAGCCTGTCAGGATCACCAGAATAGGTAGGACTCCCGGTAAAAAGAGGCGAAACAGCCCTTCGATAGCGATTCCTCCTATGGAGAACAGGGATCCACGCCCGGTTTCCAGCCTCTGCCCATCACAGCGCAGCAAATTGATGCCCACAGACCTTAGCAACAAACGGCGTCATCGTGGAATCTCAACGTGGGGCTACTACCCCTGCGACCACGAAATCAGATGCCGCCGTGGAGGAGCAAACACGCATGGGCACGAGGCAACTCTGATAGTGCCACAATGAATCCAGATTGATCCCAATTGCCATCAAATAGGCCCACTCGGCCCCGCTTCAGTTGGGGCCATATTGAGACTTGGTGGTCGGGGGGCCAGGGTCTGAACCCTGCCTTGCCGAAGCTACCCCCGCCTACGCAAACTCGCGGGGAGTACGGTGCGCCAGGAAGACGGGCCACGAACCACGGACGGCTTCGGCCGCGGGTTGCTTACGTGTATACGACCGAGGGCTTCTCTATCGACGGGATCCTGATCGGCGATGACCGAGCAGAAGCTTGGACGCGGGACGGGCCACATCGAGACGCGCTGGTCAGTCTGTAGCAGGCAGAGCGGCCTTTCTGAAACCGGAACTGTTGATCCAAATCAGATCCAGTTCGCGCCCGGCGCCGTGCGGATCGCCGCTCACTCGGCCGATATTGGCCGAGTGAGTTAGAAACGATTTACGGTGCGGTCGTACCTGGCCCCCAGTTGTTGGGTATGTTGATCAGGTTCTTTTCCAGGTTGCCAACGTCACTCTGGCCGCAGTAGGCCATGACCCGGGCCACTTCTTCACGCAGCAATTCCAGAACGTTGTGGACGCCGTCTTCGCCTTGAGTCGCCAGACCCCAATAGAGGGGACGGCCAATTCCCACGGCCTTGACGCCCATGGCCAACGCCTTGAGCACGTCGCTGCCACGCCGGACGCCGGAGTCCAGGTAGACTTCGCAATTGCCCTTCACGGCCTCGACAATCTCTGGCACCGTCTCGATAGAGCTAAGGGTCTGGTCCAGCTGCCGCCCACCGTGGGTAGAGACCAAAATGCCTTCACAACCGCTTTCCGCCGCAATCTTGGCGTCCTCGCCAACCCGGACTCCCTTGAGCACCAGGGGCAGGGAAGTCAGGCTGCGGAGCCATTCCAAGTCCTTCCAGCTGATGGCGTCAACCTGGGAGACATCCCACCCGGGAGTCTCATCGGTGCCGCGGATTACATTTCGGGGCAGGTTCAGATCTCGGAAGTTGCCCAACTCCAAGGTGGCCTCAAACTTATTGCGCAGGTCCCGTTCTTTGGGACTCGGCACCGGAGTATCAATGGTCAGCACAATGGCCTTGTATCCCGCTGCCTCGGCCCGGTGCACCAGCATCTCGGTCAGGGCCTTACCCCGGTGGTAGAGCTGGAACCAAAGCGGTCCGGTGGAGGCTTCGGCAACCTCTTCCAAACTGCAGTTGGACGAGGTGCTGAGCATCATCAGGGTGTTCGACCGGCCAGCGGCCTTGGCGGTAGCTACTTCGGCGTCAGGATGGGCGAGGGCGTGGCTGCCAGTGGGGCAGATAAAGACTGGCATGCTGATGTCTTGACCAAGCATGGTGGTCGCAATGTTGCATTCTTCCACGCTGCGCATGAACCGGGGGCGAATCGACAATTGGTCGAAGGCGTTGCGGTTGCTCTTGGTGGTGATTTCGTCCATCGCCCCGGCGTCGATAAAGTCCCAGTGGTCGTGGGGCAAGGCGAGCTTAGCCCGGGCTTCGTAGTCGTAAAGATTTATAGGGTCGTTTGCTATCGGATCTTCCTGTTTAGTGTGAGCGGATGCGAAAGGCTCTCAGTGATTAGCGGCTAGTCCGTCCAGCTACATCCATAAAGGACTATCACCGTGAGGCCAAAATCGAGATCACCCTAACCCGAACGGGGCGCGTTGGCAAGTGCGGAAGTGACCCGCAACAATCTGCACCCCAGTACCCCCACAACCACCAGTTTCCTAGGAATGTACCCCCCGTACCTCTACCGCCTGCTCTCTCCGCGTCGCGATACTCGATATAAAACCGCTTACGAGCGAACAAGAGAGCGATTAAGGCGCAGCGTGTAGGCAGCGGAATCGAAAAACTTGGTAGCGATGAAAACGCGCTAACCACACAACACCAACTCCATCGCCACTGCTACCCACTACCGCATCACACCATCATGCCACCACCACCACCCGCCACTAGCCACATCGCAAGCCTGCGGTTACATTGAGGTTAGAGCGTTCGGAGTAATGGGGACTGTCCACGCAGTCCCCACCGGACGCTCTGTTCGCGTCTGCCGCAGTTCTCAGCGCCGCTAAAGTCGCCCTCGTAACCAGCAGACACCCGGTGCGTGTTACGGCGGGGTAGCGGCAGAGACACCGTAAGTAATGACTTCGAGAATGCACCCTATCTACTTGACGCGCTGTTCTCGTCAGGGCGTTTGGGTCTTCCCTCTGAGGGGATTCTGATGTTCGGATACTGAGTCGATGGGTGGTTGAAGCGTCCGATCCACTTCCGGTTGCCGTCAAATCTGCCATCAAAAAGGCCCCAACCGGAATCTTCTCCAGTTGGGGCCATATTGAGACTTGGTGGTCGGGGAGCCGGGATTTGAACCCGGGACCTCTGCGTCCCGAACGCAGCGCGCTACCAGGCTGCGCCACTCCCCGAACCCCACAATTGTAACCGTCCCGGCCACGCCATGCCCGCCAATTAAACGCGGCACGCAAGCACGCGCAGCCACGCGGAACTGCTCACAGCGTCATCCCATCGCCAATTCGCCACATAATCACAGCAATGAAGACTCACCGTAGCGGCAGATTTCAAACCTGCCCAACGCGACATTTATGACAACCGCAGCGACACCATCCAGCTATCCCATGCCGGGCGGTACGTGGCGTCGTACACGAAGGGGCCGGGGACCAGTACGGACCTCCAATTCGTTCTCCTGAGCCGTGTCGAAGGGCACTTCACCGACCACCTTGGCAGCCCAGTCGCATCTGGCGATCTGCATCCTGAGCCCATCGAAGGGCCGACGTGCTGGCCGCTGGAGGCGGACGCCGCACGTTATATGACCACTGGTGGCCGTTCGGAGCGCCAAACCGGGAGGCCGATCCGTTCGGCGACCCCCGTCACCCTGAGGAGCCCCGTGACGTGAGGGTCAACTTCACCGGCCAACGCCGAGACGCCGCAACCGGCCTCGGCTTCTACAACGCCCGCTACTACGACTCAGAAATAGGCCGCTTCATCTCCGCGGACAGCATCGTGCCGGGGGGGACACGGGCGGATATGTTTAATCGGTATGTGTATGTGTCAAACAATCCACTCAAATACAAGGATCCGAGTGGACATATCGGTGATGAAGCAAATGATTCGCCTAATCCTTACATAATTGATGTTGGCAAACCGTTAGCGCGATCAAACCCGTATCACGAGAATCCGCAGATGTATCCTGACCAACTGATGACCACCGATGTAGCCTACTGGGCGGGTCGACAGTACCGTCCTGATAGCGGAGTCGCAATCGTCTCAATCGGTCCTGCAGCCGGGGGTTCCGGTTACTTCGTGGCTGTGCAATCACTTGGAGGAGAAGATTTTTATTACGCTTCTGGAACTCAGTCTGATCTCAACATCAGCAGCGGAGAACTGGCAGCCCAATTTGAACCGCAGGAGCATGTCATCTCGGTCGAACAAACCAGTGAGGTGAGCGCATTCGGATTGACGAATCGTAAATCGTTTTCGGGTTCTGTGCCGGGTATTGGAGGAGTTTCCGGAGATCGAGATGGAAACGTTACTGTCACAACACCCCTGAACACCATTGCCACTGGAATCGCGACACTCAGTCGCAGATTGAGAAATAGAGATCCGATAGGCCTCGCCAGAGACGTAATGAGCTTAAGGGACGATTTTTCGGGGGCGACCTGGCAGACCAACTATTCCTATGTAGGTGGAACGTGGGGCCATGGCAGCCGTCGAATCAAAGTTTTTGAAGGCAACTATTGATCTGACGATATTGAGTTGAGGGCGATTGATGTGCTAAAGGCAAGAATATCGGCGTGGCTAATCGACCTGATTTTATTAATAATTTTTACCTCGCTAATCGCGACTTTCATTTTGATTGGTGACATTGACGGACAAGTTTTTCTGATTCTAAACATAGTCACAACCGCAGCGCTCGTCGCGTATTTTCCAGTAACTTGTGCTGTATCTGGACGAACACTCGGAATGAGGAAAATGGGACTCCGGATTTATCCCAATACTGGCGAGCACACGGGAAGAGTCAGCCTCGTGTTCCGGGGGGTCTATGAGGTGATTT
>JABMNO010000037.1 GCA_013204555.1 Chloroflexota bacterium | reverse complement strand
AAACTGTGATTCTTCAGCACCCTGCTAGTACAAACACGTGCGAACCGACGAGGAAATACCGCTCGACTCGATTGTCTAAGAGTTGATAAGCGAATCGTTGTGGTGAGGAATATCCGGTGACTACAATGTATCTAGGCAACATCGCAAAGCAGCTGAACCTAATTCCACAATTTGACGTCGAACAGGGGACCACATTGATAGATAAACATAAAGTCCTCGAATCGATATATGCGGCCATTGATGAGGTCAACGCTATTTCGACGGAGGACAAGCACCTCGATAAGAGTGCCACCACCGTACTGTTCGGGGAGGACGGTCGTTTGGATTCTCTTGGACTCGTATCGTTAATCGTTGAGGTTGAGGGTCAGATCGAAACTGATTTCGATTCCTCGGTGTCCCTCGCTGATGAGCGTGCGATGTCTCGCCGTACGAGCCCGTTTCGCAATGTGGATTCGCTCGCATCTTACATAGTGGAACTGCTGGACGAGTAGCCCTTTGACTGACCAAAGAGTTGTACTGGTCACAGGGAGCCGAACGGGTATCGGCGCGGGACTTGTAGAGCACTATCTAGAGCTTGGAGACGTTGTGATCGGCTGCAGCCGCAACTCCTCAGAAATGTCGCATGTGAATTACACGCATTTTGAACTTGACGTTGCCGATGAAGCCTTTGTGAAGCGCATGTTTCGTGATATCCGAAGCGACGTTGGCCGCCTAGATATTCTAGTTAATAACGCGGGCGTTGCCAGCATGAATCACGCACTGCTGACGCCAATCGAGACGGCCGAGAGAGTATTCAGCACAAACGTTATTGGAACCTTTTTGATGTGTCGTGAGGCGGCCAAATTGATGCGGCGGTCGGGCTTCGGCCGAATGGTCAACCTAACAACCGTGGCCGTGCCATTGAGGTTGGAGGGAGAGGCGCTTTACGCCTCTTCAAAAGCAGCGGTCGAGATGCTGACTCGAATACTTGCCAAAGAGTTGGCTGATTTCGGCATTACGGTGAATGCGATCGGCCCAAGCCCCATAAATACTGATCTGATCAAGGGCGTCCCATCAGGAAAGATCCAGCGAATTATCGATGCCCAGAACGTCCCCGAAATGGCCAGTGTTGACGATGTCGTGAACGTCGTGGACTTTTTCGTACGGCGTGAAAGCCGATTCATATCTGGTCAGGTTCTCTATCTTGGAGGCTTTTAGTGTTTCTCAATTTCTTAGAGGACGTTTTTCGAGAGTTTTCAGACGACCACTGGATGATCTGGAATGACGAAGAGTTCACATACGGCTCACTTCGCCAGGGGTTATTGCAGTGGTCTGACATCCTCCGAGAGAACGATGTCCGTGCGGGAGACGTAGTCGCTCTTACTGGCGATTTCTCACCCAATTCCGTGCCTGCATTCTTGGCGTTGCTTGAACTGAGTTGTGTCATCGTGCCGATGACCGATTCTATTGCGGCCAAGCGCGATGAATTTCTGAGGGTGTGTGCGGCCAATATTTCGATAAATCTGTCTGGGTCTGATTCTTACGAATTTGCACAGCTAGGTGATAGGCCGAATCATGAACACTATCTAACTCTCCGTGAACGTAATCATCCCGGCCTTGTTCTTTTCTCATCCGGTTCCACTGGCGAGAGCAAAGCAGCAGTCCATGACCTTGTCCCTATGTTGGACAAATTCAGGGTTCGGAAACGCCGTATGCGTACGATCGCTTTTCTGTTGTTTGACCATATCGGTGGTATCAACACAATGCTCTACACGCTCTCAAACGGCGGCATGATCGTGGTAGTCCCCGATAGGTCGCCTGATTCGGTTCTGGGTGCGATTGAACGGCGATCCGTGGAGCTCTTACCTACTTCGCCAACATTCTTGAATCTTGTGCTCATCAGCGAAGCATTCAGCCGTTATGACCTCTCTAGCCTCAGAACGGTTACGTACGGCACCGAACCAATGCCTGAAAGCACCCTCAAACGGTTCACAGAGGTTGTTCCTGGCGTGAGAATGCAACAGACATACGGACTCTCAGAACTCGGTATTCTCCGTTCGAAATCGCGTGATTCCAACTCGACCTGGGTGAAGATAGGTGGGGAGGGCTTTGATACAAGAGTGCTGGACGGAATCCTCCAAATCAAAGCCGCCTCCGCGATGTTGGGTTATCTAAATGCCGAAAGTCCATTCACTGATGATGGATGGTTTAATACGGGTGATCTTGTGACCGTTGACGGCGAATACATGCAGATCCACGGTCGGCAATCTGAACTAATCAACGTGGGCGGTGAAAAGGTTCACCCGAACGAAGTGGAAAGCGTGATCCAAGAACTCCCATCTGTCGCTGAGGTGACCGTTTACGGGGAGCGAAACCCAATCGTCGGGAATATGGTCTGTGCGGTTGTGAGAAAAGCGACCGATGTTGCTGACGCTGAGTTGGCTCGAGATATCAAGCGTTACTCCGCTGCGCGTCTGGATTCTTTTAAGGTTCCAGTAAAGATTTCTTTCGCTACAGAAGATCAGTACAGCGCTCGGTATAAAAAACAGCGGAGCGGTCGTTCAGACACCTTGACGTCTTAGCGATGGCCGATCCTCAAATTGTCAGCTACTCAATTCAGCAGCTGATGGACGATCCCCAAGCCCTGAGCGCCTACACCGACCCGAACGACTATTTGAAAGAGTCAGGTCCACGCTGGGTCGAATTTCTTGCTTCCAACCCACGAGCCAGATTCGACGATCTTGCAATTGTGTTGACGATCGTGGATGGGGAGGTCGTGGGCAACCTGCGTGGGATACCGATTGAATTGTGCATACAGGGGGCAACTATTCGGAGCACCGCGCTCCGAGCTTTTTACCTTAGCGACGCATGGCACAACGGTGGATCTGGCGGAATGATGTTGTTGCGCTATCTCAGTCTGACTCGATCAGTGATTGCGTCGGGGCGACCAGATGAAGGCGCCGAATCGCTTTACCACCGGGTAGGTCTCAAGGAAATTGGTCCGCTTTCACGGTATGTGTACTTCAACTCCACGAAATATCTGCTTGAAACTGCGTCGAGAGGTATCCCGCTCATCCCTAAACTCTCGGTTGTTTTGGATCCACTGGCGCGGATCTATTACCGAATAAGGTCCACGTCGGACAAATCGGACCTGACGTTTGAAGCCGTTGAGCAATTTTCCGGTGAGCTAGATCAAGTGCTTGATTCACGGGATGATGATCACATTGTTCGACAGGTGGCAGACCTGAATTGGACTCTGCATTACAGCCCGTCGTTGTCAGCATATGAAATCAAGCGTGGGCAATCCTTAATTGGCTACTGCCTGATCCGCATACATGAGAATCATTCCACCAGCCCACGACAAAACAGTTCGGTGATGCGGGTCGTCTCACTCCTTGACTACTACCTCGTTGAGACTGGTCCGGAAGTGCTTAATTCCCTGGCCCATCACATCATAAAGTACTCAAGTACTCAAGACGCAGAAATCGTTTCAATTCAAACGAATCAGCCTATGTTGATTGGATGTCTAAAGCGGTTAGGGTTCGTTCGTTCCACCGGAAACAACGTCCTTCTAAAAGTGCCAACCAAAACAGATGTTGACCCAGATCGATGGCATCTTACGGAAGCTCAGGGCGATGTTCTTTTTTCCGCACTGGACTTCACATCGGAGTGAGTGAAGGTTGAAGAAGCGTCGGCGTGATCGCACTGCGAAATAGATAGTCGAATTCGGTGCGGTGATCATTCCTTCAACGACGGCGGATCCTCAGCGTGGCAGAGTGATTAACTCTAATTCTCATCGTCGCGCAAGATCGCCATGCCTTGTCTACGGCCCGCACCCCATTTTCCGGTCAGCGTGAGAAATCCTGATAAGAAGATGAGCTTTATGTCTAGCATCAGGCTCGCTTTTTTGGCGTAGTGAAGGTCATATCTCAATCTGATCGAAGGTGGGCAATGACGTGGCAGATAAACCTGAGAAAGTCCGGTTAACCCGGGGGGTACCCGATGTCGCTCAGGAAACCTGGGCTGGGCCACTGAGTACTCTTCCACCTGTTCTGGAACAAGAGGGCGCGGCCCAACAAAGCTAATATCTCCCCTTGCTATGTTCAGTATCTGTGGAAGTTCGTCCAGGGCAGTTGATCGAAGGAGTTTGCCCAGGCGTGAGACCCTGGGATCTTCGTTCGATGTCCAGTTCTCCCACACTTCTCCCGGCCGAGCGATGCGCATAGTCCGAAATTTATACGCCATGAAATGTCGACCGCCTTTTCCTACTCGAGGCTGGCCGTAGAAAACTGGTCTACCATCCAGGATCAATACGAGAAGGGGAATGACGGCCCAGAGCGCGAAAAATATTGGGAACAGGACGACGTGCGCCGTAGTGAGAATCAACAAGTCTAGAGGGCGCTTAAGCCTGTAGGAAGACCGTTCGGAAAGATTCATGTCCAACTCACAAGCGCCCCTGAATGCATAACTATTCGCCTCCTGCGTCCCGCAGTGCACCGATGCAAGCAGAGGCATATTTGTCCCAGGCAAGTCCTGCTGTGGAGAGGAGTCCTTTTTCCACATATTCGCGTCGGCGCGGCTCGTTCTCTCGAATCTCGACCAGCAATTGAGCCAATAACTCTTGGGAGTCCACAGGAAAAATCCAGGCATCTTCGCTTCCGACCTCTTTATGGACTTCAAGGTCTGAAGCTACAACCGGCATCCCCATGACAAGACCCTCAATGAGGCTGTGACTCCAAGATTCGAGCCTCGATGGAACAATAAGAATGTCGTGATCCATCATGTACTCACGGACCTGGCCTGGATTGCTCAAATAGCCAGCGAACTGAATGCGATCACCAAGGTTTAACTGATCGATTAGGCCACTGATGAACGCATGGTAAGGCGAGTTCGCTGGTGAGAGCGTTCCCAACACCGTCAGGGTGAACTCCTTCGCGTATGGCAGTGCCATCGCCCTGAGAATCACTTCGATATTTTTGTGTGGACGAATATGCATCGTGAGCAGCCGATTGCCCGCGCTCGCCGAATGGCGAGTGCCATAGTCCACCACAGGGGACGGTCCCATGGGAGCGATGATCAATTTGCCGGGATCAATCTCAGGTTGGGATTCACGGAGTGATGATGCCAGACTTTGGGTTGCGCAGATTATCGAGTGAGCGCGTCGCGCTGCCCTTCGGAAAAAGAAGCGTTTCAATCCCCATCCGATGGTCCCAATTTTTGATTCATACTTCTCGGTGGAACTCCTCGTCGCTGATCCCACGAGGTGGGCATCCGTCAGCCTCAGAACGTAAGGGACATCCAACCGCTCAGGGGCGAATTGATGGAACATAGCGGCGGAGATATTTTTGCCATTTGCCGCTCCCCGAATAGCGCGATTCAGTGCGATAAACCGACCAAGACCCTCACTGGTGCGGACCGTAGAAACGGACAGATTCGAATGCGTAAGTTCTCTTGAGAGTTCTGGAGCAGCAAGGACGGCAAGTTGATCGTCCTCAACTAACTGATCCATGACACTTAGCATCCCTATGTGATCGTGGAGTGAGCCAGCGCTACGTGCGGCTGTTGCGTCAAGAATCCAGTTTCTCAATATAGCGCCGCTCGGCTAAAGCACCTGGTCAAGGAATTGGGCCACGATCGTTTCTGAATCCCAATTGTTTGCTGCGATTTTTAGAGACTCAAGACCCATGGCTTGCAACGTATCAGCTGACGCACTAAAAGCGCTGGTCACGGCAGTGTCAACTTGACTTGGCTCATATGGATCAAATCCCCATCCGTTCACGCCAATTCGCAAGGCCTCAGGATAGTTGCCGATCCGGTTGGAGACGAGGATAGGTAATCCGCACTTCAACGCTTCTATTGTTGAAAGCGGATTGGGATCGAGGAGGCTGGGAAGCAAAAAAAGATCAGAACCCCGGTAAATGTCGGGCATTTCGTCCGGGGTGACGACTGGATGCAGGATCACTGAGTCCTGCAGTTTGCGCTGCGCAATTGCCTGTTCCACCCTAGGGCGTTCAGGTCCATCGCCAGCCAACAGAATTTTCCAGTCACCAAATTTGTCTGGATTCAAATTGAGCAGAAATTCCGGTACCCCCTTGTCGACGTACCCTTCTGCGACATGCCGGGCTGGCCATATTGCGATTCTTGACTCCGGCGGTATGCCTAACTTTTGCCTCAGCCAGGCGCGTTGTTCACCGTCGACCGGTCCAGGATTGAATTTGGCTTCGCTAACGATGTTCGGAAGAGCCACTATTTCCGGTGAATTTGGGCCTGTTGGGTCCAATATTCGGTGAATAAATTTGGTGCCTTCTTCTCCAGGTACTGCAACGTAATCATATTTATTTAACAGGTAGCGCTTGATGCGGCGTTTCTTTCCTGAAAAGGAATTGGTATGACTTGATGTGCCTTCAATCCACGCGATGGTCCGGTCAGCGCGGTTGAAAACAGTACCCAGTCCGGCGGTAATCGTCGCCCATGGTCCCCCAACTAATAGATAGTCATATTTCTTCACCGCCAATTTGGCGTTGATGGCCGGGTTGAAATGCCACTTCACGCCTTTGTATCGTGGCCCGATATCGGTCGAAAATGAGTGGGGAAATTGAATTGAACTCGAATCGGCTTGCCAGGACTTAGGGCGGTGAGTGGCGGCGCGGGTAAGGAACTCAACGTGCAATTCAATATCGCGACGTTGGAGTTCCCTCCACATGACCTCAAAGAGGTGCATTCGATAGGGACTGGTGATGTTGTGAATTAGTTGAAACCTACGCATCTACAGATTAATTCCCAATTCAGATTTCATCCATTCGATCAATCGGCCAGCCTGACTTTCGCGCGTTTTGGATCCTTCTATGAGCGAGGACGAATGGCAGTAAATAGCTTCTTGTTCCTCGGGACTCAAATCGACTGCACGAGATATTGCCTCGGACAATCCAGCATCAGTTTCTTCTGTAACATGGATCAATATATTCTGATACTCAGGTGAGATTCCGGGAGTAATTGTACTAATTATCGGTTTCCCATACGTGAGGTATTCCAGAATTTTTGAGGGGAAATTCGACTCGTTACCGGGAATATGTGATGGTCTCGGATTTGCGAACACATCTGCGGCGAAAGAAAGCTCTCGAAGACGAGCCTCGGACACAAGACCAAGGAACTCAATCCGGCGGTCTGATGCAATGGTCTGACGCGTCTCGGCGGTCGGCTCACCAGGGCCACAGAGTTGGAGGCGGATGTCAGTACGGTCAAGGGTGCTGAATGCAGACACAAGGTAATCAACTCCGGCCCACTTATTCATCGCGCCGGTGAACAGAATCGTCTTGCTCTGTGCGTGAATGTCTCGGGTTCTGCTCTCTGCTAGTTTCGGTCGATCAATCTTGATCCCGTCAGCAGTTCCATCGAGATGAATATTGGGACCCATTTCTGAATTTTGCATTCTTGACCATGACAGATAGACTCGCCCGTCAGCCTTGCGGAGCGCCCGGTCATGTAGGCGCAACTCGGATCCGGATTCTGGTACATCAGCCACCACGCAGACCCATGGCAGATCATACTTTTTCTGGGCCAATCTAGCGGCAGCAACGTTATACGCATATGCGTTGTAACTGATAAGCCCGGCCGGCATCCCCAAGCGTCTTATCGTACGGTCCACGAGCCGCTTGTAGCGCTCAGCAAGGAACCACGTCCGAATTCGTGGAATATTGGGGTATCCAATCAGTTCCCCCTCGGATCCCGAAGCGAGCCTTGCGGTGCGGGACGAGATCTTTAACCTGCCTTTGGGCCACGTTGCTTCAGGAAGATGACCAACGGACCGAACCCGAATATGGTGATGACTCAGCCCATAGATCAGACCGGCCTGCCAGCGGTTAGCAGCGGGGCTTATCGATGGTTGAGTCAGCAGCGAACCTTCGTCGAATACTCCGCCTAGCCAGAGGAGATATGGGGTTCTAACTGAATCCATGAAATATGGGCCTATTGTTTTCGCGATGACGCGGGACCATCTGGCAACGATCTGCTCTCACGATTTCTGAT
The DNA here is from genome assembly GCA_013204555.1 of Chloroflexota bacterium. Lineage (GTDB taxonomy): Bacteria > Chloroflexota > Dehalococcoidia > Lucifugimonadales > Lucifugimonadaceae > UBA1151. The sequence continues at coordinate 4,723 of JABMNO010000037.1, read as the reverse complement.
GATCAGGGCGGCGCAGATTCCTGGAGTAGCCCAGAATGACAATACAATCACCCACATGCCCGTGAGAATTGATTTTTCTTTTACATAAAATAGAAGGAAGACAGATATCAGGAACATAATTAGTGTGATTACTGGACCTTCTACAGACGTCTTTCTGGAACGCGTATACAAGGAAAAGATCATCGCCGCCAGCACTACAGGAAGGCCGATACCTCCCAGTACCCCCATCTCCTCCAGCAACTGAGCGCCACCAATTTCGACGACTGAATAAATCTTTTGGTGAGTCAGAATATTAAGAGCTTGAGCCTCAGGTCCCGCGGTTCCAAGTCCGTTCCCTAATGGCGCGGTTTGAAACCAAAACGACCAGAGATCCAAAAATATATCATTGAATCTGAATAAAAAATCGATACTGGTAATAAATTCGAATCTACTTATATCGGTTCTACCATCATTAAAACCAAAAATATTAATTACTAAAAACACACCAATAATTGACGCTGCAAATACGATTAACTTGGTGCTTGAGATCCGTATGCCAGATCCACCCCAAATGAGACTAACCAAGGCGAACATGCCAACGAAAAGCATGCCGCGGCGCGTACTCAAAAACAGTAATAATAGGGACCCCACTGCTATCAGTATCAGGAGTCGATTCCATTGGGTGGAATGGCCACGAATTCTGATCGCTGCGATGGACAGGTAAAGTGTGGCGGCAACCGAAGTTGATAAAACCGCGGGCGTGCTGAAAACAAATGACACCGCTGGAAGCCCTGCGCGCAGTTGACTGCCTCCAAACGAAAAGGCGTCAATGGCCCTTAGCCAGAAGGGTAATCCTGCCTCGCCCCAAAAAGCAGCGATGATTCCCACCGGCAGCGCGCCAAGTGTAATTGCCCCAACAGCCACGGCCATTGAACGAAAATCTTCGGATGACCGTATTGCAGCGAAAGCGATCACTGGCATCATAAGTGGAGTCATCCTAACAAACAGCGCTGCCACAGCAAGAGTCTCAGAATGAAGCGCTGTGGGTATCACGTAAATTCCCTGTATTACGGCCCAAATAATTATGGGAACGGCGATATACCCTGGGAATCCTTTTGCTTTCGGCAGCGCCCATAAAAAACCAATTATGATTGCCAGACCTGGCAGGGCTTCTATGAAGACAGGTTGGCCAGGCCAAAATTTTCGAATAATGGCAGCCACAGCAGGCGCGAGTAATACGGCAGCAATTACCAGCCAACCGCGGGTAGGTCTGTGATGGCTGGATTTGGACGAATAGTCCAGATTCACTAAGTTTTCCAATGTGGGAATGTTATGCGGTAATTCGTCCGAATAGAATACAACCCTTGGTCGCTCAACGCGGCCTTCTCATTGGGGTAGAGTGCCTGGCAGTCTGCTCAAAGAGGGGAGGACAGATTCCCGGTTGCCGCCGTGATTGGGTACGCTGTGAATGCTCCATTAGCCACACGTAATAATCAGGAGGCTGAGATACGCGGCCACCAGGAAAAATAGGCCAACATGCTGCTTGCCATCACCCCGGATGAATTGGACCCTTTAGACCACCCGGTCCGGGAGATAAAGGCCATCGTGGAACATGTGCTCATGGAACTCTCTGCACTCTTTGAACGGATGTATTCCCGTATTGGGCGCCTCTCCATTCCGCCCGAGTTGAACTCGTCCCTTCTCGCCGCCGGCTACAACCTGGTGAGGATGGCGAAGCTCGCAGCGAAGCCGACCCAAAGACCAGCTGAGACGGCCACAACGTAATCCCGACGCTCCGGTAGTGGCCCGACGGGCCCCGCAAAGGGAGCCACCCTCATTATTCACGCGGTCCCCAATCACGTAATCAGGTCATGTTCACTCTAAGTTGCCTGGTGAACCAGACCAAACACCCTTTTCAACAGCCTGTGAGATCCACGGTGTGATGTGTTCAGATATTTGTCGTCTCACTGAGCGGTGTGAGGTATTTCATCCCCGTTTCGCCTACCTCGCTTCACGTGGCTTCGATGGCAACATCACCTGTCAACGAGTCGTAGAGAATCTCGCAGCGCAGACCCGAGATCCATCCGGAACAGTCCCGGGCGGTCCCGGCCACTTCATATCGGATGAGTTCGCGGCGCTGAGCCACGATAAGCCCGGTATTGTGTCCATGGTTAGCAACGCAGATAACTCAGGCGGAAGCCAGTTCTTTATTACTGGGGCGCCAACACCATGGCCAGACGGCGTTCATACCGTGTTTGGGGAAGTAACTTCTGGGCTGGACGTCATCGTCAACATGCCAGCTCGTGATCCCAACGCCGCTCCCTCACCCGGAGTACAGATACTGGGGATAGACATCATCCCAACATTGAGGGCCTAGTAGTCCCTAGTTCTTGCCGAACACTGTTCGGCCTTTGCCGGGTCCTGACCGCATGATGGTCTTCTCCATCTCGTTCGCTGCAATGACGAGAGCTTCGGACGCTTTCGAAAGTCTGGCACTGACCGGATCGGTCTCAAGTATCTCCTGCCGTACCGAGCCAGACAGCCCAAGTAAGACGGTGCCGAGGAAATACGACAGTCTCAAAGGCTCGGAGGGCAGCTCGAGTACCCGATGCCATTCACCCTGCGTGGTCAGCAGCATTCTGATGTAGCTCGCGGCGATATCGCGTGCCTTGTGGGATTCTGCCTCCGCCGCGTCATCAATAATATCTTCCAGAAACTCGATTTCACCAACCAGGTACGGTCCTGAACTATCAATGCTGGTGATCCGATATCGCCTATCGCCACGAGTGTTGATGGGGATCGAGCCACCATCCTCATCTCGAACGCTGGTGATGTCGGCGATCGTTCCAACCATATGAGGTTCGGCATTCCCCCCAACTTCTAGACCTGACCGAATCAGGTTTACACCGAACCTCTGGTCGTTCTCCATGCAGTACGCGAGCATCTGTCTGTAGCGAGGCTCGAATATTCGAAGCGGTAACGGCGCGCCGGGGAACAGAACGGTGTTGAGCGGAAATATGGGAATGGTATCGGCCATGCGAGCCAGTTTAGCAACGACGACCAAACGACGAATTTGGACCCATCACATGCTAGACTCGGCGACCGCTGCAATTATCAGTATCCGCACCAGTGAGGCTGCCCTTGTCAAACGAAATTCATGACCTCGTAAGCCAGGAAAACGACTACCTCGTGTCGCTGAGGCGTGATCTGCATGCCATTCCAGAGTTGGGATTCCAGGAAACACAGACGGCAGCGCGAATCGTGTCGGAACTTGCGGCGGCCGGTCTGACTTCGCAGGCGGAGATCGGCGGAACCGGCGTAGTCGCAGTCCTGGAGGGCGAACGTCCCGGCCCAACGCTTATGCTTCGGGCAGATATTGATGCTTTGCCGGTAGAGGAGCTTACGGCTCTGGATTTTGCCTCGACCAATGGCAACATGCATGCGTGTGGTCATGATGGGCACATGGCGATTCTGTTAGGTGCCGCGCGTGTGTTGGCTCAACTGCGTAGCCAAATCGCCGGCAAGGTTATATTCGTATTCCAGCCAGCGGAAGAGATAGTCGGTGGTGCGCTGGCCATGCTGGACGATCAACTATTGAGCAACTATCCCGCTGACAAGTTTGTCTCGCTCCACCTGTGGAATCAGGTGCCAACCGGCCAGGTTGGCGTAAATAGAGGGACCGTTTTCGCCAGTGCTGATGGGATAAGAATCACTGTCAAAGGCCGCGGAGGGCACGGAGCGATGCCGCACATGGCTATCGACCCTGTCGTCGCAGCTGCCCAAATCATCTCGGCCGCGCAGACCGTGGTGAGCCGCGAAGTTCCGCCAAACGAGATGGGGGTGCTCACCTTTGGTCAGATTCACGGTGGCGTGGCCCCCAACGTCATCCCTGACGAGGTCGTTATTGAGGGGACAGTTCGAGGTTATATTCCTGAGACACGCGACACGATTCTTGCGAGCGCTGAGCGCGTGGCAAAGAGTGTTGGTGCAGCCCTGGGTTCCGAGGTTACGTTCGAACTCCTGTACGGTGCCCCGCCGGTAATCAACGACCCAGAAACCGCCGAGTGGGTTGCAGGCATTGCCACTGAGGTAGTCGGCGATGGAAACGTAATCGAAGTCGATCCCGTAAGCGTGGGCGACGACGTTGCGGAGTTCATCAATCGCATTCCCGGCGTCTACATGCTTCTGGGCGCATCAAAGCCGGACGCCGAGAATCATCACAACGCCAAATTCGATTTCGATGAGGCGTGCCTCGCCATCGGAACTGAGATCTTCGTCAAATCAGCGCTCGATTTCCTGAAGTGAGGTAGTTGATGACGTATTCGATCGTCGCTTTTGATCGCGATACTGGAGAGCTTGGGGTTGGTGTTCAGACGCATCGTCCAACGGTGGGCGCGGTTGTGCCGTGGGTGGAGCCTGGCATCGGGGCGGTTGCGACGCAGTCCAGGGCGAACGTGGCGTTTGGGCGGCAGGCGTTGGAGTTGATGAAAACGGGCCTCAGCGCGCAGTCAGCAATGGGTGCCATCCTTGCAGGCGACTCAGATCCGGCCGTGCGGCAGGTAGGTATCGTCGATAGTAGTGGATTGACCGCCGTTCACACCGGCGATAACTGCATCCCGGAATTCGGATCGGTCCAGGGCGATGGATTCAGCGCTCAGGCCAATATGATGCTCTGCAGTGGTGTTCCAGAGGCGATGGCGGAAGCATTTGTTGCCTCTAGCAGGGTGCTGAAGAATCACAGTTT
>JABMNO010000036.1 GCA_013204555.1 Chloroflexota bacterium | reverse complement strand
CGACACCGACGCGTCGCCGTCCGCTCATGCAACGGCTCAGGCAAAACATTCGCCGCCGCTGCGGCAGTCCTCTGGTGGCTTATGGCCAATCCCGACGGGATCGCGGTCACCACCGCACCAACCGATAGGCAGGTGCGCGAGCTACTCTGGCGAGAAATCAGGAACCTTTACAACAAGGCCCCCGCCCTCTTCGCCGGAAAACTCGGCCGCACCCGCCTCGAGCTAAACCCGAAAACATTCGCCATCGGTCTCTCGACTGATGTCCCCGAGCAGTTCCAGGGATTCCATTCAGGGAACATCCTCTTTGTCGTCGATGAGGCGTCAGGAGTAGCGGAAGACATCTACGAGGCTATCGAAGGGTCCATGACGACAGGTAACGCCCGACTGCTGCTGATTGGTAATCCCACCCGGAGATCTGGAACATTCTTCGAGGCATTTCATGCCCGAGCCAGTCTCTGGGAACAGATCCACATATCGGCCTTCGACACTCCAAATCTGAGTGAACAAGACCCCACCGCCCTTGAAAAAGGGCACATACCCGGCTTACCGACGAAAGAATTCGTCCAACACGCCGCAAAAAACTGGGGACCAAAATCCCCGCTATACCAGATACGGGTGCTGGGGGAATTCCCCTCGCACGGCATCGATACCCTTATCAGCCTCACATACCTGACCAGGGCAACCAATCGCAGCAATCCGGCGAACTATCCCGGCGCGCCACCCCCCGACGCGCCCGTTTTCGCGCCCAATTCCCCTAACCCCACCGGCCAACCGCCCTCCTCTTTGTCCAATACAGACGGCCCTCTTGGGCCAGCGACGAACGCTGATCAGAACCAAAACGACCCTCCATCCGTTGCCACCGCAGGGGCACGTTGCAACGTGCCCCTACGGGGACCCATTACGACGATCGCCGCGATCTTGAGGCTTCCGGAGGACGAGCGGCAGCCGATAACCCTGGGCGTTGATGTGGCGCGCTACGGCGATGATCGGACGGCGATCTGCATTCGGTATGGGGACTCGGTGTTGGAGATTCAGACTTATGAACACGACAACACGATGGTCACCGCGGGTCGTGTGGCGGCTCTGATCAACGAACTCGATCCGGAGCAGGTGAATATCGATGACATCGGCATCGGCTCGGGCGTTGTCGACCGGCTGGAGGAGCTGGGTTTCAAGTGCGTTAACGGCGTCAACGTGGGGGCGCGTGCGACTGATCCCGAACGCTACGCGAACGTGCGGGCTGAGCTCTACGACAACCTGCGGTCGTTATTCGAGAACGAGAAGATCACGATTCCGAACGATCGCGAGTTGATCGGCGAGTTATCGAGCATCAAGTACTCGTTCCAGAGCAGTGGGGCGATGCTTATGCAACCGAAAAACGAACTGCGGAAGCATGGTCTGCCGAGCCCCGATCGGTCGGATGCGTTGGCGCTGGCGTTTGCTCCTCCTCCGGCTCCGGTGGTGAATAATTATCGAATCTTCACTGAGACGACGATTGAGCGGGCGGAGCGCGAGTATCGAGAGAAGCTTGTGGCTGGCACGGTGACGGATGCCGATGAGTTGACGATTTCAGAGCGTCGTCGGATTGCCCGGCGTCGGGCGCTATCCCACGATGATGGGTGCGACTGCTCGGATTGCAGGGATTATCTGTAGTGGTGTCTGCCGCTCGGGGTGTCTGCCACACGGGCATTTGCCGCGGAGGCGGCGGGGGCCGGGGCACGTTGCAACGTGCCCCTACGGGTGTGTATCGGGCGCGGTGGCGCGCCGGGGCGGTCAGTGAGTGTGCCGTTACGGGGTGTTGACGGTGCCTTCTCTGATGGGGGCGCTGGTTCGTTTGAGGTGTTGGAAGATTTCTCGGTAGGACTCGGTCACTGTGGTTTCGTGGTACGAGACGCCGCGTTCGATGCAGAATTTCTCAACTAGCGGTCGAGCATCTTTTAGTCGGTTGCGGGGCATGGTTGGGAAGAGGTGGTGCTCAATCTGGTAGTTGAGACCGCCGTACCAGAAGTCGACAAACCAACTGCCTCGCACGTTGCGGGCGGTGAGGACCTGGGTGCGCAGGAAGTCGAGCGGTTCATCGTCTGTCATCATCGCCATTCCTTTGTGGTTGGGGGCGAAGACGGAGACGTTGTAGAGGCTGAAGGTGAGCTGGCTGATGACGAGGAATGTGATGGCTTGCGGCCATCCGCCGAGTTGCGATAGCAGCAGGCCGACGAGTACCCAGTGGAGGATTATGCCGATTGCCTGCGGTATGCGCAGGGGCATGCTTTCCCGGGCGAATAACTGTTCCATGCTGCCGACACGCATGCTGACGAAAACGAACATGGACCAGACCGGGTAGAGGTAGTGCTGGAATGCGATCAGGGGGAGCAGGTATTTGGATCGCTGCTCAATTTGCGCGGGGAACATGGCGAGTATTGGGTAGTTGGCGTCAGGGTCGTCGGTGACGTGGTTTGGGTTAGCGTGGTGCAGGTTGTGCTTGCGTGTCCACCATGTGTAGCTGATGCCCATGAGGAGGTTGCCGAGTATCCAGCCGGCAGTGGCTACACCACGGCGTTTCCGGAAGACCTGGCGATGGGCTACATCATGGCCGAGCATGCCGTTCTGGGTGAGCATGAGGCCGAAGAGGATGGCGCTGAGGACGAGTACGGCTGGGTGCGGTGACCAGAGGGCGAGCACGACGACGCCTGTGAGGGCGAGGGCGTTGAAGATGGCCTTGAAGATGTAGAAGCGGGGCTGGGCTGCTCTAAGTCCGGCGTCGCCGAGGATCTTTTTCAGATCGCCATAGTCGGTACTTGCGACTTTGGATTGTGATTGGGTTGCGGTTGCTATGTGGGTCTCCTGGTCGACGGGAAGTGCGCTATTTATTGGCTCGAGGTTGATCGATACCGTTGGTGGTTGCGGCCGTGATTGGCTGCGACCGTTGGGGGTTGAAACCGTGGTGGGGCAAAAGCGGGTCGGGTTGATGCGGCGCACATCTGGGTGACGGTTTCGGCTGGGGATTCAGGTGAGGTTACCGGTGTGATTTCCGGGATTGCATGTATGAGTGTAGATGAACTGGGACCGCGGGGTTTGCTACGAAAGGCAGCCCGATGTAGTTTGGGTTCGCCATCTCACCGCTGCAAAAGAGGAGTCCATATTGCGCCCTAACATTGTTTTTGCGTTTGCCGATGACTGGGGCCGTTATGCGAGCGCGTATCGTCGGTTCGAAAATGATCGCTCGATTAATCAGCTGATCGAGACGCCGAATTTCGATCGCATTGCAAGCGAGGGTGCGATTTTCAAGAACGCCCACGTGCCAGCGCCAACGTGCACTCCTTGCCGCAGTTCATTGCTATCCGGGAGGTATTTCTGGCAGACGGGGATGGGTGCGATTTTGCAGGGCGCACGGTGGGATGAGAATATTCCGAGCTACCCGTTGTTGCTGGAGGATTCCGGCTACCACATTGGCTATACGTACAAGGTCTGGTCTCCGGGTCTTGCGGTGAACGCTCCGTATGGCGGCGCACGCACTGCTTACGAGTCGGCGGGCACGCTGTTCAACAACTTCTCAATCAACTCAACGGAGATGATTTCAGCACAGGGTATCGATGGCGCTAAGCAGGTGATGTTGGATGAGACTGGCCGCAACTTTGAGTCGTTCCTCAACGCCCGGCCAGACGATACGCCGTTCTGCTACTGGTGGGGACCGACGAATACGCACCGGGCGTGGGAACGCGGTTCTGGTAAGGCTCTATGGGGTCTTGATCCAGATGATTTGAAGGGTCGATTACCGGCGTTTCTGCCGGACGTGCCTGAGGTCCGTGAGGACGTGAACGATTATCTTGGCGAGTGCCTGGCATTCGATGCCGGTCTGGGGGTATTGCTGGACAGGCTTGAGGCTGACGGTGAGCTTGAGAACACGATGATTGTTGTGAGCGGCGATCACGGTATTCCGGGGTTTCCGAGGGCTAAGTGCAACCTGTACGACATTGGTACGCAGGTGGCGCTGGCAGTGCGTTGGCCTGGCCACGTTCAGGCGGGTCGTGTCATCGATGATTTCGTGAACTTAATGGACATTGCGCCGACTTTTCTGGATGCGGCCGGGGTTGCGATGCCGGGTGAGATTCCGGGTCGTAGTCTGGTGCCAGTGCTCGAGAGTAGTGAGAGTGGCCAGATTGACCCGAAGCGTACGTTTGTGGTGACTGGTCGTGAGCGGCATGTTGCACGGGCGCGTGAGGGGCAGTTGCCGTACCCGCAGAGGGCGATTCGGACGCGTGATTTCCTGTACATCCACAACTTTGAGCCTGATCGCTGGCCAATGGGAGATCCGCAGGGTCTTGATGATCTGACGGCGACCGCTCCTTCTTCGGAGGAACTGATTGGGACGTATGAGACGGCGTTCTCTGATCTGGATAAGGGCCCGACTAAGGCTTGGATGATCCATCACCGTGCAGATCCTGAGGTGGAGCCGCTGTTCTGGCTGGGGTTTGGCAAGCGGCCGCTGGAGGAGTTGTACGACCTGCGGTTGGACCCGGACTACATGACAAATGTGGCGGACGACACGGAGTACGCGGATGTTCGCGACGGATTACGGGAACAGCTGATGGCGGAGTTGCGAGCTAACGATGATCCGCGCGTTGTGGAGTCACCGCCACGCTTCGAGCGTGCTCCGTTCGCAGGGCCGGTGCCGGATGAGTGGTACGTGGAGAATTGGGCGGGGATAGCTTCTCTGGGTTAGGTGGCGTGGGCGCGTGCTGGAAGGCCGCGTTAGGCGGGGATCGGTAGGCCGACTACGGGAGGCTATCGATATGTCGTCCCGTTTGAATCGAGTGTTGCGAGCATCAACCGGCGACCCTGCGCCACTTTCGCATGCTGATTACCTCCCGTGGAGGCACCAAGTTTGAACCGAATGCTGAGTAAGAGACTTCTGCAACGTAGACGGAGCCTTCTGAGTCCGTGGCGATTCCGTGTGGAGAGATGAACTGGTCCACGCCCTGCCCTGATGTTCCCGCACCAAAATGCGTTACTTCGTTGAAATTCTGATCCATGACCATGACGCGGAGGCCGAGCCCGGGCACACCTTCCTGCACGGTGGGCGGTCGTGATTCGGTGACATATATCGAATGATCATCACCACGGCCTACGCAAATGGCCTGCGGCTTATGCAGGTGGATCTGTTCGATGTACTCGCCATCCTCAGAGAAAACCTGCAGACGGAAATTCTCGCGATCGCATACCACTACGCGACCGTCATCCAGCACAATGAGGTTGTGCGGAAGACTGAACTGCCCCGGCCCGGTGCCGGGTTCACCCCATGACAGCACGTGCTCTCCGTTGGCCGTAAACCTGTGAATCCGGGAGTTCCCGTAGCCGTCCGTTACGAAGATGTCTCCGGAGACAGGGGAGACGTAAACATCGGTGGGGCGATTGAACGGAGCTCCCTTCTGCCAGGGTGATGGCTCGCCATGCGTGCCGACTACGAACCGCACTGCGCCACCTGTGCTCGTTTTCTTGAGCGAATGACCGAAGTCATCGATGAGCAACAGGTCTCCATCCGGCGTCACGTGGATACCGTGTGGACGAATATATTCGCCTACTCCCCACGATTCCAGAAATGCGCCATCTCTGTTGAAGATCATCATTGGGTCTGCACCGCGATTGAATATGTAGACGCGGTCGTCTTGATCGACGGCAACGGACGTCGCCTCTTTGAAGGCCATGCCATGCGGGATAGCAGGCCAGCCGGGAACTGGCTCGAATAGTGTCGATGCGGTTGGGGTGGCTGGCATGTGACTACTTCCTCGTCTTGATAATCAGGCTTGGATGAATTGATTTGTCGGATGGAATCTGACGCTATTTGCCACGAGTTCCAGACTCAGCTAATAGTTCTCCCGCATGAGTTCCAGCGATTCGACCGAATACGGCGCCAGCGGTGAGACCGCTCCCACCGGGGTAGTTCTCGTACCACAGCCCCCCTGCCAGCTCCCCTGCGGCGTACAAGCCACGGATCGGCTGGTCCTGAGTATCGATCACCTGGGAGTGTCGATTGATCTTCAGGCCACCGAATGTGAAGGTGATCCCACATGTGACCGCAAATGCTACGAACGGCGGTTTATCGAGCTTGAGCGCCCAGTTTGATTTGGGAGGGGCAATCCCAACCGTGCCCTTGCCGTCCAAAATCGCAGGGTCGTAAGGCGAATCTTGAACCGCATCATTGTATGAATCCACAGTCCTCTCAAAGACATCAGGATCGATATCAAAGGCCTCTGCCAATTCCCTGATGCTCCCGGCTTCTGCCTTCGCCACTTCCTTGATCCGATACTCGTCCCTCAACATATCGACTACCTTCTGGTCGAACACCTGAAACGCGATTCTTCCCGGCTGGTTAAGGATTTCCTTGCCGTACTTTGCATAGGTGAAGTTGCGGAAATCAGCCCCTTCATCCACGAATCGCTCGCCCAACTTGTTAACGATGAGTCCAAGAGGGTAAGAGTGCTTTTGGAACAGGTCGCCAATCTTGCGATCACCGAAGCGCGGTGCACTGGCGTCCCATGCCACCGCATGGCTACCGGAGAAGTGACCGGCCACCCCGGCGCCCGCCTCAATTCCCATCCTGAGGCCGTCTCCCGTATTGAATTGCGTGCCACGAACCGTTGCCAGGTCCCAGCCAGGGCCAAGATAGCGTGCCCGCATCTCCGGGTTGGCTTCAAATCCACCGCAGGCCAGTATGACGGCCGAGCAGCTTATTTTCCGGGTACCTTCAGGACCGCGCACAATCACGCCTCTGACGCCGCCGTCATTTGCCAGATCCAATTTGTCAGCCATCGTGCCGTATGCGATATCTACGCCGAGTTCGATTGCGTTATCAAACAGTGCGTCCACAAGACCCTGGCCCGCGCCCACACACTCAACCGGGAGCCCCCCCCAGAACTTGAACCGTCCATCAACCTTGTAAGACTGTCGGCCATAGGCGAGTACCCAGCGGACACCGTAAGTTCTGAGCCAGGATAGCGTCGGGCGCGCATTTCGTACCAGGGCGGTACATAACTCAGCATCAGCCATTCCCTCTGAGACCCTCATCAGGTCTGCGTAGAGGTTGTCCTCAGCGTACGGGGGCAGATCAATGAGGTCTCGTTCATCGTCGGAGAGTTCTCCGATGAGCTCCTCCACATCCTCAATGCCTCCGAATGGGAACCTGAACAGACCGCCGGTAAAGAATGAGTTGCCACCTCTGGCGGATACCGGAGCCTTCTCAAGAACGAGAACTGAGGCTCCGGTTTCACGCGCTGCGAGCGCAGCGCTGAGTGCCGCATTTCCAGCGCCGGCGACAATCACGTCATATTTGTCCGTGGCAGGGTTCTTGACTACGGGCATGCTAATACTCCACGGCTGGAATCCGGTCGGCCAGTCGCCTGTTTTTTGGGCACAAGGGTACTACCCGCCACATCGATCAGTTCGGTGACCGACCTAAGCGCATCTCTACGAATACTCACGTCCGCCGGTGCGGTTTTTCATGATGAAGTCCCAGTCGTAGGTGACTCCGAGGCCCGATCCGGTTGGCACGGGGACGTGGCCGTTGGAGTCGATTTCGTCTGTTGCGTCTCGGTAGCCGTCTGCATAGACGGCATTGCAGCGGCCGATCTCTGGGGTCTTGGGACTGAGGAGAGCCATCTCATAGTAGTTAGTGTTGCGAATGGCCGCCATTAGCGCTCGCTGTGCGGGCCCGGGCGAGTGGATTTCTACGTCCAGACCGAAGCCTTCAGCGGCGTGGGCGATCTTGAACGCGCCGGTGATACCAGAGTCGTAGTCGGGATCGACACGGACGAGGTCGGTCGCGCCGGATGCGATGAAGTCGACGTGCTGCTCGAGGCCGCGGATGTGTTCGGTCTGAAGGATTGGCGTCTTGATGATCTTCTTGAGCTGGTTGTGGCCGTGTTGCGAGATTCCGGTGTCCTTGTAGGGATCTTCCAGCCAGGCGAATTGTGCTTCGTCGCATGCCTTACCGAGTTTCACCGTCTCAAGCCAGGTGTTGATCTCGCAAGCCGGGTCGATCATCAGGTCCATCTCAGGGCCAACTGCGTCGCGGACTGCGAAAACCGTTGCTATCTCCTGATTGATGTCGTAGTCGCCCCAACCATGGATCTTGAAGCCTTTGTAGCCCATCTCTTTGCACGCGACGGCGAAATCGGCGTACGCCTCTGGTGAGTCCAACCCGCCGTTGCGATCGCCGTGCATGGTGCTTGCGTAACAGGGCAAGGAGGTACGCCAACCGCCAAGAAGCTCGAATACGGGGGCGTCGTAGTACTTGCCGGCAAGGTCCCACAGGGCAATATCGATCTGCCCCATGCCCATCTTGTCGAACTTGCGCATCGCCCGCTTCACGTCGTTGTAGACCAGTTCTCGCTGGATGGGGTCCTTGCCGACCATGTAGCCAGCGAACATATTGAACTCAGCAAAGCTCGGCGAGTCACCGCCGATGTACTCTCCGGTCACGCCCTCGTTTGTGAAGACCTTTGTGGCGTAAGAAGTGCCAGTCTGCTTACCGCCCGGTTCATAGACAAGGTTGAAGCCGTTGTAGTCCTTGCCCACGTCTTCCATTGGGAATGTGAACTCATGAACCTCAATTTTCGTGATGCGAAGCTTGGACATAATGGTGCCTCCGACACTGGGTTTATTGGGAATGCGATTATGTGCCACGTTGGCGAGTAGTGCAAAAGGTGCCTGCCACCCGGTGTACCTGCCGCACGGGCACATCAAGAGAGGGCAGGGCGGCGAACGATCGCAATCGGCACGATGTCATCCTGGAACCCGACTAAGGATCTCGGCGTGGTGCGCTGATGCCGTCTCGATGACGCACCCACATTCAGGCGCCACTGAGATTCATCGGAAGGCCTCAGAATGACTGTGTTCGGCGGTGTGTGCAAAAGGTGCCTGCCGCACGGGCATATGAAGAGAAGGCAAGGGGTGGTTCAGGTGAAGGGGCTCACGTGAGCCAGTCCCAGAATTTCGACGCCTGGGCCACCGAAACTTCGATGTCTTCGTCAAGGAGGTATCGCTCAGCCGCTAGCGCCTCTCCGGCGGCCCGGACACGTTGCAGGTAATCGTCTTTCGACGTGTATCGTTCTTCGATTGAGGGGCGGGGATCGCTGTTGGCCTCTCGTTGGGAGCGCGTTGCGGCAAAGGGAATCGTTCCGCCGGCGAAAACTAGCAGTTGTGTCGCGCCGCCCGTTGCCGGGTGGCGCAGCGTCCATCCCGTCGTGGCGGCAATGGGCACCGCGATCTCAGGCAGCATCACTCCGGCTACCTCGTTGCCATCGGCGTCCACCGCGGACACCAGAGATCCGAAGACTCCGCCGACCTGTGGCGGGAAGGTCGTTACCTGCTCGCGCGTCTCCATCAGTCCGAAGTCGCGTCGCCGCGGGTTGGCGTGATGGGCCGGGTAGTTGGCGCCGGGGATTCGGTTGAACACTGCGGCTGGCTGATCAGTCGGCACCGCAGTCCCGTCGTCCAGGCGCGGATGCCTGCTTGGTGGCGGTTCCACTCCATCCACTACCCACCGATCCAGATTGACCAGGCACGCCCTCAAGAGCGGCGCGTAGTCGATGATATTGCGGAGGTTTTGGGAGCGGTCCTGATCCATTTCTGTCGCCACCACAACTTCCGCCACCGCAACCTCCGAAGGTGGCCACACGCCCATGCCATGCTCGGTGCCGGTGAAGTGGTAAACGCGCGTGTTCGGTCCCGGGTCGATATCGCGCTTCCCGGCGGGATCCGTGTGCAACAGCGAGGCATCACCGCGGTGGTACTCAGCGGACGTGTTCGTGTAGAAGACCTTGATGTTGCTATCACGCTCATCGAGCCGGGCGTGGAGGGATCCAGACTCCTCCGTCTCGGTGTCGGTGGCGGGTGAACTGGCGAAAGGAAAAAGCTGAGTCAGCATGTTGTTGCGGTCCTTGGAGTTCTGACCGAATCGCTGGTTGAACTCACCCCGCATGCCGCCTGCGACGTTCGCAATGACGCCGTCAAGCGCCTCACGATTCTCCTCGTCCAGATTGAAGTCGTTGTAGACGTACGTCCGCAGGTAACGTCCGGTCTGAGAGCGGCCGTACGCGTATACGTGCTTGATGCCCGGCACCGGTGTGGCGACTTCTGGGGTGCCGTGTTTGATCCACGATGTGCAATCGCGCAGTGCCGCAAAACTAAGACCCAGGACACGCGCTCCAGTTGTCGCGTAAATGATCTGGTACAGGCGGCCTTTCTTGAACATGTTCCGGGCGCAGACATAGTCCGGGTCAGGGAGGTAGTTGCCATCGTCGTCAATCCGGCCGAAACGCCACTCCTCACGCGGTACCGGTTTAGGATCACCATCCGGCTCGTCCCGCACCTCCATGTACGCGTCCCCATCTTCCATGTCAGCCGCCGGGTAGGCGCGGTGGCCCTTGTCTGACAGGAGGAAGTTGTGGGTGTCGAACGGCGACTGGAGCTGCGAATAGACGCGACCGGTTATCGGCTTCGCAGCGCCGCCGTCGGTTGGCGCTATTGCATCAGGTCCGTCCAGCGTTATCAGCGCCGCGTAGGCGGGCGCATCCTTCTGCCACCCGCAGGCCACCACCACGTAGCCGTGGCGCATCAGAAAACCATCGCCAGCGTCGACTTCGACGTCGATTGGCGTGTCCTCATCGATGGTCGGCCGGGTCGCTCTATTGAAGTTTGGGAGAGCGACGCGATTTCCGCGGTTCACCACATCCAGGACCATCCTCCCGCTTGCCTTGCTCCGGTCCGCCGGGAGGAGGATCGATACGTCCGCGGAGAACGCAACGCGACCGGCCGGGTTCTGAGGTGCCAGCGCTATATCCGTGATCCGCTCGTTGGCCGCGTGAGCCGGGTCGATGCTGAAGTGAAGCGTCCCGCGCAGCTCTTCATACGGCCCAACTTCGCCCCACGACTTGCCGTCGGCGAGCGGGCGACTGAACTTAACGTCGAATCCGGTCACGGGCATTCTGGTTTCTCCTCCACGAAGGTTTGTGCGTCGTGTGCAGTCACGGGCGTCAATCTACCAACTGAAAACCATTTGTCCAGCGCCAACGCCGTGAATCTACCAACTTGAAGACACGCAGAGGCCGACGGACGCTGTTGGCTCTGATGTGCCCGTGCGGCAGGCACCACATGATGCATAATCTGGCGAGCGCACAAAAGACGAACATGATTGGAGCATTGGCATGGCGGCTAACCCGTTTGATCTATCGGGCAAAGTAGCGTTTATCACCGGCGGCAATGGTGGCCTTGGGCTTGGAATGGGCATTGGTCTTGCGGAGGCCGGGGCGAGCATTGTTGTGGCATCACGGGATGAGGCGAAGACGCGTAACGCGGTTGCTCAGATTGAGGCTACGGGCGCATCGGCCATCGGCGTCAGTTGCGACGTTGTGGATGCAGGCTCTATTGCGAGCGCCGTGGCCCAGGCGGTCGAGGCGTTTGGCGGTATCGATATCTTGATCAACAACTCCGGTACGTCGTTTCGTGCTCAGCCTGAAGACATCCCTGAGGACGAGTGGGATCGCGTCATCGACACGAACTTGAAGGGGCCGTTTCTGGTCTCAAAGGCTGTTTACCCTGAAATCAAGAATCGCGGCGGTGGGAAGATCATTAACATCGGGTCGATGATGTCGATCTTCGCGTCTGAGTACGCCAGTCCCTATGCGTCGAGCAAGGGTGGCATCGTCCAGTTCACGAAGGCGTGTGCGATTGCATGGGCGAAGGACAACATCAACGTGAACTCCATCCTCCCGGGCTGGATTCACACGGATATGACCGGCGCATTCTTGAAGATGTACCCGGAACGGGAAGCCCTGATCGCCGACCGCACTCCCCTTGCTCGGTGGGGTCAGCCACATGAATTGGCTGGCACGGCGGTTTTTCTATGCAGCGCGGCATCGGACTTCGTGACGGGCGCGTCGATCGCGGTTGATGGGGGTTATTCGATCAAGTAACCGAGAACTTCAATCCCTCAATGAAGGGCGTCGATTTTCAGTCGGCTGCGGATACAAGTCTGCTTCTATCTACGGTTCCACCACAATGATCGCGCCCATACCTAAGTCGTAGTGATTGAGAACGGGGCCATTGGGTATTCGTTCTACGATGCTGCAGATGAGTTCGTATTCGCCGCTTTCCAGGTCAAAATCAAGAGTCGCAGTCTCACCCGGCTTGATTGCTGTTATCTCGGCGAGCTCATATTCCTCAATGTCACCAAATCGTCGATATAACTCCAACTCGTGCGTGAAACGACCGTCGTTGTGGACCGAAAGGGATACAGCGCCAGCGGGGAGAGGATTCGCTGCTGGCTGAATAAACCATTCGCCAATCTCAACCTGCACCTCAAGGCTTTCTTCGCTCTGGCCACAGCCAGATATTGATATGAGGCCACAAATGGTCAGTAACACGAAGGGCACGAATTTCATTAAAACATCCCGATCTCGCGCATGAGATCTAACGTGCCCTGGATGTCTTTTAGATCACCGAGTTTCAGATCAGGGACCTGCAATTCATCGACAGATGGCAATCTGGGGTCGGCCGGAATGCCGGGGACCAACGGGAATTCGTAAGTCGTATCAGCGAAATACTTCTGGGCTTCGGGAGATAGAAGGTATTCCACCAATCGCACTGCGCGCTCAGGGGTGTCCGATGCTGCCAATACGCCCACGCCCGCCACATTGACCATCGCGCCCAGATCGCCATTTGGAGGGAAGTAATTCGCGGCAGGGAATTCCGGTCCGTTCTCTTCCAGGAAGCGGTACAGGTAGTAGTGATTTGCGAAGCCCACGTCGACCTCGCCTACACCCACAGCCTGGACCACAGCGCTATTGTTTTTATAGCGATGTGGCTGGTTGGCGATGATTCCTCGAAGCCAGTCCCGAGCCTGATCTTCACCATAAACCACGCGAAGCGCTGTCACGAATGAGAGGAATGATGCGTTAGTTGGAGGCCATCCAATCCGCCCCTTCCAGACCGGGTCTGTGAAGCCCAATATTGATAACGGAAGTTCCCCTATTTCGA
Organism: Chloroflexota bacterium; assembly: GCA_013204555.1. Taxonomy (GTDB): domain Bacteria; phylum Chloroflexota; class Dehalococcoidia; order Lucifugimonadales; family Lucifugimonadaceae; genus UBA1151. The sequence goes on along the minus strand of JABMNO010000036.1, from coordinate 71,705 downwards.
CGCTGTCGGAATTGAAGACGACGGAACGTGCCCGACCAGACACCCCTACCCAGACGCCGTTTTGAGACTGGTAGGCAGAGTCGATTCCACGCAGAAGCTCATCTGGAAGTCGCCTGAGGACTCCCTCTGCCTCCAATGCGCCGAGTGCGCCTGCATCCTGGGCGAAGAAGAGGTCAGCCGGACTGTTTTCGCCTTCCTCCAATATCGTAGAAGCGAGCTCGCCGGACCCGCCGTAGCGAACCTGAACATCTATTCCAGTCTCAGCCTGAAAACGATCAAATAACTTCCCGACTAGTTGTTGGCTGCGAGCTGAGTAGACCGTAATCGATGGTTCGGCCCCATCACTCCCTCCGCAGGAGGCGGTTGCCACGAGTGATCCAGCCACCAGAATCGCCAGCACACCGATGTGTGCGATTCGCCGCACAAGTGTGCCTTCAACACCTGGAGTGCGAATTCTTGATGCGAGTGCGAGAAGAATATTCATTATTTTGAGTATTGCGACAATCGTAACAATTGTCATGATGGTCCCGTGCTGAAGCCTGTTACGGCGTTCGATTAACATTGCCACATGACATTTACCATCATTGCGCGTGATCCCGAGACGGGCGAACTCGGGATTGGAATCGCGACATATTCGCTGGCCGTAGGTGCAACCTGTCCACATATCGGTGTGGGAATTGGCGCGGTCTCGACTCAAGCGTTCACCAATGCCGATCTGGGTCCTGACGCGATTGACATGCTTGGTGAAGGCCGACCTGCCGCTGAGGTATTGAACCTATTGAAGGCACTCGATGTCGATTTCGAGTACCGACAAGTCGGCATCATCCCGGCTATTGGGAGCGTGGCGATTCACACCGGGTCGCATGCCCGGGACTGGGCTGGTCACGTCATTACGGAGCACGCATTGACGATGGGCAATGGACTTGCCGGACAGCAGGTTGTTGAGGGCATGATGGATGATTTTGAGGCAGCCGGCGGGTCGCTTGCAGGTCGCCTGCTGGCGGGGCTGGAGGCCGGACGGAACGCGGGTGGCCAGGAGCCTTCGCCGGGCAATCACCTGGCCGAGCGATCATCTGTTTTGCTGGTTTATGGCGAAGGTCTCGTTGCGACTACCGATTTACGGGTCGACGTTCATGAAACCGCCATTGACGAGTTGAGGCGGGTGTACGAGTTGTACTCCACCTATGCGCCGTACTACGACCAGCGACACAGGTCGCCGTCCACGCTGGACGCGCAGGAGGTTTGGACAAAGGCGAATGTGGCAAACGAGGACTAGTGCTCTGACGATGGCGATTGCCGTCAGTTGGCGTAGGCCGTGCCTGAACTCCGGCCTACGCCGGAAAGATGATTAGGAAGCTAGTGCTCTGTGACGCGACCGCCGTCTATGTTGATTGCCTGGCCGTTGATGTATCGGGAAGATGGCGTACAGAGGAAGGCGATTAGCTCGGCTACTTCCTCGTACTTTCCGGGTCGGCCCGCGGGAATAGGGGCCATTTTCTCATCGGAAGTGGTGTCCTTGTCTCCCCATCGGGCCGTGGGGATTAGTCCGGGGCAAACTGCGTTGACCGTGATTCCATGTGGGCCAAGCTCTTTGGCCATGGACTGAGTCATGCCGTTGAGGGCAAAGTTGGCTGCGTTATAGGCGAGGTTATTAGGCGTTCCGGTTTTGCCCGCCATTGACGAGATCGAAATGATCGAACCACCATCCTGTTGCGCGATGAGTTGCCTTGCCATGAGTTGCGAGAGGTAAAAGGCGCCCATCACTTTGACCTCCACTACCCACCTGAAGACATCACGGTCGACTTCGGTGATTGGTTTTCGGTCTTCGCCCATAGGTGCGGCAGCGTTATTAATGAGGATGTCAGCGCGGCCCATTTCTTTGACCACGTTTCCGAAGAACGTATCCGCTGCGTCAGCATCGGTTACGTCCAGTACCGCGGCCATAGAACGTCTGCCAAGTGATCTGATCTCATCGGCAACGCTGTCTATGTCGCGCCAGCCATTGGCCTTCTCCTCGTCCGGGTAGCGGTCCGCTGCGCGTCCTGTTCCGGTGACCACAACGTCTGCACCAAGGCGAGCGAGGAGTAACGCCGTTGCTCGTCCGATTGAACGCATTCGACCTGCACCCGTGATGATCGCTACTTTGCCGAGAAGAGGCTCGCCTTCAAGATACGGAAATTCTGGTATTGGGACGCCTGAATTAGTCACTGAGTCGGTCCGCCTAACGTTGCATTGGCCACGAACAGCTTTTGTCCGCGGACGATTGTGATGGTCACTTCTTCTCCGGGCCGAAGCGTGCGCATCAATCTAGAGAGATCAGAGTTATCGAGAATTTGAACGTCGTTGATTCGAATGATGATGTCATCGATCTCCAGTCCGGCCATCTGTGCCGCACCACCAGTTTGTATATCCACGATGCCAACGCCACGCGTGACTGGAAGCCCAATTATCTGGGCAAGCGCGGGTGTGATGTCCAGACCGCGAATGCCGAGCACTCCCGGCGGCAATGTGCTCTGGTGAAGCAGTTGCTCAACGATTGACTTCGCAATATCTATCTCAATAGCGAATCCGATGCCTTCGCCTGAATCGAGTCGGGCCGTGTTGATACCAATCACTTTGCCATCGTCATTTACCAGCGGCCCACCAGAGTTGCCAGGATTGATAGCCGCGTCTGTCTGAATCAGGTCGGTCAGCTGATCGGTGCCCTGGCTTACAGTCCTGCCGAGGGCGCTAACCACGCCTTTGCTCACGGTAGGACCGCCAGCGAGGCCGAGTGCGTGACCAATGGCGATAACATCCTCACCAACTCGCAACGCGGACGAATCTCCAAGTGGCGCAGTGTGTAGGCCCTCAGCCTCAATCTTGATTATGGCGATATCCACTGAATCGTCTTCACCAACGATCGTGCCCTGGAACACGGTGTCATCGGCCAACGCAACGGTGATTGTTATCGCCCCGTCAATCACGTGCTGATTTGTGAGTATCACCCCGTCGGATTCCAGAATCACACCCGTGCCCGATGAATCTCCAAATCTCGTCTGCACCTGGATGTGAACAACCGATGGCCGCACATCCTCGACGATGTCGGCGGTGGTGAGTCGCACTGGCAGATCTGCTGGCAGCGCGAATGGCGTTGGGGTTGGAGGGAAGACTATGGCAGTGGGCGTGGGGGGGAAAGTTATTGCCGTGGGAGTGGGAGGAAAGGTGATTGCAGTAGGCGATGGCGGAAATGTAATTGGCGTTGCGGTTGGCGGGAATGTCAGGGGGGTGGGTTCGATCACCGGTTCAGGAGTTGTGCAGGCAATAACTGCAATAGCAGCTGTCAGGGCGGCTACAAGCGTGAGTCTTCTGTAAAACGAACAGGGTATGCGCATGGATTAGCCAGATAGTGGGAGATGTTGGGTTCGGAAGTGAAGACAAATTATATGGGATATGCCGCGAGCTGCTTTACTTCACGATGTTAGCCATGCTCGGGCATATAATCCGTCGGTTCGACGTCGGCCGGAATATGGCAAATTCTTGTGATGCGCAGGGTCGATGTCGGTGAGATGGTTATGTCCGTATTGAATACTGCGCATCAAGGATATCCGTACCGTTTACCAGAGGCGCTGCCGCAGACGTAGCGTCGGTGCCGCTAGAACAACAACGCCAGGAGATTTAACTGCGCAATAACGGCGGCGTTTCATCCAGCATCCTGCAGCGACGCTCCAGGTCGGACGCCGCGTTGTTGGCGGCTATTTTTGCCGGGGTTTTGATAGCAGCAACGGTTCTGTCCGGCGCATGGATTTATATGCGAAGCCTTGAGCGGGTTGGGGTTAGCCGCGCGACCACTGATCTGGTCACCGGTAATCAGTCATTGCGAGTGGATAACATCCGAATGCCGTTCACCCGCAGGGCGTTCGAGGACGGCTGGGCTGTAGTTCGAGAGGCGGCGGTGCCTCTGGATGGGCTCATCAGGGGTGATGGGGACTTTGTGCAGACCCCTCGCGTGCTATGGGGGCCAGCCGAAGAGGGTGTGCGATTCCTGCCCGACGAAAACGGGGCACCCGCACCGCTGGGAGTGATCCAACGCCTATCGCACCTGGTACCCAACGTTCGTTTTACGGATGGCGGACCTGCCAGCGATATCGTAAATCGCGAGGGTGAATTCCCAGTTGTAGAAGTGATGATCCCGCAGGAGCGCGCCTCGGAGTTGGGCGTCTCGGCTGGCGACGTGCTGGAAGTGGGGTCGACGCCACGAGAGTTTGGTCGCTTCATTGCGGTGGTATCGGGCGTATTTGAACCCATTGATCTGAAGGATCCATTCTGGGGCGGAATTGGCGCTGCTTTTCTTGCACCATCACCGTTGAATACGCAGAACCCCCCGCCACTTCCGATCTTTCTGCGCGGCGACGCTATCTGGAATATTACGGCGGACAGTCCGATCGCCGTGGGCGGCGCCCGGTGGTTCCTGTATCTGGAATCGGACGCTGTCAAAGATGAACTCAGAAAAGATCTCATCACCGCGATAAGTGATTTCGAAGACGTGGTTGATAAGCGCATCCCACGCGCAAGAGTCAGCACTGGTCCGCTCGCCAAATTCCAGGAACTTGATCGGCGGGCCATCTTCTCGCAAACGCCGACGTACCTGATGGGTGCGTTGCTGATCAGTGTTGCGGCGTACTACCTGTACCTTGTTTCCGGAATCCTGGTTCACAAGCGACGCGAAGACATCAGCATGCTCCGCAGCCGCGGAATCAGCACCGCTCAGGTCGCATGGATGTACGCAATCGAGTTGCTACCGATAGTGGTGCTGCCAGTAATAGCTGCGCCTTTTGCCGCATTACTGATCGTGTCGCAACTGGGTCGTATCGGCGCATATCAGACGATTACGCGTGGCGATGCTCTGCCTGTGGAGCTATCGTGGATTCCGTTTGCGGCGTCTTTTGCGGCAGGGATAGTGACAACGCTCATCCTTGTGGCACCATCTGCGATTCAGGCCCGAAACAGCGTAGTCGCGGAGAAGAAACTGGCGGCGAGGCCAACTAACTCGCCACTATTTCAGAGGTTCTTTCTAGATTTCGTGGTACTGGCTCTTGGTGGCCTGATCATCTGGGAGATAAGAACGCAGCAGACTATCGTTGTCACAGATGCGCAGGGTGGACAGAGTGTCGATATTGCGGGCCTTTTTAGTCCAGCGCTCATTCTTGCAGCCACTGCACTGATCTTCTTGCGGGTGTTCCCGTTCCTGTTACGCATCATCAGCCTGGCGGTTGGCAGACGAGCCCCTGTGTGGGCGGCACTTGGACTCTGGAAGCTTGCGCGTAGCCCGTATCAGTACGCCTGGCCGATATTGCTGCTGGTGTTCGCATCTGGGCTTGGCGTGCTGGCGGGTACTCTGTCTGGCACGCTAGAGCTAAGCGCGACCCAACGTATCCAGTATGAGACGGCAAGCGATTTCCATGTTGAAGGTCTAACGGCCGTGGGTGGAGTCAACGGACAGACGGTCGATTTTCTCGGCTCGATTCCGGGAGTCGATGACGCGGCGCTGGGTCTAAAGGGTGATGTCATATTTGGGACTACGGGTAGCGGACATGAGTTTGAGATATTTGCACTTGACCCAGATGGATTTGGTGCGATTTCCTGGTTCCGGGATGACTTTGCCCACTCGGCATTAAAGCCGCTGCTTCAGTCAATTGCAGTAAAAAGCGGCGCTCCGGATATCGTTCTGCCTGAGGGTGCTACTGACCTGGGAATGTGGACCAAGATTGACCCTGCTGGCGAGAATCTGTTCCTCTGGGTCATCTTGAAAGACGCCAGCGGTCGCTCGTTCACGGTGACTCTGGGGCCTCTCCTTGGCCCAGACTGGCACTACCAGTCAGCGCCGGTGCCTGACCGGGTGGTTCACCCCGCTACGATAGCGTCGATTCTCGTCTTCGAGCCAACGAGTGGCGATTCTGGCACGCCAACCACGTTCTCCTTTGATGATATGGATGCCGTGTTTGAAGGGCCCGATGGCAACATTGTTCGACAACTGATCGTTCCGTTTGAGACCCGGGAGGACTGGGGTACGCTTGCCACTTCAGAAGGACTCGACTCTGAGTTCCACCTGGTCAGCGAACCACCCAACCTTGGTATGCACACCGGAGGGCAGGTTGGTCAGATCGTCATGGGGCGCGGTACGGACTCTGGCGTACGTGGCATCTACCGATCAGTATTTGGAGATGCGTTGCCGGTGATCGCCAGTGAGACGTTGCTGGGCCAAATACCCGTTCAGGTTGGTGTGCCGTTCGTAGCTCAGGTTTTCGGGGTTTTTACGCCAATCGTGATCGTGGACACCGTGAAGTACTTCCCCACGTTGGACCCGGATGACGGTGGATTTGTCATCACTGACTACGCCGCTATTGCTGATTTTCTGGAATCACGGGGCGAGTCGCTTCCAAACAGCCGTGACGAGGTCTACTTCTCATCGGCTCAGGACGATCTGTCGGACATCGTCAACGAAGTGAGGAAGCGGACGCAGGGAGTGGTCCACATTGTTGATCGTCCGACACTTGAGAAGCGGTCACTGGTCGATCCGTTGGCGGTGGCGGGCTGGAGAGGTATGGCAGCGGTTGCGCTGGTCGGAACTATACTTATCGCTTCCCTCGGGTACATCACCTACATGGGTTCGTACGTGAGCGGATCGGTCAAGGAAGCCGCACAGCTGAGCGTCCTGGGCGTATCTCGCGGCTCTTATCTGCTCATGGTGACAGTTGAGCACCTCATAGTTGGCACTGTTGGTCTAGCCATTGGAACGGTCACTGGCCTGTTGATGACTGAAGTGGCGGTTGACGCTGTCTCTCACACAGAAGCTGGCGGCAAGTTGATCCCACCATTTGTCCTCACCACGGAGTGGGGTGGCTTGAGTCTTGTCTACGTGGCTATTGGCGTGATCGGCATTGCAACAGCGATATTGCTTTTCGTCCGGTACCAACGGCTTGCTTTGACGCAGATTCTCAGGTTGGAGGAGTAGCAAATGTTCCTCTCCGCCCTGGAGCTGATGCTCCGCCGTAGCCTTGCTCACTGGAAGCTGCTTTCTGCCGTCATCATCGGCGTAATGCTGGCGGTCTCGATCATGTCAGCTACGGTCCTGTACTTTGACTCGCTGCGCAACATCGCACTGCAGCACGACCTTGAGCAACAGGCTCCGTCCACGCTGGATATTCTGGTAGAGGCGAAGCAGTCGCCCGTGAATCAAGAGTCACACGAAGAGATAACTGGATTTGTTACTCCTCGGCTTGATCGTGATCTTGGGTCTATTTCTGATGACATCAGCGTTGCCTATAAGTCGAGCACTTTCTATCTTGCTGGCGAAGGCTTCGTGGTGCCACCGGAAAGTACAGACAAACGCCGGGCTTCGTTCGTGGTCATCGAAGGAATCGAGGATAACTCTGTTCTGGTGGAGGGCCGATGGCCATCTGCTACCCCGCCCGTTCCCAACAACAGTTTGCTAACGGTGGAGTCGGCCATTTCAGAGGAAACGGCGGCTGAGTTTGGCCTGGCGGTTGGGGACATTTTTGAAGTGGCGCCGTTCTGGGAAGCCAGCCACGAGCGCGTATCAACTGCCGTAACCGGTATCTATGCCCGATCAGACCCGGAGAACCGATTCTGGCGGGTGTTCGATGAGGCGCTTGGGTTCGGCAACACCAGCTTCCAGTTTGCGGCGTTCGTCGTGCCTGAACAGACCATGCTGGTGGCTCTGGGCGAGTACTTCCCGCTCCTGGGTTCGGAATACGGGTGGTTGGTAGATTTCGATAATTCAAAGTTGAATGCGGATCGGAGCGGAACCACTCAACTCGCATTGACCGCGCTCAATACCGAGTTTAAGGCGGAGTTGGACGGTTTCCGGCTTACTACCGGACTTGACCGGGTTCTGGACCGGTTTGAAACCCGCCTCTTCTTCAACAAGATTCCAATGTTCGTGGTACTGGTTCTCATCGTTTTCGTGGTGCTTTATTACGTGAGTACCATCGCTGGACTGCTTGTAGACGCTCAGAAAGAAGAGATTGGTCTTCTACGTAGCCGTGGGGGCACGTCGCGCCAGATCATCCTGGTCTACGCGGCAGAAGCGTTCGCACTGTCGGCCATCGCGATTCCCCTGGGACCGTATTTAGCAGCGTTGGCGATAGGAAACGTGGGAGTCTTGCCGTGGTTTGATGATCTCAACGGCGGGAATGCCCTGCCTACGAATATCACTGCAGCGGTTTTCAGCATGTCTGCGCTTGGGGGGCTATTGAGCCTTCTTGCACTGCTTGTGCCATCAATTCAGGCTGGACGAATCGGCATGCTGGAACATCGTTTGTCGATCGCACGGCCTCCACGGCTTCCGGCATTCCAGCGGTACTACCTGGACCTGGGCCTGATGGGGCTGGTGCTATTCCTGTTCTGGCAGCTTCAGCAACGTGGCAGCTTCGTTGCGACAAGCATTTTTGGCGATGAGAATGTCAATCAATTCATCCTCGCCGTCCCGGCTGTGTTTCTGATCGCAGCGGGAATCGTATTGCTCAGGCTATTTCCGATTTCGATGGAGATTCTGGGCCGATTACTTTCATCGCGGCTCATGTCACCAATAGCATCGCCAGCCCTTGTGCTTGGTGTGTGGCAGATGGCCCGAAACCCGGCCCACCACGCACGTCTATCGCTGCTGCTGATATTGACGGCCAGTCTCGGGGTATTCGCCGCCACGTTCGCTGGAACTCTTGATCAGAGTTTCCTGGACCGCGTTTTCTACGAAACCGGCGCCGATGTGCGGGTAGTTGGAATCAGGTTGCCGGAGAATGCTCGCGGTAGATCAATCTCCGTAGAGGAGGAGATCAGGAATTCAGAAGGCGTGACCGGCGTCACGCCTGTAATCCGTGGCGGCGGCAGTCTCATCTCCGAATTTTCTGTCAGGTTCAACTATGTGGGCGTCGATTCCGAAACGTTTTCTAACGTTGGATGGACCAGACCCGATTTCGGCCCAAAACCAATATCTGAAGCGCTGCTGAGTCTGGATTTGGAAGATAGGACCGGCCTTGTAATCCCGACCCGTGCGGTGAGCGTGTTTGCCACGATTCGGCCGTTTGAAGCCGACTCAAGCGTGAACCTGTTGGCGCGTCTCAGTGACGCCAATGACCGTATTTACACACTGAATCTGGGAACGATGGTTCCCAATTCAGCAGATTCATCGTTGGGCAGGTGCCCTCTCCGTGAATCGCCATCTGATCCGCCTCCATGGTGCACGGTTGGAGGGTCTCTGAGCCTGCTTGGCGTAGCAGGCGGGGTGCCCGAACCGCCATACGTGCTGGAGTTCTTGAGCGTAGCGACCTTGAACGATATGCGCGGCTCTGGGGGACTGACATCAGGAGCCATGATCATTGACAACATCGGTGTGCGGATGATGGATGGTAACGATTTTCTACTCGAGGACTTCGATGATCTGACACGCTGGGGCTCACTGGGGACCACGCTCAACGATTTTGGAGCCACCATCACCCCTTTGCGTGACCCCACCGGAGCGCCGATTCCGAGCCAGGCAAGGCTAAGTTGGGATGATGGACCGGTGCGCAGCCTGCACGGCGTTCTGGCCGGGAAGTTGCGTCAGGCCGTTCCAATACTTGCCAGCAACGCGTTCCTTGAGCAGTCGGGATTCAAGATTGGCGATGAAGTTGACGTCCTCATGGAGGACCGCGAAGTACTAATCAAAATCGTCGATCGCGTGGAGTTCTTCCCTACTCTTGATCCAAATATTGAGGCGTTCATGGTCATTGACATCCAGTCAGCATGGCGGGCGTTCGGCGTCGATGGGCTTGGTGATGCGCGTCGTGTTGACGAGTACTGGGTGTCGACCGATCCGGCGGCGGTGATCACTGCAGATGACATCGGGAAGATCGTCTCCGGACGGCAGATCCGGTTCGTCAGAGTAGAGGGAAGAGAAGCTCAGTTAGGAACGCGTGATATCGATCCACTCTCGGCGGCGGGATGGCGGGCGTTGCTGGCTATCGCGTTTTTTACTGTCCTAGTGGTCAGCGCCATCGGGTTCCTGGTCCATGCTCAGGTGACATTCCAGGGTAGGCGAATGGAGTTCGCTCTGTTGCGAGCTTCGGGCCTGTCAATGAAGCAATTACTTGGCCTGGTAATGCTGGAACAGGTGCTCGTAATTGCCGCCGCATTCACCATTGGCGCCTTCATGGGTGCACGACTTGGCAACACGATTATGCCGTTCCTTGGTACCTCAGGTTCGGGACTGGATGTGGTCCCGCCAATGATCCAAGAGATCAACTGGGGCTCGATTGGCATAACATTTGGCATCATCGGCGTAGTGTTTGCGGCGGTAATTGGCACATTGATGTGGATGGTTTTCAAGATGTCGATACACTCCGTGATGCGCATGGGTGAAAGGTAGAGGATTGACTACAGGTAGTTCATCTGGGGCGTCTGGCGCGCAGGCGGGACGCTCCTATATTTACGGCAATGATGTCTTCAAAATCTTCAAGGTTGCAGACCTTGAGGTCGTCGCGCTGCGCGGACTTGATCTGAAGGTTGAGAAGGGGGAAATTGTTGCAATAATCGGCTCCAGCGGCAGTGGTAAGTCCACGTTGCTCAACATCCTTGCCGGATATGACGTCCCATCAGCAGGAACAGTGTTCGTTGGTGACTATGACATGTTAAACATGACCTCAAAAGAGGTTGTTGAGTACAGACGTAACGAAGTTGGATTCGTCTGGCAGCAGACCGCTCGCAACCTGTTCCCTTACCTGACCGCAATTGAGAATGTCGAACTCCCAATGATGCTTGCCGGGCGGAACAGCAAATTACGTCGCGAACGGGCCGCTGAGTTGCTGAATCTGGTGGGGCTTGGCGAGCGGATGAGCCACCGCCCGGAACATCTCTCGGGTGGCGAGCAGCAGAGGGTAGCTATCGCCGTAGCCCTTTCGAACGAACCGCCATTGCTATTGGCAGACGAGCCAACGGGTGAGTTGGACGATGAGACTGGAACAGAGATTCTTGAGCTTCTCAACCACCTGAACGTGGATCTTGGGACAACAATTGTCGTGGTCACACATGACCCGGCGATCTCGACCAGCGTTGGGCGAGCGATCGCTATCCGGGACGGGAAGACCTCCACGGAGATCCGGCGCAAGGTTGACGAAGGCCAGTCCATTGGTGGCGCTGCAACCGAAACCGAAGAGTATCTGCTGGTGGATGCCAGCGGTCGCGTACAGATTCCTCGTGAGATGCTTGATGAGCTGAAGATGGGCGAGCGGGTTCGTGTTGAGGTCGTTGAGGGCCGCGTAACTCTGCGCGACATGGACGCTGACTCGGCGGGGTCCTGATCTGACCGGTGCCCTACCTCGAGACAAACGGCTGTAACTATCACTACCAGATTGAGGGCGAAGGTCCTCCCCTGTTCATGCTGCACGGAATTATCCAGAGTGGCGAAGAGTTCAGGCGCGCCGGATGGGTAGAGGCACTCTCGTCATTACGGACACTGATACTGGTCGATCTGCCGGGTCATGGCAAAAGTTCCCGCCCGGAAGAGCAGAACCCCTACGCGATCGAATCGATAGCTCAGAGCGTACTGGACATTGCAGCGCAGCAGCGATACGAGCGGTTCGACTATTTTGGGTTTTCGCTGGGCGGTCGAGTTGGCTTCGAACTGGCCGCACGCCATCCAGAGGTTCTTGGCAAATTAATCATTGCGGCGCAGCACGCCCGGCCACCTGTCGCTGAGTCACGGCTCCCCAGGCTGATTGGCCTGTTTCGATCAGGCAAGCTCCGAGCGATGGAGCGAGGCATGGGCATCAGGCCTGAGGCCGGGAGCACGACCGTCAACGATCCGGAATCGATGGAGCGCGCCATCCAGGCGCTGAGCGCGTGGCGGGGTGCGGAAGATGTCGCAGGAGATTTTAAGATGCCGGTGCTCTGTGTATCTGGAGAGGATGATCCTGCCTTTGATCGCGCTAGGGAGACGGCGGCCCAAATACAAGGTGTGAAATGGCATCCGCTGCGTGAAGTCGATCACAACGGCGCCTTCTACGGGGTTGAGGGATGGCGTTCTGTCGTCACTGATTTTCTTGCGGATTAAGTCTTTTAAGTGTCATATTGGACTTACAGAATTTACCCGATCCGCTTGAAGCGGATTTCAACATCAAAAACAGAGATAACGCTGAAGTATCGACATCATGTGTGAGTTCATGATGCCGATACGAGCGCGTCCAATGGGAGCAGTATGACGGAGCAACTTTCCGATCCAAATCTCAGGAGTGCGATGGTAGTCGTCGCACATGCAGACGATGCCGAGTTTGGGTGCTCGGGCACGGTTGCTCAGCTAATACGTAAGGGCTGGGAAGTGACTTACGTCCTTTGCACAGACGGCAGCAAAGGCTCAGACGACCTCGATATGACCCAGGAAAAACTATCGGCCATTCGGCACGATGAGCAGATTGCTGCCGGGGGGATTCTTGGACTCAAGGCAGTTGAATTCCTCGATTATCCTGACTCTTTCCTGGAGCCGAGTCTTGATCTGCGAAGAGACATTGCCAGGATGATCAGAAAGCACAAGCCTGAAGTCCTGATCTGCAACAGTCCAACTCGCGATCTCTCCAACAGCACGTACATTGGCCACCCAGACCACATGGCAGCGGCAGAGGCCGCACTATCCGCTGTATACCCAACGGCCCGCGACAGGCTGACCTATCCGGAGTTGCTTGAAGAAGGCTTTGAGCCCCACAAGGTGGCAGAGGTCTGGGTGATGTATGGCGGTGATGCGGCCAATCACGTGGTGGAGTTGGAAGAGCAAGATTTGGAAAAATCGATTTCAGCCCTGAAGGCGCACTTCAGCCAGGTTCCACAGGAAACGGCAGACCGGATGCGTGAGTGGAAGACCCGTAATGGGGAGGCGCATGGTGTGGGCCCTGCCGAGACGTACAAACTGTTCAAGCTCGGCTAAATCGCTAACTCGTTAACCAACTTGAGGGCGATGTTATTATCGCCCTCAGGGTCCCCGCATCTTCCTCTGTTTCGGGTTAGTGCGTGATCAGCGTAAGGATTGAGATCACGTCATCCCGGTCAACTGGCTTCGGAAGAAGGAACACGGGTCCGTGCTCCATCGCAGGTGACGCTATCGCTGCGTCGCCAGGTGCTGCAACCACCACAATTCGGGCGTCAATGCCCTCTTCGCGAAGCTTGTTTACGGTGGATGCGATGCCTTCAGCCGATTCAGCTCCGACGAATACCAGGTCTGGCTTCGCCCTACCAAGCTGCCGAATAGCCTCATCAGCGTCTGCCACAGTATCAATCTGGCCGGCGCGCGCCAATGCGAAGTCGGACAGGAGATCGCGGTCGCCCTTGATGGGGTCAATCACAAGGACACGTGGGCGTGGTACAAGTGACTGGGAAGCCACGAACTCGTCCAATGTGGCCCGGTTGAATCGCCAGGAGCCGCCAATTTTCGCCGCAGGGACTTCGCGGCGCTCCAGCAGCTTGTAAAGGGTGTGATGGCTGATACCCAGGTATCTGGCAGCTTCACGAATATTTAGTAGTCCCTGACCAGTGCTTTCGGTCATATCTATCTCAAACTCTCCGTTATTCAGTCCGTATAGGTCCATTGTAGAATCTGGCGGTTAACACCCATTAGTAAATGGGTGACGTCACCCATTGGGGGTTCCCAAATACCTAGGTTCCGGCAGACGTCGTTAGACAGCATAAGGTTGATCGGCACCTGAGCACAATCCGACGATCATCCACCATGAACCTGGACAAACCACTATCAATATCGGGTTACTTCCCCCCGATTCGTATCAAATCGTTTCTACGGTGTCCTCAACCTCGATTGAAAGCGAACGACCCAGTTTCTTCTCTGTGTACTCGCGAAGTGCACCAAAATCGTGCTGCATAGCCTGTTGAAGCATTCGCTGATCGCTGCTGTGAAGTATGAATCGGGCACCAGCGTCAATCGCTCGGGATGAGTCTTTGATGTTCTGCTGGTGGATCATCACCGGGCGACCAGATGCTTCAGTGCGTTTGACGATATCGTCGATTACATTCCAGTATTTGGGATTGCCGTAATCGTCTGGAATCCCCAGGGAAGTGCTCATATCGTTGGGACCGATGAATATTGCATCGAGGCCCTCGACTTTCAGAATCTCATCCAGATTTTCGTAACCTGGCTCGCTCTCAATTCCAATGATTATGGTGTGATTCTTGTGTCGTGCTGCCAGGTAGTCCCGTGTTTTGTCGCTGGGGAATACGCCAGTGCTAGCTGCTCGATCGAGGTAGTCGCCCTTCATCGGGTGCCAGTTCTTCACAGCAACACACTCACGTACAACCTGAGGATCCTCGCAATACGGAACCAGCACGCCGTCAGCTCCGGCATCAAGCGCCATTGCGACGTAGTGCGGCACCGGGTATGGAATCCGGATTATTGGCGATACGTTATTGGCCTTCAGGATCAACACGAGGTCCGCGAGTTCTTCACGACTCCGCTGGGCGTGCTCTGTATCGATGATCGTGTAGTCGATTCCACCACCGCCCAGAGTCACGGCCCACTTGCCGTTCCGGGACGCTGAGATCATGAATCCAAAGACGGCGCCGCCATCATTCAGTGTCTCTTTGATTTGGCCGCCATTCATTTCCGGTTGCTCCCTTTACTGATCTTGCCGGTCACTCCGACCTGGCTTGCTGCAAATATCTGATCGCCGTCATGGACTCAGCCGCGACCACGGCGGGCCAAGTTTCATCAGCGATGTTAAATCGTTGATGGTGAGAGGGGTAGCGTGTGTCTGGTGACTCCCCTGCCGATCCCACCATGAAGAACACCCCGGGGACCCGATCCAGCCATTCGTGCACTGTATCTGCGGCCAGCCTCGGGTGCCGCATCTCGATTACGTGCTCACGGCCAAGTACCTCTATTGACGCCGATCGCATCAAGTCAACTTCAGCTTGAGTGCAGATGACGGCGGGGAGGTGTCGGGAGAAGTACTTCAAGTCATATTCGGCTCCGAACGACTCGCATACGCCCTTGATGGTCCGTTCGATCATTGCCGGCAGGTCGTCGCGGATCTCTTCGCTGGAAATCCTCACCGTACCGGTCATCTCCACTGTTTCAGCCAGGATGTTGGAGGCCCGACCTCCGCTAATTGTGCCCACAGTCAGGCTGGCCGCCTCTTCGATATCGAGTTGGCGCGCCGTGAATGACTGTAAAGCTGAAATTACCTGGGCCGCCACAACGATTGCATCTATACCCTTCCATGGGACGGCACTGTGAGACTCCTTGCCTTTCACGGTCAACTCAAAGTAGTCGTTACCGGAAAACGACGATCCAACTTTCATCGCTATTGAACCAGCGGGCCACTCCGGGTAGAAGTGACAGGCGAATATCGCATCCGGGCGGGGATCGTCCAGCGCTCCGTCGTTGATCATCGCAGTGGAGCCTGCGATCTCATCGTCTGGCGTGGCTTCTTCTGCTGGCTCAAACAGGAATTTCACGTTCCCTTCAAGCCGGTCTCGCATACCCGCAAGGACCCGGGCTGTCCCAAGCAGAGCAGCCACATGCCCATCGTGGCCGCAATGATGGCCAACTCCGGGGTTGGTTGATTGCCAAGGGTGTCCGCACAGATCCTCAGTAGGAAGGGCGTCCATCTCGGCCCTGAATCCAACGGTCTGGCACGCTCCAGAGGATATGGCGCCGCCTCGGAGTACACCCACCACTCCAGTCTGGCCCACGCCTTCTGTGACCTCTATGCCCAGTGATCTCAACTCTTCTGCGCAAAGAGCGGCCGTCCTACGCTCCTGATAACGAAGTTCCGGGTGTGCGTGAATATCCTCACGAATCTCTTTAACACGGGCAGCCACCGCGTTAGCGGCGGCTTTTACCTCATTGGCAAGATTGTCGGCATCTGATCGCGGTGTCATCGCAGTTGGCTCCTTGCCGCGCAATTTACCACGTTGGAGCGCATATACTTCCGCGACTTCCGTCATGTCCATGTATACATTGGCCAGACCCATCGAGTCCACTGGAGACCAATCATGAAACTCACTGGCATCGAAACGATTCGATTTCACTCTCGACACCACAATGCCCAACGAAATTGGCTGCTGATCAAGCTGCTGACCGACGATCCAAATGTTTTCGGTATCGGGGAGGCCAGTCCACTGGGAATGGACGATCAGGTGGATAGCATCCTGACCTGGTGGTTTGAGAACTATCTCAACGGCAAGGATCCTTTGGATTCAGAAGTTCACTGGACGCAGATGCATCAGGGGATGATCTCCCGCAGTGGGCGTCTGGTTGCCACGGCGATGTCTGGCATAGATATCGCACTCTGGGACCTGAAGGGCAAGATTCTTGGCGTGCCTGTCTACACATTGCTGGGTGGCGCACACAAGAAACGGCTGAGGGTCTACGCCAACGGCTGGTACACCAATCCCGGTGTGCCACAGCTAAACGCCGATGAGGCGAAGATCGTTGTCGATAAGGGCTACACGGCTTTGAAGTTCGACCCGTTTGGCCGCGATAGTTACTTCAATATTTCACGAGAAGAACTGGGATTGGCGGTGGGCCGGGTGGCGGCGGTACGCGAGGCGGTAGGGCCAAACGTCGACATACTGGTTGAGGCACATGCGAAGTTTAACGTTGGAACGGCGATTCAGATCGGCAAGCGGCTGGAGCAGTACGAGCCGATGTTCTACGAGGAGCCTGTCTCATACGAACTCACAGCCGAAATGGCCGATGTCCGAAATCGCGTCGACATCCCTATCGCCACAGGAGAACGCCTATACGGTAAGTACCCGTTTTACGAACTGGTAGAAGCACATGCCGTGGACTTCTTGCAGCCAGATATCTGCAACGCAGGCGGCATCACGGAACTCAAGAAAATCGCATCAATCGCTGAGGCTGCACACCTGACGATGGCGCCTCACAACACCAACTCCCCGGTTGGCACGATGGCGTCACTGCATCTGGACGCAACGATGTCCAACTTTGGCATTCAGGAATACCACGCAGAGTTCTACGATGCGAACTACTTTGAAGTAGTAAACGGGCTGCCGAGACAGACCGATGGCTACGTTGATCTATCTGATGCGCCGGGACTTGGAATTGAGCTCAACGAAGACGAACTGGCCCGGTATCCGTATGTTGAACTGGGGGTTGGACACCAAAGTGGCATATAGCTAACGAATTGGTTAGCGCGTACCCTATTGGGCGCGCGCCACGTCTGGCTGGGTGTAGACCGCGCGCCCACCTCGTTTACGCCAAACACTGATACACGGAGACAATTTCTGGATGACACTCAACATGGGCCTTGCTCGAAGGCCACTACTTCTCGTGATGTTAATGGCTCTGATTGGCGTGGCAGTAATTGCGTGCAAAGGTGATCCAGGTGCCGGGAAGGGGGGGCCCAGTGCGCAAGGTAAAGGGGAAAACGACTTCACTCTCTCAACGCCGGTCTATCCACAAGAGATAATCCAATTTACCGTTGGAGCGGCCGACGGCACGTTTGAGACTGATTTTACTAATGCGATCTCAGCAGCATTTGGTGTCGTATTGCCAGGCGAAGTGGCCGTTGTTCCCGAGCCTGGCGCCAACGGAGTGACCGTAGCGGAGAGCTTTGAAGACAAGCCGACGGTTGGTCATTGGATGTTGGTGATCAACAGCGATCAGATTGCGGCTATTGCGACGGGCGTTACGGAAATAGACGTCACCCGAAAATATCTGCCCACGGCAACCGGCACGCTTGAACCATTCGTCTTCGTCGCCGCCACCGGTTCCGCGTTTTCCAACTGGGATGATGTTGTAGCTGCCGGGTCATCTGGAAGTGTGACGGTTGGAGTGAAGGGGCCGGACACCGGGGCTGCTGCATTGAACGCAGCGGGTATTGCCGACGCGTTTGAACTGACACTGGTAACCATTCCTGCTGGTGATCCTGAAGCCAGGATTGCTACCGCGGACGGCCTGGGACTGCTCCCACTTGGCGAAGCAGTCGCGCTGGTCAAATCGGGCGCTGGCACCGCTATGCTGGTTCTTGGACCGAGTGAAGTCGCCTCCCTTGCCGGGGTTCCGACAACGGCATCTGCAGGAAGCTCATTTGAGGGCGTCCCTTATTTGCGGGGCATTGCTATCAGCCGGCAGACGCCACAGTTCCTGAAGGACCGCATCAATGCCGCGCTAAGAAATGGGAAAGCCTCCGCCCCGTACCAAACATTCATAACCGACTCCGGGCTTGCGGGTATCGACATTCCTGCCGGGGATGCGGGTCTGACGTTCCGGTCACAGATAGCGGAGTTCCAGGCGCTCGCCGGACAGTAGGCGTAAATCCCACAGACATTGACTCGTAACAGTGAGAGAGGGGCAGGTTTCAAACCTGCCCCTCTTCGCGTCGGATACATCGACGACTCACAGCGTTGAGGCGCTCCTGCAGGGTTTAAATCCCTTCCCCACTGTTAATTAATTTCCGCAAGTTCTTGATAGTGCGTGGCCTCTGCCTCCACTACCGTGTCTGCGGGCGTATACTGCCGCTCCACAAGGCACAGCAAGTGTCGATTGCGGCACTCGAAAAACGTTCGGAAGGTACCTGAATGATCGAAAACTCAATTCTCAAACGCAACAAAGAAGGCTTTAAGGCGCTCGTCTTCGCAATGACGTTCTATAACCAGACGTTGATCGAGATGGCGGCGCATGCTGGATTCCAGGCCATCAGCCTGGATGGTGAACACGGCGCATTTACTCCCGAATCTGTCGATGAGATCTGCCGAGTGGCAAATGGCTACAGCATGTCCGTTGTGGCCAGGGTTCCGAACAACCAGCCAAGCACGATCAACCTTTGGTTGGACCGTGGGATTCAGGGCGTAACCGGTCCGCATGTGGAGACCGGTGCAGAGGCGCAGGCGCTTGCAGATGCATGTCTGTTCCCTCCAACTGGATGGCGCTCATGGGGCGGCGGTCGCGGCACGGAACTCAACGACGACAAGGTGCTCAACGAGAAGTACGGTGGCAAGCTTGGATTCGCCAACTGGGCCAATGAGAACATGATTGTTTCAGCCCAGATCGAGTCCAAGAAGGCGTACGAGAACCTCGATGACATTCTGGCTGTACCGGGACTGAGCGGAATTGTTGGTGGGCCCAACGACTTCGCAGCTTCTCTTGGCTACCCGGGAGAGCCTGATCACCCGGAGCGCGTGAAGCGGACGGAAGACGCAGAGGCGCGAGCGAAGGCCGCGGGAAAGTCCGATGGCCGAGCGATTACCCTTGGAATTCAGGATCTGATGATGGGGCACGTCCGCGCCTTTGCCGCGGAGCACTCGGAGATTCCATACACGGGCAGCTAATCTTCTCAGATGATGCTCGTAAAAGAAGGCCGGGTACAAACCCGGCCTTCTTCGTTTCATATATATTTTTGCCCACCTTATTTAACCTCGGCGTATTTGAGGCTGGGCGAACCTCGGCGCAGCGGCTCACGCCCGCTCGCTGAATCGGTGCTGCATTCTGCATGGCGTCGGTCTAAGAGCGTGACTGACAGGGACGGAAAGACCTATCAGGTGATGTACTCAGGCAGGCCAGCGCCCGGCGGCGGACCGGATTTCGTGGACGCAGTAGTTACTGACCCGGATGGCGTGGTGCACCGGGGCGATATTGAGATCCATGTACGGCGGTCGGGCTGGTATTCGCACGGGCATGATCGAGATCCCGGATATAACGGGGTGATCTTTCATGTGACTGGCTCCGAAGAGGGCGATGAGGTCCAGGCCAGTTCCGGCGTCCGAATCCCGTTCCTTCTGCTAAAGCCGGGTGCGATGCGAGGAGGCCATCCTGTCAGACCGTCGGCCGAGATTCCAAAGCTCACGTTGGATGAGGCGGGAGATCGGCGATTTTTCGCGCGGAGCGCCGGTCTAGAACTGGACCTCGCCCGCGCCGAAGGTGATCAAGTGTTGTGGGCAGAGGTCCTTGAGTGCCTTGGGTACTCAAAAAACCGGAAGCCCTTCCGTCAACTCTCCGCGCGTGTGCCGTGGAGCATGTTGCAGACCAGATTCAAGAACGGCCCTCCGAGCGAAGTTGCATTGTTGCTCCGGCAGGGAGCTGGCTTCGATATTCAGGACGGCGATTCAGGTACTCGGATTATCGGCGCTGTCCCGGAATGGTCGAAGGCGAGTGGAAGGCCCGATAACTCGCCGAAGAATCGCATTGAAGGCGCTGCTGCGCTCGCTCATCGATGGCTGGGATCACGCGGGCCTGTTGATTGCATGTTCGAGTTAATCGGGGGCGACACGACTCCAGACGATCTGATCGCAGCGCTCATGGTTCAAGGCGTTGGAGATCGTCGCGCTTTGATAGGTAAGAGTCGTGCGGTCGATATTGCCATCAACGCTGTGCTGCCAACCGTGCATGCCGTTTCCCGGCGAGCCGGACACTGGCATGTCTACGAGCGATCCATCTCTCTTTACCGGGAGTTCCCGAAATCATCTGAGAACTCGATCACTCGCGAGATGCGCCGGGTCGTCGGACTCAAAAAGCGCGTGGAGGGCGGACGCCAGCAGCAGGGTCTGATCTATCGCTCAATGACGCGGTCTGGAATTGCTGAACGTTGGGATGGATCCGGAATGTCGGCCTACCTCAGCTAGCCACGCTCCATGTCAGCGCTGTACTCGCCTCTGCTTGCGGCTGCAACGATCTTTGCCCGACGGGCGAACACTTCCTGGGTGCCAGTAATGTCTGAGGTGTCCTGTCCCCACTTCTTCAGCGGAGCGGCCTGGAGACCTCGCCCGTATGAAAACGTCATATTCCATGGTCGGTCGAGTTCTGATCGGTTCATCGCGTCCAAGTTGACTGTTGCCTCTTCGTCTCCCTGGCCACCTGATAGGAACGCTATGCCGGGAACGGCCGCCGGGACTGTGCGTCGGAAACATGTGATCGTCCGCTCCGCCACTTCGGCTGCATCCGCCCTGTTGGGAGCATCTGATCCGCTGAGGACCATGTTGGGCTTGAGAACGATGCCTTCAAGATAAACACCCGAGTCGATGAGATCAGAGAACACCTGGCTAAGAGTGGCTTCGGTGGCCGCATAGCATTTTTCAATTGTGTGATCGCCATCCATGAGAACTTCGGGTTCCACGATGGGGACTATGCCAGCCTCCTGGCAGAGTCCGGCGTACCGGGCGAGCGCTTCCGAATTGACTTTGATACCGCGTGCAGTCGGAATGCCGTGGGCGACTGTGATCACAGCTCTCCACTTCGCGAATGTGGCGCCGAGGTTTCGGTACTCAGCCAGTCGATCGCGTAGTCCATCAAGACCGCTGGTAAAGAGCTCACCGGGAGCGTTTTCAAGTGGTGAGGTGCTCTTGTCCACCTTGATGCCCGGCATGATTCCGAGGGAGGTCAGATTGTCGATAAGGCGCTTGCCATCAGAGCCGTTCTGTCGAATCGTCTCGTCATAGAGGATGACTCCACTGATCTGTTCTTCGATTCCAGGCGTGGTGAATAGGATCTCCCGCCAGGATCGACGATTGTCCTCGGTATTTTCGAGGCCAATGCTTAAGAGACGGCTGCCAATCGTGCCCGTACTCTCGTCTGCGGCAAGAATCCCTTTTCCGGGAGCGACCATGCGATTGGCGACGTCTGAAAGCGTTGAAGTGTCCATATCCGGCTCCTGAGCAATAAATTCGTGTGAGGGAGAGTCCTGGCTTTTGTGGCTTCTCTGGCGAGCCCGTTAACTGTATGTTGAGTTGAACGTTATCGTCGGTCAGTGTCCGGGATGGGCTTGAATGGTGGAAAACTTGAGATCTCGTCCCGCCTTGATTCATCATCAAAACGGTTGCAATCAAGATAAAGAGATACCGATGCCAGAAATCCCAACGTTGGGCAGCGAACACCCGACAGCAAGCCAATGAATCGTGCCTCAAATGGCGCGTGGGGCAGGTGCATGAATGAACAGCAACACTCAGGGGCTTCCACCCACGCTCAGCCGATTCATCCGCAGTCGACAGAGTGAGTACCCGGAAGCCACGGGCGACTTCACATCCCTCCTGAGCGCAATAGCCCTCGGCGGCAAGCTAATATCTCGCCAGATCAACCTGGCAGGGCTGGTGGAGGCGACGGGCTACACGGGGCGAGTCAACGTGCAGGGCGAGGAGGTCGCCAAACTGGACGACTGGTCCAACGAGCTATTCATTGACCTTCTTTCTGAGACGGGTCTGGTCTGTGCAATAGGCTCGGAGGAGTTGGACCGGCCGGTATTCCCGGAAAGTGGTGCGGAATCCGGCAAGTACGTGGTTAGCTACGACCCGGTCGACGGTTCATCCAACATAGATGTAGCGGCTCCCATCGGCACGATTTTTTCGATCTATCCGCGTAAGTCCCCCTCTGGTGAGTGCTCAGATGCTGACCTGCTTCAGCCCGGTCGAAACCAGGTGGCCGCCGGGTACATCCTGTACGGCTCGTCCACCATCTTCTGCTACACCACGGGCCAGGGCGTCCACGCATTCACGCTGGACCAGACGATGGGCGAGTACCACCTGACGACGCCTGACCTTAAGTTCCCAGAGAAATCGAATGTCTACTCAACCAATGAGGGCAACTCAGGCACCTGGCTCATGCCCGACCGCCAATGGGTGAACTACGTGAAAGAGAATGACCCCGACACTGGACGGCCTTACAGCGCCAGATACATTGGCGCGTTGGTGGCAGACTTTCACCGTATTCTGTTGAAAGGCGGAATTTTCGCGTACCCCGGTAACACCACGAATCCAGAAGGAAAGCTGCGCATGTTGTACGAGTGCGCACCGATGGCGTTCGTGGCGGAACAGGCTGGTGGCGCCGCGACGAACGGGACTACCCCGATTCTCGATCTCACTCCAACGGGCTTGCACCAGAGATCGCCGTTTTACATAGGGAGCAAGCGCGAGGTCGATCTGGTGGGGGCGTTTCACGGCACCACGTAGGAATGCGCGTGGACAGCACCTGCAGATTATTCAGAGGGAACGCCGCCCTCTTCGGCTCACCTCAACATGCCGCAGCGGGTGTGAGGCGAGTAACATCACTGCCGCCAAAGCCACTAATTCGGAGTTGAACGCTCTTATGACAAACGGCGGTGCTCTCGACGGCGTGACCGTCCTCGATGCCAGTCAAATCCTCGCAGGCCCATTCTGCACCATGCTCCTGGCGGATATGGGCGCCAACGTAATCAAAGTTGAGAAGCCAACAGGCGGTGACGATACGCGTCGCATGGGCCCGCCCTTTATCGAGGGTGAGTCCGCCGCATTCCTCCAGATGAATCGGAATAAGCGCTCGATTGTTCTAGATATACGTTCTGACGATGGCAAGGAGGCGTTCAAGAGGCTCGTCGCCAAATCAGATATCCTCATTGAGAACTCGCGGCCTGGTTCAATGGCGCGCAATGGGCTGGGCTGGGACGACCTCAAGGTGATAAATCCTGCGCTGGTCTACTGTTCCATCTCGGGTTTTGGGCTAACCGGCCCGTACGGGAAACGAGCCGGCTTTGATCTTGTGGCGCAGGGCATGAGTGGCCTGATGAGCGCCAACGGCCACCCAGATTCCCCGCCCGCCAAGATTGCAGTGCCAGTGGCCGATCTCAATGCCGGGATGTTCTCCGTGTACGGGATACTCGCAGCCTATGTGAACCGCCTCAAAACGGGCGAAGGCCAGCATCTTGAGACGTCGCTCCTTGAGTCGGCGATGGCGTACACCGTGTGGGAGTCCGCCATCTACTTCTCTGAGGGGACGAGCGTTGAACCGGCCGGATCGCGGCACCGGCTAGCGGCACCGTACCAGGCGCTGCGGACTGCCGACGGCTACTTCAACATTGGCGCCGCAAACCAGAACAACTGGGAGCGCTTCGCCCATGCGATCGGACGTGACGAACTCCTGGAAGATGAACGATTCTCCAGCAACGCAGCGCGGATGGGGTCGCTGGATCAGCTAGAGGCGGAGTTGGAGAAAACCACCACGCAGCAGCCAACCGCGCACTGGATTGATGTGCTTGCGGCGGCTGGCGTACCGGCGGGGCCGATTTACAACATGGAGGAGGCGTGGTCCGATCCACAGGTCATTGCCCGCGGCATGGATGTTGTCCTTGAACATCCGATCTCGGGCGAAACGCACAACATTGGCAACCCGGTGAAGATGTCAGGCACGCCCGCGCAGATGAAATCAGCCGCTCCGATACTGGGGCAGCACACCGACGAGATACTGGAGTTTGCGGGCTACTCAGCAGACGAGATAAAGGCGCTTCGAGAGCAGGGCGTCGCCGGCCCGCAGGTCTAAAGGAGAGTAGCTATATGGCACTCAAAATCACGAATATCAAAACATTCATCGTCGATGGCGGATTCAGGCCGTGGACGTTCGTGAAGGTGGAGACATCGGATCCCGGTGTCGTTGGCTGGGGTGACTGCAGTGACTGGGGCGCTCCCGGACCTATTACTGCCACGGTGGATCGCCTTGCAGAGTTCGTTGTGGGCCGAGACCCCATGCAGGTTGAGGCCATCTGGTGGGACCTTCATAACGTGTCCATCCGGCATACAGCGGGAATCGCGTCGAAGGCCATGTCGGGTATCGACTCTGCGCTCTGGGACATCCGTGGCAAGGTTCTCAACGCGCCGGTGTGGCAACTCCTTGGCGGCAAGATGCGTGATGAACTGCGCTTGTACTGGTCGCATTGCGGCTCAACGCGAGCGCGCCCGAAGTTCATGACCGACCGGCTTGGCGTCAAACAAGTCCAGACCACCGACGATCTCCGAGAGGTCGCCCAGGAAGTGAAAGACCGCGGATACACCGCTATCAAGACTAACTTGATCAGTCTCAAGGACCGCCCGGACGCTCTGCCAATCAAACCCGGGCTGGGTGACTCGGCTCCAGCGGGAGATGCTCCGGCTTCCGTTCGCCGCAACGCAGAGGCGGTTGTGGGCACGTTCCGCGAAGAGTTGGGGCCAGATATCGGCATCGCGCTGGACGTGGCGTTTTCATTCAAACTTGGCGGCACAATCAAGTTAGCCCAGGCGCTGGAGCCGTTCGACATGATGTGGCTGGAGACCGAGACATTCGACGCAGAAGCGCTGCGAGTGATTCGGGACTCAACCACAACAACGATTTGTACCGGCGAGAGCATCTTTGGAACCACCGGATATCGGCCCTTCCTGCAGAACTACTCGCAGGACATCATCATGCCGGACCTCGCCTGGAACGGCATCACAATGGGCAAAAAGATCGCAGACCTCGCTAACGCGTATGACACTCTCTTTGCGCCGCACAACTGCCACAGCCCAATCAACACGCTGGTTTCAGCCGCTGTCGACGCCACGGTACCGAACTTCTTTATTCAGGAGTTTGACGTGGATGATGCTCCATGGCGAGACGACATCATGACGCACCCGTTTGAGATAAAGAACGGCCATTTGCAGATCACGGACAGGCCAGGACTGGGCTCTGATTTGATTGAGGAGGAGCTGTTGAAGCATCCTCCGATTGAATATCCTGGAGCGCGGTAATGGCACTCCCAACATACGCAACGGCAGATGTCACAGCCATGCCATCCTGAACGCAGCGATAGCGGAGTTGAAGGATCTCAAATGTTGAGTCCGCCATCACGGTGACATCGAGCCGTTGGCGCCTGGTTCACCCGGTGTTGACGTCGAATACTCCAGATCCTTCGACAGCGGCGCGGACCCGCCTTCGCTCAGGATGACATCGCGGGGATGGTGATGTGGCGTGGAAGATGAGGTTCTCACGTCGCTCTCGGAGCCACCCTCCTCAGAACGACAAAATTAAGGTTCGCTCACCACGGCTGATTCGATATCACGCGCCCTCCCCCATCCGATGCTCCTATAGATGTCAAGCGACCATTTTGGCCTGAGAGGTTGGGAGATTCTTGAGGATATTGAACACCTCTCTGGCGACGTATCGCTTGAGACACCGGATCACCTCTAACTTGCTCTTCCCCTCTCGGATGCGACGTTCCATGTAGTCTCGAGTGCGCCTGTCAGACTTGAGGCGGACGATCACGATCTGGTGCAGTGCGGAGTTGGCTTGCCGATTACCCCCGCGACTGAGACGCCACCGAGTGGTCTTGCCTGATGAAGCGGGTATCGGAGATACACCGCACAATGCCGCGAAGGCAGACTCAGACGTAATCCTCTCAACGTTGTCTCCAGCAGCTACGAGCAGTGTAGCCGCAGTATTAGGTCCCATCCCAAACGCCTCGACAAGTGCCGGAGCCGTCTGTTTCGTAAGCCGGGTCAGTTCAACGTCGATCTTGGATATCTCAGTATCCAGTTGCCCCTGGCGACGAGCGAGTGAGCGGAGTGCGAACTTTGCTATCGTAGTTGGCGTTGTCATCTCAGCCGGTCGTAGCCGCAAACAACGATCTACGAGTTTGCTTGCCTTCAGACCTTCGAAGCGCTCCCGCAGCTCAGCAGGAGCGGTCAGGATCAGTGACTTCATCTGGTTCTTCGCCTGGCTTCGTGCCTTGATTGCAGAGTCCCTGGTGACCTTGAGCATACGGATCATCTCAACGTTGCCATCACCAGACTTCGGAGTCCCTTCTGCCATCCCGGCTCGGACTGAGCGAGCAGCGGCCTCTGCATCAATAGAATCGCTCTTGCCAAGCCTGCGACGAGTCGAACGATCAGGCCGGTTGACCTCAAAAACCTGATACTTCTCTCCGGTAAGAAAGCGGGATAGCCCGGCGCCATACGACCCGGTCCCTTCTACCCCAAAGGCTGCAATGGTTCCGAAGTTGGATGACCAACGCTCCAGATCTGCATACCCTGCGAGGGTCGTCTCGATCCGATACTCACCCAGATAGGCTCCATCCCCGTTTATGGCGATGGCAACGTGCTCATCCTGATGGGTATCGACTCCTACGATCACGCGTGAAGGTTCGTTATATGCGATGGTACTCACAACTGTCTCCTCGTTGCAGGGTGGGATAGTGCCCATCGGCTGGGCGGGAGGACGGGACTGTGAAGTGGCGAAAGCCAGGCTCCTATTAAGTCACTCCTCGTCTGGCCGGTGGATCAAAACGGCCACCCCGAAGTAGGTCGACAGATCGATAGCAAGGCACTTGGCCTGTCGTCCTGTGAGTCAGGCCCGCACCAGGGAATAACCAGCAAACATCATCACAGTCGTCCTGAGGGCCGGCTTTGCGGGCCGTGAGGATCTCATCCCGCGACAATCGGGTAGAGTCGCGCTCGCCTACCAGCCAAGCTCAATTCGCTTAGCTTCCATTGCGGCCATCGAATCGATGGTCCAAGAGGGTGATTTTGGATGGCTGTTAACTTCGGCGACAGTCATCCATGCGACTGACTCAACTTCGTTGGGATCGGCGACGCGGGCGGTTCCGGCGTCCCATTTGCAGATGAACTCGGCAATAATCACGGGGACGCCTCGGGTCAGCGTGAATGCTCGACTTCGGACATAGACGAGATCGACGACGGTGACGCCCACCTCCTCCATTACTTCGCGATGCAAAGTGTCCTCAAGTACATCATCTCGTTCCGGACCTACTTCGGTGCTGCCGCTCACGAACGAGAGGGTCATCGGCGCTTCGGACTCAACTTCTGCGCGGACCATCATCAGGTATTTGCCGTTATGGTATATCCCAGCCATGATGCCGACGAGATGGAGTGGATCGGTCATTAGTAGGGCTCGACCCGGTACTTCGCCAGCACGTCCTCACTGAGTTCCACGCCAAGGCCTGGGCGGTTGGGCACCTCTACCAAACCATCTGGCCGAATCTTGATTGCTGGGTTCAGAAGGCCTGAGATCGTGGGCGAGTCCGGGAATGCGATGGGATACTCAAAGTAAGGCATATTCGGAACTACAGCGGCCATGTGGACTTCGGCTGCGACTCCCACAACGTGGCACCATGCGTGGGGGATGCAGAGTGCTCCGTGGCGGTAGGCCTCCTCTGCGATGATCAATATTTCGTGGATCCCGCCGCCGCGCACGGAGCTTGGCTGAACAACGTCCACCCGGCCACGAGTGAGCAGGTCCCGGAACTCGTGACGTCCAGCGAAGCCCCAGTCGCCGACGGCGATTCTGGTATCTACAGCCGAGGCGAGCCGGGCGTAGCCGTCGATGCTGTCAGCGGGCAATGGAGCTTCGATAAAATACGGCCTGTACTCAGCGATGGCACGAATCGTTTCGATGGCCTGGCCAACATCCTGCCACTTGTTCTGGACGTCGATCATCAGTTCGCGGTCCGGTCCGAGGGCATCCCTTGCGGCCGCTATGACCTCAACATCTTTGGCCACGCTGACGTTGCCGAACTGGCCCCGCCACTCCTCGATCTTTACCGCTGAGAAGCCGCGCCCCACCGCGATTCCTATGCGTTCTCGGAGCTGTTCGATCGAGTCACCCGGGGGGTAGACCGTTGCGTACGGACGTACAACCTTCTTTGGCTCAGCGCCTGTTCCAGCCACCGTGAATGACTGCCAGACCAACTCATGCACCGGCTTGCCCGTCGCTTTGCCGGTGATATCCCAGAGCGCCGTTTCTACGGCTCCAATCGCGCCCATAACAACACCGCGTCGGCCGTAAAGCCCGGTGGCGGCGTACATCTTCTGCCAGAGTCGCCGGACTTCTGTTGGGTCTTCGCCAACGATGATGGCCTCAAGCCCCATCGCGTTTCGGATGATCGACTCAATTACCAGCGACGGAGCCTCGCACTGACCGATGCCGGTGATGCCTTCATCGGTGTGGACTCGTACCAGGGTCAGGTCGTAGCCCGCAGCGCCGGAGTCGATGTTCCATGAGACTGCATCTCCACCGCCATCATCTCGTAGCGCGATTGTCTCTATTGATGTGATTTTCATGGTTTGACCACTTCCTGCGTATGCAAATACGAAGTTGTGGGGCAAGCCCCACAACTACCGAATCGGTTACTGATCATGCCCGGTGGTGGTGGCTTCTCTTTTTTTTGAGGTGGCCCATTCGGCGTTGACATCGGTGGTTTGGATCTGTTTTGCTCCTGAGGGGAAGCGGGCCTGGAGCTTCTCATACTGAGCCCACACCTCATCGTCCGGGTGCCGCCACTCGTGGAGATATCGTAGGCCGCTGATACCGGCCTGGATGATTTCTTTGGTGCAGCCGAAACAGGGGCGCATGGTTGTGTAGATGATGCCGCCCTGCACGGCGATGCCGAATCGTGCGGCCTGGAGCAGTGCATTCTGTTCCGCGTGTACGCAGATGCAGAGATCATAGGCCTGACCTGATGGGTACTTTTCGCGGTTGGCGCAGCGGTCGCATCCGCCGTCGACACAATTTTCGGTGTTGAACGGCGTGCCGTTGTAGCCCGTTGCCACGACCCGATTATCAATGGCCACGATCGAGCCTACCCGGTTGCCGGTGCAGCTGGCGCGCGCCCGGACGGCGATGGCTATACCCATCAGGTAGTCGTCCCAGTCTGGACGGTCAGGAGTGTCTGCCAATGGGATGCACCTCTCGTAGTGTGGTTCGGTGGCCGGATGGAGAGCGGCCATCCTGAGCCGGTCGAAGGGCGGCCGCTCTCCACCCAGCCACCTTCGTCTCAAGTGCCGTGTATCCTACAATCCGATCAATGCCCGTTTGAGTATGGGCTGTCAGCAAGCCTATCCATTGGACATTTTGAGAGCGGTGCCCTTCGAGAGCCTCAGGGTACCTCTCTCAGAACGTCTAAACTTACAGAGATATCATGGCCACAACAGATAAACGACCCTCCCTGCCCGACCAATTTGGTCGCTTTGGCGACTATGGCGGCAAGTTCGTTCCTGAGACGCTTATGTCGGCGCTTCAGGAACTGGAAGACGCATGGGAAGAGGCGAAGGCCGACCCGAAGTTCTGGGAAGAGTACAACCTGCTCCTGCGTGACTACGTGGGGCGGCCTACTCCCCTCTACTTCGCTGAACGTCTCACCAAAGAGCTTGATGGAGCCGATATCTGGATCAAGCGGGAAGACCTCGCTCACACCGGCGCCCATAAGATCAACAATGCTCTTGGCCAGGCGCTGCTCACACGTCGGCTCGGTAAGGACCGCATCATTGCGGAGACCGGCGCAGGGCAGCACGGCGTGGCGACAGCGACTGTTTGCGCACACATGGGCCTGGAATGCATCGTCTACATGGGGGAGGAAGACATTCGTCGACAGTCGCCTAACGTGTTTCGCATGAAACTCATGGGCGCCACGGTGGAACCTGTGAAATCCGGTAGCCGAACTCTCAAGGACGCGATCAACGAAGCCATCCGAGACTGGGTGACCAATGTTGAGACCACGCACTACATCATCGGAAGTGTCGTCGGTCCCCACCCGTACCCGGTTCTGGTGCGCGACTTCCAGTCTGTGATTGGTACTGAATCCCGCCAACAATTTCTTGACCGAACGGGGGCGCTGCCAGATATGGCCGTTGCATGCGTCGGTGGCGGCAGCAACGCGATGGGGCTGTTCAGCGGATTCATCGATGATGAGTCGGTGAAGCTGGTCGGTGTGGAAGCGTCTGGCGAAGGGCTGGACGGGAAGCACGCGGCAACAATGACGCTTGGTCGGCCCGGAGTGCTCCACGGCTCGTATTCGTATCTTCTGCAGGATGAGCATGGCCAGGTGCAAGAAGCGCACTCAATTTCTGCGGGGCTCGACTACCCTGGCGTTGGTCCTGAGCACAGTTACCTGAAGGACATTGAACGCGCTCGGTACATTAGTGCGACGGACGAAGAAGCGTTGGAAGGTTTCGATATGCTCTCGCGGCTGGAAGGAATCCCGCCAGCGTTGGAGCCATCGCATGCAATAGCGAAGCTGAAGGAACTTGCTGGCGAAGTCGGTAAGGGTGGCACGCTCCTCCTGCTCCTCAGTGGCCGCGGCGACAAGGACCTTGAGACCGTTGCGGCGGCGAAGGGTATTAAGCTTTAGGTAGTGAAAGATATTTCCCGATTGATGTGTGCGCATATCGATCACCGGTGTGTTAATCTCAGTATAGAAATCCCCCTAGAAGTGCCAGTGCTCGTAACGGGTTCGCGCGCCCGAGAGCCACGATTGGATTACTCAGTAATTGCCCGAAGGTTTTGACGTAAAGTGGGCCGCCGTGGTGATCGGCGCCGGAGTTGGTCTGATGGCCATCGTTGGCCTTTTCATGACCTCCTGGTTCCTCTCGCCAAAACGGCCGTCTGAGGACAAGGGAGTCGCCTATGAGTCTGGAATCAGGCCGGGTGAGTTTCGCTGGTCCCAGATCAACATTCGGTATTACATATATGCGCTTCTGTTCCTGATTTTTGATGTGGAAGCCGTGTTCCTGTTTCCGTGGACAATTACCTTCCTCAAGTCATCCGATATCGTGTTCTACGAGATGCTTGTGTTCCTGGGCATCCTCCTGTTTGGCCTCGCGTTCGCATGGCGTAAAGGAGCGTTGAGTTGGAGATAGAGATGGGCCGAGGCAACACTCCCGCCAGCAGCCCGTTCCAACAGGCGCTGCCGGGAGTTCTGACTGGCAAGACGGACGAGGTGTTCGCTGCGGCGCGCAAATCGTCCCTTTGGCCTCTCACTTTTGGACTGGCCTGTTGCGCCATTGAGATGATCAGCACGTTCATGCCGCATCATGACTTCGACCGTTTTGGTGTTGTCACCTGGCCAACGCCCCGCCAGTCCGATCTGATTATCGTTGCAGGCACTGTGGTCAAGAAGATGGAAGAACCCATCAAGCTGCTTTACGAGCAGATGCCGGATCCTAAGTGGGTCATCGCCATGGGAAGTTGCGCTACCAACGGCGGGCCGTACTACCGCTCATACTCGGTAGTAATGGGCGTGGATCACATCATTCCAGTTGACATATATGTCCCCGGCTGTCCCCCTCGCCCGGAAGCACTCATGGACGGCCTCATCAAGCTGCAAGACAAAATCAGCCTCGACGCGAAAGAGCGGAACATCGGTTGACCACTGGCTCAGATGAAGGCTCGACGAAGCGTCCTCCACCAATAACGGCTTCTCGTGGCCGCCACGCCCCGGACGCCGACCAGGCCCCGTCGCGCCTGACCCCGAAAGGCGAAGCTCTGTCAGTCTTGCTCCCTGATGTACTGACTAAATATGAAGTGGAGATCGGCGCCGATATTGATGAAGTGGTCTGTCACGCTCCAGCCAGTCACATCGATGCGATAGCAGGCATCCTGAAATCAGACGAACGAACGTCGTTCAAGTACCTTCGACTACTGTGTGTGGTCGACTACGAGGAGCAGGAAGCCGCCTTCGATGTGGTCTACCACCTGTACTCACTTGAACATCAGCACAAGATGGTCCTCAAGGGCCGGGTACCGGCCAGCGACCCAAAACTGCCAACGGTGACGACTGTGTGGCGTGGGGCCGACTGGTACGAGCGGGAGATGCACGATCTTTTTGGGGTGGAATTTTTGGGGCACCCTGACCTGAGAACACTAATCCTGCCGGATGGCTTCGAGGGCTATCCGGGCCGCAAGTCATATCCACTGCACGATTACGATGAATTCTAATCGCATGACTGAATCTGGCATCACAACGAACGTGATCGACAAGGGCCGAGGCATGGCCGACATGTTGATCAACATGGGGCCGCAGCATCCGGCTACCCACGGCGTGTTTCGCATGGAACTCGCGCTCGATTCAGAGATGATCGTGGATGTCACTCCTCATATCGGCTACCTGCACCGTGGCTCCGAAAAGTTGTTTGAGAACGAGATCTACTCCCAGATCATTACGCTCTTCGACCGGCTGGACTACATCTCCAACTTCAACAACGAGCTTGGCCTGGTGATGGCCGTTGAGAAGCTGATGGACCTTGAGGTGCCTGACCGGGCTGAGTACATCCGCGTGATTCTTTGCGAACTCAACCGTATTGCCAGCCATCTGGTATTCATCGGCACGTTTGCTCTCGATATGGGCGCACTAACTCCATCCCTCTACAACTTCCGGGACCGCGAGAAAATTCTGGCGCTATTCGAGGCCACCAGTGGCGCCCGGATGATGCATAACTTCTTCCGCGTTGGAGGCATAAAGCAGGATGTCATAGCGGACTTCCCAGCGCGAGTCACAACGCTTCTCGGCGAACTGGAGGCAGGCATCGACGAGGCTGACAAGATGCTTTCACTTGGCGAAGTTTTCGTTGAGAGGACACGCGGCATCGGTGTCATCGATGGCGATGTAGCTCTGGACTGGGGACTGAGCGGCGCTACGTTGCGCGCATCTGGCGTGCCATATGACGTGCGTATTGAAGAGCCGTATTCGGTATACGACCGTTTCGACTTCGGCGTACCAGTGGGGTCGGCTGGAGACTGCTGGGATCGCTACTACCTGCGGGTGCTCGAAGCCCGCGAATCGATCAAGATAATTCGGCAGGCGCTCCAGCAGATGGAACCGGGACCAGTGCAGGCGAAGGTCCGTGCGATAGCCCGCCCGCCGAAAGGCGAAGTGTATGTTCACGCCGAGAATCCACGCGGCGATTTTGGCGTCTACCTGGTCTCTGAGGGTGCTGAGAGTCCCTACCGGCTGAAGGTTCGTCCACCGTCATTTTGCAACCTCATGGCGCTGCGCGACCTCCTCATTGGCCACTATATCGCCGACTCGGTTGTCATCCTTGGCTCGCTGGACATCGTGCTGGGCGAGGTCGACAGATGAACGAGTTCAACTGGACATATATCGCTGTGGTGGTGGTTGGCATCTTCGGACTATTCGCGTTCCTGTCTACCGTGGTCATTTCTCTAACCTGGTACGAACGCAAGACGCTCGCCAGAATCCAGATGCGAGCAGGTCCGTCCCGAGTAGGCCCGCACGGTTTACTTCAGCCGATGGCGGATGTATTCAAGCTAATTACCAAAGAAGATATCCGACCCACCAACTCCAGTGGAATGCTCTTCTGGAGCGCGCCGATAATCGTGTTTGTTTCGGCTTTCCTCGTGTGGCTGACAGTCCCGTTTGCAGATGGAGCGGTAGTTGCGCCGCAGGAGCTTGGACTCCTCTATATCGTCGCGATCTCGACCGTTGGCATCGTTGGACTGCTAATCGCCGGGTACACCTCATCAAGCAAGTACTCGGTGCTGGGCGGCATCAGGGCCGCTGCTCAACTCGTGAGCTACGAGATTCCGATTATCGTTGTGGTGCTGGCGATCGCCGTTCTGGTGCAGAGTCTTGATCTACGTGATGTTGTGCTTGGCAACGAGGTCACCATTGGTGAGCGGGTGATTTCGTTCGGCGGGCAGGGCGCCATCCCGTTCGCATTCATCATGCCGCTGGGCTTGATCGTGTTCATTCTTGCGGGGCTTGCTGAACTTGGCCGTACGCCCTTTGATATCCATCACGCCGAATCTGAGGTCGTAGGTGGCCCGTTCCTGGAGTATTCCGGGGCGCACTGGGCCGTATTCTTCCTGGCCGAGTACATCAATACGTTTGTTATCGCAGCACTCACGATTCTGCTTTTCTTTGGCGGCTGGAGTTGGCCTTCCCCACCTGAATCGATATTCGGCACAGCGCTCGAGGAGTGGCAGACTGACGCACTGGGTGTCGGCTGGTTCCTCTTCAAGACGTACATGGTCGTTGGCCTCTTCTTCTGGTTCCGAGGGACGTATCCACGTCTCCGAATCGATCAACTCATGGCGTTTGGATGGAAGTCCCTCATCCCGCTCTCATTCGTTAACTTCATTCTGATGTCTATCGTGATCTTCTACGATTGGCCGCTCTGGACGATGACGACCTTCTCGGTTCCTATCCTCATTGGAGGGCTGTATTTCGGGGCGCGCCGTACGGCGCGTAAGGCTGATCCGTCGACGGTTCAGATGTATCGGCGAGCAAGTCGTGATGATGGCGGTAACAAGCTGGTCCCCGATGGCACAGGCGACTGATGATTAACTCCATTAAAGCGCTACGAGTGAGCCTTGGCTCCATGATGCGCAAGAAGGTCACAGCGGAGTATCCGAAAGAGCACTTGCCCATCCAGGACCGTTACATGGGCTTCCCTGCGCTGCTATTTGACGCCGCTCGCGATGAACCGTTCTGTACAGGTTGCATGGTCTGCGTCCGGTATTGTCCTACGCAGTGCATGTCTGCGGAGATGACCGACAACGAGAAGTTTGCCGAGGGCGACAGCCATCGCAAGAAGATCATCAACACCTTCGAGATCAACCTTGGGCGATGTATTCTCTGCGGAATCTGCGTTGATGTATGTAACTTTGACGCCATTGAAATGTCGCACGAGCACGAACTCGGTGATCGCATGCGTGATGGAAACCGAGTCGATCTGCCTACGCTCTTAAAGATGGGCACGAAGTACCAGAGCGAGACAGGGTGGAAGCAGTCGAAACCCAACTTGCCATCGCCAAAGGAGCGCGCTGTTATTGCTGAGGCGAAGGCAGCAAAGGAAGCTGCTGAAGCCGCCGCTAATCCTCCTCTGGAAGCTGAACCTGAGGCGACCGCAACATGAGTGCCATCGTGTTCTACGTGTTGGCGGTGATCACGGTTATTGGCGCCCTGGGCGTTGTGCTTGACCGCAATGTTGTGCGGGCCACGCTGAGCTTGCTCATAGCAATGCTTGGCGTCGCCGGAATATTCCTCGTCGCCTATGCCGAGTTCCTCGCGCTGGCGCAAATTCTTATCTATGCAGGTGCTGTCACCATAGTGATCCTGTTCGCCATCATGCTTACGAGAACCACTGATCTCAACATCAACCTCGACAATCCTCAGCGGCCAGTAGCGTTTCTGATTGCAGTTGGTGTGTTTGTTTTGCTGACGTTGACATTCATCTACAGCGACGTTCCTCAACTTGCCGAGCCTGACAGCGTTGCGGTTGCTATCGCTGAGAGCAACTCCACCGGATTTGAAACCGTAGGCGACTCACTGTTCAACCAGTGGGCCATTCCGTTTGAGATCGCGTCTGTGATACTTCTGGTTGCGATGGTTGGTGCGATCGCGTTGGCTCGAGGCGATGACAATGAACCCGCTGTGGACGCCTCAGTTGAGATCAATGAGGTAAGCGCGTAGTGGACCTCGAATTGCTTCACTTTCAGATACTCAGCGCAGCGCTGTTTAGCATTGGGCTTTACGGCGTGCTTGCGCGCCGTAGCGCGGTGCTTGTGCTTGTCTCCATTGAGTTGTTGCTCAACGCCGTGAACGTGAATCTGATCGGCCAGGCGGCTTTCGTTGACCGTCCTCCGGACGAGCGAGTCTTTGGGCAGGTACTCGCCATCTTCATCATCACGATCTCAGCAGCCGAAATTGGTCTGGCTATGGCCATAGTCCTGAGGGTGTTCCGAAACCGGGGCACCGCCAACGCCGACGAACTGGACACGATGAAGTGGTAAACGCCTGATGGAATACGCATTCCTGGCACCTGCCATTCCGGCCGGCGCATTCGTCGCGATCCTTCTGTTCGGCAAGTGGTTGCCCGGAAGGGGCGCCTATCTCTCCATCGGCGCCATCACGGCGTCGCTCGTCATCTTCTTCATTGCGCTTGCCGACATGAATGCCAATGGCCCTGAGGTGTTCTCGATCGACTGGTTCGAGGTCGCAGGTTCGCAGTTCACCTGGGGGGTTTCCGTCTCGCCGATATCGCTCACGATGGTGGGCATAGTTTCGTTTGTCTCGCTGATGATCCAGGTCTATTCACTGAAGTACATGGAGGGTGACGGACGGTTCGGCTGGTACTTCGCTGTTCACTCCCTGTTCGCCGCCGCAATGTTGGCACTGGTCCTGGCTGACAACCTCCTGTTTCTCTACGTCGCATGGGAAGGCGTAGGGCTTGGCTCTTACCTGCTCATCGGATTCTGGTGGGAACGTAAATCGGCCGCCGAGGCTGCCAAGAAGGCGTTCATCACCACTCGTATCGGCGACGTTGGCCTGCTTATTGGAATTATCCTGCTATTCCGTGAAACTGGCACTTTCGAGATGTCTGGAATCTTCGAAGCTGTCGAAGCCGGGGAGGTCGGTCAGACCGTCCTCAACTGGTCCGCGTTCTTGATCTTCCTTGGCGCGGCGGGCAAGTCAGCCCAGGTTCCGTTCCATGTGTGGCTTCCCGATGCGATGGAAGGTCCAACCCCCGTCAGCGCGCTGATCCACGCCGCGACTATGGTGGCAGCTGGCGTCTTCCTGATTGCCGTCCTGTTCCCGATCTACGAGGCGACCCCATTCGTCTTGGACATCATCGCCGGGGTGGGCGCCACGACGGCGCTGGGCGCTGCGATGGTCGCTATTGTGATGACCGATATGAAGCGAATTCTCGCTTACTCAACCGTCAGTCATCTTGGGTTCATGATGCTCGCGCTCGGAGCGGGTGAGCCGGGCGTTGCGATGCTGCATCTGTTGGCGCACGCGTTCGCCAAAGCGGTACTGTTTCTTGGGGCAGGCAGCGTCAACCACGGTACGCAACAGACCGATGTGCGGATGATGGGCGGTCTGCTCCGCAAGATGCCGATTACAGCTGTGACTTTCATCATCGCCGCAGTCTCACTGGCCGGGGTCCCTCCTCTTGGCGGATTTTTCTCAAAGGACGAGATCCTTCGCGCTGTATCGGAAGGGCGGCTCAATGAGACGTATCTGGTTATCGCTTTAATAGCAGTCGTTGCCAGCGCCATTTATACCGCCAGGATTATCTACAAAGTCTTCTTTGGTGAGACGGCAAAAGAGAGCCGTAAAGCCCACGAGTCGCCATTGGCCATGACCGGTCCTATGGTGCTCCTCGCAATCTTCGGCGCAGTCACCGGGGCGATCGCATTTGAATGGGGCGACTTCGGTGGCTACATCGGTTGGATCACACAAGAACCATCAGCTCACGGAATCGAATTTACGATCTGGTTAACAGTCGTTTCAGCCGTACTGGCAATTGGCTCAATGATCGTCGTAGCCCGGATGCTGAAATCGTCACAAGGCCAAATCGACGCTCTTCGTACCCGACTCCCCTGGGCTCAAAGAACCCTTGAGCAGAAGTTCTACTTTGATGAGCTTTACCAGTGGGCCATTGACCGACTGGTACTCGTACTCGCTGGGCTTGTCGGATGGTTCGACCGACGGGTGATCAACGATGAAGGTGTTGATGGCCCCGCAAAGGCGACCGGCTGGTGGGGCAGCGAACTGCGATTCTTACAGTCCGGCCTCTTCTACAACTACGCCGCTGTGATGGCCGTTGGCGCTGTCGTGGCCGGCGTCATCTGGTGGGCGCAGTAAATGGATCGCTTCGACGAGTTGATCCTGACGATCATCACAGCGTTGCCATTTGCAGCCGCGTTGGCGCTGCTTCTGTGGCCCGGAGAGCGGCCAAAGCAGTGGAAGTACTTCTCCCTGCTAATCGCCTTCGCGAGCGCTGTCCTGTCGTTATACGTCCTGTTGCAGTACAACCAGCACTTCGGGTCGGCTGACGAGAAATACCAATTCGTGAACCAGTGGGAATGGCTGCCATCACTCGGCATCTCGTTCCACGTGGGCGTCGACGGAATATCGGCCGTCATGATCTTCATGACCGGCATCGTCTACGTTGCGGCAATGCTCATGACGTGGAGCACCGACCGTCGAGTCCGTGATTACCTGATCTTGCTCCACGTACTTACCGGCGGTGTGTACGGCACCTTCGTCTCCATCGACCTCTTCTTCCTGTTCTTCTTCTACGAGATCGCCGTGCTGCCAATGTTCCTGCTGATCGCCTTCTGGGGTAGCAGCAGCGAGAACCTGCGGGTTTATCTCGCGGGTTGGCGGACTAACTTCGGCCGGACTAAAGAGTACGGGGCGATGAAGCTTGTGATTTTCCTGGTCGCCGGTTCTATCGTCATCTGGATAGCGTTGCTCGCGATCTACGTTGAGTCAGGCGCAAACTCATTCGATCTAATCGAACTCCAGAAAACCGGATACGGCGATGTGTTTGCCCGTGTCTTCTTCCCGTTCCTCATGCTCGGATTCGGCCTGCTGGCGGGACTGTGGCCGTTGCACACATGGTCGCCCGATGGCCACGTAGCGGCGCCAACGTCAGTGTCCATGCTTCATGCAGGAGTGCTGATGAAGCTTGGCGCTTATGGCATCATCCGCGTTGGCGTGGAGGTGCTGCCGAACGGCGCTCAGGACTGGGGCATGGTTCTCGTAATTCTGGGCACCATCAACATCGTGTATGGCGCCGTATCTGCACTGTCACAGCGAGACCTGAAATACATGATTGGCTACTCGTCGGTAAGCCACATGGGTTACGTAATGGTGGGTATCGGGACGCTGAGTTCCATTGGCATGTCTGGGGCCGTGCTCCAAATGTTTGCTCACGGAGTAATGACAGCCCTTTTCTTTACCCTGGTTGGGTTCATCTACGAGAAATCTCACTCACGCTCGTTCGGCTCTGACGGCGAAATCGAAAGTGGCGTTTCGATAAACGCTTTGAATGGTTTAGCGAAGGTCATGCCAGTGGGCTCGTTCATGTTTGCGATCGCAGGGCTGGCGTCGCTTGGACTGCCGGGCCTGAGCGGATTCGTTGCTGAGTTACTCGTATTTATTGGCCTCTTCCAGACCTACCCGTGGGCTGGCGTGCTTGCGGTTGTCGGTGCTGCGATCACCGCTATATACATCCTCCGATTGATGGCGATGGTCTTCTTTGGCACCCCTGACAAGCGCTGGGCGAACCTCCCTGACATCGCCATGCCCCAGCGGATCACCGGGGTCATTCTGATCGCCTCCATGTTCACTATTGGTCTCATGCCGTTCTACTTCCTGGAACTGATCGACTCCAGCGTTGAGCTGATCGGAGCGATTGCCAGATGAGCGCGAACGTGAACGTCAATCTGCTGACACCGGAGTTCATTCTTGCCGGCATGGGCCTGCTGGTGCTTTCTCTCGATCTGGTGCTTCCTAAAGCGAGGCGGGGGATCCTGCCCTGGATTGGCGTGGCGGGGTTGATCGCAGCGGTCGCTACGGCCCTGATCTATCGCTGGGATCGCGTTGAGGAGTTGTACGGCGGAGTGTTCATCGCCGACCGTTATTCGCTCTTCTTTTTCGCATTCCTCGTGATTCTGGGAGGCGCAGTGATGATCGCCTCCGTCGACTACGTGAAGCAGCACATCAAGTTTCCGGGCGAGTACTACGGCATCCTGATCTTCTCGATACTTGGCATGGTGCTGATGGCATCGGCAGGTGAGTTGCTGACGGCCTACATTGCCATGGAACTCCTGAGCTTCAGCCTCTATGTTCTGGTTGCCCTCAGGAAATACGACAGCAAGTCGAATGAGTCGGCCGCAAAGTACATCCTTCTCGGCGCATTCTCATCGGCGATCATGCTGTACGGCATCAGCATGGTCTGGGGCGTGACTGGAACAACCTTTTACGATGGCATTGCGGCACATCTCACAGCCAACCCGGATCTAGACATCGGTCTGATCGTTGGGCTATCGCTCATCGTCGCGGGGCTTGGATTCAAGGTAGCGGCGGTGCCATTCCACATGTGGGCGCCTGACGTCTACGAAGGAGCGCCCACACCTGTCACCGCGTATCTGGCGATCGGCTCAAAGGCCGCCGCGTTCGCACTGATTCTCCGGCTTTTTTCCGAGGGTCTGCTGCCCGCCATCGAGGACTGGCGAG
The DNA here is from genome assembly GCA_013204555.1 of Chloroflexota bacterium. Taxonomy (GTDB): domain Bacteria; phylum Chloroflexota; class Dehalococcoidia; order Lucifugimonadales; family Lucifugimonadaceae; genus UBA1151. Next base: position 31,173 of record JABMNO010000036.1, on the reverse strand, counting down.
TTCTTATTGCCACGCTCGCCGCGGCAACCATGGTGCTTGGCAACCTGGTTGCGATTCGGCAGGAGAATATCAAGAGAATGCTCGCCTACTCCAGCATTGGACAGGTCGGATATCTTCTCCTTGGCGTGGCCTCTCTCGGCGTCGTCGACGCTGGTGGCGCTGTGGTCTTCTCTGAGCGCGCCTCCACTGGCATCATGGTGCACCTGGTGGGTTATGCCGTTGCAAATCTTGCGGCGTTCCTTGTTGTTGCAGTGGTCTATTCCCGAACTGGCAGCGACCAGATATCCGACTATCGCGGCCTGGCCAAGAAGTCGCCATACCTATCGCTGGTCCTCTCCGTAGCGCTGTTCTCACTGGCCGGGCTGCCATTCTTCGCCGGTTTTGTCACAAAGTTCTATCTGTTCACGGCTGGAGCTGAGGCAGGATTCCTCTGGCTCAGCGGATTGGCGATGGTCGCCAGTCTCGTCTCGCTCTACTACTACCTGCGAGTGATCCAACGCGCATATGTAGATCAGCCATCTGAAGGTGATGAAGAGACGGCCGTAGAGCGCTCGACATTCTTCGTGCCGTTGACGAGTTGGCTCATGCTTGGTGTGCTGTTTGTGGGCATGATTCTCATCGGCGTGTGGCCAACTGAACTGGCGGCAGCAGCTGACTCCGCGTCGGACGCGTTGGGAACTGTCAGAGACGTTTCGACCGCGTTGGTTCGATAGCCGGCGACGTTTTCGCCCAGCTCCGACGAAACTCACTCCAGCCTGGCTGGCACTGTGACTACGCTAGATCGGGAGCGGGCTATTTCGTGGCGATAGCGTCCTCTGCACCGGACGGCGCAACTTGAGAACGTTCGCCGCCCTCCACTCTCAAGTCCGGTAGCCATTCAAGGAATCTTGGGAAGTACCAGTTCTTATCGCCCAGCAGCTTCATAGTGGCCGGGACGAGAATCGCTCGGATGACGGTGGCGTCAACAAGGATGGCGGCGCCGAGGCCGAAGCCCATCTCCTGGAAGATCACCAGATCACCGACAGCGAATCCGCCGAAGACCGCGACCATGATGAGCGCTGCACCTGTGATGATTCCGGCCGTCGAGCGCAAACCAAATGCAACCGACTCAGTGTTCAGACCAGTCTGATCGTAGCGCTCTCGAATCCGACTGAGCAGGAAAACTTCGTAGTCCATCGATAGCCCAAAGAGAATGGAGAACAAGAATACGGGTAGCCATGCCTCGATGGTTTCTACCTGAGCGAACCCGAATATCTCGTTTCCAACACCTTTCTGCAGAACCAATACAAGCAGACCGTACGCGGCACCGACAGATAGCAGGTTTAATACGATGGCCTTGATGGGCACAACAATCGATCTGAATACCACTGTCAGGAAGATGAAACTCAGCGCCAGCACCATAGAGATAACAATGGGCGTCCAGCGGTCCGCCAGGTTGAAGAAATCTTCATTGATCGCCGCCTGACCACCAACGTAGACGTTGGCAGGAATATTGGCCGCAGGTATGAATATCTCTCGCAGATCGTGAATGGCGTCAGTTGCAAGCGGAGTTGCGCTATCTACCGGCATAGCTATTTTTATATGAATTACTTCCACGGTCGATCCGAGCACGCCATCGGTCTGAGTTTGGATCGCCGGATCTGGGTCTGCAAACACCGGATGGCCGACAAGAGAGGCGATTAGCCGATCGATTCCAGCCCGGATTTCCGGGTCGTCCAAATCACCGTCTATCACGACGTCGGCGGCTGATACGCCACCAACCTGCGTAGGGAATTCCGCGCGTAGGATGTTGAACGCCTGCAGTGACCGGAAATCTTTCGGGAGTGTGTCGATACCAGCTTGGCCCGTCTTAATTCCGAAGTAAGGAATCGTCAACGCAACGAGTAAGCCACCAAAAATAATGATCGCAGGCCACGGATGGCCCATCACGATTTTGGTTACGGTGTTCCAGAATCCGCCTCTGTGATCTTCAAAAGTACCTGCGCTCTTACCGATAAACGGCAACTTCCAGGCGTTTACCTTGTCTCCTACCAGGCTCAGCATCGCTGGCAGAAAGGTGAGAGCGGCCAGGACGGCGATGATGGTCACAATCACGGCGCCAGCACCCAGGCTAAAAAACACTGTGGTCGGAACAATGACCATGCCGAGCAATGCGAAAACAACTGTGATCCCGGAGAAAACAACTGACCGAGTCGCTGTTGCTCCAGCCTTTGCTATAGCGTCGAGTTTCTCCAATCCTCTGGCGCGTTCTTCGCGGAATCTGGCGACTATGAACAGAGAATAGTCGATGCCAACGGCGAGGCCAATCATCGTGATGATGTTGGTGACAAAGAAAGAGAACCGTCCGATCTGACCCAGAACTGCGACCACAGCGATTGCCAGAAAGATCGAGATAAGTGATGTCACTATGGGAATCCAGGCTGAACCGGCGGTGCGGAACACGAAGAGCAAGATGATCAGAGCGATGGTGATACCGATCAGCTCTCCCTTGATGAGGTCGCCTTCAGCAACTTCGGCGAAATCCGCACTAATGGCTGCTGCCCCCGTGATTGATATCTCTATGTCCGCTGAGGCTTCGGAGAGGTCACCTCCGATTTTTAGAACTTCTTTAACATTCTTAGTGGCTTCCTGGAGGTCCCCCGCGAGAGTAAGCGGTACAAGCGTTGTGCTGCGGTCTGGCGACACGAATTGCTCGATACCTGTCTCATAGAAGTTGGCAATCTGCAGTTCGTCGTTCTCGACATTAAGGATCTTGTCGCCAAGACCTCTGACCTGAGCCGTGAAATCTTCAACAACCGCTCGGAATACAGGATCATCCACTGTCAGCGTCTCAGAGGTGATGACAGCTGTTTCCTGCGCCCTGGTTGGCCGTATCCGATCTTCGATTAGCTCTTGGGCTACCTTTGAGTCAGGATCGTTGGTGAACTGCCCTTCAACGGTGAGGGCGGATCCAAGTAGATTAGATATGAGGAAGAAACCGATAATAAGGACCACGACCCAAATCAACACCGTGCGCCATGGATGAGCGGCTGATGAGCGGGCGAGGGCCTCAGGCGAGAGTCCAGATAACGTCAAATGATCAGCCTTTAGCTCCATTAGTAATGCCAGCCATTGAGTCTAGGCCACCCCAATCGAAGGTCACACGGCCTGTTTCCGCTGGAAAGTAACAAATCAGTAAACGTCAGATGCAAACACCGGGGCTGAACGGCCTTGCCCGCCCGCTTCACAGATGCTAGCTTCCACCAATCGTTTCCACTAGCTTCATTGGCTGAACCAGTATTGAACGGCGTCACACCACTGCCCGAATCGGCTTCTCCAATCCCGTTGATTGCGAACATCACCTTCGCCGAAGGGCCCGCGTTCGATTCCCACGGCAACCTGTACTTCGTGAATTACCACACCGAAGGAACGATTGGACGGTACCAACCCGATGGCACTGGCGAGGTGTGGACGCAAACTGGCGGAATTCCTAATGGCATCAAGTTCGATGCCAATGGACACATCGTGGTTGCGGACAAGGGCGTCCCTCGGATCCTCAGATTCGACCTTCAGTCCAGAGCCGTTGAGGTGCTGACGCATTCGTTTGAGGGTAATTCCTACAACGGTCCAAACGATGTCTGCCTCGACAACAATGGTCATATTTTCTTCACAGACCCAAACCGGCAACCCGGACAGTCTGGAAGCATCTACCGGATCGAAATGAACTCAACCAACCGACCAATCGGCATCAGGCAACTAGATCAGGATCTGCCTTACCCAAACGGCCTTGCGGTTCATCCCGACCAGAAGCAACTATTCGTTGCGCTGACTCACATCAACTCCGTCGTGAGTTATGACCTTGACTCTGACGGCCTACTGTCAAACCGGCAGTTGGTTCATGAGTTCCACTCGCCGAGCGTCGATGGCATTCAGTTCGACGCTGATGGCCGACTCTGGGTGGCCCGCTGGTTGGAGGGGACAGTTGACGTGATCGACCCTGAATCGGGCGAATTGCTGAGGAGCTACCGAATGGGCGCCGACCGAGTGACCAACCTCGCGTTTCGAGAGGGCTCCGTTTACGTGACCGTCGCCGGCCGAAACGGCATCGAGCGATTGGATGTGGGTGTTGAGGGCGCTGATATCCAGCCGAATTGGGCGCGTCGGCAGTCTATTGAGGCCCATGCATGACCGGACCGCTGGAAGGTGTTCGGGTCCTTGAGTTCTCTGAGATTGTCGCCGGACCGCTCGCAGGCGTGCTTCTATCTGACCTTGGCGCAGAAGTGATCAAGGTTGAGCCGCCGTGGGGAGACCCGTGGCGGCAAGGCAGGCTCTATGGACCTGGCGATGAACGCGTCTTTGTAGGACTCAACCGCGGCAAACGGTCTATCACGCTTGACCTGACTACCCCGGGCGGACAGGAAGTCGCGCATCGCCTCGCTGCTGAGGTGGACGTGATCACCACGAACCACAGGCCGGACGTTCCTGCGAAGCTTGGAATCGACTACGAGACACTTCGGAAAATCAATCCTAGAATAATCTACTGCGAAGTGACGGCGTTCGGTCCAGAGGGTCCAGATAGTCACCTACCGGGGTACGACCTCGTGATGCAGGGCTACTCTGGAATGGTCGCCACGCAAAGTAAGTACTCAGACGGACGACTGATGCCGGTGGTCTCCACAGCGCCCATAGATTTCGCAACTGGCCAGTCCATAACTTCATCTGTTTCGGCCGCGCTTTACTTTAGAGAGCGTACCGGAAAGGGCCAGAAGGTCAGCATCTCACTACTTGCCGCGGCGCTCATGGCCCAGACCCTTACCCTGACCCAGATTGATGACCTACCTTCAGGTCCCCAGGCATTTGTTCGTGATGAACTTCCTCTGCTCAAGGAAGCAAGTGTCCCATATGCGGATATCAACGCTATGTATCAGGATCTGCGTAAGAATCCGGCGTACTCCATCTACTATCGCAGCTACATTACGAGCGACTCTGCGGTAATGATTGGGGCTCTTTCCAATCCTCTCCGAAAAAAGTTTGCCGATGAAGTGGGTTTGCACGACCCACGTTTCGACGAGGGCTACGACACTGGCACACCTGAATATTCCGAAGTAATCAAATCTTTGATCGCAACGTCAGAGAAAATCCTATCGGAGTCGACTACCGAGGAGTGGATTACCCGATTTGAAAAAGTGGGAGTTGCATGCGCACCAATCCGTTTCGTCGATGAGATGCACAACAACCCACAGGCCCTGGCCAACGGTCTGATCATTGAGCAGCAGCATCCGGTGCTTGGCACATACCGCACGCCGGGCCCTATCTCGGCGATGAGCGAATCACCGCCTGAATCCGGCATTGCATCGCCAATGCTTGGCCAGCACACGAACGACATCCTCACTGAGGCTGGCTACTCCGGGGACGAGATTGATGGACTAAGAGCGGCGGGCGCACTGGGTTAGGCGGGCATGGTCAAACCGTCGATCGCCCCGTTAACTGCGGCACCCACCCCCGAATGTCACCCTGAAGGAGGCTTTGCGACTGTGAGGGCGTCTGCCGGGATTGCCTCGGCGCGCATTCCTTCAAGACCTAACTCGTACGTTTCGAGAGGTCTTTGTTCCGGACGTGTCACGTTGATGACATAACTCGCGAAATATGAGCCGGCAGAAGCCCTCACGTTGGTCGTGGAGCCTCCCTTCTCAGGGTGGCGATGGTGATGGCCATCATGGTCAACGATCTACGGGCTCGGTGCGAGGCCTACCCTATTTCTGAGACGCTCACTTCACGCTGTTCAGCGGCGCTCATAACGGCGGCAAGCTGGAACGCGTAGACGTTGCGGGACATGTCGGCGTCCATATCAACCTGAGATCCACTCTCGATTGCGCGGGCGAACTCCTGGCCTCCCGCTTTGAATGACTCGCCCCAATCGACTTCCATATCATCAAAGTGGCGCATCTTACCGCCTGTGAGTACGGAGACGGGGGGTGCGTCCAGCAGCTTGCCAGAGCACCTGCTCACCCAGACGATGCCTTTGGTGCCCGTCACCTCAATGAACTCATCCCCCGGGTAGTAGTCGGTGGGAATCTCAATCTCTGGAGCGCCGGTCATCGTCCAAACGCCCAACCGTCGCGTGTCAGCAAACCTGAACGTGATCGTCATTGGACCACTGCGGCCTGCGCTCACGTCACCTTCGCCCATCTCATTGAAGGTGTGAACGCTGTCGACCGGGCCCATGAAAGAGACGATTGTTGCGGCCATGTGCGCACCGTGGTCAATGATCGCAGGAGGACCGCCATTCTGTGATGGATCGGCTCGCCATGCTGAGGCGTCTTCGGGAATCTCCCACCCACCAACGCCTTTGCCATACACGGCGCTGATCTTGAACAGAAGCGGGTCTCCGATGTCGCCGTTGTCGATAATCGATTTCGCCACGTTAAACGGCTCGTAACTCAAGAAATTATCGAAGACGCGAAACAGCGGCTTGCCTGACTTCGCGGCGGCGTAGAGCTTGTCGGCTTCGTCCATGTTCACACCGGGCGGCTTCTGCAGCGAGACGGCCTTCCCCGCGTTCAGCGCCTCGATGCCAATAGCGCTGTGAAGCTTGTGAGGCAAAAGGATCTCGACGCCATCTATAGAGTCGTCCGCGAGTAAGTCTCGATAGTCGCTGTAGGCGAGACTGGCGCCCCACTCGGCAGCTCGCTCTGTGGCTCTGTCCGGCGCCGGGTCTGCAATGGCGGCCAGCTCTGCCTGATTATTGTCCGCGTATGCCCGTGCGTGCAGGTCTGCGATACGACCAGCACCAATGAATCCGATTCGCACCTTTGACATTGTTGATCTCCCGACTGAGTTGGCGTCTGAGCGGGGATATTAGGCGCAGTGAGGCGTCCTGTCGACACGCCAGTGCGATCAGAGCGCCTTTGTATCTGGACATCGGCTGTCAGCGCACTCCGGACTCGTTAGACTCGTTTAGCCGAGTGAACAGGAGCCGCTGAAATAGGCCGATTATTACTTCGGTGGCAACACGATTCGATTACCCGGTATGCACCGGGGCTGCCAATCGGCTCCACCCGCGGGCGAGCAGAACAGTTGACGCGTCAATCGTCCGTAGATTGGTTGAACGATCTTCGTCGAGATAGTCCAGGCGGAAGCCCCGACAGCCGCATGGCATCGCTACGCAGAGATTCCCACCACGGTGTTCTTCATGCGGATGGCCGCACACACATATTTGCAATTTACCCTCCTCTTTCCAATGCATTCACTATGCGCCTGTCCAACCATCTGCACCGAACTGATGGGCTCGCGCAGATGGGCCTCCAGGCTCACAGTCCGGCGTTGGTCAGCTTGGTGGGCGACCGTCCGATCCAGCCTTGATCGCGATTTAGTGCACGAATACATGCCAGCAATTCGCACTTGCGGTTGTCGATTGTCCCTGAGGGAGAAAACGGCCAAGCTGACCGCTGCACTATTACGCACATCTACCTGGAGGCAGACGCGAAGACACCCGAACCAACTGGTCCGGGTGTCTCGTCGGAAGAGTGCCCATCGAGGGCCTCAGGGAACTCTTCTTTGTACGGTCTCTATTTTCTTTCTGTCCCGGCTATCCGCCAGCGATGTGTGGAATGAAGTGCACTTCCACGTCTTCACTCACCTTCGCTCTCAGACCTTCACGGGTTGGCTGTTCGCCAACCACAGCCTCCATTCCCGGCTTGATCCGATCGTCCTGGACCAGTCGTTCCCTGGTACCCGGGAACATCTCCTCAAGGTTATCTATCACCTCTCGAAGAGTGGCCCCGGAGACCTGTACGTCTGTTGCTCCACCGGTCATTTTCCGGAGAGCGAATGGAATGAAAACCCTGGCCATAATGCGCGCCTCAGGAAATCTCCGGTTCTAACGTTAGCCGTTGTTCTCTTTTAGAGCCTCCAGAATACGTCCGGGATTCATCGGCGCCTGCCGCAACCTGATTCCCAGCGCATCATGAATAGCGTTTGCAACCGCGGCAACGGGCGGCACGATCGGTGGCTCTCCAACACCCCGGACACCAAACGGGTGAAGTGGGTTTGGAACTTCCACCAGAACCGTTTCGATCTCAGGTAGGTCAAGTGTCGTTGGCATTCTGTAATCCAGATAGCTTGAGTTCGCCATCTGACCATCGTCATTCATGAAGTACTCTTCGTTGAGCGCCCATCCAATGCCCTGCACGGATCCGCCCTGCATCTGGCCTTCCACGTATGACGGGTGGATCGCCTTGCCCACATCCTGGACCGCCGTGTATCGGATAACGTCCGTCTTTCCCGTTTCCGGGTCGATCTCAAGATCGCATATGTGTACGGCGAAGCCGCCACCTGCGTTCTCAAGGTCAACGGCGCCTGTCGATGAAACCGGTCCACCGGTCTCATTCAACTTGCCAGCGAGTTCCTTGAAAGTCATGGAGAGTTCAGGGTCAGTCTTGGACGAGAACTTTCCGTCCTCGAAACCAACTTCGTCTTCAGGGATGTCCCAAATTGTCGAAGCTCGAGTAGTCAACTCTTCGATCAGGCTCTGGGCTGCCTTGTACGCTGCGAAACCAGTGGCGTAGGTGGTTCGACTTCCACCGGTGACGTCTGTGTAGCCAACGCTGTCGGTATCGACAACCGTCGGGATGACATCTTCAGCGCTGATTCCAAGTACCTCAGCAGCCTGCATTGCGATTGAAGTCCTGCTGCCACCAATGTCGGTGGAGCCCTCAATCAGCATCACCGTGCCGTCTGTGTTCACGGAGAGGTTCACGGATGACTTGAGGCCAACGTTGAACCAGTAGCCGCTTGCGATACCTCGGCCACGGACTTTGCCGTTGCCCGGGTTCTTGTCCAGCGGGGAGTTCCAGTGAGCAGAGTCGCGAGCGGCTTCCACCGTCTCAATGTTGCCGATTCGCGGGAAGATGGGACCATCGCCGCGGCGTGTGCCTTCTTTGGAAGCGTTGTCCAGCCGGAACTGAACCGGATCCAGATTGAGCTTCTCGCATATCTCATCCACGATGCTTTCAATGGCGTATGCAACATGAGTTGAGCCCGGCGCCCTGTAGGCGGCCGTCTTTGGTTTGTTGACGATTATGTCCCAGCCATCGATCCGAGTGTTAGGGATGTCATAGCAGGAGAACATGCACATTGCTGCTGCGCCAACAGGTGATCCCGGGAATCCGCCAGCATCAAATCTGATGTCAGCGTCGCCGGCAATAATCTTCCCATCGTCGTTTACGCCCAGTTTGAGCGATACCCATCCGCCCGGAGTTGGGCCAGATGCCTCGAAGACGTCGGCCCGGTCCATGAGAATACGAACGGGCTTGCCGCCGGACTTCTTGGAGAGAATCGCCGCCAACGGCTCAACGTAGATTGGAATCTTCCCGCCAAAACCGCCGCCAATCTCAGTCGGTATGACTTTGATCCGTGACTCATCTAGCTGTAGAACTCCAGCAAGTTGCGTTCGTACGGTGAAAGATCCCTGTGTGCTGGTCCAGACCCGGACGCGATCATCCTGGTCCCAGATAGCTGTGCCGTTGTGCGGCTCGATGTATCCCTGGTGAACCATGGCGAGGTCATACCGGTGTTCGATAATCGTGGTGGAGTCTGCGAAACCCTTTTCGATGTCGCCAAACTCGTGCCGGAAGTGACTGCCGACGTTTGGAAGAGGTGACTTCTCTCCCAGATCGTCGCCTACCCATCCATCAACAATCGCTGGTGCGTCCGGTGCCATCGCCTCATCGACAGTGACTACGGACTTCAGCACTTCCCAATCGACCTTGATGGCGGCAACCGCCTCGCGGGCGACGTTTGTGGAGATTGCAGCAACAGCGGCAACAGGGTGACCTTTGAACTTGGCCTTATTCATGGCCATGATGTGGTCGCTTGCGTGGGAGAAGTTGATGGCTCCCTCCCCAAGGTCCACGAGTTCGTCTCCCGCTTCCGGCATGTCCTTTGCAGTCATGACGGCAATCACACCAGCCATCGCTTCGGCGGCGGAAGTGTCGATGCTCTTGATGCGTGCGTGGGCGTGCGGACTTCGTAGAACCGCGCCGTAAAGCATGCCTGGGAGTTTGACGTCGGCTCCATAGATGGCTCGACCGGTTACTTTGTCCAGTCCGTCGTGGCGAATCGGCCTTGTGCCGATGACCTTATATTCCTGGGTCGCTACCACTGGCGTTCTCCTCTAGCTGTTGGTACGGGCAGGATAGAAATCTGCCCGTACGGATATCAGTCGGAAGCCACCAGACCACATCTCACCCACCCGGCAGGGGCGCAGTGATGAAGGGCCTGTCGGCAATCTTGAATGGCGTTCTCCAGAAGGTGTTGGCGCTTAAGCGCTTGTCTGAACCTTCTGGACGGCTTTGATTATCTTGTCGTAACCCGTGCATCGGCACAGGTTGCCTGCAAGCCAGTGACGAACACGGTGCTCGTCAGCATCAGGCTCCTTCTCCAGAAGCGACTTTGCTGACACCAGGAATCCTGGTGTGCAAATTCCACACTGGAGAGCGGCCTCTTCAAGGAACGCCTGCTGTAGCGGGTGTAGTCCCTCTGGAGTTGCCATGCCTTCAATCGTGTTGATCGTCGCACCGTTGAGTTCTGCGCCAAGGACGCAGCAAGAGTCAACGATTCGACCGTTCATTTCGACGGTGCAGGCACCGCAGTTGCCGTCATTGCAGCCTTCTTTTGTGCCGGTCAGGTTTAGTACGTCCCTGAGCGTCTCAAGAAGGCTCATGTACGGCTCAACCAGGAACTCAAATTCCTGGCCGTTGATTGTTGTCTTTACGTGGACTTTGTCGACCAATCTAGCCCGCCTTCGCGCGTTCTGCTGCTTTGGTAAGTGTGCGCCGTGTAAGGACGCCTGAGAGATGTCGTCGCTGCTCTATGGTGCCGCGCATGTCAGTGATGGGGCTAACCGCGTCATGAGCGATTTTCCCCGCGGCCACGAAGTTTTCCTCGGTGGGTTCTTTGCCAACCAGCAGAGCTGTTATGTCACGGATGAACACTGGTGTGGGGCCAACTGCCGCGAGCGCTACACGAGCGTCCGCAATCTTGCCGGAACCATCCAGAGTTACGGACGAGGCTACGCCTACTACCGCGATATCCATCTCGTTTCGAGGGATAAAACGCTCGTATGCTGCACCAAATCCTGAGGCTGGCGCCGGGAACGTTATATCCAACACCCATTCGCCGTCCTCAAGTACGGTTCGGCCCGGGCCGGTGCAGAAGTCTTCCACCGCAACCGTTCGATCGCCCTTTGCGCTGGTTATGTGAACCTGAGCGCTGTGGACAATCATTGGGCAGATGGTGTCGCCAGATGGCGTTGCGTTACAGAGGTTGCCAGCCATGCTTGCGCGGGACTGAATCTGAATTCCACCCACGAGCTCAGCACAGTCAATCAAACCGGGGTACGCGTTTCGCACACCCTGGTTTTCGTAAAATTCCGCCAGAGGAACGGCTGAACCCATCTTGAGGCTTCCGTTCAGCTCCAGAACATTTGCTTCCGGTACGCTCTTGATGTCTACAACGGCATCAAGTTCAAATCTGCCGCCCCGAAGCTGGACGAGAAGATCTGTGCCGCCAACTAATGGACGGGCTCGGTTCCCATGCTGCGCCAAGACTGAATTAACGTCAGCCACGCTGGTGGCAGCAACAAAATCAAAAGGATGCAAAGAAGAGGCTCCTTTCCGGTTTGATAAAAGGCCGTATCTACGGCCTCCTCCGGGCGAAATTTTCACATGCCCGTCACATCGTCGAAATCTCGATTCCGCGCGCTAACGCGTTCCCCCCAGACTTCGATCAAAGCCCGCACATTATGCAACCGGGATTACGAGGCGGCAAGCCGTATACGGCAGTTACAGGCAAATTGGGGGTGAAAATGCGATCAGAGAGGGCTGTTTTTCAAAACAGCGTCGCCAATCCACTCAATGTCAGTCCTGCCGGAAAATCGCTTCTCCATCACGTCGATCGCTTCGGGATTTGAGTCAACCAGCACGAATTCACGATCCGATTCGAGACAGACTTCACCGGTTGTCCCGCTACCTGCGAAGAAATCGAGCACAAGATCGCCGGGGTTCGATGATGCGGAGATGATTCGGCGAATGATTCCAAGGGGCTTTTGGGTTGGGTAGCCTGTTCGTTCTTTTCCGACAGTTGGAACAATTGTGTGCCACCACGTGTCGGTGGGCAGCTTGCCCCGCTTCGCTTTTTCCGGCGTCACCAGTCCCGGTGCCATGTAGGGGATGCGCTCAACCTCATCGTAGTTGAACAGATGCTGTCCGATCGATTTCGCGTAAACAAGAATATTGTCGTGCTTGGCTGGCCAACGGTCTTTTGATCGGCCGCCATAGTCGTACGCCCAGATTATTTCGTTGAGGAAATTCTCCCGACCAAACATGACATCCATCATCACCCGACAGTAGTGAACCTCCCGATAATCCAGATGAACGTATATCGTCCCGGTTGATTTGAGCACTCTCTGCGCTTCGAGAAGGCGCGGTTCAAGGAATCCAAGGTAATCATCGAAAATGTCCTTGTACCGCAGCTCTCCCTGCGATTCGGAATCGTAACGTCTGCCATTGAATCCTCGACGCGCACCACTTTCGGACTGAACGTTTTTCATTCGGTTTAGTGATTGCGTTCTCCCCGTGTTGAAGGGGGGGTCGATATAAATCAGTTGGACTGACTCGGACTCCAATGATTGGAGCACGGGGAGGTTGTCTCCAAAGTAAATTGTGCGTGGCATCTATCCCCAGCATCTCATGGTGAACAGCAGGTATTGTGAACAGGTTGCCCCCACGGTAACCTTCCGCCCAATCTTGTAGCCAGCTTTCAGGGGAGTCACATGGCCAATAAATCGGTCTTCACCGCAGCACGAGTGGCCAACGCCGACGTTACCGGCTGGTTGCCAGACCACGCGGTGGTTGTAGATGGAGACCGAATCGAGAGTGTGATTCCGGCGAAACAGCTCCCGTCAGACGTATCGGACCAGTACGAGGTTCACAATCTGGGTGATTTGTCGCTGATTCCCGGTCTGATCGACGCTCATGCCCACATGCACTGTTCGGCCACACTGGACGCCTACGACCTGGTTACTACTGAGAGCCTTGAGACGCTGGCGGTCAGGTCAGCAAAAAACATTCGGGACGCGTTGCTCAGCGGCGTTACGACCCTTCGAGATATCGGCAGCAAGAACGAGATCGCATTTCAGGTGCGCAACGCCGTCCGATCAGGAGTGATCCCCGGACCGCGGCTACTGCTTGCTGGAACGCCTATCACCACAACCGCAGGCCACTGCTGGTTTTTTGGCACTGAGGCCGACACTGAGGCTGAGGTCGTCACGGCGGTGCGGCAGCAGAAGAAGTTGGGCGCAGATGTCATCAAGATGATGGCCACCGGCGGCATGTTCACTCCCAGCGCCAACCCACGTACCCCTCAGTACCCGGCTTCGACGCTTCGTGCGGCAGTTGTGGAGGCTGAGCGGCTCGAAATGCAGATCGTCGCTCACACACTCGCAGCTCAGGGCGTCCGTAACTGTGTTGAGGCTGGCATTCATCACTTGATCCACGCCCGCTGGTACCACCCCGATGTCACTCAGCCGCTTGACTTCGATACTGAAACCGTCAAGAAGATGGCAGCCAACGGCCAGTGGGTTGATCCTACGTTTGGCCACCACCTTATTGGAATTGAAAGGAAGGAAGCGGGCGAGGCGGTGTTGCCTCCACACACCGCAGTGGCAGCATCGCCTGTCACCGATGCGGACAATATAGAGACGGCGGTCAAGATGCATGAGATGGGTGTCCGCTTCACTACTGGATTAGACATGGGAATGGCCACCGCACCGTTTGCACGATCAGGCTCAAACGCCCGCGCGTTCGTGATCGAACTCGGATATACCGAGTGGGAAGCCATAGCTGCGTCAACAAAGGAGACGGCCGGAGCCATCCGGGTTGGAGACGTTGTTGGCACGCTCGAGCCGGGCAAGATCGCAGACATGGTTTCACTGGAAGGCGACCCATCGCAGGACATTGCGAACATGGAGCGGTCGGTGGACGTGATCCAGTCCGGTACGCCGGTGAAACTGGCCGGCGCGGCGCTGGTATAGCTGATCAGATAGTCAACCGACCGCGGATTCCCGGGCACGTGCAACGTGCCGCTACGACATGGCGAGCGTCGCTGACATATGCTGCGTCCCGTCACGGAGTGATCCCGTAGCGGAACATTGCATGTGCCCGGTTTTCGCCCGCACAGGCCGTACCCTCAAACTAATAACCCGCTGACTTATCGCAGATGTGCTCCAGTGGCTCTCCATTCACGAAGCGCCGCAGGTTATCGATGAATACCACTCTTCGGCCTTCATACAACTCTGGCGTTAAGGCAGAAGCGTGCTGCGTGATGATTATTTGCTCCTGATCCCAAAGTGGACTCCCTTTTGGTAGCGGCTCAATCTCGGTGGCGTCGAGACCTGCACCCGCGAGGTGACCATCCGCAATCGCGTCAGCCAGCGCGTCTTCATCAACGATTCCGCCACGTGAGATCACGATGACTCGCGATCCTCGCTTCATCGACCGTATTCGCTGCGCACCGATCACGTGATGAGTATCCGGGATGTATGGTGCCGCTATAACCAGCCAGTCGGAGGTCGTTACCAGCTCGTCCAAACGATCGACACCCCACACCTCAGATGCTGCGCCGATGTCTGATCCTGGATTGGGATCGACCGCCTTCACATCCATATCGAATGCGATAGCTCGATGGGCGATCGCCCTGCCGAGGGCCCCGTAGCCAAAGATGCCGACACGGCGGCCACCGAGTTCTTCCATTCGTCCATCCCAGTTCCGCACGTCAAACTTGCGTTGGTCCTGATCCCGGTAGAGTTCCCGGAAGTTATGGGCCAGCGCGACCATCATCCCAAGAACGTGGTCGGCCATTGGCGGCACATGGGCGCCCGGCGCGTTTGTAAGCGGAATGTCTGAATCGCGAATAACTGGCACGTCGACTATCTTGTCGACGCCAGTGCCGGGGCATGCCATCCACTGAAGATTTGACGCCGCCTCGAAGATCTCTTTATCCGGCCATCCGAAAAATATCTCGGCGTCCACTGTTGCCGCCAACTGATCTTCTTTTGTCAGCGCGTACGCGAACTCCACACCAGGGAACTCCATTTGTAGGCGGCCCACGTACTCCGAGCCAAGGTGATTGGATGCGATGACGACTTTCATTTTGTTTCTCCTCCACGCTGTCGGGGCAATGCTGCGGCCATTATGACGCGGCTCTGTTCGTCATGCCATGGAGTGCGGTACGCGTGGAGCCACTCCGTCTGCAAGAACTAGAGCTTCGGATGCATCGTATGCCACTCGGTTGTGGCTTCGTATCTGTGCGCCAACCGCAGCAGTGTCAGATCGTCATGCTGATCACCAGTCAGCATCATTCCAATAGGAAGACCGGTCGAGTCCGATATTCCGGAGGGAATACTCACTGAAGGGTTGCCGGTGATGTTGAACGGAGCGGTGAAACAGGCGTTTATCCCGCGTGCGTGTTCTCCGGGTCGGCGCGATCGTTCGGCCGTCATGAACGGTGACGTGGGCATCGCTATGGCCTTCAACCTTACCTCGCTGAACAGCGCCGACAGATAGGAGCGGACGGACCGGCCAACAGCAGCCGCGTTGAGCATGTCTTCCGCAGACAGGAACGCCCCCTGCAACAGGTAAATCCGAGTGATGGGGCCGTACATATTCCACCGCTCTTTGAGACTGGATGCATGACGTTGATATGTCTCAGCATTCAGCACCACAAAGTTGGCCATGCGGGCCTCGGCCATTCCCCGGAGATCGAGATCGACCAGCTCGCAACCTACCGATTCAAGATCTTTGAGGAACTGCTCGTAGGCGTGAATAACCTCGGGCTCATTCGGTGCAGATTCGACAAAGGTGCGGGGGACGCCGACCCGCCAGCCTGAGACATCGGCTTGGAGATTCTCAAAGTAGTTGTCGCGATGTCCTGACCAACTCATGTCATCTTCGGGGACGTATGTGGCCATGGCATCCAGCATCAGCGCCGTGTCCGCTACGGTGCGGGTCAGTGGCGAAATCTCACTGTGGGAGTTGTGGTCCATGCCGTGCCGGCTGACGATTCCGTGGGTGGGCTTCATGCCAACGAGGCCGTGAGCGCCGCCGGGCAGCCTGATCGAACCGCCCCCGTCGGTGCCGATCGCGGCAGAGCACATTCCTGATGAAGCAGCGCCGCCAGATCCAGAGCTTGAGCCAACCGACATGTATTCCGGGTTCCACGGATTCCACGGTGGAGGTGAGAGGTCTGCTTCTGATGGCCTTGACCAGCCGAACTCATTCAAGTTGGCCTTGCCTATGATGATTGCGCCGTTTGCCTTGAGCGCCTGAACAGCAGACGCGTCGTGCTCTGGAACCCAGTCTTCGAGCAGTCGACTGTTGTCTGTAGTGCGTATTCCAGCGGTTGGAATGGAGTCTTTTACCGCTACAGGTATTCCTGCGAGGGCCGGTAGATTCTCTCCTCTGCTACGCGCCTCGTCGACCACTTTCGCCTCGGCGAGCGCGCCGGTCGCATTGACCGTGATCACTGAATTCAAATTGCCGTTGAGGCTGTCAATGCGGGCAAGGCAGGCCTGCACTAGCTCAACGGCGGTAATCTGACCAGATTTGAGAGCTTCGAGTTGCTCGGTTATCGACTGGTAGTGCAAGGGGGATGTGTCTGTCATCTCGGGTCGCCATCAACGGTGCGGGAAAGCGATGACCCGTCCAGATCGTCTGGAAAGCCGGGCAGAATCTCCTTCAACCTTGCAGTCGCGTCCGTCAGCCCGCCGATTAGTGGCACAAGTTGTTCAATTTCTTCATCCGATATAGGAGCAAGCAGTCTGACCTGCTGTGCAATCTGGTTACTATTAGGTGTGGCCATGCGATTTCTCTTCTGGATGTGATACCGGGTGGTACGTCAATGTAGCATCGCTCAGCCAACCTGACTGACGGCGGCCACTCGACATGCATTACTCTGGATGCCAATCCGACAGACTGCGTGAGGATGTCGCGGCTTGGCAGCGTGGGTGTAACAATTTGCTATAGCTGGGGAGCCGGAAGCACCGTCACGACCTCTTCACGCCTTCAACGCTAATGTTCATAAATCCCCTGTGGCGCCAGAAATAGTCAGGTGGTCGTTGTGAAGAATGCTACGTTGCTCGCCGCCGTCATTTTCCTGTTAATAACCGGAGGCTGCGGTTCGTCCGAGGACTCGAACTCCCCTGAGCGCGACGCTACTGTTGTACCTCAATCGTCGGACAAAGATTCAACATCCAAGTCAGCGGAATCGAGCGATCTCAACGGAGGCTCGCCAAAATCTGACGACGAGCGTTCGACAACTGAGCCAGGCTCCACACAGGATCCACCTCCGGTAATGTCAGATTCCGGCACCTTCGGATTGGCGACAACTGCAACCGGGGATGATGACCGCTCGACGGTATCGTCTTCGCCAAAAGATTCTTCCCCGCCGCCTCCAGTTGCAACGGCATCTACGGGCCAGAGTGGTGACTCTACAGTCGCTCCAACTCCGGATGAGGAACCGTCGGCAGCGGATCCCTCCTCAGAAGCCGTCGACCTGAAGGCCGGCGAGCAATATGTGAGCGGTACTCTGGTCAACATCGCAGCACTCGGGATTTCGTTCAGAATTCCAGATGGCTGGTACGGAGGGATTCCTCCCAACACGGATGCGCTGATTCTTGTCTCTAATACGGACCTTGGCCTCGTGATGGCCGTAGGTCAGCAGGGCACCAGCGTTGAAGAAGTTGTGGCCGTGATGAGCCAGTCCTTCCCGCTAGATGAAACGACCTTCCTGTTCCCTGCCTCCGATCCACAGGTTCAGGGCAACTGGATCGCCGTCCAGTACGGAGGCACTGATGGCACCAATCCCGTTATCGGCTACTCCATGGCACGCGTCGATGCCAACGGGAACGGAGTTCTGTTTCTTACCACAGGTCCAGAAACCAGTGCTGACTACTATGCGGAACTGGTGGGGCAACTCGCCAATTCGACTGTGACCGGTACGGCATCAGCGACTTCTGCACCCGCTGATTCTCCGGTCTCACCCAACGCATCATCGCCCCTCGCTCAGCAGTGGACAGAGTTCCTAGCGGGTCAACGACTTGCCTATCTGCATAACTTTGAGTCTGGAAGCGTTAGCTCATCGGTGGACCGGAAGATTTATCTTTGCAGCAGCGGCCAGTTCTACTTCACTGAAGAGAGTCTGGTGACAGGCGGCGGCGGATACGATCCAACACAAACCGAAGACTCTGGCCAATGGCAGGTCCTCACCGAGGGGGAGAGTGCTGGCCTTGAACTCCGCTGGTCGAGCGGCGACACGAGCGCTCACTTGATGGAGTCCCAGAACGGCGAGACATATATCGACAGGGAACGCTGGTTCGTTACAGACGACAACAACTTCTGCCAGTAGCGGGCGCGCAGACCGGGATGGCTGCTTCCTCGTATTCCCACCACTCTTGCTCACTCGCCGTTGGAAACGATAGCGTTGCGCTGTAGTTTTTGGGGCACACATGCTGTCTCTCCATCCCCGCTCAGGCAGGTAAGGAATCGCTTTGCGTATCGATAGTTTCGACATCTACCACGTTGCCATGCCGCTCATCTATCCGTGGCGCACGGCGTACGGCGAGGATTGGGAGATTCACTCCGTCCTTGTACGCGCCACCAGTGGCGATATTGTGGCATGGTCGGAGTCGACCCCCCTTGAGGCACCCACGTACCTGACGGAAGGTGCACGCTCAACGTTTCACAACCTCGTGGATCACTTCGCACCGCGAGTGGTTGGTGGTGAGTACGACTCAGCCGATCAAGTCAACGAAAAGCTGGGGCTCTACAAAGGCAACTCCTTCGGAAAGGCCGCAATTGAGATCGCCTGGTGGGCGCTGCAGGTCAAAATCAGTGGCCAGCCGCTGCATCGACTTCTGGGGGGTGAAACTAAAGACGTCGTCGCCGGGGCTGACTTTGGCATTCAGGATTCGTTTGACATGTTGCTCGGCAACATTCAGAAGGCCGTCGACGCCGGATTCCCTCGTATCAAGCTAAAGGCCGCCCCTGGTTGGGACTACGAGATGCTGAGTGCAGTTCGAGGCGCATTCCCGGATACCCGGTTTCACATCGATTGCAACGGCGGCTATTCGCTGGACGATCTTGATCTGTTCAAGAAGATCGACGCGTTCGAACTGGAGTTCATAGAGCAGCCACTGGCCTTCGACGACCTTCTCGATCATGCCGAATTGGCGAAACAGATCTCAACGCCCGTGTGCCTGGACGAAAGCATCGTTGGTCCCAGACAGGTGGAGCAGGCCCTGCGGATAGGGGCAGCCGAGTACATAAACATCAAGCCCGGCCGCGTTGGCGGACTGGCGAACTCAGTCCGCATCCACGATATCTGCCAGGACTCCGGCGTTCCGGTCTGGGTTGGTGGAATGCTGGAAAGTGCAGTTGGCGCGGCATTCTGCATTGAGTTGGCAACGCTCCCCAACTTCACCTACCCGGGAGACCTCTTCCCGTCATCGCGCTTCTACAAGGAAGATCTTGGTCAGCCAGTGAATGAACTGACAGATGAGCTGACGTTCAAACCGTTCACGAACGGCCTGCCCGAACCCGACCCGGAGCTACTAGAGCAGTACACCGTGGAATCGGCGCAGGTCACGCCCTAGACCGACTGGATTCTCTCGCTGCAGCGTGTTTCGACATCCGTGCATGTGATGCTCTTCCTCTCCCGGGTTGCGCCAACGCGCTTTGCGGCGCATAGTCCGCTCCACACGGCTTGAAACCCTGATTGAAACACCTGAATAAAACAGAGGAGCGGAACGATGAAGGTTGGATGGATTGGCGCAGGAAATATGGGGAATCCTATGGCGGTCAACATGCTGCCCGCGGCTTCTGAGTTCAGGGTGCATGACATACGGCCAGAGGTGACGGCCAATCTCCAGGAGATGGGCGCGGAGTGGTCGGACTCGCCCGCTCAGATTGCGCGGGACTCAGATGTTGTAGTTATGTCGCTTCCCATGCCCCATCACGTTGAAGCCGTGTGCCTGGGACCAGACGGCGTGATGGAGGGCGTCGATTCCGACTCGATCGTGATTGACCTCTCAACAAATGCGGCCGACACGATTGCGACACTTCACCGTGAGTTCATGGAAAAGAAGGGCGTCCGATTCCTGGATGCACCGGTTAGCGGCGGCGTCCAGGGTGCGATTGATCAGGACCTTTGTGTCATGGTGGGTGGCGATGAAGATGCGTATCGCGAGGTCAAGCCGATTCTTGATGCGATGGGCGACAAGGTGATGTACTGCGGCCCTTCCGGCACCGGAACTACCTGCAAGCTGATGAACAACGTGGTTGGCGCAATGATCTACTCGTGCGTCGTTGAGGTGTTGACCGCGGGCGTGAAGGCGGGTGTGGATCTGAAGACCCTGGCAACCTCCATCGCTGGCAGCACCGGGGGAAAGAATCGACCGTTCGACGCGTGGGCCGATGGCACATACGAGCGGGATTTCAAGGCGGATGAGAAGACCTTTTTTCTGGAACTCGGTCTCAAGGATGTCAGGCTGGCCTGCGAGCAGGGAGCGTTGAACGGCGTCCCGATGGATATTGCAAATCTGGTGCGACAACGGCTGGTGGAGGCGAATGCGCGCGGCTGGGGACGCAAGAAGATGATGGTTTTCCGGCAGATTCAGGAAGAACGCGCGGACGTGAACCTCATCGACGCGTGGAAGGACTCTTAGGGAGCGTGGCAGCTCGAATGTTCTTGCAGGGGTGGCTGCTGCGGTAGCCGTAGCCCGGAAGCCGCAGTGTCCCGGCTATTTCGCCGGACGGGTGGAATTGTGTGTGGTCTGATCGACACTATCTTCGGGCGAGGACATCGGTGCAGCTCCGCAGCCACCCCTACTCCGTATACCAACTCTTTTGGAACGCTGGGCCAATTGGGCCGTAGGTGGGCCAGGGAAGGTACCACTTGCCGGATTCGCCCCAGCGGCCTAAGTAGGTAAGCCAATCATGGTTCACTAGCGGTTGGCAATTGATCGCGACAAACTCGGTATGGCCAAGGGTGTTCCAGACCCTGCCACCTTCTCCTGTGTGGTCGATCGGACGAAGACCTCCCCTCTTGAACGCAGCGGCATTGGTGTAGCTAGCGTGACTCCCACGCGCGGAGTAGACGATGGGCAACTCAGCGGTGGATATTGGTACCTCATCAAATGGCACCCAGCGGCCGTGACCAGGTGAGTGAGCGGCGTAGTAGATCGCGGACGATTCAGCGGCTTCGGTGTTCGCCACCCGAACGGTGATGTGCTCCCAATCACCATCGTGCTTGTGATGCCGGTCGTCCCAACCATTACGTGGATAGAAGAACCAGTACTGGATATCGAACATATCTGGCGCATCAATTGAGGAGCGTACGTGGACGTAAATTCTGGCTGACTCAACTTCGCCGGCCTCAACCGTTCTTTCGCTGCCGTCACGAGGTATTTCCATGAATAATGGTTCCTGTCCGATGCCGCTTGAACTCGCTCCGTGGCACTTCTGGTGAGCCAGCATTTCGAGGCTGGTCGAGCCGATGACGCCTACAGGCACATCTCGTCGGAACCGACGATCGAATCTCAACTGGATGCGTTCCATGTACCAGTCGACGGATGACGGGAAGTGAGACTCTTTGGGATGGAATCGAAGCTCGGGAGCGAACCGATCTATCGTTTCACGTATGTCGAACGCGGGCTGAATCGACCGCATCGCGGTGACGGCATCCTGATATCCATCAGCGCCTGCCCAGTCGAGCGTGTCTGGTTGTATGGGGGCCGATCTCTGGTCCATTGCTGTCGCCAATCTCCGGGGTCTACTACCAGGGGACTTCCATAAGTTCGTCGGCCCACAGTACGGGGCCGCTGTAGAACTGCTTCACTTCGTGAATTGCCTGAGTCTTCTTCACTGGATCTTCAAGCACGAGATTCTGGTGATTGAGAAGAACTCGCTTCACGCCCGCGTCTCGCGCTGTCTTGCCAGCGCCCCATGTGTCGGTCTCAGAATTCGCGGATGCGGTCCCCTTCCAGTCATCGTGCAGCTTGATACATTCCATGACCAGCAGATCGGCTCCGTTTGCGAGGTCAGTCAGACTCTGGCACGGACGCGTATCCCCGGAAAACACGATCGACCCTTCATCGGAATCGATGCGGTAAGCAAGCGAATCGAGATACGGCTGCACGTGCTCGACCGGTGCTGCCGTGATCTCCCAGGTATTCCCGGTTGCTACGATTCCGGGCTTGATGTCACGAGCATTGATCTTGGGCGGGCGTCGTGGCAGCGTGCCGCCGCGATGTACGTATGCCTCCAAGCTCAGCGGGTGGTTAGTTCGGGCCACGATGTCATGCCAGTACGCGCCAACGTCCTCGCCCAGAACGCGTTCGGTCAACTGCTCCGTCAGCGTTGGACCATAGACGTTCAACTGGTTCTCTTTGCCAATCGACATGTCGAACCGAGACAGTAGAAAGCACGGGTAGTCGGCATCGTGATCTGAGTGATGGTGGGTGAAGAAGAGATGATCCACTTCAGTCGCTTTAAACCCCGACGCGTACATCTTGTAAGTGGCGGCAGGCCCACAATCGAACATCATCCATTCACCACCAATTTGCAGCATGAATGAAGATCCCCATCTCACATTACTTGGGGCTGGAGTGCCAGAACCCAGAACGATCAGCCTTGGCACAGAGATTCTCCTATTGAATTATGCGGGGTGGGTTCAGGCCAGGTTTCAAGCCAGCCCTACGATTTTTCGCATGGGCTGGAAGCCAGTGCTACATTCAGACATGTGAAACTGGGTGCGGCTACCTGTCTGGAACGTCCAACCATACTTCGACAGCGGCGATGGCGATGACGGTCTTGTCATCTCCCGCTTCGTTGGGCACTTCAAGGCCGCCTTGTACGACCTTAGCTTCGCTGGTGCCGTGCGGAAGAATGCTCAGGACGGCTTCTGTGTCCACCTGGTCTGGCTCTGGAACAGCTATGATCACAATCACGTGCATATCGTCAGGCGACAGGCCCATTGCGGCACCTACACTCAGTGAGTTGTGCCACAGGGCGTCCCGCAATGCCCGCTGCGCTGGCTTGGTGTAGTCACCACCGCGAATATCTGTCCCCATGCCCATTTCAAGGGCCACTCTTCTCCTGGTCAATGATCTCTCCCGTCGGTGATTCTCGTTATGCGACCGCTGCTGATCCGCTTCCGTGTTGGTGCCTTACACGCAGATCGCTTTAGATCCTGCACCAATTACTTGGCCGTCCAGTAGTGACAGACTTGAATTATCGAATGTCACTCCCCCCGGCAATCATGTTTGGGGGTTCACTTGTCTTCAAGCCGATCAAAGCCAGTTTACGGCCATGATGGGGAGAATATGGACCAGAAAATCATCGCCTCGTTCGTTAAGCCTGCCGCCATCTACTGGGACGCTGAGTACGGCCGAGGGCTAAAGCTCGCTTCATCAACCACCAGGCCCGCCTCATTCAGGGCGTCTGACATAGTGGTGACGGCGTTAATCAGTGGTGATTTGAGCGGTGAGGTCCACTACGTTGTCGACGAGGGCACGGCCCAGGTTGTTTACAGCGCACTGACCGGCAAGTGGCCGGAAGAAGTCAACGAAGAAGTCACCGACAAGATCGTGGACAACGTAACCAAATTTGCCCGGGGTACAACTAATACTCTTGGCGCCGCCGGCATAGAAATCAAGGCTCGGGTGGTTGGCTCAATCATCAGCGACGGCGAACTGATGGGTCCCTCCAGCAATATTGGGCAGCTAGAGCACCTATTCGCGAAGCGACCGGGCACCGGCGAGGAAGATCACATTCGTATATGGATGTTCCTCAAGGATGCCGATGGCGTCCCTCTCCCTGTAGTTGATCACGCCACTGTGCCTGAAGAGTTGGATCTTGACCCCGAACCCGCAATGGCCAAGAAAGCGAAAGCCGACGTACCCATTCCCGGGATTGATGAGCCAGCGGATGTAATCAAAGCCAGAAGATTTGAGCTTATTTCCGAGGATGGGAAAACTACGGCGGTTCTTGGAGCCCTCGCTAACGGCTCCCCCCACCTCGTCCTGTCCGACGCTAACGGCCGAATGCGCGCTGCAGTGGCGCTTTCCAAGAATGGCACCCCTCGGATAATCCTCTTCGATGAGGTTGGCGAGCGTATCTGGGAAGAGCCAGCTCCAGTGGTGACCCCGATACGCCAGCAGAAAGCAGCCTGACGACGAGCCATTAGGTGGCCCCAACTAGAAGCGAGTCCTTACGACGGCTTCGTCGGTAGGTTCCGGGCTGCCTTGTTCGGGCTCAACGGTGATCCAGAGTGCGTCGCCAGAGAAGAACGCGAACTGGAACTCGCCAGACCACTTGCCTTCAGGGTTGGTATTGAACACACCGATACTGATTACCTCATCGCCGCGGGTAGCCCACAACTGGTAGGCCATTCCAGACTCAAGCCGGTCAAGTCCCCCCAGTGAAACCGTGCCCTTCGGCTCACCAAGTACGGTCTCCAGGCGCAACCAATCTCCATCCCCTTCACGGTAGAAATGGACGAAGTTGTCGCTGTCTGAGGTCGTCTGGAGGGTAATATTCCACACTGCCAACGCTCCGACGGCTATCGCAAGTACCGCGGCTATCGCGTAGGCGGTCGCCAATCTGCGCCAGATTGGCGTGATGAGTTCAAGTTTCGCTGGTTGCGTTTCGGAAGCCGCGGCCATGAGGCGTTGTTTGAGGCTGGCCGGAGGCGCCATTTCAGGGACGGAGAAAGCCAGCGTGGCGGATACGGCGCTCAGATCGCGAAGCTCTTGGTGCAGATCACATTCTTCGAGGTGACCCTCGACCTGTGCACGCTCTTCAGCCGTGGCCACGCCAATGGCATAAGCGCCTAGAAGATCGCGGATTTCATCGCAATTCATGCTGAGCCTCCCAGGCCAAATGAAATCCTCAGTTTGTCCATTCCTAACCTGAGTCGACTCTTTACCGTTCCCAATGGAATCCCGATTTCGTCCGATATTTCGCTGTGTGTCATGCCGCCGAAGTAAGCAAGTTCAATCACCTGCTTCTGTTCGTCAGAAAGTAAATCGACCCGTTTTCGAACCTCATCAGATGACATACGCTCAGCTACCGAATCAAATAGATCAGACGCGTCCTCATCAATCAGGTTGTCGTCCATCTCAGTGCCCAGGGCGTCGCGTCGGGAGCGAGAACGCGCAGCGTCAATCGCTCGCCGATGGACAATCGTCAGCAGCAACGACTCCACTCGGCCTCTGGATGCGTTTATGCGCTCAGGGTTATTCCAGATCCAGAGGAACGCCTCCTGGACCACGTCTTCAGCTGCCGCGCCATCGCTAAGAACTCGGTATGCAAGTCCAAAAGCCCTGCCTGAGAGCAACTCATAAAGCTGCTCAAGTGCGTCTGGATCTTTTAGCTGTAGCCTGCGTGTCAGCTCAGTCGAATCGACCATTTCGCGTGCGGAATCCGGCGACTGAGCGTCCTTTCGATCAAGTGCATGCAGGGCAATCGCAGCTCGTGACCTTTCACTGTCCTCGAGGACGATACGGTCCGTATACAAGGGCGAGTGAATTAGCCGTCCAGCTATCTGCAGAGCGCCAATCATATGACTTTCCAAGGAAAACAAAAATATCTAAGGTGAAATTTACGCTTGAGCATCCGCAAGTAATTCGTCGCCAAGAGGTTGTTGGTTCACTGCGCTCAAGCGGGCGTTCCCAACCATCACCCTGCGACCCACATGCTGCCTCCGCACCAATCGCCCGCCATCCCCGGCCAGAACCCCATGAGAAGGAACGTGGCCATCATCACCCTCATCCCGGAATCGGAGGCTCCATCGGAGATGTCCGGGATCCAGCACGCACACGCCATACCTACCGGCATCCGTGATGATAGTCGGGGGGAGGGGCGTGTGCTCCGCGATGAAGGGAGTGGTGGTGGCCTAATGTCATATGGGTGACCCGTTCACATTCGTTAACTTGGTAATCAAATCTGCGAATATCTGGGAACGATTCGCGCCCAGCCTGCGTTATGTATTGCAGGACGCTGCAGCAATCCTGATTGAAAAACTGACAACCACGTCAGTTCGATAGGCCGATCCAGCAGAGAGGAGGGACCCTTGAACGAAATTCAAGCGGTCAAGCTTTGCCAGGAAGGACATAAGGGCGCTTTCAAAGGGATCGTAGAACAGTACGGCGATCTCATGTACGGAACCGCTTTGATGATGACTCGCGACAGGATGCTTGCCGAGGACATTGTTCAGGATGCGTTGATCCTTGCCTGGAAGTCGATACGGAAATTCGAGCCTGGGACGAACCTCAAAGCCTGGCTCATGACGATTCTGGTCAACCGCGTGAAGAGCATCATGCGACGACGCAGACCAACAGAAATTAGCTCCACCGAGTATTACGAAGAGCCGTATTCCAGTTTCAACTCTCTGGACGCGGTTATCACAGCCGAAGACGCGGATCGAATTCGATCCGCGTTGTCCGAACTCCCCTTCGAGCCACGTCAGGCCGTCGTGCTCCGTTTCTACGCCGAAATGTCCGTGCCGGAAATCGCACGCACGCTCGGTTGGAAAGAGGGCACCGTGAAGTCACGGCTACACCGAGCACTAAGGCAACTCCAGGGAATCCTGGAACCCCTGAATCCCGACCTATCTCCCGTCCCCGTTCTGCTCCCCAAGGAGGGTATGCAGCGATGAGCAACGACACAAATACATTCCCAATCGAATCAAAACTTTCCGGATTCTTTGACAAGGAGCGAGCAGAAACACACGCCCCTGTCGATCTGTTTGACCGAATCGAGAGCAATCTAACGGAGCAGGCGAGCAACTCCCTGTGGAGCCGGGTTGCGTTGCTTGCGGCTACACGCAGGCAGATTGTCGGAACAGGTATCGCTGCAGCACTTGTGGTCGCCATAGGCGTGACCGCGTGGCAGATTGGCATTGTTTCCGATAACTCCAATTCGACTATATACGCAGGTGAGCCCGGTGAAGCTGGAGCGCCAGGCGCGCTTGGCGCTCCAGGCGCCCCTGGAATGCCCGGACCGTCAGGCACACGAGGCGGTGCTGATGACGTGACTCTCAACCCGGCAGCGGCACCGACCGCTATGCCGGCCGCGACAGCCGCCCCTAATTTCGTCTCTGCAGACACGGTCGTGCAGACGGTAACGGTCGAAAGAGTGGTGCCCCAATTCTTGGTGCAAACCGTCGTCGTATCGGAGCAAGGAGACTCGGGTGAGGTCGTAGTCACGGCCGACTCAGTGATGACTCTCGTCGACGCCGAGGCCATAGTAGCCGCTCTCTCAGAAAGCGGCTACGGCATCAGCCAGGAGCAGTACGATGAGTTGGTCAGGCAAGTACTCGCTGGAGAACTGCTTCCACCGCCTGAACCGCCATCGGCCACGTTCTTCCAGAACTACGGCGTCAACCCGTTTTCCACCACCTCGGTGGATCCGTTCTCGACGTTTGCAATGGACGTGGATACGGCTTCCTACACGCTGACACGTGGCTGGCTAAATTCAGGAAGAGTCCCGCCTCCAGACGCCATTCGGGTTGAAGAGTTTGTGAACTACTTCGACCAGGACTACCCGGATACGACCGGAACGTTCGACATAAACGTTGATGCCGCCGCATCGCCGTTCCATGATGACGGTCGAATCCTTCTGCGGATTGGCGTAAATGGCCAGGATATCGCCGTTGATGATCGTCGTGTGGCGACCCTCTCCTTCGTGATTGACACCTCCGGAAGCATGGGGCGCGACAACCGCCTCGGGCTGGTACAGCGAAGCATCGGTGAGCTGGTCTCCAACCTTCGTGATGGAGATCGCATTGGCATCGTCGAGTACGGCACGACTGCCCGGAGGCTGCTCGAGCCGACGACCGATAAGGGTTCCGTGCTCACAGTCGTGAATTCCCTCGTCGCCCGTAACTCTACGAACGCCGAGCAGGGGCTCCGGCTCGGGTATGCCATGGCTGAAGAGAACTTCATCCCTGGCAACATTAACCGGGTGATCCTCATGTCAGACGGCGTAGCAAATATTGGCCAGACTGGTTCGGATGCGCTGCTTAGCGACATCAAAGAGACGGCGCAAGATGGCATCACACTTTCAACCGTCGGCGTTGGCCTGGATAACTTCAACGACGTTCTCCTGGAGCATCTTGCTGACGATGGTGACGGTAACTACTCGTACATAGACTCCCTTAGTGAAGCGACCCGGATATTTGGCAACGGACTGACCGGCTTTCTTGAAGTCATAGCCACAGAGGCCAAGATTCAAGTCGAGTTCAACCCGGAGGCGGTCGCCATGCACAGGCTTGTGGGCTACGAAAACCGCTCGCTAACCACTGAAGAGTTCCTGGACGATACTGTCGATGCAGGTGAAGTTGGCGCTGGCCACACGGTCACCGCCATATACGAATTGAGGCTGGTCGATGAGCCTGTTGGGAAGCTAGGCGACGTACGAGTTCGCTACGCCGACCCGGACACAGGCGAAATTGGCGAGGTATCAATTGCCGTGGAAGGCAAAGTCACAGATGTCGCATTCAGCGACTCCCGGACCGCCTACCAGGTAACGGCAACCGCAGCGATGTTCGCAGAGATCCTTCGCGAGAGCCCCCATGCCGGCGACGTATCGCTGGCAGAACTCGCCGAAGTCCTGCGCGGACTATCAGCAGCAGGCCAACTGAGCGACCCACGCTCCGAAGAACTGCTCAAGTTGATAGAAACGGCACAGGCCCTGGGCGTCACCGGCTACATCCCAGCCGGTGAGTGATCCCCTTTAGGACCCCAACCTCCCGTCCCCGCGCCAGCGCCCCGGACACCCGCTCCGGGGCGCTTTGGCGTCTCCTGCGGCTCATTGTGATGGTCCACCGGGAGAACTTCCTTTATGACATGGTCAGATACCTCCCGAGAATCAGCTTCCCCTGTTTCAAGTAAACAACGTTCATGGGGACTACACGTAGGGGCACGTTGCAACGTGCCCCGGCTCCCAGCCGCTCCGCGGCAAATGCCTGTGCGGCAACCACCCCGCGTGGCAGGCACTCCCACAAAACTCACACCTTCTTTGCGATGCTGACTCCGAACAATCACTGCGACCTGTGCAACGAGGGATAAACAAATGCCAACCTTGACCCATCGGGACCGAGTGCTCAAGGCGCTCAACCATGAAGAGACCGACCGCCCACCCGTCGACTTCGGGGGCTCGCATGAAACGGGAATACAGGCAGACGCATACGCTGCTCTGCTCCTTCACTTGGGTTTCGAGCCGGAACAGGTCGACGAGAGAGACATCGGGGAAGAGGCCACTATCATCCCCGGCGAACGCGTCCAGCAGCGGTTCGATACTGACGTCCGCGGTATATCGGCAATGATCGGTTCCGTAGACGATCGAACGCGAATCGACGATCTCACAGCAGTCGACGGGTGGGGCATCACGTGGAAACGATCCGACACGGCATCGCCATACATCAACGTGCAAGGTCCACTGCAACATCTTGAGTCTCCCACCGCTGCCGACGTCGATGCGCTGCCATGGCCAGATCCCAAAGTACCCGAAATTACCGCCGGTCTGCGGGACTACTTCCTCAGAATGCGAGAAGAGACTGACTACGCTCTGATCATCCGGCTACGCAACGTTGGTGGGCTATACCTCGCACAGCGGCTACGCGGATTCGGCGAATACCTCATGGACCTGCTAATCAACCCGTCATTCGCTGAGGCGCTGCAAGAACGCGGTGCGATCATGGTCTGTGAGTTCGCCCGCACAGTCCTCGATGAAGTCGGCGATCTCATCGATGGGGTCTCTTGGGCTGATGACCTCGGCATGCAGACACAGCCGCTGATGGGCCCGGACCTCTACAGGAAGGCGATCAAGCCATATCACCGCCAGCTTGGCGACGCCATTCGCAGCAGGACCGATGCCAGAATAATCCTACACAGTTGTGGAGCCATTCGGCCTCTGTTGGGCGATCTGATCGACTGCGGAGTTAACGTTATCAACCCGGTTCAAGTCAACGCAGCAGGCATGAACCCAACCGAGTTGAAGCGAGACTTTGGCGCCGACCTCTCATTCTGGGGTGGAATCGATACCCAGCACATCCTGCCGTTCGGTACCGCAACAGACGTGGCACGCGAGGTTCGCGCCCGCAAGAACGACCTCGGCCACAACGGCGGCTGGACAGTAGCCGCAGTCCACAACATCCGCGCCGAAGTCCCACCCGAAAACGTCATCTCCATGTACGACACAGTCCTCGAAATGGCCGGCTAGCCCAGGGACACCTGGCCCATGTACCGACTTCTTACGTACATCACAAACCTCAGCAGCGCGCCTCATTCCAACAATCCCTTAAAGCGAAAACCAGATCTCATACGAGATCCGGTTAAAAGTAAAACCCCCTGGCAGTGATCTATTTTCCCACACCGTCACCAGTGCAGTATCGTCAACGCTACATCGTTTCACTTCCGTGTTCGGGATGGGAACGGGTGGGACCGACGCGCTCTAACCACCAGAGGACTTATAAATACTTGCCTTCAATTCCGTCTCACTGACCGCATCAGCTGCCTTCGTGAGTCGCTTGAAGTATGGTCGCGGGGGGTGGATTCGAACCACCGACCTTTGGGTTATGAGCCCAACGAGCTGCCACTGCTCCACCCCGCAACGCCGACGTTAATCGACACAGGCGCTGCAGAGGTCCCCTGATGGGTACCCGCTTTCAACGTCCATATCAATGAACATTATTTTTGATTCCGAACACTTTTGGCAAAGACAGCTCGCCTTTAATGTGGGTCAAGCCCTCGGTCAATTAGTACCGCTCAGCTCAAGGTATCGCTACCCTTACACCTGCGGCCTATCTACGCTGTAGTCTCCAGCGGACCTTACTCCCTCAAGGGGATGGGAAATCTAATCTCGGAGAGGGCTTCGCACTTAGATGCTTTCAGCGCTTATCCCGCCCAAACGTGGCTACCCGGCGATGCAATTGGCATCACAACCGGCACACCAGAGGTTTGTCCATTCCGGTCCTCTCGTACTAGGAACGGCGCTCCTCAAATTTCCTACGCCCACGGCGGATAGAGACCGAGCTGTCTCACGACGCTCTGAACCCAGCTCGCGTGCCGCTTTAATG
>JABMNO010000035.1 GCA_013204555.1 Chloroflexota bacterium | reverse complement strand
ACCTCCTGTTGAGCTGCGTTTGATTCACACAGCAACAACAGTGAGGTTCCCCACTTATGTGTAAACAACCTCTATGGGAGCTACATCTAGACGCCCGTAAAGGGTGGGTAGCACCACGGGGCCGTGTTCGGCCTGGTAGCCAAGGTGACAGACGAATCCTGCGTCAAGTATTGCGTAGACCTCAGGGCGATCATAGATGCCGCGCTCTGGGACACGGCGAACTCTTGTTCGGTCACGCTTTGGCCTGCTGGTCAATATTTCACCCTCTTGATCTCGTTAATGGCGAGCTGCGGACGCTCACTGAGCTCTGAGTTTGCCCGTCTCAGATATCACAACCGGAAAGCCATCAAGCTCTCCCGGTATCCCATATTTCATTTCGTCCGTCTGCTCGACCACCATCACGGTCACACACGGCTCACCTTTCAATTCACCCTGTGCCACACCCACTACACCAGAAATCGACATCAGTTCCGATGCATGAGTTCGGATCACGTCAACTATTAATCTCTCACTCATCTTCCGTCTCCGTGAATCGCTGCTCCATTTGGTCCGGCCTAAAAACAATCGGGACTGCCAGTGAGTGGCAGCCCCGATGATTCTTGTTATTCAGCTAATTCGCTCTATTTCACGAACGAGTTTGCGGGAGTTATGCCATCCCAGATGAAGCCATCTGCAGTTAATCCTGTAACTTCGGTGGTATAGAGTCCAGAGGCTGCGTTCCGAAGACGGAACGTGATTGAACCTGATGCGCCAGTTAGGCCTGAGCCGCCAGCGACAACGCTGCCATCTCGGGACAGATCAATATCTATCGATGCACCCTCGATTCCCACGCCGCCACCATCTACAACGACGAGCGTAACTCGAAGATCCTTGGTGCCACTGCCGCCACCTGACGTGGAATAGCTAATAGATTGAACACTTGCCGTGCCCGTTTGTGCAGTCGCCAGAGAAAAATTAACAGCTGTTGACGTCTGGTTTTCGCTAACGGTCACTGACTGGGATGCACTCACGAATCCTGAGGCGGATACAGAGACAGTCACAGATCCGGTTGGCACGCTGGCAATGGTGTAAGTACCGTCACCGGCCGTGATTGCCGACTGCCCACCCGCTGATACGTTCGCACCACTAATTGGGAGTCCAGTATCCAGGCTAGTTACCGTACCGGCGACTGAACCAGTCGTCGGAGGAGGGGGAGGTGGCCCACTACCATCGTCAATAGCGACGTTGAACCGACTCAGAACTGCACCAATCGGGTTACCGATCGTGACCGTAGTGCTTCCGGCGAAGAGTAGTGCGACAGGATTATTGCCGTCTTTGGTGACAATCAGCGAACCCGAGTCGCCTCCGGCGCTAAATGAGCCCTTTTGGCCCTTGATGATGATCTGCCCAACGAATCGAGCGGTTCCGGCGTCATAACCAACATTCACAGTGGCATTGATCGCATCGACCTTGCCGTCTGTCTGGCCAGTGGTCCGGCCATACTTGCGCAGAGGCAATCCAACCGTCGCGTCGACGGTTGTACCCGAAGGTGTGCCATACCCGTCTGACGGAGTGGAATTATCCAACCGCCCGGCATCTGAAATCACAATAGCCGCGTCAATGACATTGTTTGCGGAGGTGGTGAACACGATTGGCTCGAAATCCGTCAGGTTTCCGATAACGTCGGTTGAAATAGTACCGCCGTCATAGGCACCAGGCTGAATCACAGCATCGCCAATGTTGGCTGCGTTCTGAGCCGCGTACACGTGGTTGTTGCTGAGAGCGTAGATGTTGCCGCTGCCATCGACCACGCGTGCGCCGATTGTTCCGGCGGTAATGTCCGGGTGTCCAGTCGAAACGCCAATTGGCACAGGTCGCGCGAATCGACCCGTCGGGTCAACGCCACTCCCAGGCTTCGGCTGCGCACTGATTTCACCAGTTACGTAGGGGCGTACAACAACGCCGTCCACCGACCATGGAATTCCCCTGACTCCGGCAGCCGTCGTGAGGGCAAGCACAACATGTCCTCCGCTCTCGGCCTGACCGACCGCAGTACCGATCACCCCATCGATAGCCAGTAGAGTGTCTGTATTAGCCTCCTGGGCCGCGATGGCTCTCGCCAGACCGGATTCGCCGGCTGCGGCTGCGTGATTTGATCCACCAAGCGTTGCAACAAGTACAACCGCCAGTACTGCAAGAATTGAAAGAAATCGTCGATACATGGTTATGCTCTTCCATTATTAAGTATCACGAGGCTGGCAAATTATCGCCAAACTCAAAGGGTGGTGAAGTGGGCTCAGTTTAGTCAACAGTGTGGGGAGGGTCAATGTGACCAAACAGTACTTAAGAACCAAATTACGGAGACCCTTCCCAGACATGCTTATTGAACTGCAGGGCGAGACGACCACCGGCTATGAGCGAATTGATTTTGTTGAAGCGATGGTGTTTGACCTGTGAGCCGCCACCCGGAAAAACTGCTAGAGCGTCCCTGGCCGGACGACGCGAAAATCCCGTGGAATGAGCCCGCTTTCAGTCGCCGGATGCTGAAGGAGCATCTCTCACAGGATCACGATGCTGCCAGTCGACGATTGGAGACCGTGGAGGCGCACGTCAACTGGATTCACGATGAACTTCTTGCGCGGCGACCGTCGCGAATTCTGGACCTCGGCTGCGGCCCCGGT
Organism: Chloroflexota bacterium; assembly: GCA_013204555.1. Taxonomy (GTDB): domain Bacteria; phylum Chloroflexota; class Dehalococcoidia; order Lucifugimonadales; family Lucifugimonadaceae; genus UBA1151. Next base: position 5,080 of record JABMNO010000035.1, on the reverse strand, counting down.
TTATACGCTGTCAGACTGGCGCGACTGCAACATCTGGTTACGGGCATCGATTTCTCTCCCGCTTCCATCGAGCACGCTCGTGAATCAGCGCGCCGCGAGGGCCTTAACTGCAACTTCATTGAGGGGGACGTCACGGCGGTTGATCTCGGTGGCGGTTTCGATCTCGCTATGTTTATATTTGGCGAAATCACCGTGTTTGATCGCACGGCAACGCGAAGACTGCTGGAACGCATCTGCGGCTCGCTATCGCCCGGCGGAACGCTGCTTCTTGAGCCGCCCACGGATGCGGCAATCCGCGAAAGTGCATCACTGCCTCTGTTTTCTGAGGAGCGTGAGCATGGACTCTTCTCTGATCGTCCACATCTCTACGTTCAGGAGCAAAGGTGGCTGGAAGAAGAACGCGTGGCACAGACCCGCTTCATTATTAGGGACGCCGAGAGTGGGGAAGTTCAGGATTACGGTCAACGTATGTACGCATGGACGGTTGATGAGTACCAAGAGATCCTGACCGAAGCTGGTTTCCTCAAGATTGAGACATACCCGTCCCTGAGAGGAGTATCAGATCCGACTCAACCGGGTCTGATCGCGCTCACCGCGACCTGCTAGGCGGGAGTGATTAAGGAGCGTTTGACTCCAGCTTATTGACACTACGTTTTCGCGCTTCTAGTATTCTTCATTAGCACTCGCGTGTGTTGAGTGCTAATCCCAACTATTTGATGGGTCTGCGTCTGTGCTATTGCGCAGGGCTGGGAGGTAAGCAGGCCCAATGAAATTCACAGCTCCAAGGAGGAGTGAAACGTGGCTCTAAACCTGAAGCCGCTCGGAGACCGACTCGTCATCGAGCCTTCGGACGACGACGTTGAGAAGTCTGCTGGTGGTATCTACATTCCTGACACGGCCAAAGAAAAGCCGCAGAAGGGCAAAGTAGTCGCTGCTGGCCCAGGCCGCACAACCGACGAAGGCACGCTAATCAAGCTGGCCGTGAAAATGGGCGATATCGTTATTTATTCGAAGTATGCGGGCACCGAGTACGTCGAGGGCGGCACAGAGTACTTGATCGTCCGAGAGAGCGATGTCCTCGCGACCGTCGGCTAACCAACCTCGATCCGAATTTGAATCAGCCAGTGCGTCATCAATCTAGCATGACGCACCAACCAAAAGAGAGAAAAAATGCCTGCAAAGGATTTAGTGTTTGGAGAGGATGCTCGTACCCGCCTGAAGAAGGGTATCGATATTCTTGCCGACACCGTAAAGATCACGCTGGGCCCAAAGGGTCGCAACGTTATCCTCGATAAGAAGTTTGGACCGCCCCAGGTCTCCTCTGACGGTGTGACCATCGCCAAAGAGATCGAGCTCGACGACGCGTTCGAGAACATGGGCGCACAGCTTCTCAAGGAAGCAGCCAAGAAGACAAACGATGACGCTGGAGACGGTACGACAACCTCGACCGTTCTCGCTCAGGCGCTCGTAGAAGAAGGTTTCAAGAACGTCGCCGCCGGTGCTGACCCAATGGCACTCAAGCGAGGACTTGAACTGGGTGTCAAGACCGTCCAGGACACCATCGCCAAGATGTCCATCACCGTTGAGGGCCACGCGCAGATTGCCCAGGTTGCAAGCCTGTCCGCTCACGATGAGGTCATGGGCAACCAGATCGCCGACATCATGGACAAGACCGGCAAGGACGGCGTAATCACCGTCGACGAGTCCAAGAGCCTCGACTACGAGGTGGACTACGTAGAAGGTATGCAGATCGACCGTGGCTACCTGTCCCCGTACTTCGTAACCGACTCCGAGCAGATGAAGGCCGCCCTTGAGGATGCCTACATTCTGATCACAGACAAGAAGGTCTCAGCAGTTTCTGACATTCTTCCTGTCCTTGAGAAAGTGCTCAAAGTCACCAAGAACTTCGTTCTCATTGCAGAGGATGTTGATGGCGAAGCCCTCGCTACGCTAGTAGTCAACCGCCTCCGCGGTGCACTGAACACCATCGCCATCAAGGCACCGGGTTTTGGTGACCGCCGCAAGGCCATGCTGCAGGACATTGCCATCCTCACCGGTGGCCAGGTCATCAGCGAAGAAGTGGGCCGCAAGATTGATTCCGCAGACATTGCGGACCTTGGCCGCTGCGCGCGTGTCGAATCCACCAAGGACGACACAACGTTCGTTGGCGGTTCAGGCGACAAGAAGGCGATTGAAGGCCGGATCAAAGAGATCAAGGCTCAGATCGAACAGACAACATCCGACTACGACCGCGAAAAGCTCCAGGAGCGGATGGCGAAGATGTCCGGTGGAGTAGCCATCCTCAAGGTTGGCGCTGCGACCGAAGTTGAGATGAAAGAGAAGAAGCAGCGTGTAGAGGACGCCCTTGAGGCGACCCGAGCCGCCGTGGAAGAAGGCATCGTGCCTGGTGGCGGAACAATCCTGATCCGTGCATCCGACGCACTCAAGAAGGTCAAGGCCCCATCAGCGGACGAGCAGACCGGCGTGAACATTCTCGCCAAGGCACTGCTTGCTCCAATCAGGGTTATTGCTTCCAACTCCGGAGCCGAGGGCGCGGTCATCCTCGCCAGAGTGTCAGCAGAGGGAGGAAACTTTGGCTATGACGCCCAGGCTGAGAAGTTTGGCGACATGTACGAACTCGGCATCATCGACCCTGCGAAGGTAACCCGCGCAGCCGTCGAGAACGCCGTCTCAGTTGCAGGAATGATCCTGACAACAGAGTCGCTTATCACCGACAGGCCGGAACCGCAGTCAGCGATGGCCATGCCAGGTGGCGGAGGAATGGACTACTAAGGCGCCTCCGAACAGAAACTGACCGCGTCCGGGTGGACGATAACGATTACCCGGACGTGGTCCCAATTGGGAGTTCTGCTAGTGGCGCTTTGCGACTATTGGAATTGCGATCTGACCGCCACTAATCGGCCTGTGGCGTGCCGAAGCATTCTTCAATGCCAAGTTCGGGTAGACTCGATCGATGCCTCAACTGCGATGTCTTGAAAGACAACTTGAGGCTGGCGATCGACCGTTTTGACTGGTGGCCCTATAAGTTGGCCCCAACCGAGACGCTTGCCACTCCCCCGGTTCAACACACGCTCAGAACGTCAGGATAACAAGCAACATGGGAAGGTTTTTACTTTTCACCCCCGGTCCCGTGAATGTGGCCGCAAACGTACGGTCCGCCATCGCCCGCGAAGATATTTGTCATCGAGAAGTCGAATTTGAAGAATTGCTGCGCAGCATCGAGGGCAGACTGCTTAAACTGTTCGAAATCAGAAATCAACAGAACTATCAGGCGGTCGTCATTACAGGTTCTGGAACTGCTGCTAACGAGGCGATGCTTTCCTCCGTTGTTGGTGACCAGAACATCCTAATCGTTTCCAATGGCGAATTTGGAGAACGTCTGCATGCGATCTCGGAGACCCATAACAAGAATACGTTTCTGATTGAGTTTCCCTGGGGCGAGGCAATCGATTTAGACGCCGTTAATGTGTACCTGAAAAATAATCGGATAGATTTCGTGGCGTTAGTGCATCATGAGACTAGTTCTGGCATCTTGAATCCGCTGGCCGACATCGGTGCTGTTGCCAGGGCCAATGGGGCGCTATTGCTGGTCGATTGTGTGAGTAGCGCAGGTGCTGAGTCTATCGACATGGAGAGGGACGGCGTGGCGTTTTGCTCAAGTTCGAGTTCCAAGGCCATCGGGTCGTATCCCGGGCTGTCATTTGTGATCGGCAGGACGGCCGAATTTGAAAAACTCAAGACACTACCGGTCAAATCCTACTATTTGAACCTGTACAGATTCTTCGAGTTTGCGACCGGGCGATCCCAAACACCTAATACCCCGTCAGTTCCGCTATTTTTCGCGTTGGACGAAGCGCTAGCCAACATCTTGAATGAAGGTGTTCCGAGTCGGCGAGCCAAGATTCTTCGAACAGCGACGACTCTGCGGAGAGGAATGACGAAACTGGGTCTCACATTTCTTTTGGACCCGGCGGACATGTGCTCGGTTTTGACGACTGTCTTTGTGCCTCCTCACATGAATGTTGATCTGTTGCGGCAGCAACTACGAGAGGAATCGATCATCATTTACGAAGGGAAGGGACCGCTCAAAGGTCGCGTTTTCCAGGTTGGTAGCATCGGGGACATCTCTGAACTCGACGTGTCACGATTCTTGCGAGTCCTGCGAGATACTCTGGCCGGGAATCGGGCCGTGGAGACCGTGGAGACCGTGGAGACCGTGGAGACGACAATCTATTCGGGTGGCGTCCCTGCTCCCCGGTTGATACCCACTTTGCCACTTGCCTCGATCTTTGCGGGTGACGAAGCGCTGGAACAGAACGTCGGATTCGCGAGCTCAGAAGTAAATGAACGTCTGAGATTCGTCCAGAAGGGTTCAAGCGCCCTCCTCGCCAAGAGTACGCGGAGCAATTGATGAGTGACAAGCGTTACAGATTGCCCTCCTTAGCCAATCGGCCAGGATCCGTATGAACGACAGAATGTCTCGGCTGTGGGCGACAAAGACTCGGGATGACGAGTGGTGGTCCTCGTTTGTGACCGCGCCCCTCGCAATACTAATCAACTACGCGGTGGTCGACGTCAGGTGGCTAACGCCCAATGTGATCACGCTTCTATCTCTGCTAGTCGCCCTGGTCTCCGCGGTGTTCATCGTTACCGGCGGTCCAGCTGGATTTGTGATCGCAGCGATATTGATTCAGTCGAGTCACGTATTCGATTGCATGGATGGGCAGATGGCCCGTTACCGGAAGACGTCCAGCGCCTCGGGCAGTTACTACGATCGGGCCACGGATCAGATACAGGTCGTGCTCTGGTTCGGCGCAGTGGGTTACGCGGCCTACGATCAGTCAGGAGACGTCCTCCCGGTTTTCCTCGCGCTCATCGGTATCGCCTTCTACTCGCTTCGCGGGTACACCAAATACGTTGGGTTCTGTCAGAACTCAGCGTCGGGGCAGAATAGCATCATTACTCATTTGCTGAGGAGATCTATTTATATCCTGCCCACACTGCCTGTCCACGTCCGTATCCGAGAGAAAACTTAGAATCTTGCTGGGCTATCGGACTT
>JABMNO010000034.1 GCA_013204555.1 Chloroflexota bacterium | reverse complement strand
TGCTCCAGCGACTGGAGTCCTTGAGTCTGTAATGTCACGATCATCCTCCGATGATCCCAACTCCTGAGCAGAACCTACAGACTCACCTGTGCGTGGAAATACGCCCGCTCCTTCAGACTCATGTGTCATTGGACAAGGCTCTCCGTTGACACTGCCCATTTAGGGTGATACCTTCCTTCGTCAGCGCACGGAATGGGACGTACCGTGTGCCACTGGGTATTTATCCAGGGGAATCGTCCTGCGCGAGAAAAGATCGGCGTTGAGATGACGTTGGTCGGTATTAGAACAAGGCAAGGGTCCAGAAGATAGGGAATCTCCGGTGAGTCCATTTAGGACAGGCACTGGTTGGTCCCACTGGATTCTTCGCATTTGGAGGGCAGAGTATGACTTATCGCATGCGTGGGATTCGCATGGCTAAGGTAACCCTGTTGTTGGGAAGTCTAGTTCTGGCTGTCGCAATCGCTTGCGGCTCAGACGACGAACCAGCTCCAGCAGCTACCTCAGCCGCGGCTCCTACAGCAGCAGCCGCGCCGACGGCAGCGGCCGCAGCTACGGCAGCGGCTCCCGCAACGGCAACGGCCTCAACGGCGCCAGTGGCAAACGCCACAAAGGCTCCGGCAATGGGCGACGGACCTGAAGGTGACCTGGTTTACGGGGTCAACAAGGTTGAATCGATTTACGGTGTTGCCTACACAGGCCCGTACCGAGGTTCTGCACACAAGCAGACCGGTGGCATCCAAGAGTACTTATTTGTCATGGGTGATGACGGAAACGCCATGACTCCGCAGCTTGCGGATTCATGGAAGGTTGACGCAGCCGGCACGAAAGTGACCCTGACGATAAAGACTGGAATTCCCTGGCACGCTCCGCTGGGCCAGGAAAGCCTGGACGCGAAGTTCGGCGACATGACTGCAGATGACATCGTCGCCTACCTGAACTCTGGTAACTCAACCACGAACCCTGAGTCCACTTACCCGGACGCTGGTGACCTCGCGGCTGTGTTCCTTGAGGCGAGCACTGTTGACGCAACTACACTTGAAATTGGCCTTGTAAGCCCGCTGTTCTACGGTTTGCCGTTGTCAGCGTTTGGTATCCTCGGCATGGCCGATGGTCCTTACTTCAGGCGTGGAGTTGACATCATGGGACTTGACTGGGCGCAGGCCAACGGAGTTGGTACCGGTCCGTTCCGCCAGGGACTTTGTATTCCTGGTGACCGTTGTACGGCCAACGCGATGGACGAGCACTGGCGAAAAGTCTCCGAAATTGCTTCGCTGACCATCATTCAGGTACCTGAATCAGCAACACGAGTTGCAATGTTGAAGAATGGCCAGATCGACTTGACCATGATGGACTTCAAATTGGTTCCTGGCTTGATTGACCAAGGATTCCACTTCCTTGACACCCAGCCCGGTAACTTTGTTGGTTCATCAATTCTTTATCCCGGAAACCTCTGGGAAGAGAACCACGCCCGTACGGGCGAGGCACTGAACCCATGGGATGGTCCGTCATACGACAAAGACCTCCCCTGGATTGGCGACCCGTGGCAGGAGTCAAACCCTTCCAAGGTTCGTTACACAGACACAGACAACCCACCTGGCATGACAGACATGGAACAGGCTCGCCTGGTCCGATTGGCTCTGGGCACGGCAATTGACCGAACCCAGATCAAGGATGTCTTGCTCGGCGGACTTGGCGTCAAGCTGTTCTCTGAGTACATGGGACCCGAGTACCCAGGCTGGGATCCAGACCGTGAAAGTGGCGTGTGGTCGTTTGACAAGGGCCGGATCGACGCATCTGGTACCCAGCAGTCGATCCCCTACACACTGGCCGACGGCGACGCCGACGCAGCCGGTGCGCTCCTCGACACGGCAGGCTACCCGCTCATTGGCGGCAGCCGACCCGGAATTGGTGACCAGCTGACCCTGCAGAAGTACGTTGCTGAAGCAGGCGAAGTTGGTCTGGAAGTTGGCGACACAGTTAACTCAACGTGGTCACAGCTTGGCATTAATGTTAGCCAGCTCGTTGAAGACTATGGTGGAGTCATCAGCCCTCGGATGCGTAAACGTGAGCAGTTCCTCCCCGTTCTAAAGAATGGTGATGTGAACTCAAGTGCGTTCCCGCTAGACTGGCCTTACCCGCCAGTTGACAGCTCAATCAGTCGGCCTGGCTGGGGTGTTGGTTTTGAGAGTCCTTACCTCGCAACCGAACACTTTGCCATCCGCGGTTCACAGGACAAGGCGTTCCGTGAGTTTGAGCACATGGAAACAGCTGATTACATGATCTATTGGCAACTCTACAACGGAGTCTTCCAGATTCCGCGTGGCGTTGTTACAAACGATCGAATCACTGGTATTTCCGTGGAGCAGACGCACTACGGAGATTCAACCGGATACGGGAACCCTGAAACCATCACACTCAAGAAGTAGCTAACGTTAGCTTGAGAGTTTGATGGCAAAGCAGTACTGATATCGAGGGGGTTCTGGGATCAGTCCCAGAACCCCCTCAACTTCAAGTTGAGCGGGTGACACCGCGTTGGCGCCGAAAATATTTAATATTCCAGGGCTTCATTTATGAAGCCAGCGAATCTCGGGCGAATGGGATGCGGTTCATCGGCAATCGTTATGGGCCCCGGGGCAGATACCAGGAGGGAACTGCATGGCAGAATTCTTGATCAGACGGCTCTTTGCTTCTCTGGTTTCAGTTTTCGGAGCCACTATTGTGGTATTTGTCCTGATCCAGTTGCACAATGATCCCCGCGAGCTATTTGTTCCGGACACCGGTTATGGAATCACTCAGGAGCAGTGGGAGAATCTTGGCGAGAGACTTGGATTCAACGATCCGCTTCCTATTCAATATCTTCGATGGATAGGCCGAGCCATGATTGGAGACTTCGGCATCTCTCTGGCGCAGCAACGGCCCGTTGCGGACATTATCAAAGGCAAAATTGGGGCAACCATCCAGCTTGCGGTGGGAGGTTGGATATTTGCTGTCTTATTGGGGATCCCCACGGGTGTTATTGCTGCCGTATATAGAGGATCGTTCTGGGATTATCTCGCCCGAGGTATCGCTATTATCGGCATCGGGTCTCCCGCATTCGTTACCGGCCTCATACTGGTAATCGTCTTCTCTACGAAATTGAATTGGTTACCGGCGGGTACCAGAGGCTTGGAGTTTGACGTGCGGGATTACATACTCCCGTGCGTGGCTCTTGGTTGGCCCGCAGCGGCCGGCCTGATGAGATTGACCCGCTCTTCAATGCTTGAAGTCCTTGACTCAGAGTTTGTGAAACTTGCTCGCGCCAAGGGGGTTCCGTGGCGGAAAGTCATCTTCAAGCACGCTCTGAGAAACGCACTGATCGCGCCCCTCACGTCAATGCTTCTGTTGTTCTCCGGCTGGCTGAACGGAGCGCTGGTTATCGAGACTGTGTTCTCGTGGCCGGGGATTGGATACGTGGCGCTATTCACGGCGGTCAACGACAATGATTTCCCGTTGCTACTTGGCACAGTGTTCATCTTCATACTGATCTTCCTGGCGTTTGCGTTCATAGCGGATGTCCTGTACACAATTGTTGACCCAAGAGTTCGCATGAGCGGATTCAAGGGCACGGCATAGGAAACTGGATAACTAATGGCAACTGCAACAACAGAAATCCGGGTCCCAGGCGCGCGCCGCCGTCGCGGCGGAGTGATGGGTGGTCTTGCCTTTACGTGGTGGTTTCTACGCCGATACCCGGTGATTCCGGTCGTCATCCTGACTATTCTGGTGGTGTCCGCGGTTATCGGGCCCAGTGTGGCGCCCTACCCAAGAGATATCGGGTGGCTGGGCGACAGGCATATACCACCCTTCGGTTCAACGGCAGATTCGGAAATAGAGGCGGCACACGCGAAAGGCTACGAGACAGGATTTCACCTCCTGGGGACAGACCACGTAGGCCGTGATACTTTCACCCGAGTTTTGCATGGTGCGCGTATTTCCATGATGATAGCGGCCGTGTCGCTGGGGATTGGATTTACCGTCGGGACAACGCTGGGCGTGATATCTGGTTACTTTGGTGGCTGGACGGACGAGATAATCACACGATTTGTTGACATATGGTTTGCGTTACCGTTCCTCCTTGTTGCACTGATCATGACCCTGATCTTCGGAAGGGGGTTACCCGTCCTAATGTTTGTATTGGCGTTAATATCCTGGACGGCGTTTGTCAGGATATTAAGATCACAGGCGCTGATACTTCGTGAGATGGATTACGTGGCCGCAGCCCGGATTGCGGGCGCTGGCCCTATCAGGATCATGTGGAAGCATATTTTCCCGGGCCTACTCAACACAGCCATCGTGGTAGCTACACTGAATGTAGGCGGTCTGATCCTGGCGGAAGCTACGCTGAGCTTTGTTGGTGCTGGGATTCAGCCCCCAACGCCAGCATGGGGCGTTATGGTCGCTGATGGCAGAGATTATCTCTCGGACGCATGGTGGCAGATAGTCATGCCGGGATCTGCGATCTTCCTGGTGGTGATCTCCCTGAACTTCCTTGGGGATTGGCTCCGAGATCGATTGGATCCACGACTGCGTCAGGTTGACTAAGGACGCACACTGAACAAGATATGGATGGGGCCCGCAATAGCGGGCCCCATCTCTTTAAGCTGCGCATTCTGCTTGATTGCCGGATTGGATTTCTGGCAGGAACGGACCGTGCGTAAGCGCTTACAGTTCGGGTGGAACAACTGATGGACGCGAGCAGTGCGCTCTTTTGGGTCGACGCGGTATCGAATAACGTGGTGCCTACGGCGTGGCGATCCCCGACATCAATCAGCGGTAAATCTTGATCTTGGCGGGCGCCGTCTTCGATGGACGGCACCGGTTGGTGCAGCCAATCCTATCTATGGATCAGTCGCGAACGTTCGCCGCGGAGTGACGTGAAGTAGCTCCACGTGGTCCTTATCGCCGTAAGAACAGTCACCGCGCCGTGCCGCCACCCCTGACCACCCATCCATGGCAGCACCATGGATACACACGTAATGGTGAGGTTTATGACCCGCTCGTCTTCAAACGAACGAGTTAAGCGCCGTGGTAGACAGCGGTGTCACAGGACGGGGCAATCGACCCGGTCTATCGGGCGTGGTGTACTGGAGTCCTCGAATGTAGATGGCTATATTTCGTACTCTGCATCAGCTTAGAGAGTCACCGAAAAACAAAAGGGCGACTCAATGAGCCGCCCTCTACAGTCTGTTGTTTAGCAGATCAACTATTCCTCGACTACGAACACACTTCCCGTGCCGCCGTCTCCAGCGACTCGTGAGCCATAGGTGTAGCGTCCCGGGGTGGTAAACGTATGCTCGTAGGAGGGCCTTTCTTTGTCCAAGATACCTTTTGGCATCCCGCCAGAATCCCAATCTTCTGCCTGGCCATCGTCAGCCGTGGTTGAGTGGTTGGATCGTTCGGTATTCTCCCAACGAACAGTGGTTCCGGGAGCGATTTTGATTATCGCTGGTTTCATCTTTCCGGCGCTGAAGATTTCTACTAACACCACGCCACTTTCTACTGGCCCGTCTGGCGCCTCAAGGGGTTGTGTTTCCGTACCGCCAGCGCGCTGAGTGGCGACGGCTTCCGATACAAGTTCACCACCAAGCAGTTCAACCAGCTCTTCGTCTTCAGCTGTGCCGCCGCCGGCTTCCGAGGTCGCTGTCCGCTGTGCCGCCGCGGTCTGCTGGACCTGCTCCGCCACACTACCTTTGCCGACGGAAACCTGGGCATTGTCTGGATCCAGCCCCGCCGCGATCAGAGCTTCCCGAGTTGCCTGAAGGTTGCCCGCTTTTTGCTCAGCTGTGGTGGTCTGGATAACTGAGTTTGTTGTTTCCAGACAGGCAACAGCCACTAACGCAACAAGTAATGTACTGACCAGTATGGTCGGGGCAGCAAGTCTCAGACGCATACCACACTCCTCTTTCGCATTGGCGACAATGCCCCAGAGCTGGGCAGTCGTTTGAATCTGGTTGCGGATTCTAACATGTGATTGCAAGCCTTATTCTGATCGGTTTTACACACTGTTCAATGGGAGCGCAAGGGCTAATGGCCTGAAGCTATCCGCCGCCAACCGGGCGAACGACTTCAACCCTATCGCCATCGTTGATTTCAGTGGCCTCGTACTCGTCAGCCTGGAGGACTTCAGAGTTCACCGCCACCGCGACACGCCTTCCCTGAAATCCGATCTGGTTCAGATAATCGGTTACGGTCATAGGCCGATCTAATTCGACGTTCTTACCATTAACAACGATAGATATCATGATTCCGTTCCATCATCTCTGGCGCTTCGTGCAGATTCAACCTGTATGAGGGCGTCGGACAGCTTTTCGGCAGCGGCACGGTGATCAACAGCATCCAGTATTGCGCCGATGACCGCAACGCCATTTGCACCAGCTTCAACGACCTGCGCAGCGTTGGCTGCCGATATCCCGCCTATGCCAATCATTGGAATTGAAACTCGTTCCCTGATCTCAGATATGAGTTCCGTTCCGGCTGCTGCCAGTCCCGGATGCGAGCGAGACTGAAATATCGTTCCCACGATCAGGAAATCGGCGCCCTCGCGCTCAGCGTCTTCTGCCCCGTAAAGGTCATGTACTGACCGCCCGATGAGAAATTCGTTGCCAGCGACCTGCCGAGCCGCCGAGATAGACATCGACTGTTCGCCCAGTTGCACACCATCAGCGCCGGAGGCCATCGCAACATCAACCCGATCGTTGACGAAGAAGAGTGCGCCGTTTCGAGTCACTTTTCGGACCTCTCTTGCCAGCGCAAGAAGATCACGACTCGGCAAGCCCTTCTCCCGGAGCTGAACCATGTTCACGCCGCCTGAGACGGCTTTATTGGCCGCCTCAACAAGGCGTGCCTCCGAGGGATGAGGACCCGCTTCAAATATCGAGCGGTCTGTGACGAGGCACAGGGGACGCCCCGGCAATGTGCTTTTCACGTCGATCGCAGCTTAGCCCGTAGCCGCCGAGGCGATTCCGGCTCCGGGACTGGAAGTGCTGGCGTAATCCTTCTCGGGAATACGTCCCGCGAGAAAGGCTTTCCGGCCAGCTTCCACACCCAGTCTGAACGCCTCGCCCATCAGGCCTGGATTTTCCGCCTGAGCGATCGCTGTGTTCACAAGGACGGCATCTGCACCAATCTCCATCACCATACTGGCCTCAGATGGGACACCAAGGCCCGCATCCACGACGACAGGTACTTCGGCACGTTCAATGATGATCTCGATCTCTTCGCGTGTTTTCACACCTTGCCCTGAGCCAATAGGGGAGCCCAGCGGCATCACAGTTGCACAGCCAGCCTCCTGGAGTCTTTCAGCCAGAATGACGTCTGCGGTCATGTACGGAAGCACAACGAAGCCATCTTTAACCAAAATCTTGCAGGCCTCCAATGTTCCGATGGGGTCTGGCAACAAGTATTTTGGGTCGGGTATGACCTCAACTTTTATCCAGTTTGATCCCGTGACCTGCCTTGCAAGCCTCGCGACCATTACCGCCTGTTCCGCAGTAGCGCTTCCGGCAGTGTTTGGCAAGATTGTGTACTTGTCCCAGTCAATGTGATCCAGAAGAGTCTTTTCGTTCGGATCGTCAAGGTTGAGGCGCCCAATCGCTACGGTAATGATCTCGCAACGGGAGCCCTCAAGTGCAGCAAGCAGGTCCTTCGTATTCCGGTGTTTTCCAGTACCCGTCATCAGACGGGACGTGAAGTTCTTGCCACCAATCGTCAGGATATCGCTCATGAATAACTCGCCCCTAATATTTCACGGTTCCACAAATATGAACTGGCAACAATGTTCCGGGTACGAGAGGACGCATCCCTCCGCTGGCATTACCCAGTTCAGGTTTTCGGGTCGGCGCGTTCGCCCTCTCAGCCCTCAACGGAGCTCCCCGGCAGGTTGCCTAAGTCGGCATTTCGTTACCACTGCAGCGTATCCTCCTGCCGGTACGCAGTCAATCGCAAAACATATGCCGCGGACTATCTGCTGAGTCGGCGGTGGTATATTCTGCCGCCAACCAATATATGAACACCACGGAGCTATCCATTCCATGACAAACCGAGTCGTCTACTACGGATCACCAGACAATCCCAGAACGCGCATGGCAGTTGATCTGGCCCCAGATGATATCGATTTTGGAGTAGTTGATCCGGAACTCCCGTGGGATGAACGCAAGAGACTACTTGCGGAAACCCAGACGTTGATCCTGGGTGGTCTTGCTCTGACGACTGAAGAAGTTGAGGCACTGCCCAACCTGAAGTTGCTGCAGTTGATGAGCGCTGGATACGACCGGGTGGATGTTCCAGCCGTCAAAGAACTGGGAGTCTTCGTCTCCAACTCATCCCCGCAAGTTGCGCCTGCCGTGTCGCAACACGCGATAGCGCTCATGTTGATGGTGCTAAACCGGATCGTGCCTGGAGTGGAAGGCGCACGGGACGGCTCATGGGCTGACACCGCTCGCTCCAAGCCTCTATTTGAACTGATGAACCGCACCGTGGGCATTGTGGGGCTTGGCAACATTGGCACTCTGGTGGCCCGAAGACTGATCGGGTTCGATTGCGAGCTCGTCTATGCGGATCCGCGCACCATCCCGGCGGTGGTGGAGCAGGAGTTGAACGTTCGTAAATTGCCGTTTGAGGAGTTGCTTGCGGTGTCAGATGTCGTCACCGCCCACGTTCCGCTGTATTCCGGCACGACAGGTCTATTCAACGCGGCCGCCTTCAAGGCAATGAAGGAGACGGCAATATTCATCAACACCTGTCGGGGGCCTGTCCACGATGAAGCAGACCTGATTGCAGCACTCGAATCCGGTGAGATCGCCGCCGCGGGCCTCGATGTCGTTGAAGAAGAGCCCACCAACCTGAATAATCCACTCCTGCACATGGATAACGTTGTACTCACGCCGCATATGGCGGGTAGCACGGAAGAGCGGGTTGAAAGAGCGTTGCTCTCTTCCTACGATAATGCGCGCCGTGTTATGCGGGGAGAGACTCCCACCCAGCAAATCGATCCGCTGGTCTAGCGACCGCGGTTAGTCGACTTTGCTCACCGGGTCGTCATCGCCAAGTGCTGCGTCATCATCGAGGTGCTCTGGGCCCCGTCCGATAGCGCGGAAGGTGGCGCTGACGGCGGCTCCAACTGATTTCAACTCACGACGTACCGTGTTGCGGAATCGACTGCCGTACTCTCCAACTCTCCGGTACTTCCGCTGTCGGCGCCGCACCAGTGTTCGCGAATAGACGCCCTGCACGTTTAAGAGCTCCTGCATTAACGCCCGGCGGAGCAACCGTGCCGCTTCATCCGGGGAGGCGTGTGCTCCGCCCTCCGGCTCCGGGACGATGGAGTCGACGATTCCCATCTCATGACAGTCGATCGAAGTCAGTCGCAGGGCGCGTGCCATCTCATCGGCACGCTGTGAGTCACGGAACTCGGTCTCAGCTCCCACTTCGGGGGATATCGGTGAATAGATAGCGTTCTGCATCATGAGAACGCGGTCGGAGACACTGAACGCAAGGGCTGCTTCGCTGCCTCCCTCGCCGATGAGCACAGAGATAGAGCCAATTGGGACCCGGGCCATCTCAGCGATCAACTCCGCTATTGCCCCGCCAAGACCACGTTGTTCAGCACTGAGATCTTGTTCTGCCCCGGGAGTATCAATCATGGAGATAATGGGCAGCTTGAAGCGGCCAGCCAGCTTGACGGCTCGCTTCGCCTTTCGGAATCCCTCAGGGCCGATGCCAGACGGCCGATCTGATTCGCCACTTCGATCATTCTGTTGGGCTATGACCATGCACGAGGTACCGGCCAGTCGTCCCATTCCAATGATTACGTTTTCATCGTCGCCGGTTACTCGGTCACCATGTAACTCTACGAATTGAACGAACATGCGCTCAATGTAGTCAGTCGCCCGTGGGCGATCGGGCCGTCGAGACAACTGAACCATCTCCCACGGCTCAAGGCGCTGCAATCTCACCGGTGCGGGCCGAGAGTTCCTCACTCCGCTCAACTGGAAATCGGGATTCAGAAGGTCAAGGATCGTCGATAGTTTGTGCTTGGCCTCGCGCCGATCAACAACTCCGTCGATAAGCCCGAATCGTTGGAAATTCTCGGCTGTGTAAAGCGTGGAGGCCGCTTTTCGCTCATCGTTGTTTTGCAGCGCCCTGAAAGGTGCGAATCCAATATGGGCGCCCGGTTCGGCGAAGATTACATCCGCCAACGATCCAAAGCTGGCGTAGACCTGTCCCGTGGCAGGATTCCCAAGCATCGCTATCAGTGGCATGCCACGGTCATGCAGCGTGTTCACTGCGATTGTCGTTTTCGCCATCTGCATCAGCGAGAGAACGCCCTCTTGAATGCGCGCTCCTCCAGATGTAATGACCGCTACGGCTGGCATCTTCTTCCGGGCTGCAAGCTCCAAAGCCAGCGCAACCTTCTCTCCAACGACCAGCCCCATGCTTCCACCAAGGAAGCCAAAATCGAGCACGATCAGGACTGACTCAGTGCCGCCGATGGTGCAGGTGCCAGTGACGGCAGCCTCAGCAAGGCCTGTGCGTTGCTGGTCAGCTAGCAGGCGAACTTTGTAGGAGACCCTTGGCGAAAATGAGAGCGGATCAATGGACTGGATCCAGCGATTAGTCTCTTCAAAGCTTCCTGAATCCGCCAGTGACGATACTCGTTGACGGGCAGAGAGGTTGTAGTGAAAACCGCAGTGGGGGCATACCAGGAATCGACGGTAGGTCTCGTTGTCGCGCAACTTCCCGCCGCACATCAAACATGAGGCGCGGGCATCATCCAAGACCAGTTCACGATCCTGAGTTGTGTGAATGGAGTCTTCGCCCGGAGATGCTTCGTCAGGGAAAAGAGGAGTAATGTCTGCCACGAACTCACTTGCCGCCGTCGCGAGTTAATAATGGCGACGACCGATACCCTGAATGTTACCGGACGCGCGGTTACGCTCGAGTTACCTAACCAATGACAACCCGAGGTTTGCCTGGCTCGCCGGGCCCAACGACGCCCGCGTCTTCTAACTCATCCATCAACCGCGCTGCTCGTGGATATCCAATCCTTAGCCTGCGTTGGAGCAGCGACGTAGAGAGCTTAGTCTGGGTGTGTGCCAGTTCCAGTGCATGGTTGAATAGCTCATCAACCCCCGCAGAAGGGCCATCACCATCTTCGTAGCTGCTAGTTACCTCTTCAGGGATGACAAGTTGCGGCAGAGGAGGCCCGCCACTCTTCCGCCAGTGCGCGACAATTTCCTCAACTTCTTTGTCGGCCAGGAACGCTCCCTGAACCCGTAACGGCTTGGCGCGGTCAATCGGCAGGAAGAGCATGTCGCCTTTGCCGAGCAATTTCTCGGCACCGGGTGAATCGATGATCGTTCGCGAGTCAATCTGGGACGAGAGGCTGAAGCTAATACGACTTGGGAAGTTGGCCTTGATCAAGCCCGTGACCACGTCTACAGACGGGCGCTGCGTTGCCACAACAAGGTGGATGCCTGTGGCCCTGCCCAGCTGCGCCAGCCTGACCAGAAGGCGTTCAACTTCATTAGCAGATGTGAGCATCAGGTCAGCCAGTTCATCCACCGCAATAACGATGTACGGGAGCTGCGTGTCCGACTTCTCGTTGTACGTGGCGATGTTCTTCACCCCGGCCTTCTCAAGAATCTGGAACCGCTCCATCATCTCAGTGACGAGCCCCTTCAGCGCGTTGACGGCAACGTCTGCCTCAACAATTGGCGGAATCATCAGGTGAGGCACCCCCGCGTAGGGTGTGAGTTCGACGCGTTTTGGGTCGATCAGGACCAGCCGGACTTCAGCAGGCGTCCGGTAGAGCAGCAGTCCAGTGATGATGCTGTTCATGCAAACGCTCTTACCAGAACCGGTCGCTCCGGCAACGAGCGTGTGTGGCATTTTGGTCAGATCAGCGAATACGGCATCTCCACCGCTACCAATGCCAAGCGCTATGGGGAGAGCAGCGCTGGCTTCAAACTGCACATACGCCTCGGTCTCCATGACGGACCGCAAGGCGACCATCGTGGGACTGGCGTTGGGTACCTCAATGCCAACCAGAGAGGCGCCAGGTATCGGAGCCTCAAACCTGAGACTTGGCGAAGCTAGAGCCAGTGCGAGGTCTTTTTCACGATTAAGAATGGTGTCAACTCGAACACGCTTGGTGTTGCGCGCTTGCTCTTCTTCTCCTTTGCCTCTGCCTACGTTGTAACCAGGGGCGATTCCATACATAGTCACTGTGGGACCAGTCCGCACCTGATCTACGCTGACATCTACGCCGTGGTCCGTGAGAGTTCTCACGATCAGATCACTTGTCGACTGGATCTCGGATTTCGTGATGCCGCCTGACTTACCTAGGCCAAGAATCTTGATATCTGGCAGCTTCCACTCGAACCTCGGCATCACAGTGACCGCTTCTTCTTCAGGTTCACTGGCGGTGGTGTCCGCGGCGCTTTCATCCAGCGTTCCCGATGCACGGCGTGCTGCATCTACCAGGGCTGCCACGGCGGACGCCTCCGCGCCAGTCCACAACTCGTCTCGAGCTGGCTGTGGGAGCGATTCAGGAATTATTGAGGACGGCGTCTCTTCGGCTGGCGCCTCTTCATCGGAAGTGAGCTCTTCTGGCGCTACCATGCCGGTTACTTCTGGTTCAGAGCGGCTCACCACATAGGAAGGGTTTTGCAGAAGAGATGCTTCAGATTCAACTGACGTAGCGGTTAATTCAGCGGCGGCCTTCTGGGCCTCTTTACGCGACTCATATCGGCGCTTGATCATCTCGATAAGACGTAATTCTGCCCGGCGGATCCTTTTCCCGGTAAGTTTGCTGAACAACAACATCATCCGGCCCATCAATACGTAGAGGACGCGGGAGCGGCCCGGCCACAGGACGTTCAGGCTGATAACTACCAGGACTGCCACTCTGGCCACAGCGGCGGCAGTTTGAGCAAATGTGACCTCGCCGACTTCCCACTCGGCAGGCAACCGCACGATCGCTTCACCTGCCAGTCCGGCGTACGTACTCTCTTCGAGGAGAGAGTCTTCCGCACCGTCCAGGATTCCCAGTACGCCAATGGCTGCGGCGGCAATTAGACCCGTGGCCACCGCAACCTGCCAGAACTTCCGCAGCAGACTCGGTCGAGAGAGTCCTACAACGAGTACGGCTCCAAGCCATAGAGATGCAGGGATGAGACCCCAGCCAAACGCTTCAATAGCCAGATCTCGGGCGAACATCGTGACGGCAACTCCCGCCGCGACAGCAACGATCCCGAACCGGCCCTCAGGGCTGGCGATCAACGGAGCGACAAGCCGGACGAGAACCTTGAAGAGTCTCAGAGGCATGGTCACCACGATTTCACCTGTCCTGCTTACACGTCTATGGCAATGGGGACCACGAGGGGGCGTCTGCGAGTTCTTCTGTGGAGGAACTTCTCAACGGTGCCTTTGATCGTGGCTTCAAGCTCATCCCACTCTAATTTTCCTGAGCGAGCGCGGTCAAGGTAATTTTGAATCTCTTCTAGGGTGTCTTGGAACAGGGCGTCGGCGTCCTCTTCCGCAACGAATCCGATTGACGTGAGCCGCGGTGCGCCCATGATCCGTCCAGTCGACGCGTTGCGGGGAATGATCACGTTGACAATTCCGTCTCGGGAAAGGAGTCGTCGTTGGTCGATAACTCCAACTCGCTCATCCCACAGACCCAGGCCATCAACAAATACGTGACCGGCGTCAATCTTCTCTGCAACGTATCCGGACTCATCATCCAGCTCAAGAACATCGCCATCGGTCAGCACGAACACGTCGTCCTCATCAACACCCTGTGCTACCGCAAGTTCAGCGTGAGAGGTGAGCATTCGGTACTCGCCATGAACGGGAACGAAATACCTTGGTTTCATGAGATTAATCATTGTGCGGAGTTCTTCGCGTTGGGCGTGGCCGTGTACGTGAACCTTGTGATTCTTGTGGTGCAGCAACCTCGCTCCCAGCTTTACGAGGTCATCCTGCGTCGCGGAGACGGCCGTCTCATTCCCTGGAATTGGAGTAGCGGAGATGATTACAGTATCGCCGGGCTTTATTCGAACTTCTCTGTGATCAACCCGAGCGATGCGGGCAAGCGCCGCCCTCGATTCACCCTGGCTCCCAGTTGTCAGGAAGAGAACCTGCGCATCGGGCAGTGAATTAGCGGCTGATGCAGAGATCATCAGGTTGTCCGGAACTTCTAGATGGCCAAGCTCGCGACTAATACGGATGTAGTTCTGCATGCTCCGGCCCAGAATGACAATCTTGCGATCATTATTGACCGCTGCGTCCACCGCTATTTGTATGCGGGCGATTTGCGATGCAAAACAAGATAAGAATATTCTGCCGGATGATTCTCTTATCATCTGGTGGATGGGGTCGATGATCACTCGATCTGAGTCGGAGTGGCCTTCATCTTCCGCATAGGTCGAGTCGGACATTAGCAGGAAGACACCGTCGCCCACGACCTTCGATATTCCTGCGTAGTCGAATGGCTCGCCAACGACCGGGTCGGTGTCTATCTTGAAATCACCGGTGTGGACGACCTTGCCAAATGGCGTCTCGATGGCGATCCCGGTGGCATCCGGGATGCTGTGGCATACGTCGAACCAGGTCGCGGTTAGCTCGCCAATCTCAACCGGGACATGGGTAGTGATCTCGTTGATCGTGGGGCTATAACCAAGCCGGTGTTCCTTCAGGCGTTCACGAATTAGCGCTGCGGCCATTCGCGGGGCGTAGACCGGTATCTTCAGTTCCTTCAGTACGTAGGGGATTGCACCAATGTGGTCTTCGTGCCCGTGGGTGATTAGCAGCGCGCGGACACGGGACGCGTTTTCCACCAGGTAGCTGATGTTTGGGATTACTACGTCCACGCCCATCATTTCTGCTGCTGGAAACAGAACGCCGGAGTCGATAATCACGATGTCCTCGGAAGTCTCCAGGATCATCATGTTTTTACCAATCTCCCCAAGCCCACCCAGTGGAATTATCCGAAGTGGAGAATTGATTCGAGTCGATTTATTCGTCATATGATTTCTTTAGGACCTGTGTTCTGGAGTGGTTGTTGCAAATTACTGTTATTAATCAAAAAGGCCTATCTGGCCTTTAGCGGGATCAGCAGATTGTTCTATTGGTGACGCGGCTTCGGAGGGCTGTGAACCTGGCTGATCATCTTTTAGTCTGTCTGATTCAAGTGCAGCGATCATCGCTTGCGGCAGCTTCAAGATATCTTCCTGAAGCGCTGTTTTTAATTTTGTGGAACGTAACCCGGCGGCGGGGTGGTAGAGAGGAAAGACGACGATGCCATCTCTCCACTTCATGGTCTGACCGTGTGCGCTGGAGATACGCGCATCTGGAAAAAACCTCATCAAAGAGTGACGGCCAAGGGTGGCGATCACACGGGGCTTCAGGAGCTGAATCTGAGACTCAAGATATGGCCAGCAGGCCCGAACCTCATCGGGAAGAGGATCGCGATTCTCCGGTGGGCGGCACTTCACTACGTTGGTGATGTAAACGTCCTCGCGTCTGAGCGGCACAGCCGCCAAAAGCTCGTCGAGAAGCGCTCCCGCTCGCCCGACGAACGGGCGTCCCTGCTGATCTTCGTTGGCCCCGGGACCTTCCCCAATGAACAATATTCCCGGGAAGTCAGAGCCTTCACCGGGGACGGCATTGGTGCGAGTTTCCGAGAGTGTGCAGCGCGTGCAGGTAAGAACGTCCCGTGAGAGGGACGCAATGGACGACCACTGTAGGCCGTTGCCGGGCTCATCTGACAGCATATCGACGCCAGTCTCAATTGCCCAAATTCAGGTATCGCGACCGGAAAGAAAACAACGCCGCCCGAGTTGGACGGCGTCACCTCAGAACCTAGTCGGATATTCCTTTGCCCCCCAGGAAAGAGAGGACATCATTAACGGTGTTCAGCCCTTCGGCCTCTTCGTCAGAAATCTCGACGGTCGTGTCACCTTCGCTGAACTCTTCTTCAAGAGCCATGATGAGTTCAACAACATCAAGAGAGTCGGCATTTAGGTCGTTCGTGAACGACGATTCCGGCTTAATGTCATCTGCCTCTATGCTGAGTTTGTCTGCGGCGATATCTCGCACTCGCTCAAACACAGTCGCCATTCAAAACCTCCGAAGTCTCAATCCGTTGGGGGACGTAGTAAATTTTTTCAAAATGTTCAGTCAGGTCCAAGTCGGCAAAAAAGCCATCGCCTATGCTAGCACTGCGCCCAGTACACCGTTCACGAATGATTTGGAACCTTCTGAGCCAAATAACGTGGCGAGTTCAATTGCCTCGCTCACAATAACTTTCTGTGGCGTCTCATCTTTTCCGTGCTCCAGCTCTGCCAGAGCAAGACGCAATATATTGCGATCGATGGGTGATAGTTGATCGATCGGCCAGGCTGGGGCAAGCTCTTTTAGCTTTTCATCCAACGTGAGGCGGTTGGTTTCAACAGTCTCGGCCAGCCATACAGCGAACTCGCCGGGAGCGATTCCGATCCCGGCCTCGGCTGCCAGCCTCTCGGCGATGGGATAACCAGCGTGCCCCGTCAAGTCTGCTTCGTAAAGCGCCTGTACTGCTATTGCCCTCGCCAGACGGCGACAACCGATCTCATCTGAGGGGATTTCGCCTGCTTCCTCGCCAATGGAGTCACGCCACATGGGGGAGCCTTGTCAGTTCGGTAATAATGGGGGAGATGAGAGAGGGAATTAGGCTGCGGCGAATGAACGCACGGATTCCATGTCGCCCACCGAGATGATTTCCCGTGAGCTATCAATGCGCTTTATCATTCCAGCGAGGACGTTGCCGGGCCCAACTTCCACGAATGTCTCAACGCCGCTTTCGATCATGAACTCAACGGATCGCTGCCACCGCACGCAGGAGGTGAGTTGGGTCATCAACTCTGCCTTGACCTCAGCGCCAGTAGTGAGAGCAGTTGCACCGCAGTTGCCCACGATGGGTACAACCGGGTCGTTGAACTTGACTGAGTCAATTACTTCATTCAGGCCGGATTGAGCCGGCTGCATAAGTCCCGAGTGGAATGCTCCACCAACCTGGAGTGGAATGCACCTCTTGGCTCCACGGGCTGCCGCAAGGTCAATGGCCTGCGCAAGTGAGCGGTGGTCACCGCTTATGATGATTTGCTGTGCGGTGTTGATATTTGAGAGCTGGGCGCCAGTCTCACGACAGACGTCTTCAACAGCGAATTCGTCGATGCCAATCAGAGCCACCATGCCACCCGGCCTCTCATCGCAGGCCTCCTGCATGAGCCGACTACGTTGGACTACCAGCCTGATGGTGTCTGAGACTGAAAGCACACCGGAGACCGCCAGTGCTGAGTACTCACCAAGGCTGTGACCGGCGGTAAGAAACGGCACTGGTTGAGCACCAAGCGCTTCTGTCATCGCCGCGTGGGACGCGAGGGAGACCGCTGAAACAGCCGGCTGAGCGTTGCTGGTTTCCGTCAGTTCCTCAATGGACCCCTCAAACATGAGAGTGGTGAGGGAACGACCCAGAGTATCGTCAACTTCATTGAAGACTTCCCGGGCTGCCGGGGAATGATCAAAGAGATCTTTCCCCATTCCAACGGCCTGTGCGGCCTGACCCGGAAATATGAACGCTTGAGTGGTTTTCATCGTGCTTCTGTCAATTGCCATTTCAGGAATTGATCTCCCGTGTTGACCTAAGAGTTGGTCTCAACTGGGCCCGCAATATCTTGCGAGCCTGTGTCTGATTCAATGACCTCGCGGCCTTTGTAAGTGCCGCACACGTGGCAGGCACGGTGCGGAAGCTTAACAGAACTGCAGTGGGAACACGTAGAGGTTCCCGGGGCAGAAATGAAGTGATGTGCGGCCCGTCCGCCTTTGCGAGCTCGGGAATGTTTTTTCTTTGGAAGTGGTGCCATTTTATGTCAATTTATCTCTAGCGATTTGAGACTTTGGGCCCATTGGGGCAACTCTTCTATCTCAACACAATCGCAATATTCAATGTTCAAATCAATGGAGCATTTAGCGCAAAGTCCCTTGCAATCAGGTTTGCAGAGGGGTGCTATTGGAATCTCGCTTACGAATGCCTGTCGGAACGACTCCTTGAAGTCAATTGTGTTGTTTTCATCAACACCATAATCAAAATCTAGAGGAAATTGACTCTCGTCGTCTTCTATCTCAACCAGCCCGGGGAACTTATTGACCGGGTGGAACTCTTCTTCAAACTCAATGTTGAGCTCAAAGTTAGTCTCTTTGAGACAGCGACTGCACTCTTCAATTGTAGAGGCCGTGACCTCCGCCTGGACCAGTATTCCCCGGCCCGTTTTTAGTAATTCAACGTGTCCGCAAACGTTAGTAAAGCGATCATCTTCAATCGAAATCGTTTCGTTGTCGATCGTAAACTCACGGCTTGCACCGGCTCGATCACTCAGGAGGCCGGATGCGTTGTAATGCACTTAGAACCACCTTCAAACCAGTACCCACGATGCGCACAGTCGAGAATTCTCGCGCCGTGGGTTTATTTGTGTCAATATTCACAAACACCATCATTCGTGCGGCATCAGCCCAATTTCCTTCGAGATCTAATAGCGATGCCTCCTCTGCATCTCGTGCACGCATGTGGGCAACCGATAGATCGATCCCATAGTGGTCCGGAATACGAATTGATGCAGCAAAGACATCTGCTAGTTCGTCACCAATCAACTCAACATCACTCTCGTACCGGTCGGGAAAGTAGTAGCCCTCTTTTACCTTGATGAGCTTCGCAAGATCACCGAGTTGCTTCTATAGCTTGATCACAGCACCTTCAGCGTCCCAGCTTCTACCTTCTATCTTTTCAAAGCGGCGATAGATTTTCCTGTAACGCACAATCGCCTCGTGCATGGTTATTTCATTGGCCATCGTTCGCGCGTCCTTACATGGTCATTGAAACCGGATGCTACAGTTCCACCAATAATGAGTCGCCCGATACCGGTAGGAGTGACGGAGCCATCAGCGGAAAGATCACAGACGTCCCAGGCATCACCGTGGGTCACTACACGGATATTGAGCATGCCACAGGCTGCACTGCAATTCTGAGCGAGCATGCCGCCACCGGTGGAATTGACGTCCGTGGAGCGTCGCCGGGCTCTCGCGAGACGGAGCTTTTGCAACCGTTGGCCAGCGGTGAGTTGGTCAACGGCTACATGCTCACAGGCGGCAGCGTCTGGGGACTGGCGACAGCGGATGGGGCGACCCGGTTCATGACGGAACGGAAAATCGGAGTTCAGTTCGCCGGAAAGACGGTTCCTCTTATTCCGGCAACCGTCATTTTTGACCTCGCCTTGAAAAGCGACGTTTGCCCGGGCGCTGACGCCGGGTACATGGCCTGTGAAGCGGCGGACGCCGATTTTGAACAAGGTTCCGTTGGGGCTGGGACCGGTGCAACACTGGGTACGTTGAAGGGGCCACGCCGCCGGATCAAGGGCGGTATCGGCACAGCATCGGTGCGCCTTGATGATGACATTGTCGTGGGGGCGTTGATCGTTGTGAACGCGGTTGGCGGGGTTGTTGATCCTGATACGGGGATGATCGTTGCCGGGCCCCGTGATAAGCGAATTGGTGGCGGATATGTCGATTCTGTTGATCTGTTGATCAACGACCCACCGCCTAACCGGCAGCAAGGCTGGGACCGCAATCCGCATACCGTCATAGGTGTTGTCGCCACCAACGCTGCTATGGATAAGAAGGGCGCAAGCCGCCTCGCTGGAGCCGGACAGGACGCGATTGCACTCGCTGTGCGTCCGGCGCATACGGAATCAGATGGCGACACGGTATTTGCTCTCGCCACCGGCGATTACGGTCCAGTTCATCCCGACCGGCTCAGAGCCGCGGCTACAAGGGCCGTAGTTAATGCCATTCTTTCAGCCGTGGAACAGGCGACGGGCCTCGGCGGGATTCCTTCGGCGAGCGAGTATCTTGGCGGACAGTAACCCCGTGTTCGATCACGCCTCGCCCGTCGGCTTCATCGGCGCAGGAAAGTTGGGCTCCAGCCTGGGCAAAGCCATGGCAGAGCATGGCTACAACGTGGCCTTCGTTTCCAGGCGGGAATCCGAAGCTGCGGTGGAGGCCGCGGCCGGTATCCACGGGGCAACGCCCACTACGGACTCCCAACGAGTCGCTTCGGAATGCGCCATCGTGTTCATTACGACATCGGATGGAGCGATCTCCGATGTGGCCGGTCGCCTTAATTGGTCTGCGGCGAGCGCTGTTATCCACTGTTCAGGGGCTACACCAGTGAGCGCGCTTAGCCCGGCGGTTGAATCCAATGTGGCGATTGGCGGCTGGCATCCCTTACAGACCTTTCCTTCCAATCACATGCCCGGCCAGTTTGAAGGAATCACCGTCGCGATCGAATCGGAATCGGCGGACCTGATGGTCTGGCTCGAAACGCTCGCCGCTGACCTCAACGCCAGTTCGTTCAAACTGAAAGCGTCAGATCGTGCGGCATACCACGCATCGGCCGTTATGGCCTGCGGTCTCATCGCAGGGCTAGCCGGGCTCGCGGCGGAGATGTGGACCACGTTTGGAATGACCCGGGAAGACGGCCTTAGCGCGTTGGCCCCACTGGTTTCTCAGACAGCCGACCAAATTAGGAGACTGGGTGTTCCAGGTGCGATCACGGGACCTTACGTTCGAGGGGACGTGGCGACTGTCCGCGCTCATCTCGCCGCAACTAGCGGCGTTGGCGCTGATGTTGGCGCTGGTTACGCGGCTCTCGCTCTAGCTCACCTTCCTATTGCTCGCGAGCAGGGCAACATTTCTATTGAGGATTACGCGACAATAGAAACGCTTCTTCGGGCTGCATCGCAGCAGCGGTAGAAGCGTAGGTTCAATTGGCGTCGACCCGTAGTGGCGGCGACCGGAAGGATAGAACCATGACTAGAAATACCATCCGCGACATTCGTGCGATGAAGAAGTCGGGAGCGCCGATCACCATGATCACGGCGTACGACTACACCGCGGCCAGGCTGATTGACGAAGCTGGCGTCCCTTTGATACTTGTGGGGGACTCCATTGGTCAGACCACTCTGGGCTACGAGAACACCATTCCTGTCACCGTAGACGATATCGTGAGCGCGACGGCTGCGGTTATCCGTGGCAACCGGAGTGCTTTTGTGGTGGCGGATATGCCATTCATGAGCTATCAGGTCAGCCGAGAAGACGCGCTGCGGACGGCAGGTCGCCTCATTAAAGAGGGTGGTGCTCAGGCCGTGAAACTTGAGGGCGGATCTGCGGTAGTTGACTCTGTGAGCGCGATCACGAGTGCAGGGATTGCGTGCATGGGCCATCTAGGCCTCACTCCCCAATCTGTAAACCAACTTGGCGGATACAGGGTCCAGGGACGTGATGAGGATGGAGCGCGGCAGATCATTGAGGACGCTCTTGCCCTTCAGGATGCAGGCGCCTTCTCGGTTGTCCTTGAACTGGTCCCGTCAGAACTGGCCGCGGAGATCACAGAGGCGCTGGATATTCCAACTATCGGCATTGGCGCTGGTTCTGAGTGCGACGGCCAAGTGCAGGTTTTCCACGACATCATGGGCCTATCGCTCGACTTCACTCCTCGCCATGCAAAGAAGTTTGCGGAAGTCGGCGATCTCATCATTGATGCGCTGGGCCGTTATATGGACGAAGTCGAGCATCGTGAGTTTCCTTCTGATGCTCAGAGTGTGCGTGCCCAACGTCCTCAGGCCGGCGACAACGTGACCGAACTCGACGTCGCCAGCGGCAATTAAAGCCATTGAAGATTGTCGAGACAATCCGGGAGATGGTCGAAGTCCGGAACGGTCTGATTTCGCCCGTAAGCATGATGGCGACCCTTGGAGGAATGCATAGGGGCCATGAAGTGCTGCTTGCCGAGGCGCGAGTGAGCGGGGACACGCTTATCGCATCGCTGTTCCTCAACCCAACCCAATTCGGCCCAAACGAGGATCTCGCGCGGTATCCGATAGATACGGAGCGCGACCTCGAGATATTTCGAGCACAGGGCGTAGATATCCTCTTCATGCCATCTGTGAGAGAGATGTATCCACCTGGAAACGACGTCTACATTGATCCGGGGCCAATTGGGAACATTCTTGAAGGCGCGAAACGTTCCGGCCACTTCCGGGGTGTTGCAACCGTGGTTGCCAAGATATGCGGTGCCATCAGGCCTGACGTTGCAGTCTGGGGCGCGAAGGACGCGCAGCAGAACGTGGTGATCCGGGCTGTGACAGAGGCGCTGGGGATGCGGATTGAACACCGAATCATCCCCACCGTTCGCGACGAGGACGGGTTGGCGTTGAGCAGTCGCAACAGATATCTGTCGGAGGATGAACGAAAGGCCGCTCCGGTGCTCTACCGGGCGTTGGCGATTGCCGCTAATCTCTGGGAAGCTGGCGAAGACCGGGTGTCGACGCTTAAAAACCACGTTGGCTCGGTGGTGGCAGTGGAGCGATTGATTCAACTCGACTATGTAAGCGTAGCCACCCCGGACACATTCACGGAACTTGATCACGCGCAATCAGGCGCTGTAATTTCCCTCGCTGCCACCCTGGAAAACGCCCGACTCATCGACAATATCGTCCTCAAGTAGACTCTCCGGATGCAAATCCTAATTACTAACGACGATGGCGTGGCTGCTCCCGGTCTCTGGTACCTGGTAGACGCAGTGAAACACCTGGGTCAGGTGACAGTTGTAGCACCCGATCGCGATTGCTCAGGCGTTGGGCCGTCTCTGACAATGCACGGTCCACTGCGGGTAGATGAACACGCGTCTCCTATTCCGGGAGTCACGGCGTATGCGGTGAACGGCACGCCGGGAGATACGGCGATTCTGGGGATTCATGAAGTCATGGATGTGCGACCAGATGTCGTATTGAGCGGGCACAACGCCGGCAACAATGTTGCCAGGGACGTACTGCTATCCGGGACGATTGGCGCGGCGTTGCACGGGTATCGGAACGGCGTCACATCGATAGCGCTCTCACTCCACCTCGTTGATGAGGGGAGCGCTCCGTTGGTCAAGGAACTCACAGCGCAGGTTGTGGAGGACGCTGTAAATTCACAAGAGATATCGCTTCTGAACGTGAACTTTCCGCTGCTAGATCGGAATGCCTGCAAGCTGCACGATCACTCGAAACTCGCGGATGGAATTATCGGCGCGAGTGAGGCTATTCTCGCCCCGCCCCGCATTGTGGACGACGTTGTGCGTGACGTCAGAACAAATCGCACTTTTTTCTGGAACAACCGCCGAACTCTGGATTCTGACCACGACACATTGCCCGTTGACTCCGACCTCGCTCTTCTGCGCGAACAGATGGTGACTGTCACGCAGCTGACGGACAGCCTGGGTGAAGTTGAGGCATCCGCTGGGACGCGAAAACTCATCGCAAACCTGGACGCGAAAATCCGCTCGACCTGAAAACCCCCTGCCCAGCATGCGCATTATTGCTCATAGGCATCTGGAACAAACCCGCACGGTCCTTCGGAGTCTGCGTATCTGCCCCGGCGCTCTCCTTGGGTAACTTTGACTCACGTTCAATTCGAGGAAGGCCACAGGAAAACGTCGCCTCCAGCCGATTGCGAGCGTAACTCTGGACATTAGGAACTCCCATATATGTGCAGAGGTCAGTCAAAGATGTTGATTGACCAATTTGACCAATCGCAGGACGAGGGCCATAAGTAATGTCAAATGAAGCAGGTACGGCAGAGCAGCAGCTGGTCGTGTTTGACCTAAGCGGAGAAGCGTACGGAATCTCTATTGAGTCAGTACGAGAGATCATTCGACTCCAGGAAATCACACAGGTTCCGCGGACTCCTGAGTTCGTAGAAGGCGTGATCAACCTGCGAGGCAAGGTAATCCCGGTTGTGGATCTCCGCAAACGATTTGGGCTTCAGGAACGGGACCGGGACTCGGATAATCGCATCGTCAACGTTGACATCGGTGGTCACGAAATCGGAATGGTTGTTGACGCCGTCACGGAAGTCCTCAGGATTTCCAGCGGATCCGTTGAGCCGCCATCAAACGTCATTACGACCGCTGATTCGGGTTACCTGCGAGGAATCGCAAAGCTCGATAATCGCTTGATCATTCTCCTTGACCTTGAACAGGTCTTGAGCACAGACGAGCAGGCCGAAATTGGCGAGGTAGCCCTCGCCGCTTAAGGCCCTGTAGATGATCCTGCAAATACTCATCCGGTAGCCGCTGGTAGACCCGTAGGTCTGCCAGCGGAGGCCAGATGAGTGACGCTCTAAACACAACCCGGAGATCGCCTTAAGGGGCAACCTGGATGAATCTGGATCCTGACATAACCCGAGAAGACCTACAGGTCTTTCTTGACGAAGCGGATGAACAGCTCCAACTCTTGGACGAGAATATCGTTGCAATTGAAGGGCAGGAAAATTCTTCCGAAGGGATTCAGGAAATCTTTCGGGCCGCACACACATTGAAGGGATCCTCAGCAATGCTGGGGTACCAGGAAATGACCGACCTTGGTCATGCAATGGAGACCCTTCTGGACAAGGTGCGGAAGGGCACGTTGGCGCCCACTACCGTTGTGGTGGATGCTCTGCTCGCGAGCCTTGATCTGTTACGAGAGTTGAAAGACGCCCTGGTCAACGAGCCAGACGAGCCAATCGACGTCACAGAAGTTGTCGCTGCACTCAACAGCGCAGGTGAAGATTCGGCTGATGCCGTTTCCGTTTCACAGCCAGAGACTTTAGATCTGGACGATTCAGCAACAAGTGCTCTGCGTGACTTTCTGGCCGAGAGTGACGACCGCCGCGCTGTAAGAATCAGTGCGACCCTGAATGAGCAGTGCACGTGGGCCTCTGTCCGTTGGTTTCAGGCGATTTCTTCCCTTGAGACTGTTGGCCAGGTATTTGGTACGGCTCCATCTGCCAGCGCGATAGAAGAAGGCACAGCGGGGCACAACCTGGAAGCGGTCTTCGGATCAACCTCAGATGACGGATCAATCGAGTCGCTAATGACTGCGGTTGAAGATGTATTGACGTGCGACGTCACCTCCTTTGACGTTGCGGAAGTATCTGACAGCGCATCGGAACCGGTTGAGGCCGTCTCCGGAAGGCAGGTGGCTCGCTCAAAGCAAGGTGAGCGGACCCCGACAATCAGAGTGGACGTTGAACGCCTTGACACCCTGATGAATGTCATTGGAGAGATGGTCATAGATCGCGGCCAACTTTCTCAAATAGGCCGAGAGTTGGAGGCCAACTACAAAGATGAGCCGCTTATCCAGGATCTGGCCAAAACCACAGCCCACATAGTCAAAGTAGTTACTGAACTTCAAGATCGGGTAATGCAGGTCCGAATGCTGCCAATTGGCACCGTATTCGGAGGCTTCCCAAGGATGCTAAGGGACCTGGCACATGGCCTTGAGAAGAAAGTCGATTTCATTGTCGATGGCCAGGACACGGAGATCGATAAGACAGTTATCGAGCGTGTCAGGGACCCAATAACCCACCTTCTCAGGAATTCCCTTGACCACGGATTGGAGAAACCTGCTGAGCGGATTGCGGCTGGCAAATCGGAGACCGGTTCGCTGAGTCTGTCGGCTTACCAGGAGCAGGGACACATTGTCGTCGCTGTACAGGACGATGGCCGTGGAATCAACCCGGAAGCACTGCGAGCATCTGCGGTGGAGAAAGGCTTGATCACGAAAGAGTCCGCGGCAGCCATGAGCGATGACGAAGCGCGCGAGCTTATTTTCGTCGCAGGCAACTCCACCGCTGAGAAGACAACAGATGTCTCCGGGCGCGGAGTAGGCATGGACATCGTCCGTTCCAACATCGAAGCGATTGGCGGCATCGTCAACATTGAAAGCCAGGTAGGCGTTGGCACCACAATCAAACTCCGCTTACCGCTGACGCTTGCCACAGTTCAGTCACTGTTGGTTTCAAGTGATGGTGACGTGCTCGCCGTTCCACTGATCTATGTGCTTGAGACACGCCGGATCCCATCTAAAGAGATTCATCTCATCAACCATCACGAAGTGTTCAATCTCCGTGGGCAGGTGTTGCCGCTACTAAGGCTGCGCAGCGCGCTGGGAAGATCGCCACAAAAGCATGACGCGTCCGATTCTGACTCATCGGACTATGCCGTGGTGTTGCAGACGGGAGAAACGCGAATAGGGCTCGTGGTCGATGCCGTAATCGAACCACAGGAGATCGTCGTAAAGCCTCTTGGCTCTTACATAGGGGATGTCAAGGGAATAACCGGTGCCAGCATCATGGGAGATGGACGAGTCTGCCTCATTCTGGATGTTGCATCAATGATCAGCGCCGCCCGACAGCAGGGTGCATTTATCGCAGCGAACGCAGCGAACAGAGCGTCTCAAGACGAGCAACACGCCGAGTTGCAGATTTCAGAATCACAACTAGCCGCTTGAGGGTGGAATTATGGAGATGACCAGTGTCCAGGATAAGGATCAGGCACTGCTTGAAGATCAGGTTTGGACAGGTCTTGTAGCTGGCGGCATAACGCACGCTATTTCAGGACTTTCAGAGATGGTGGGTCAGCCTGTGCGCACCACGTTTCTGGCGCCAAGAACGTTGCCCGCCGCCGCGGTGAGCACGCTTGTTGGTGATCCCGAAGATCAGATGGTGGCCATACATTTAGGAGTAGAGGGTGAAGCATCAGGCCACATCATGGTCGCGTTTCAGCCTCAGACAGCCGTAGACCTCCTTGGTCTCCTGCTGGGCGAGAAACCGAGCCTTGAAGAAGGATTCAGTGAGTTGGAAGTCTCAGCCATGGGCGAGATGGGCAACATTATGGGTGCCTATTTTCTCTCGGCTCTGGGCGACGTCACAAATGTGGAACTGAGGCCAACGCCGCCCACAGTGATGATGGATATG
This sequence comes from Chloroflexota bacterium, assembly GCA_013204555.1. Taxonomy (GTDB): domain Bacteria; phylum Chloroflexota; class Dehalococcoidia; order Lucifugimonadales; family Lucifugimonadaceae; genus UBA1151. The sequence goes on along the minus strand of JABMNO010000034.1, from coordinate 66,311 downwards.
GCCGCCGCTGTAATTGACGCAGCAGTAGCCGACCTCATGATGTATGCCGATGACGTTCTGGTGGTCGACACCAGGTTCGGTACCACGGACCAGCAAATACGCGGAGTATTCCTCGTGCTGCCTAACCCAGAGTTAAAGGCAGTTTTGCTGGATAAGTGGCAGGACTAATGACTCAAACAGCAATTAGAGCGGAAAACCGTATCGCAGTTGGACTTGGCGATATGTCGGTTGTAACGGATTCAGAAACTACTCTGGCCTGTCTCGGGCTTGGTTCATGTGTGGGGATCGCAGCGTCAGACCAACAAGCCAGCGTTTACGGGATGGCTCACATCGTGTTGCCAAACTCGGGAGGGCGATCGACCGAGAGCAAGGCCAAGTACGCGGATACGGGAGTGCCACGGTTGATCGAAGAGATGGTCGCCAACGGCGCCATCAAATCTCGCATTCGATTCAAGATCGCAGGAGGGGCGCAGATGGCTCTTTCGAACGCGACGAACCCGGTATTCAAAATCGGGGAGAGAAACATTGAGGCCGTCACGGAGGCGGCCAAAGCTGCGGGGATTCGCATTGTCTCGAAAGAGCTGGGCGGATCCCGGGGCAGAACACTACGGCTTGAGACAGGCTCAGGAAGAGTCTTCGTTTCAGAAGCAGGCGCCACGCCTGAAGAACTTTGAGGAGGGCAGGAATGCCAAGTGTAATGGTGGTTGATGACGCCGCATTTATGCGGATGAAAGCGACCAAGATGCTAAGCGAAGTCGGCTACGTCGTCACGGAAGCAGCAACAGGCGCGGAAGCGGTTGAGGCGTACAAATCGGTCAGTCCGGACTGCGTGCTGTTGGACATCACGATGCCGGACATGGATGGACTTACGGCTCTCAAACACATCCGTGAGCATGATCCAAATGCCAGGATCGCAATGGTGACGGCCATGGGGCAACAATCGATCGTGATGGAAGCCTTGAAAGCGGGCGCAATGGACTTTGTGGTCAAGCCTTTCACTGCTGAACGGGTGGTCGGTGCCGTCCAGAAGATGATCGGTTAGTGATTCTTCTGGACCACACAATCGTGATAGGAGAAGGACGACCGCAGTGACCTTGCAAAAGATAAAAGTACTAGTTGTAGACGACTCTAAGTTTGCCCGTAGCCGGATTGTGCGCCAACTGGACGCTGATCCCAGGATGACGGTAGTAGGGCAGGCCTCTAACGGGAAAGAGGCGCTTGAGTTAGTCCGTGAGCTGAGACCCAACGTGATCACGCTTGACGTTGAAATGCCCGTCATGGATGGCATAACGGCACTCCGGCAGATCATGAGGTTGCGGCCAACGCCGGTTGTCATGTTGAGCACGTTAGCTGGGCCGCAGACAGACGCGACCATAGCGGCACTGGAACTGGGTGCTGTGGACTTCTTCCTGAAGTCGCGGTTGGCATCAGGTGAAGGCGATGATACGGGTCAGGGCAACCTGGCATCCGTTGTAAGAAACGCCGCCAACGCCAAGGTGTCACGAACGCTTTCCCGGACGACCCTACAACCTGACAAGCCAAAGGCAGTTGAAAACCGGCGCAGAATCGCGCCGCGAATGGATTACGTTGTCCTTATTGGCTCCAGTACAGGTGGTCCTAAGGCGCTAGCGGAAGTAGTTCCACACCTGCCAGCAGATCTGAATGCGGCGTACCTGATCGTCCAGCACATGCCGGTTGGATTTACCGCATCGCTGGCAGATCGCCTCAACAAGGCTTCAGAGATTGAGGTGAGAGAGGCAAAAGCGGGAGACGTGATTACCGCGGGTACCGCGTTACTCGCGCCGGGTGGGTTTCACATGGAGATTGGTAACCGGAACCAGATTCAACTGGGCGAAGGACCGACTGAGTGTGGAGTGAGACCAGCTATAGATGTCACGGCGCGCCACGCTGCCAGGGTATTTGGGACCAAGATGCGCTCTGTCATCCTTACTGGAATGGGGTCTGATGGTACTGAAGGCTCTCGCGCTATCAAGGCCGCAGGTGGTCTGGTGCTAGCCGAACATGAATCTACCTGTGCTGTTTACGGAATGCCAAAGAGCGTTGCTGAAGCCGGTCTGACTGACCGGGTCGCCCCGCTAAGAAGAATCGCCAACCACATTGTCGAAATGTGTGCATCAGTCCAAAAGGTTGCTGTCTAACTGTGATTTCCGAAGCCGAGTATTCAAAATTCGTTCCAAGTGTTGCCACAAACTTGGGAATCGATCTCAACTCATACAAGCCTCAGCAGATGATCCGGCGGCTTGATGGATATACCAAGAGAAAAGGTATGAGCCTTGCAGATCTTGGCAAGCTCATTGGCACAGACAAGGGTGAAGCGCTCCAACTACGCGACTTCATGACCATCAACGTGTCTGAGTTCTTCCGCGATAAGCATCAATTTGAGCTGCTTCAGAAGAAGGCTCTGCCGGAGCTACTCTCGCAGAGGAGCAGGCTCAAGGTTTGGAGCGCCGGGGCGTCACATGGTGGCGAGGCGTACACCCTGGCAATCATGCTTTCTGAGATGACCCGTGGGAAACCACATGACATTCTGGGTTCAGATCTCGACAAAACGATTCTCAAACGTGCCGCTGATGGCGGACCTTATAGCGCCGCGGATGTCCGGGCAGTGCCAGCGCCGCTTCTAAAGAAGCATTTCAAAGCCGTTGATGACTCGTATTACGTGTCGGACGAAATCAAGCGCGGCGTTCGTTTCAAGGAGCAGAACCTTCTGAAGGGAATGTTCCCTTCAGATCTTGATCTGATCTTGTGCCGCAACGTGGTTATCTACTTTTCCGATGATGCGAAGGACATTTTGAACAAAGCATTTCACAAGGCGCTGAAGCCTGGTGGATGGCTGTTCATTGGAGGCACGGAGACGCTTCACAAGGCAGACGAATTGGGATTCGAGCGCGTCGAGTCATCTCTTTACAGAAAAACGGCAGCATCTGCACGTCTTGAACGTGCAGCGTAAGTTCAGTAGTCAATAGTCGAGTGCGAAAAACAGGCCAGTGCGAAGAATAGGAACAAATTACGCAAAAGAGGGGATGACCCTTGGATGGCCCGCGTACGACACACAAGGTCACTCGTTTATTGGGGCTGGTGATCAGCTTTCCGTGGATGGAATCCAGCAGCTGCAAAATTACGGGATTGCTGAACTGATCATTGAGGATCAGAAAACCAGCGACATCCCAGTTGAACCGCTTGTTCCTCCAGCAGAGGAAGCAATGCTTGTTCAGTCCATACGCCAACTCGTAGTTGAATTGCAGGCATCTGGATCATTGGAACCCGCGCTCGTGGACAAGATGCACCAGCGCCTATTTGCGGTTGCCACCAAGATGAGCGAAAGCATTCTTGGGGAGCCTGCAATTGTTGGTTGTTCTAATCCGCTGGTGTATGACTATGTTCATCCAGCTCAGGTTTCCGGTCTCTGCATCGCCATTGGCGGTGCAGCAGGTCTGGACATAGCCCAACAAGCGAATCTAGCGACGGCCGCTGCACTCATGAACGTGGGCTACTTCGGGATTACAGAAGGCCTGTTGCTGACTCCTCACCAACTCACAGCGGCAGCCTGGTATGAGATTATTCAACACCCCGCCAACGGCAAACGTTTGATCGACGCTTGTGGTCAATTAGACGCATCCGTTTCTTCCATCGTGGCTCAATCTCACGAGAGATTTGACGGCACTGGATATCCAAATGGCGCAAAAGGTGAAGAGATTTCTCAGTCGGCTCGTATTCTGGGCATCGTTGACACTTTTTACGGACTCGCATCCGTCCGGCCGCACAGGCTGGCCATGATGCCGCACGAGGCGATGGAATTCATCATGGCTTACTCCATGGAACTATTTGATCCCAAACTTGTAGATATCTTCGTGCGAAAAGTCCCCTTGTATGCCACGGGAGTCAGCGTTCGACTGGACACAAATGAAGTGGGCGTAGTTGCTGACCCAAACCCAGGGTTTGTTGGGAGACCAATAGTCAGAGTATTCAAAGACCGGCATGGTGAAGATCTAAAAGATCCTTACGAGCTTGACTTGAGCTCCCCCGATCAGCAACGCGAAATGATCACTGAAGTGTTGGATTACTGATGGCTGAGGAAGCTACAGGCGTACTGACGCAAGAAGCGATTGACGCGCTATTTGGGGAGGTCCCATCAGGCGACGTTGTACTGGATCCGGGTACGAGCGCGGATGGGATAACCCGCGCTTCAACCGTGGGTGATATGCCAGAGGTCAACATAGCGCCACCCATTGCAGCCGCTCCAGTGGCGCCCGCCCCACCGCCTCTTGCTCCCATAGCCGCGGTAGCTCCGGCAATGCAGGAAGCCAGACCGTGGATTCAGCCCGATCCCGGAACGCTAGGGGGCGGGGTGGATCCCGCCACCATCGCAGTTCTTGAACAGCGCATTGCCACGATCGAAGCCGCTGTGCAACGTATGGTCACTCTTGAGGCCTCTATCGCAGCGCTTACCAACCAGCTTGGCAGTGGGGAGTTCGCTTCCAGACTTGACGTCCAGCAACTGCAAGGCGGCGTGATGCGTCAGATGAAGAGCATCATGGAAAATCTTCAGGCGACTCCAGGCTACGGACTCAAAAAGACGTTCAAATGCTCAAATTGCGGTGATGAACACCACGTTGGTAACACGGTTAAATGCACGAACTGTCAGAACGAAAGCACGGTAGGTTGGTATCCAGAGCGTGGCGCCCGTCCACCACAGGCCGGTGGGCAGCGACGGCCACCGCCATCAGGCGGCGAGCGACGTCCACCGCCACCAGGCGGCGAGCGACGGCCACCTCCTCCCGGTGGCCAGCGCCGGCCATCTCCTCCGCCCGGCGGCCATCCGGGTGGACCACCGCCACCTAACGGCCGTAGACCCCCTCAAGGGAGGCCCGGGCCAGGGCGACCGCCGCAATAGCGTCCAGGACTTCCGTCTGCGAGGCAGATGAGCCAAGGGCCACGGGTTCGCTCAGTGCGAATACAAAAACCTGGTATCGGTGTGCCTCGCCCTCTGGCGGACATGGCCCGCTGTAGCCGGTGCGGCCAAAATCATTTCGAAGTTGGACGGCTCCACCAACAATTACCTCGGTCTTGTCCACTGATTCACGCAATCCAGTGTCTGACCTGGGGATGTCAAAAATCATCCAATGTTTGAATGTGCCGCCCGGAGCATCAGGATCGTCCAGCACAATTGCGTAGGATTGAGTTTCCTCAGGCGCACCGGACCACTCCAGAGGGAACGATCGGTCTTCCCCATCGCAGGTATACCGCGGCGGAATCCTTCCCCCGCCCTGGAACGCGAGGCTCGATACCTCGAATTCTCCCAAGCCTCCAACGTCACCGATAGCAACAACTGCTCGGGAATCGCCACCTCCGCAGGCAACTGCCAGCGAAATCAAAACAAGAATCGGTATCAGATATCTCAACCCACAGCCTCCCACAGGTGTTCAACGCCTCAAATAGTTTAACTTCGTGTCCGTGAACGAAGTCGACCGATGGGTAGGTCGTACTCGATTTCATGATCGTTGCACAATTCGAAACTATCCGCAGAGACTCAATTGACAGGCAGTGAGGCCGTTCATAGAATCGCTGGGTTGGGTGTACCTCAAGATGTCCTTCAACCGCACTTCACAGAATCGAAATTGGAGCGCGTTGACGGGCGGTCATAGAAAAGGCGCTTGGTAGGTCTAAAGCCTCACCTTATATCCGACCGACCTCGGTCGATTAGCGGCATAACTCCCGCTACACCCACTGACCCATATTTTCTGTCCATCAATTTCGCGCGCTCCCACAAAGAGTGCGCCGACCAGCTGGAAGGCGTTTCTTGACCAAATTTATTTTCGTCACTGGTGGAGTCGTGAGTTCTCTGGGCAAAGGGATCGTAGTCGCATCGCTTGGCAGGATGCTAAAGAACCGCGGTTTGACGATAGGGGTCACAAAGCTGGATCCATATCTGAACGTGGATCCCGGAACGATGTCGCCATACCAGCACGGCGAAGTATTCGTCACCGCTGACGGAGCGGAAACAGACCTGGACCTGGGCCACTACGAACGCTTTATTGATATCGAGACAACCCGGTATTCCAACCTCACCGCAGGCCAGGTGTACACCGAGGTGATCGATAGAGAGCGCGCCGGTAAGTTCCTTGGCGGAACAATCCAGACTGTGCCACACGTGACCAACATGATCAAAGCACACATCATGGCGTTGGCTGAGACATCTCAGGCTGACGTTATTGTCGTTGAGGTCGGCGGGACCGTCGGAGACATTGAGGGGCAGCCGTTTCTGGAAGCAATTCGCCAGATGCGCAACGACGTGGGGCGTGAAAACGCTTTCTACGTCCACCTGACGCTGCTCCCGTATATAGGGGCAACCAAAGAACTAAAAACAAAACCCACTCAACACAGCGTTCACGCGCTGCGGGCTATGGGTATCCAGCCTGACGCAATAGTCTGCCGAAGCGATTTTGAAGTTACAACTGAAGTCAGGGAGAAGATCTCGCTCTACTGTGACGTGCCTGCAGAAGCGGTCGTTGGACTGGAGACGCTGGACACCGTCTACGCCGTTCCTCTGGTACTTGAAGAGCAAAAGCTTGGTGATTACATCGTCGATTTTCTTGGCATTGAGTGTCAGCCCGCTAACCTTGTTTCCTGGGCAGAAATGACCCATGTGATCCGGTCTCCAAAACCCACAGTCAAGATTGCTCTCGTCGGAAAATATGTCGACCTTCCGGACTCATATATCTCAGTTCATGAGGCACTGCGGCACGCCGGAATATTCCATGATCGAGATATCGAAATTCAGTGGGTGGCGTCTGAACTGATCGAAGAGGTCGGCCCGGAAAATCTACTTGCCGATGTGTCTGGCATCGTCGTGCCGGGCGGATTTGGCCCCCGTGGAGTTGAGGGGATGATACTTGCGGCCAACTATGCCCGCACTCTAAATGTGCCTTACCTCGGCCTGTGTCTTGGGATGCAGGTCATGGTGGTTGAGTACGCCAGATCAGAATTGGGACTCACCGGAGCGAACTCATCGGAGTTCGATCCTGATACATCGGATCCAGTAATCGCATATCTCCCCGGACAGGAGAATATGGTTGAGACCGGCGGCACAATGCGTCTGGGCGTCTATCCGTGCGCGCTCCGACAGGAGACGATTGCCGCCCGGGCGTACGCCGAAGAGACCGTTGATGAGCGTCACCGCCATCGGTACGAATTCAATAACGACTACCGGGCGCAACTGGAGGAAGCCGGTCTCATTGCAAGCGGCGCCGCTCCAGATGGCTCCCTGGTAGAGATATCAGAGGTTTTGGACCATCCCTTCATGGTTGGTTCTCAGTTCCACCCTGAGTTTCTCTCCCGTCCAGATCGTCCGCACCCCTTGTTTAGGGAGTTCATCTCCATAGCGAAGGAGACCATTCGAGAAGGTGGACAACCGCCGCTGCAACTTGGAGGTGAAACTCTTGTGCACCCGGAGCCAGTGAAAAGTACCTCCGGCACCGGGTAAACGCAGATCGGCTGATACTGTGTGATATAATTTTTCGTGATACGACCGGACGACGACCATTCACGGTAGCCCGGTTAGTCAGGTTTCTCTACGTTGGAGATTCCACCCCCTTCTTCACTCCCGCAGCTGGTTCCTTCTTTTCGAAGCAGAGCAGCGCGAAACATCAGGGAGGCTGGCAACAGCCCGGAGCACATAAGCGGCTTCAAACACCGCGGTAGCGCAACGGACGACCATTGCGCTGAATCTGCCATACACAGTGACTTGCTCAAAGTAGAGACCCACAAGCCATTCCCTAAAACCCCAAACCCAGACTTAAAAACTAGATAGCAACTTCAGCCCGACCAAACCTGTATCTCAGGGGGCGGCTGAATGCGCGCACAGATACTTCATTTGGAGGATTATCAGCTGGCAACCACACAACAGCCGCGAAACAGGAGCCGCCCAGGCGGAAATCGCAGGCGACGCAGTCCCAACAACAACAACAACCGCAGAAGCGGTGGCGGCTCCGCAAACGGAGCTCCAGTCTTACCAGAACTCACTGAAGAGGAGATGAAATCTCAACTTGGTGATCTGGGAGCCAAGACCACTGACGAACTGCGAGAGTTGGCGTTGACGAAGAGTCTCAAAAATGGGATTCCCGCCCGTCGATCTGAACTGATTCTTGAGTTATTGACCCGCGCCGCTGAGGAGAATGATCTTCTGCTTGGCGTCGGGATCCTTGATGTCATGAACGATGGCTACGGTTTTTTGCGCCAACCCAATGGGACTAAAGGGTCCGGGGCGCAGGAAATCTACGTTGCACAATCCCAGGTGCGGAGATTCAATCTTCGCACTGGCGATCTGGTCGCCGGGCAGGTGCAGGCTCCCAAGGACAATGAGCGTTACTACGGCCTCATCCGTATAGAGGTAGTAAACAGTCAGAGTCCTGATTCGGCGCGGCAGCGGTCGCGATTTGAGGACATGACTCCTCTGTTTCCGGATAAGCGATTTACCCTCACGACGACTCCAAAGCTCTACGCAACCAGGCTCATTGACATGGTCTCGCCCATTGGCAAGGGCCAGCGAGCGCTCATCGTCTCTCCGCCAAAGGCCGGAAAGACAATTCTGCTCAAGCAGATAGCGGACGGTATCGCCGCCAACCATCCTGACGTCCACCTCCTTGTCGCACTCATTGGAGAGCGACCAGAAGAAGTTACAGACATGCGTCGGTCAATTGACGGTGAAGTGTTCAGCTCGACATTTGACGAGCCTGTGGAAGACCACTGCCGCGCCGCTGAAGTCGCACTCGACAGGGCCAAGAGGCTGGTTGAGTCCGGCGCAGACGTTGTCATCCTTGTGGATAGCCTGACTCGGCTGGCACGGGCCTACAACATTGCCGTGCCAAGTTCCGGGAAGACACTCTCCGGTGGTATGGACCCCAACGCTCTCTATCCACCAAAGCGATTCTTTGGCGCTGCCCGGAATGTTGAAGTGGAAGGCAGCCTCACAATCGTAGCGACCTGCCTTATTGATACCGGCAGCCGACTTGACGACCTCATTTATGAGGAGTTCAAAGGCACCGGGAACATGGAGCTTCACCTTAACAGGGGACTGGCAGAGCGCAGGATCTACCCCGCCATCGATATTCAACGTAGCGGTACCCGTCGTGAAGAGCTTCTCCTTAGCGAGATCGAATTGCGACAGGTGTGGCTGCTCAGGCGGATGGTATCTATCATCTCTAATGACTCTGGGAAGCCTGAAGAAGGCACAGAGCGCGTCATTGAGAGATTGTCGAAAACGCAGTCGAATGAGGAATTCCTGGCATCGTTGATGAAGCCGGAGACCGCAGCCAGTACTGCATAAGAGCCGAAAGTAACGGCTTGACGAGCGCGAAGTAGTAATACACGGGTAACAAAATCCATTGACACTATTTCGTGGTGACAACTAACGTTGTTGCCAATTGATGGAGTGAACCGGGCAACCGGGAAACTACACACAGTTACGGAACCGGATAAAACTGGTTTGGTCGTACTCTGAAACCGAGTGCATACGTGGGTAAAAAGCCGCTTGACACCAGTCGGGCGGAATGCAAAAATTCTCACGTTTGCGAAACCGGACGGAGACGCGATGCGTTTTGTGTTGTTTCTTTAGTCTGGTTCTAACCAACGGAAATTTGTTTCGGTAGCACCCAGCTCCGATACATATATAAAAGAGACTCTGGTCGGACCACTGCTACAGGCAACGGGGCGTTCCCGGCGCCAGTGGTACCGGATACAGGAGCCCAGTAACAGGGGGACTGACGCTGTGAAACTATCAGCGAAATTCGTAACCGCTCTAGCAGCCTTAGCGCTGGTAGTAGTGGCAGTGGCTGGTTTGGCCGGAACAGGTTCGTCTGCACAGGCGACTCATGGCCCGACGCACACCAACGCCACGATCAAGCTCAATAAGGCGTGGTACAACGCAACTGCGGTGATCACGGTCACGATTACCGACAAAGATCGTGACTTCGCTACCGCTGCTACTAGCGGAATCGTTTTCACGAGCGGTGAGAAGAGTTCGTCGCAGATATTTGATCTACAAGACAATATCGCAGACCGCAACAGTGACGGCCTGGTCAACTCAAGCGACTTGGACATCTCGAACAACCCGGTTGTGACAGTGGGCGAGCGCTCTGCTCATTTCAACGCAGTTGTACTTGACCCGGTAAACGGAACCGTTCAGCTTTTTAGGACTGTTAGTGGTGCTGGTGGAGACGCACTGACTATCGGTTACAACATCGATACCAAGCAGACGATCACTACTGGCGCGAAAATCATCAGTACCCAGGATGCCACGGGTCTCGTGTTGACCTTTACAGAGACGAAGGCTGCCAGCGGTGGTATTTTCACTGCGACAACCACGCTCGGGGCATTGTCGACGACAACGCCTTCGACGCTTAAGGCGATCGATCAAGACACAATTACGGCCACGTTCACGGACGATACGGCTGCATCTGGCAGCACGTCCCATAAAGCCACTGCATCAGCCAAGGTTGAAACCAGTGGTCCGGTGGTTGACGTAACAAGTCCTGCGAACAAGTTGAGTACGCAGCAGCGAACTCCAACGTTCACTGTTCAGATTTCGGATACGGGATCTGGTGTCGATACAGACACGATTCTGCTCAACTTGACTGCACTCACTGGCCTCACGGCTGGCGGCCCATTCGCGCCAAGTGAGACTCCCACTGTTTCTGGTGGGGTCGTAACGGCAACCTTCGCGAACCATGAATTGCTGGCGATTGGTGAATCGAATCAGCAGAAGGTAGTTGAGTGGAGCGTTACGGTAAAAGACATCGCCGGGAATAGCGGCGAAACCGACTCGGATGCTGTGACTGCCCTTGCGCAGAAGTATTCGATTACGGTGGACCGTTTGGCTCCCTCTCTCGCGTCGGCTGTAACCGGGACGATCTGGGATACCTCGGCTACTACGACGGACAAGACCAACAGTTCCAAGGATGACGTCAATTCTCTGGAAGTGATCTTTACTGAGAACCTTGACACTGTGACTGTGTCACCCGGCGACTTCCAGATCGATGGCGTAACGCCGGTCAGCACAAATGTCTTCAGTGGCAAGAAGTCCTCGGTTTTCATAACGATGGCAGGTGCATTCTCCCCGGATAGCAAGCCGGTTGTGAAGATTGTCTCCTCTATTGGGGACACAGCAGGCAACACGATTGCGACGGGTCAAATTGACAAGGACACTGGTTCAACAGACGGCATTGCACCGCAATTCACCGTCGCCTTGGACAAGACGCTAACTAACGGCAGCATCAAGCTGACTGTGTCGTCCGACGAGGCGATTCAGGGCAACATACCCGTGATCAAGATTCATACGCCTGACACGGCTGATGAGGACAGTGATCCCCTTACGCTCACGGTTGCTCGGACACTTGCCGGTATCAAGGTAATTGGCGGCAACTCGTGGGAAGCGACTGTTGACTCCACGGCCCTTTCGTCGCTGTTGAACAACGGAAAGCAAGCTGTTGAAGTAACTGGTAACGACGCTGCATCAAACGCAGGCAAAAAGGGCGGAAGCAGCGCCACTGCAACTAGTGCTGTGACGTTCACAGTCGACAAGACGGCTCCAGCGGTGACACCATTCTCACCTCTGACCGGTGCGTCGATCACGAACAATTCACCGTTTGTTCAGGTCCAGTTCCTAGAAGCAGTTACCCTGACAGCTGCGACGTTTACATCGGGTACTGGTGCTGCATCAGACGTTCTAGCGGCATTGATCGCAAGTTCTGCCGACAGCAAGCTCTTCGTGCTCTCTCCGGGCAGCTACCCGGGTAGCGCTACGACACTCGCTCTTGGCGATCACACGATCAAGGTGTCAGCTACTGACGCTGCTGGTAACAAGAAAGACGATCAGAGCGCAAAGTTCACGGTTACAGAGCGCAAAGACTTCTCTCTGCCGTTGGTTGCAGGCTGGAACCTCGTCTCGCTGCCAGGTGTACCTGCTGATCAGTCGATCAATGCGGTAATCACCGACAGCGACGTAAACACGGTCATTGCTTACGATGGCGCTTCTGGCAGTTTCACGACTGCCGTACGTGACGCCGTGAGCGGTCAACTGACAGGTAGTTTGTCAACGATTGACGGAACACAGGGCCTCTGGGTGAACACAACCTCGTTCGACCCGATCAAGGTCTCAATCCCGCCGATTGCGGCAGCAACCCTCCCGCCAACAATTCCGGTTGTTGAAGGTTGGAACCTGATTAGTGTGATCAACACCAGTTCTAATGCGCCTGTAGTAGGCGTGAGTGTGGGCTCGATCGCCCAGTACTTGACTGGTGTGAAGTACTCGAAGGTCTACACCTACGATGAGCTGAACAACGCTTTCATAGATATGGGGTCGTTGAACGCTACGATTGGTGATGGCCTCTGGGTCTTCGCTACTGCGGCCGGAACAGTTACCCCGTAATACGGTGTGATTGATCCTGCCTAAAGGCAATAAACGGACACCCCCTCCCCGAAAGCGGGGAGGGGGTGTCCTCTTGTAAGGGACTTTCTTTCTGATGAAATTAGTACGTGTAATTGCGGTAGTGATGGCTGTCGTCGTTGCTGCCCTGTTCTCGTTTGATCAGAGGGATACGTTCGCTCAGGCTCCACCATCGCTGAGCCTGATCATCTACCAGGGCTATGTGACCATTGCCGGCCAACAGGCGCCGGATGGGCTGCCGATCATGGCCCGGATTGGCGATGAATTCGAATCTTCGACTGTGACGATCGAGGACGGCCGTTATGTCGGACTAACCGTGGGCCCGGGCGCAGGACTGCAAGGTAAGGTCATCGAGTTCATTCTTGAGGGTCAGATCGTCGCCGATCAAAAGCCATTGTTTGTTGTGGCGTCACTTCCGAAGTCAGTAGTGCTTGACCTGAACTTTTCTTCATTGCCAGTTCCGACGCCCACCCCCACGCCGAGAGTGGTGGCACCAGCGTTTTATCAGGGCGCTGTTTTTGCTGGCCCAGGGATAGCCCCCAACGGTTTGCCTGTCTATTTAAAAATAGGCAGCTACAGTTCGTCGCTAAGTACGGTCATCAATGGTCAGTACACAATTGCGGCAAATCCGGGACTGGATTCATTCGAGGGACAGCCGGTAGAGTTTTTTATTGGGACGCAGAAAGCGGCTCAGGTTATCCCCTTTGTGGCTGGCGAGACGCGAGCTAGTTTCAATTTAACAGTAGCGTTTGCTCCGACACCTACTGCCGAGCCTGCGCCTACTCCCACCGAGACGCCAACCGTGACGCCCACGCCTACTCCGACGGCAACGCCTGTGCCTACGCCGACACCGGCCCCTACACGTACGCCAACGCCTGTGCCTACGCCGACGGCCACGCCGTCACCTACACCCACGCCAACGCCCTTGCCACCGACCCCGACGCCATTACCCCCGACGGCCACGGCAACTCCTGAGCCACCACCAAGTGGCGGAAGCTGCAGCGGTCCTCATGGGACGACTTCTGCCGGCCACCTGGGTTTGCTAGCGTTGCCGTTCGCTCTCTTTATATGGAGAAAACGACCGCGTCTGTAGCGATCGGTCTTCGCGGATTCTTAAGAATGAGAAGAGCCCGGCCATTAAGGCCGGGCTCTTCGATTAATCGCTTTTGGCGGGAGGAATCAAGCAGTGAACAACGTCCTATGCAGCGACCCTCGACTTCGTGAGGCCAAGCTCCCTGGCAGCTGCACGCACCTGAGCGAGTTCTTCGTCGTTTAGTGTGTTGACGGGAGGCAACGGCTTGCCGCAATCGATGCCCAACCGCTCGCTGAACACCGTCTTCACGTTGTGTTGGGCTGTGCCGAACATCCTGCAGAATTGAACAATGTCGAACGTCTCTTCTTGCCTTGCGGTAGCCGTCTCGATATCACCCGCCTCCCAGGCGTTGAACAGATCAACGTACACCCAGGGCGCAATTCCTGGAGGGGCGTCCACAACTCCGACTCCGCCGTAGTTCAGTGTGGGAAGGAGCAGGTGTCCATTTCCAACGAAGGCCGCAAGCCCCATTCGGACGTAGAACCGCAGATCTGAGAAGTTGGCGGCGGAGTGCTTCAGGCCAGTGAGTTGCGGCACAGCAGCCTGAATCTTTTCCATCAGCGGTGGGACGATCTCAACCTGCGTCATCTGTGGAAGGTTGTATGAGAAGAATGGAAGGTCCGCGGCATCCGCAACTCGTTGGTAGTGCTCGATGAGTGATCGATCGGTTGGGCGGTAGGTGATGGGTGGGACGCAGCAAATGGCATCGCAACCGGACTCGCGAGCCACCTTCGCCGCTTTTACCGCACTGGCGGTCGTTGGAGCGCCCACATGCATTATCGATAGTGCACGACCCTGACACACTTCTCCGGTGATCCTGGCCACGGTGGTGCGCTGCTGATCGTCCATGATGGCGCCCTCGCCGGTACCGCCAGCATTCCAGAAGCCGTGAACGCCATGAGCAATATTGTCTTCCAATATGGCACGATAGGCTGACTCGTTGACGGTTCCGTCATCGTGGAACGGCGTCGGAACCGCCGGGAAGATACCCTTCCATTTGCCAAGGTTCCCGTTTTGTGATGCTGCGCTTGTCAATGAGTTCTCCATATGCCGAATTAGCCTCGATCCATTGCGGCGGCACGATACAGCTTGATCGGCTTTGAGACAAGTCAGCAAATGTTGTCATCTGAATCGACGATCGGATCTCTGAGCATCCCAATACGCGCGATGCGCCTCGACGAATCGGGACGCATCTGGAGGGTAGAGAAGTTGGGGGCGACCGGTCGGCACAGGGCGCCGACCGGTCACGTGACCAGGTTGGAGGGAACCTGTCTATGCGTTGGGCTCCGGAAGTTCCGGAATTTCAAATTGCAGTGTTCCTTCACCGCCCGGCATCTCAAGCTGGAACCTGCCGCCTTCACCAGGGGAGAATCGACCGCCGAAGCCGCGGCCATCTTGCCCAGGTCCGCCCCTTCCGGGTCCACCTCTGCCGTGACCATCTCGGCCAGGGCCGCCACGCTGGTGGCCTTGAGGACCATTGCCGCGATCTGGGGTTAGTCCCTCGGCCACATCTGGACGTGCGTCATGCCACGCAGTGACTTCATCGGCCTGCTCCTGCGTGATCGTGCCGTCGGCTACAAGCGCCTCAAGCCGTGATTCGGGATTCATGGATCGGCCGCGGGGACCGCGATGCTCGGACTCGGTGTCGTCGAGTATCGATGGCCGCGAGTCCTGCCACGCGGTGACCTCGTCGGCCTGCTCCTGTGTGATCGTACCGTCCGCTACAAGCGCCTCAAGCCGTGATTCGGGATTCATGGCCCCGCCACGGGGACCACCATGCTCGGGCTCGATGTCGTCAAGTATCGATGGCCGTGCATCATGCCACGCAGTGACCTCATCAGCCTGCTCTTGAGTAATCGTGCCATCGGCTACAAGCGCCTCAAGCTGGGATTCGGGATTCATGGAACCTCCGCGGGGACCACCATGCTCGGGCTCGATGTCGTCAAGTATCGATGGCCGTGAGTCCTGCCATGCGGTGACCTCGTCGGCCTGCTCCTGCGTGATCGTTCCGTCGGCTACAAGAGTGGCCAGGCGCTCTGCCATGGCCTCATCTTTCAGTTCCATACGGGCCTGGTCCATGGCATCGCCCAGTTCGTCCGCATCAACTCCCAGGATTTCAGATACCCGGTTGTTGAGGTCATCTGCGCGCTCGCCGTGGCTGGCGTTCGTTGCCGCCAGTGCGCCTCCTGAGAGTGCTGCAAGGGCAACCACTCCAATCGCCGTGCTTATGAGGTGCTTTCGCTTGATCATTTGGTTTTCTCCATGCCGCCGGTTGACGGGTTGCTGTTCGTTCGCTGGCATCATCATTCGCCCGCAATCTTGAGAACTCCTTTTGAAAACCTTCAGAGAATCTGTAGATCCAGACTGCTATCCTCCGCAACGGGATACGGGAGAGAACAATCAGAGGAGAGTGTTGGATGAGCCGCCCAAACGTAGTTCTGATAGTTGCCGATGACATGGGTTACGGCGACTTTGGTCGATTCAACAACGGCTATGTTGAAACTCCAGCGCTCGATCAACTCATCGACGATGGCACGTGCCTCAGCCAGCACTACGCCGGGTCAGCGGTTTGCTCACCTTCAAGAGCAGCGCTTCTCACCGGGCGATATCCGATTCGTACCGGTGCGATCACTCCCCAGGAAGTTCTAGGCATGGACCGGATTGCTCTGGCCGAAACAACTATCGCAGACCACTTCAAGAGCGCTGGATACGCCACCGGAATGGTAGGTAAATGGCACAACGGCGCGCTCGACCCACGGTTTCATCCCAATGCGCGCGGGTTTGACGAGTTTGCAGGCTTCCGCGGCGGCTGGGCCGACTATTACAAGTGGCGGCTCGACCGGAACGGGCAGTTTGAGATGTCGGATGGTCGTTATCTGACTGAAGTACTCACGCAGGAAGCCATCGGATTTATCCAGCGGCATCAATCTGAACCGTTCTTCCTCATGGTGCCGTACAACGCCCCGCACTCTCCATTGCAGGCGCCAGAGGAGATCACAGAGAAGTACCTTGCCAAAGGCCTCACACGCGGCGTGGCACTCACATACGCAATGATTGAGGTGATGGATCAGGGCGTCGCGGCCATCAGACAAGAGCTGGACGCCAGAAAGCTCTCTGACAACACGATCTTCATGTTCACCTCCGATAACGGCCCGGCGTTCATGCTTCGTGATGACCAGGTTCCTTCAGGTGTGTCGATCGACGCCACAAGATGGAACTGCGGTCTCAACGGCGCGAAGGGAAGTGTGTATGAGGGTGGAATAAGGGTACCAATGGTCGTTAGCTGGCCCGATGGAATGTCAGGTGGAAGTGAGATCACGGAGACGGTTCACTTTAGCGACTGGTTGCCGACGCTTACTTCACTGTGCGATGTTCCCGTCAATGGAGGAATGCCAATCGACGGTGTGGACGTGACTCAAATTCTCCGTGGAGAAGAGCAATCCAGTTACCCGGACAGATTCTGGCAGTGGAACAATTACAGCCCCATTGGAACATCCAATACCGCCATGCGGAGCGGCGATTGGAAGTTGGTGCGCCCTGCCATCTCTGGTATCCAGTTCACAACTCCGGAAGACGAAGAACTCGCTGACCGATACGTCGAGAAAGATATCGAGTACAAGTATCAGCCCGATAACTTCGCGGAGATATTGAGGTGGCCGGAACCAAATCGAGTCATCCCGGAGCCGCTGCCAGTCGAACTCTACGACCTGAATGCCGACCCCAATGAGCAATACAACCTGGCAACAGATCAGCCGGAGCGAGCTACAAAGATGCTGGATGAACTGCAGTCGTGGTTTGAAGAAGTTGAGACTGAACGAAAGGCGATTCCGGCGCCCGGGCCGCCATCGCTGCAGCGATAAGCTCCTCGTCGTGACGTCGCATCTCCCAGAATTTCTGGAACACGTCCCAGATCTCTGGCACGCTGGTGCACTCAAAAATCTCGCGCCGTCGGATCTTTGCTCGCCAGCCGGTGGTGATGTACCAGGCCACGTTCTTCTTGATCTGGATGAGTGCTCGGCGCTCGGAGAGATACTCTTCCACTAACCGCACGTGATCTTCAATCACGCCTCGTTTGTACTCGTCCTGTGCGTCGCGATCCATGTACTCAAACTCTTCTGAGAAGATCCAGGGGGCACCCATTGCACCGCGCCCGACCATGACCGAGGCGCAGCCTGTCTGCTCCATCATCAGTCGCGCTTCAGCTCTCGAAGTGACATCCCCGTTACCGGTAACCGGTATGTCCACGGCCTCCACAACGTCTCGAATGATCTCCCACGGCGCTTTCCCGCTGAACTGTTGCGAACGAGTCCTTGGGTGGACGGTGATGCCATCGACACCCACTGACTCGGCCAGTTGAGAGACTTCAACCGCGTTCAGGTGCTCATGATCCCAGCCACCGCGAATTTTGATCGTCAACGGAATTGATATCGCTTCCCGCACGGCCTCCAGAATGGCCCGAGTGCGCGGGAGGTCCTGCATGAGGGCGGCGCCTTTACCTTTTGCAACGATCTTCCGGACCGGGCAGCCCATGTTGATATCCACAACATCGGCGCCCATATCTTGAAGCATCGCAGCGGCTTGAGCCATGTGAGCCGGGTCAGCACCCAGTAACTGCAGAGCGATCGGCTTTTCTTGTTCCAAGAACCTGGCGGTTTGAATTGAGCGTTGGCTGGAGTAGACGAGCGCGGACGCGTCAATCTCTTCGCTCGTCGTCATTCCACTTCCGCATTGGAGCACAATGAGCCTGAACGGTAGGTTTGAAACATCCGCCATCGGCGCCATTCGCACCGTCGCACCCGTATCTACATCTCGCAGTTGCATAAATCGAGTATACGTGTCGCAATACTGATGATGAAACGTCGATTGATATCATTCAAGGACAGATCGAAACTAATCTCAATTTCATCGGGGTAACCGGTAACCCATGTTCGAATCCTTAAGTGACAAACTCGGCAGCGTCCTGAGTGGCCTATCCAAAAAAGGACGGCTGACCGAACAAGACATTGAGGACGTGTTGCGCGCCGTACGTCTTGCGCTGCTTGAGGCAGACGTCGATTTCAAAGTCGTACGGCAGTTCGTCAAGAACATCAAAGAGAAAGCTGCTGGAGAAGACGTATTCGGTTCTCTGACGCCGGGCCAGTCTGTGGTCCGAATCGTTCAGTCCGAACTCACGGCGATACTTGGCGGCCAGTCAGAGGAGCTTGTTCGTTCTGGCAGCCCTCCAACCATTGTGATGATGGTTGGACTGAACGGAGCCGGTAAGACGACCTCTGCGGCCAAGCTGGCGCTCAAGATCCGCAAGGAGACGAAGCAGGACGTCATGCTTGCCGCCTGCGACCTTCAGCGTCCTGCAGCAATCGATCAGCTGGTTCAGCTGGGCAAGCAGATCGACATACCGGTTCATCATGAGGATCCCGCTGGCAATAGTCCCTTGAAGGTCGCCCAGAATGCGATCAAGGCGGCACGGGCTTCGAACGCATACTGGTTGATTGTAGACACCGCCGGACGTGTTGCAATCGATGATGATCTGATGAGCGAGTTGGAAGAGCTTCGGGACAAGATAAAGCCAACAGAGACGCTTCTCGTTCTGGACGCGCTTACCGGACAGGATGCCGTACGTTCGGGAGGTGAGTTCCACTCACGCATCGGCGTAACTGGAATGATTCTGACCAAGATGGATGGCGACTCCCGTGGTGGCGCCGCCCTATCCATGCGGTCTGCCACTGGCGTTCCGATCAAGTTCATAGCTACGGGTGAGAAAGTCGATGCATTCGAGGTGTACCACCCCGACCGACTGGCTGGCCGGATCCTTGGCATGGGCGATGTGGCGTCTCTCATCGAAATGGCTGAGGAAGAAGTCGATTTCGAGGCTGCGAAGGCGCTTGAGAAGAAGCTGCGTAAGGCTGAGTTTGATCTGAATGACCTGCTGGATCAGTTCAAGGCCATCAAAAAGATGGGCTCAATCACTGACATGATGGGTATGATTCCGGGACTCGGGCGAATGAAGGGCAAGCTCAACCCGGCCGATATGGACGACTCAAAGGTTGCCCGCATCGAGGCGATCATCTTGTCCATGACAGCCGAAGAGCGTCGCAATCCCAAAATCATCAATGGATCCCGTCGCAAGCGTATAGCCGACGGCAGTGGAACCAGCGCGACTGAGGTGAACCAACTCATGAATCAGTTCACCCAGGTTCAGAAGATGATGAAACGTTTCGCCAGAGGCGGAAGCAAGCGCGGTTTGATGGGAATGCTGAGTAAGTAGCGCGTCCACTAAAGGTGTTTCTGATACGGATCAGTATTATATGTTCTGTATATCATCTAGAAAACGTGGTGCTATGACGGATATATGACGTATATCGTCGGCTCCTTGACACCTATTTCACCCACTACGTAACCTTGCGTAAGTAACGAATTAACCTATCTCCGCAATACGCGGAGACCAAAACATCGACAATCAGTCGACGGCCAAAGGATTCCATTATGGAAGTGATCCTGGTTGCCGTCATCGTGGCCTTGGTTGTCTCGATTCCGGCAGGCGCAGGCGGTTTTTACCTGCGAAACGCATTGGCACGCCAGAAGACGAGATCAGCCTTTGAAGCGGCGCAACAGCAGGTCAGGCGCGCCGAAGAGCGGTCCAAGGAGATCCTCCTAGAGGCAAAAGAAGAAGCGCTCAAAACAAAGACTGCCGCGGAAGCGGAGTTAAGGTCTCGACGGCAAGATATAGAGAAGCACCAACGGAGAGTTGATCAGCGGGAAGAAAACCTCGATAAGCGCAATTCAAGCCTGGATAGCCAGCGCTCAAAATTGCAAAGCAGGGAATCAGAACTAGACCAGCAACAGGCGGACCTGTCTCTGGTAAGAGAGAAGGAAGTCGAGCGTCTTGAGCAGATTTCCTCGCTTTCAGTTCTGGACGCCCGCGAGCAACTCTTAAAGCGCGTCGAAGAGGATATTCAGTTCGATACGGCCCGAATGCTGCGGGACTCCGAACAGGAAGCCCATGAGCGTGCAGATGAAACTGCCCGAAATATCATTGGGGGGGCGATTCAGCGCCTCGCGTCCGACGTTATATCGGAACAGTCGGTCTCGACTGTAGCTCTGCCCAGTGACGATATGAAGGGCCGGCTAATCGGTCGGGAAGGCCGCAACATCAGGGCAATTGAGGCGGCCACTGGCGCTGACCTCATCATTGATGACACACCAGACGCTGTGACTGTTTCCTGTTTTGATCCCATCCGCAAAGAGGTGGCCCGCCGCTCTCTTGAGCGAATGATTCAGGATGGCCGGATTCATCCCGCTCGTATTGAAGAGATCGTCAGTCGTACCCGGAGCGAGGTGAATGACATTGCGCGCCGTGCCGGTGAAGACGCCCTTCTTGAAGCCAACATTCGTGGCTTGCATCCAGAGCTGACAAAGCTGATGGGGCGCTTGAAGTTCAGGTTCTCCTACGGCGAGAACGTGCTACAGCACTGCATTGAAGTGTCGATACTTGCTGCCCTAATGGGGGCGGAATTGGGCGCACGAGTTGACGTCTGCCGCACGGCAGGATTTCTCCACGATATAGGCAAGGCGCTTTCGCATGAGGTCGAAGGACCTCACGCTGATACCGGTGCAGACGTAGTTGGCCGCTATGGCGTGTCTGAGCGAATTCAGAAGGCCATTCGTGAACATCACGATCGCCAGATGACAACGCTAGAATCGTTCATTGTGGCCGCCGCGGACGCGCTCAGTGCCGCAAGGCCAGGTGCTAGACGAGATACGGCGGAGCATTACATCCAGAGGCTTGAAGCCCTGGAGAACACAGCGCGCGGATTTGAGGGCGTTGAGAGATGCTTTGCTATCCAGGCGGGCCGTGAGATTCGCGTCATGGTGAGTCCAGACGTTGTTGACGACGCGAAAGCGGCAATACTCGCCCGGGACGTTGTGAAGCGTATAGAGGAAACTCTCAGTTACCCGGGCCAGATAAAAGTAGTCGTAATTCGTGAGTCGCGTTCTGTCGAAATCGCGAAGTAGGCTAGGCGGACCGGATGATTCTCACAATGAACCCGGTCGCGCGCCGTTTGCTGACCGCCACAATACTATGAGCCCGAAACGACGAGGTGATGTTAGTTGACCGCCTGGAACGAAGAGTGGGCCAGCGGCTGCTTGCCGCCCAAAGTTGATCTCCACCTGCACACCACCGCATCTGACGGGCTGCTTTCGCCGTCCGCGCTTATCGAACAGGTTGCCCAGACTGGCCTGCGCACGGTGGCAATCTGTGATCACGATACGATCAACGGACTGGATGAGGCCTACGAGGTCGTCGGCAAGTATCCACAACTTGATCTGATCGCCGGGGTGGAGCTAAGCACTACCCTTGGGGAGTCCGAAGTGCATATGGTCGGCCTGTTCATCGACCACCAGGATCCGCACCTGCTGGAGACACTGGCAGAGTTCCGTGGCAGACGTGAGGGAGCGATTGAAAGGTCCGTCAAGAAGCTCAACGATCTTGGCCTCATGATTACTTTTGAGCGCGTCCGTGAACTCGCGGGGGGCGCCATAGGTCGGCCGCATATCGCCGACGCCTTGATGGAAGCTGGATATATCAAGACTCGCGATGAAGCCTTTGATAAGTACCTTGGCGATGATGGTCCCGCGCGATCTCGACGCTCACCAACCACCACCGAAGAGGGCATCGCACTGATCCATGCCAGCGGTGGCGTCGCAGTCGCCGCCCATCCGCAGACAATTTCGAAATTCTTCGATATTGTGGGGCAGTTGAAGGGCGAAGGCCTCGACGGCATTGAAGTGTTTGCCGAAAAGTACGATGCTGAAGACCGCAAGCGATACCTCGACGTCGCTCGCAAGCACGATCTCGTTCCAGTTGGCGGCAGTGATTACCATGCGAAGGGCACGCCCGATGAGATATTGCCGGGAGGCTTGGATCGACCAGGCCCGGCATCAAGCGTGGTAGGTGAACTCCAGCGCCGCCGTCCAAGCCGCTCCTGACAGCCTGCGTCACAGTCCGTAGCAAATCATGATGTGGGACACGACATCAACCATCGTAATAATCGGCGCCTACCTAATAGGCGCCGTTCCGTCGGCTTATCTCGCCGCTCGTTTTAAGAGTGGCATCGACATACGATCTCACGGCAGTGGGAACATCGGTGTTTCGAACCTCTATCGGCAGGGTGGATTCTGGCTCGCTGCTCCTGTAGTCCTGTACGACGTGATCATCAAAGGGTCGGTTCCAGTAATCATCGCGTCCAGCAAAGTACTTGATCTAGGTCTCGACGTCGAAGTAACTGCCGCCTTCGCTGCGATCATGGGGCATCACTGGTCCGCCTTTGCGAAGTTCCGTGGTGGACGTGGCATGGCAACCGTGATGGGCGCAATGATTACGCTCAGCTGGCCTCTCCCGTTCCTGTATGCCCTGCCAGCACTCTTTGGATGGTGGCGAAAGGGAGACAGCGCAATCTGGTGGGCGCTCTCAGCGATAATACTTCCGGTCTGGACAGTCGTACTTCGCCTGGATATTGAAGTCACATGGTTCACCATCGCCTTCGTGATCGCGGTCGTCGTGAAAAGACTTCTTTCAAACCGAAAAATGGGTGGTGAGGCGGATCTTCCTGATATTCCGTTGAGGCAGCTAATACGTAATCGACTCCTTTACGATAGAGACATAAGCAATCGTCAGGAATGGATCGACCGTACCCCTGAGTAGCTAGATCCCCTGTGAAAGGCACACTTTTTGGTCGACCTGCGCGACCCCACGTACTGTAAAAGGCATCCAGAGACCGAGTCATATCTCGGCTGTTCAAGGTGCGGTGATCTAATTTGCTCCAAGTGCATGATTCAATCACCCGTTGGGGCGCGCTGCCCGGATCACGGCGAGGTGCTGCGGAATCCAATGACTCAGACGTCCAGTAGTGAATTGACACGCGCCATTCTGGTGGGTGTAGGGAGTTCATTAGGGCTCTATGCGATCTTCATAGCGTTGTATTCAGTTCTCGGGTCTGTTGGCATCATCCTCGCGTTCATTGCTCCAGCCGCCATTGGTTACGTCGTGGGCGAGGCGGTGTACCGGTCGTCTGGCTACACAAGGAACAAAAACCTTGCCTGGGTTGCGGCCGGGTCGGTGTTCGGCGGTTTTGCCATACTGTCAACCCTATCCCTGGCACCCCCGGTGACCGTCTTCGGCGTACTGATAGGGATGTATATGGCCTACACCCGGGTGCGTCCGTAGCTGCTGACGTCTCTCTCTGAGCGATCCGGCGACGCAAGATTGATGGAGTGACGCACGCCAACCACGTCATCACGGTAGCCGCCGGGCTTGCCCGGCCCAACGGTGGACGTCAGTCAGCGTTTCAATAGCCGTGCCTCTGGATGTTGCCCGGCCTCACGGCGGATGCGAATGTGCGCCTCAATGAGCCGGTGCCATTGGATGTTGTGTTGAACAAGCCCCTCATACCGAGAGCTCATCACCCGATTTCGTAATAAAAAAAGGCCGGAGCAATGCTCCGGCCTTTTCGTTTTCGTCCTATACCAACTACTACGCGGTCGCTCTGCCAACCTTGTCGGCTACACGAGAGACGCCACGTCCGGCTGCAGGGATGAATATCCCTTCCATCAGACCGGCGATGAACGCAATTGCGAATACCGCTAGCTGACCAGCCAGCACTCCTGGGCCTGAGCCAGGGAATGCCAGGAACGCTACGTTTGTCGTGGTCTCCTGGTCGGAAACCAGAGGCAGTGACGCCATTCCCGAACCAAAGATTGAGAATGCCGCCAGACCCACAATTCCGCCGATAACCGGTCGCGCTAGTCCAAGAAGGAACAGGGCGCCAGGGTCAGTCTGGTGGTACTGGAAGGTAACTACGCGGAGAAGAACTCGGAATGAACTTCCGGCAATTCCAAAGATTACCGCCGCTGCAGGAATGGATACGGCGGTTCCGAGGAACAACGTGTCCGCTGCTACAGCCGTCACGGTAATGGCTGCGATAATCCCATACAGGACAGCCATCCCACTCAGTGGAGCCAGCACCCTCCGCACAAGTGTGCGTGAGCGAATCATCTCATCGGCGTTGTCTTCAAGCGTCTCAATGATGCGTTGGCC
The DNA here is from genome assembly GCA_013204555.1 of Chloroflexota bacterium. Lineage (GTDB taxonomy): Bacteria > Chloroflexota > Dehalococcoidia > Lucifugimonadales > Lucifugimonadaceae > UBA1151. The sequence goes on along the minus strand of JABMNO010000034.1, from coordinate 41,660 downwards.
ATCCCGGTCAACGTCGATGTTTCCATTCGCGGCTCTGTCAATCCAGGCCTGCAAATTTGCAAGAACCTGCTCGTCATCCTTCAACTTCGCGTTATTCACGCGAGTGATCAACTGCTCAACCTGGGCGATAAACGGCGCAGCGGCCGCGGCCGGAGACCGACCTCGGGACTGAGGCGTTGCCTCACTAAATTCGACTACTTGTCCGCCAGCTTCTGCCATAGCGAACCCCCTCTTTTGAACGTACTGGTCCAGCTATCCCTTAATTGGGTTAACCCGCAAATTAGCACGTGGTTGTTGAGGGGGTCAAGAAACATAGATAATGAGTTTCGCGAACTTTTGGTTCGCTACACGGTTCGGGTCGGTGAGATGGCGCCTTCGAATGACCCGAATTCCTCCCCTTTTGCAACCCCTTATTTAGCTTAATTTCGCGTGGCATATCCCACGTTTTCGATCATGTCAGATACTCAGACGCCTCCGATCATCAAAGCCGTAGCACTGCGAAAGGACTACGGAGAGTTCCATGCGGTCAAAGGCATCGACTTTGAAGTCATGCCCGGTGAGATCTTCGGAATGCTCGGCCCCAACGGAGCTGGCAAAACGACCACCATGCGAATGCTTTCCAGCATCTCGCCCATCACGTCAGGGCGTCTCTTCGTCGATGGCCTCGACGTTGAGAAAGAGCCTCGGAAGGTCCGTGACCGCATCGGCGTCGTGGCGCAACATGATGGCCTGGACCCCGATCTGAACGTTCGCCAGAACCTCATCACGTACGCCCGTTACTTCTCCATCACAGGCAAGGCGGCGCAGGACCGGGCGCGGGAGATGCTCGAATTCTTTGGCCTTGATCACCGTTCAGGATCCGGAATCCACGCGTTGTCCGGCGGAATGAAGCGCAGATTGACGCTGGCCCGTGCGTTCATGACGCGCCCTAAAGTCGTGATCCTGGATGAGCCATCGACGGGTCTGGACCCTCAGAGCCGAAACCGTGTGTGGGAACAACTCAACAGAATTCGAGATGCAGGGGCTACGATTCTTATGTCTACCCACTACATGGAAGAGGCAGCGCAACTCTGCGACCGACTGGTCATCATGGATAACGGCGAGATCCTCTCGCGAGGTACGCCGGATGATCTCGTGATGGAACACGCAGGCTCCCTGACTGCCGTGATTCGGCCAAACAATGGCAACGGATTGGCAGTGCGCTCCGCACTTGAATCAATGGGCAAGGTGGTCCGCGACAGAGGCGCCTCAATGGTGGTGCACGGTCCCGAACAACTTCGTGGAGAGTTAGGCCAAATCGACAATGCCACAGTGAGATTCAGGATTTCCACGCTCGAAGACGTTTTCCTCAATTTGACTGGTCGCGAGTTGAGGGATGAATAAATGACCTCGCTAGCAACGAAAACTGGCATCGATTTCCGCCCGTCCAATGTCTACGGCGTATGGCTCCGGCACTGGCTGGCATTCAAAGGCGGCTGGCTGATCGACTCAACGGCCATCGTTATTGAGCCTTTATTTATTCTGCTTGCAGTCGGATTCGGAATCGGTCGATTCGTGGAAGGGATCCAGGGAGACCTGAGCTACCAGGAGTTTGTTGCACCCGGCATCATTGCCGCCAACGCAATGTGGCCTGCGCTTTTCAATTGCTCGTGGGGCGCATACCAGCGCATGGAAAACCACAAGATTTACGAGACGATGATTTCGGCGCCGGTGAACCTGAGTGAGCTAGCTGCTGGAGAGATCATATGGGGCGCCACGCGGGCCGCCATGACGACCGCCGCAGTGCTAATTGTGGCGATGATTCTTGGTTTGCTGAGTTCTCCGCTGGCCATCCTGATACTGCCGCTGGGATTCCTCGTCGGACTGGTCTTTGGAGGAATGGGCCTCGTATACGCTTCGATAGCGCCGACTCAGCATTCGATGATGCTCATTTTCACGCTAATTGGCACGCCAATATTCTTCTTCAGCGGTGCGTTCTTTCCCATCGACTCACTCCACAGCGGACTTCAGCCGGTCGCATGGGCAATGCCGCTGACAGGCGCCGTTCACGTAGCTCGAGGGCTCTCAACTGGCGAACTGGGCCTCAGCCACCTGTACGGACTGCTGTACATGATCGGTCTCGCCTCAGTGTTCTACCCGCTGGCGTTCATTCTCCTGCGTCGCAAGCTAATCACTTAGTCCAGTCGACTACTCAGGAGATCGTTCAGCGATCCGCGCCTTCTGTGCACGCCTGATGCGCCACGTCACGAACGCTGTCGCCAGTACTACGCCGCCAAGAGCTATGACGAATACCCAGCCTGCCGCGTTCGTGCCGGTCCTTGAGGAACCAATCACATCAAGGCTGAATCGAGCCGTCTCCCTGCCTTCCCGGCCATCTACCCGCACCTCCAGCAGCCAGTTACCGGGTGTACTGAATGATCGGCTCGGTGGTCGGGGCGCGTTGCCGACATAACTTGTTGGCAACGGAGGATAGCTGAGACCTGGACTGAGCCACTCGGGATTGCCATCAGGATCTATCGCGACTATCTCTACTGCAACATCGCTCAACAGGCGCTGCTCAGCGATCGAGCCCACGGTCACCGTGAAGGCGAATTTGGCTATGTTCGGCGGGTCGGGGAGGCCGTACAGCGAAATTTCGTATGGCCCCTCGCTCAGTGTTCCGAAATGCTTGCCACGATCCAGCGTCTCCTGAGCCGAGGCGACAGAGTACGATAGCGTCGCCGTGACGATTGCCAAGACGATAGCGGTAAGCCCGAGTTTCATGATCGAATTCACAGTTCCCATTGTATGGAGAACCAACCCCTTCTGGAGGCACGCTCAATGGCAAATCGCATAATTCTTCGAGGTGGCCGAATCATCGACACGAAGACGCGCTTCGATGCCGTGGCAGACCTTGTCGTTTCGGACGGAGTTGTGCAGGACATCGTTCATGAGTACGAGCCAGGCGCGGGCGACGATGTCATTGATGTCACCGGTAAATGGGTCATCCCTGGCCACATCGACGCCCATGCCCACTTCGCAGGTCCACCGGATTTCGGTTTTGACTCCGTAATCGGCCTAAACCAACTTGCCCTTGCCGGTGTAACCACGGCAATCGATCTTGGCGGTTCGATGGAAGTTCTCTACGAGTCGATAATTCGAGGCGGTACAGGTATCAACGTCGCGTCATTGATCCGAGTCGCACCCGGCCATTCGATCAGTTCCACTGAGCCAGCGCGGACCGAAGTTGACAGCGTTATCGCTGAGGGACTTTCCACCGGCTCAATTGGCGCCAAAATGTGGGGCGGTTACTACCCTCTGACGCCCGAAGGCACAGCGCGAGTCATTGAATCATGCAACCGGATGGGAGCACACGTAGCGTTTCATGTTGGCACAACCGAGTCTGGTAGTCGGCTTGATGGCTTGCGTGAGATTCCAGAAATCCTGGGCTCAAATGGCAGGCTCCACATCGCCCACGTCAACGCCTATTGCCGCGGCTCAATTTTGAAGCCCAACGAAGAGGTTGCGGAAGCGTTGCAGATCATCGAGTCCCTGGGGACACGCGTCGTATCCGAAGTCCATATGGCCGTGCCAAACTTCACTCGTGGAGATTGCGGCCCGGACGGTGAAGTTCTCAACGACGTCCCACGCAACTGCCTTCGCTTGCGCGACTACGCGCCCAATATCGACGGAATGCGGTCAGCGATCAGCGACGGATACGGATCGGTGGTTGTGGCCGCAGGCGATCATCTTGAACTCGTATCGGGCAAGGCGGGCCTTGCAGAATTTGAACGCGGCGACTCCAACGTCCCCATGAGCTTCCCGGTAAACCTGCCATCAACCGCATTCGCTCTCACTTCAGCGAAAGATGCCAACGGCAAGTTCATCGTCGACGCAGTCGCCTCAGATGGCGGAATCCTCCCCCGCAACGTCAATATCGAGCAGACCATTGCGATGGTTAGATTCGGCGCACTGGAACCGCTTGAGGCCGTCGAAAAGCTCAGCTATAACCCGGCCCGTATGTTTGGCCTTGAGAACAAAGGCCGACTTGAGCCCGGCGCCGATGCTGATATCACTGTCATCGACCCGCAAACCGGCGTCGCAACCGACACCGTCGTCGGGGGCAAACCAGTCCTCCGCGCCGGCAAGATAGTTGGCTCTGGCGGCACCGTCTTAATAACCGATCGAGGCCAATCCGCAGCCACCACCGCTGGCGTCTCATACGAAATCATCGAGCCGTCAAAAGGATTGATGTATTCGCGGGATTCCGTTCCCGGTTAGAATCTTTCGGTTGGCGGAGACGTAAAAAGATATAACCAGTGGCAGGGTGATTGTTTCTTCATATGGCAGAGATCAGGACGAACAACGCAAAGAAGAAGCTCAAGAACGGCGGAACGGTGATCGCGCTGGGTGGCGCAGACTCTCCAGAGATTGTTGACCTGCTGGGTCCGTCTCCAGTCGACGCGTTCTGGTTTGAAGCTGAGCACGGACCGGTCGACTACTCGCACATCGGCGATCTTTCACGGGCGTGCGACCTCTGGGGCAAGACCTCTATCGTCCGTGTCGGCTGGAACGAAGAAAACATTATTTACAGGACGTTGGATCGCGGAGCGCAATCAATCGTCGTGCCGCACATGAAGACGAGAGCTATCGCGGACGAAGTTGTGGCTGCCGCCAAATTCGCTCCCATTGGGCGGCGCGGGATGTGGTTCAGCAGGCAGGGCTACGGGGTGGACGACTACCTTGAGAAAGCCAATGACGAGACGATGATCGTGGTTCTGATAGAGGACTACGACGCGTTGCAAGAGTTGGACAGCATCCTGGAAGTCGATCAAATTGACGTGCTTCTCGTAGCGCAGTCCGACTTCTCACAGTCGATGGGCCACATCGGCAATCCCGGACACCCGGATGCCGTGGCGGCAATTGACGAAGCTATTACTCGAATCGTGGCATCGGGACGTGTGGCTGGCACTAATGTGAGCGCTGAGTCAGCTGGCAAATACGTGGATATGGGCGTCCGCTTCTTCTACACAAACCTGTCAGATTGGCTGACCCAGAGCGCTGACAGATTCGCAGCAGCGTTGGATCGCGCGAAATAACCCCTTCATCCCTCGACATCAGGCATCAAATTCACGTCAGGTAATCGCAAAAAAGATATGAACTCGAAATTCCGAAGGTGGACGCCGTTATTCGCTGCAGCTCTTATGCTGGTCGTGATCGCATGCCGGGGGGGTACAGGCACAGGGGGACAGGTCTCAATACCTGTCTTCACGCCAACCGTGTCTCCCCAGATCTGTCTGAACGACGATTACCCATCTGACGCGCCACAGTTCGGTGACGATTCTTCATTTGCGTACACAACTACAGAGACAGGGCTTCGGATATTCGATCATGTAGTTGGAACCGGTGATGCGTCTTCGCCCGGGGACGGAGTATCAGTTAACTACACAGGATTCCTGTCAGACGGCTGCATCTTTGATACCAGTGAGGATAGAGGGCAGCCGACACTCTTTGGACTTAGCCAGCTCGTTGACGGCATGGAAGAAGGTGTTGGGGGAATGCTGGTTGGCGGGAAGCGCCGCGTCAGTATCCCAGCGAACCTCGCATACCAGGGCGCAGGCATTCCAGGACGGATTCCAGCGAACGCAACAATCATCTTTGAAGTTGAGCTCGTGGAAGTTGTTCCGCCAGCCGCTGCACAATCTAGTGCCACGTCCACGCCAGGAGCAGAATCCGTGAACTGTATGAACGATACCTATCCAGCAGACGCACCGCAGTTTGGCGATGACGCGTCAATTGAGTACACAACGACAGGCACCGGACTTCGGATTTTTGACTACGAAGTTGGAACCGGCCAACTGCCCGGCCCTACCAGCGGAGTGTTGGTTAAATACACCGGGTTCCTGTCCGATGGCTGCATCTTCGATACCAGTGAAACTCGGGGAGAACCAACGCGGTTCGGGCTTAACCAGCTCATTCCCGGTATGACAGAAGGTATTGGTGGGATGTTAGTTGGCGGGAAGCGCCGTATCAGTATCCCAGCGAACCTCGCATACAAGGATGCCGGTGTGCCCGGAGTGATTCCATCCAACTCAACCATCATCTTTGAAGTAGAGCTCATCGAGATCATTCCACCAGCCGGGCAGTAGTCATGTCAGATCTGTCGCACATTTCGGATCGAGCACAACGGCTGCACGATTCAGCGATCGTGATCGACACGCATATCGACACGATTACGCACCTGCTCTGGCACGATCATGAGTTCAATGAGCGGTTGGCTGATTCCCGGGTAGATATACCGCTCCTTCGGGAGGGTGGTATTGATGCTGCATTCTTCGCGATCTGGGTTGATGACAAGTATGATCAGAACGAAGCTCTTCAGTACACGCTGCGTGGAATCGATGTCATGTTCCGCACGATCGATAAGTATCCAGATGATCTGGCGATAGCACTGACATCCGCAGATGTGGAGCAGGCCAAACGAGAGGGCAAGGTAGCAGTCTTGCTCTCCATCGAAGGAGGCCGGGCCTTCTCCGATGATCTTGGCGTGCTGAGACAGTTGTACAGGTTGGGAATCAGGTCCACCACGCTCTGCTGGGGAAACGCCACAAGTTGGATCGATTCATGTAACGACGAGCCGCATGGTGGCCTGACCGATTTCGGGCGTGCAATCGTCTCCGAAATGAACCAGGTTGGGATGATTCCAGACATATCACATGTATCGGATAAAGCCTTCTACGATGTTCTTGATGCGTCTATCCGGCCTGTTTTCGCTTCACACTCATCTTGCAGAGATTTGACGCCAGCACGGCGCAATATGACCGATGAGATGATCAGCGCTCTCGCGGAGAAGAGTGGCGTGATCAACATCAATTTTGGCGCTGGGTTCGTCACACGCGAGCCTGCAAACGTGCACCTTGCTCACCTCAACGATTGGGACAACAAGGACTATGACGGCTGGGAGCGTATCGGAGTCGCTGATGGCGAGATTGGCCCGCCACTGGACGCACTGATCGACCACTTCGAGCATGCCATTGATCTTGTTGGCGCGGAGCACGTTGGAATTGGCACTGACTTCGACGGGGTGAAATCGCTTCCAGTAGGCATGGATCACATTGGCCTGATGCCAATCGTGACCGACCTCCTGCTCAAGCGCGGCCGGTCGGAAGCGGAAATCACAGAAGTGCTGGGCGAGAGCAATATGAGGCTCTTCCGGGAGGCGATGGACTGACCATGGCAAGTTTTGACGTTGTACTCCGCGGCGGACATGTACTCGACCCTCACAACGGCACTGATCAGATAGCGGATGTTGGGATCAGATCAGGCAAGATTGATCAGGTAGGTCAGGGGCTGGATACATCTGGGGCAACTGTCCACGACGCGACCGGCCGATACGTCATGCCGGGCCACATCGATATTCACACACACGTTTCTGCTGTCGCCGAACGCGGGCTGGACCGCGCCGTCGGATTCAAGATGCTAGCGGAGTCCGGTACCACAACTGCGCTCGATCTTAATGGGGAGCCCAACGGGTTCGCTGACGGTATGAAGCGACGTGGCGCCGGTATAAACATGGCGACGGTCCTGTCGCTGGTGCCGCATGAGTCCATTCCGGAGGATGACCCAAGGCCGAGCGTTGTCCGTGAGGTTCTTGATAAGGCGCTTGTGGAAGGCGCCATTGGGCTCAAGATGATCGGCGGATATCACCCGTTCACGCCAGAAGCCACCTCGGACATCATCGAAGTGGCCAACTCGCGGACCGCATGGATCGCGTATCACGTAGGCTCAAAAGACTCAGGTAGCCAGATTGAGGGACTCCGTGAAGTTCCCGGGATTCTCGGCGGTGGCCGACTCCACGTCGCTCACGTCAATTCCTATACCCGCGGCGTGATCAACAAGGCTGAAGACGAAGTACGCGAGGCCTTCGACATCCTTCAGAGGATGAAAGGTCAGGTAGTAACTGAGGCGTACCTGGCTCAGATCAACGGCACAAACGGCTTTTGCGATGAAGATGGGAACGTTGTCGCCAACGTTCCCCGCAACTGTCTTCAGCTCCGGGGCTATCCGCTGACCGAGGTCGGGATGCGACAGGCGTTGCTTGATGGCTACGGGTTCGCCCAGGTGGAGCAGGATGGCCGTATGGTCCTCGTCACCGGAGAAGAGGCCGTCCGCATATGGGAAGCCGCTGGGACCAACGCCTCTTTGAGCTTCCCCGTGAATCCGGCGTCCAGCGCCTTCACCCTGACCACGGAAAAGGACGAAAACGGCGAGTTTTATATTGACGCGGTGAGTACGGACGGCGGCTCTATGCCGCGTAATGTCGCCATAGAACGGACGTTTGCGCTCGTATCGTTTGGAGCGCTGTCGCCTCTTGAGGCGGCGCACAAGCTCGCCTGGATGCCTTCCAGACTGATGGGTCTGCTGAACAAAGGCCACTTCACACCCGGCGCCGATGGGGACGTGACGATCGTGGATCCTCTCAGTGGCAAGGCGACGATGTCTCTGGTGGATGGCGAAGTGATCATGAAGGACGGCAAGTCTCTGGCCAACGGCGGGACATGGATCGTTGCCCCCGAGGGCGAGGCTACGGCGAGCAACAGCGGTCTCAAATATGAAGTGCTCGATCTCACCCAGTCCAGGTTGTACGCAGGCTGGAGTTAGTGGTCGCCCCGCGCTTCGACGCGATCTTTTTCGATCTGGATGAGACCCTTGTTGACGATGATTTCAACTATCGCACGTCAATAAAGGCCACGGCGGAGGCCATAGCGCGGGCATCAGGCCGAGTGAGTGTAGAGCGCGTTGAGAAGGCCTATGAGACCTACTCTGACACCTACTGGAACGAATTGACGGGAGTTCCCACCGCTCCATCTGGTAGCAAAAGGCTGGAAGACATACGCCATCACGTTTGGACAACAGCGCTGGAGATGGCGGGAGAACCTGATCCATCAATAATCAGCGTGGCCCTCCTCGCCTATGAGATAGCCAGGCGGGAGGAACCGGTGCTTTTCCAGGAGACGAACTCGACGCTTGATCGGCTGCGTCCGCATTTCAAGATGGGCATCATCACAAATGGTGAATTGATGGAGCAACAACCAAAACTGGATGCAACAGACCTGCCCAGATGGTTCCAGAGCATTATCACGCCGGAATGCGGCTACATGAAACCGCAGCTTGAGATATTCGATATTGCACTCAAGAGTCTGGGCACAACCGCAGACCGATCAGCGTTTGTAGGCGACTCCCTGAAGTGGGACGTGCTAGGTTCAAATAACGCCGGGATCTACTCCATCTGGATCAATCGCAATGGTGCAGAGAGGTCCAACGGCGATCCGATACCCGACGCTGAAATTAATTCGCTGAGCGGACTAACAGACATCGTCTTCGGCTGATACCGCCACACGCGATAACCTGTGCCCGGCTCGTCCACCGCAATCCGAGGCGCGATCACCCCCTGCGTAACCGAGGACATTTCATTGCCAATCCCACAATCCGATCCGCTCGTCGTCGCTCCAACGCCAACGCCATTTACAGCGAGCGACAACATCGACCACGACGCGCTTGCTCAGAACATCCGCAAATGGCTGAACACGCCGCTATCAGGCTTCGTACTTACGACTGCCAATGGCGAAGAGACACTACTTAGCGAGGATGAGAAGGTCTCCATAGTCACAACCGTGAACCAGGCAAGGGCGGGGGAGCGCTTCGTCATCGCAGGAATAGACGTCGCCTCCACGCTGGAGACGCTGCGACTGGCTGACCGATACGCCGCAGCGGGGGCAGATCTCATCAGGGTGAGGATTCCTCGATCACAAACTCCCGAGGCTATTCGTGAGTATTTCACTGAGGTGGCGGCCAAGTCGCCTGTTCCCGTGATCGTGATTCATCAGACGTTCGACGATAAACCCGCCGCGCCGCCTGAGACGATTGGCGAAGTCTGCGGTTTGGAAAACGTCTTCGGATATATCACTGACCATGACATCAGGTTTGAGGGTTGGGTCCGTCCGGTATTCCCAGCTGAAAAGCGATTCTGGATCTGCAACGGCGGCCTGCTAGCGTACGGCGGATTACTTGGTGCCAACGGCGCCTGCATGTGGCTCGGCAACATCGCCCCACAACTCTGCATGGACATCATGGCTGCCGGATCACAGGGTGACTACAGAACGGCGCGCTGGTTGCAAACGACAGCGTCCATCCTCGACAGGCAGATCGGCCGCTTCGGGCTTACGGGCGTGAAGGCTGCGCTATCTCTGCTGGGCTACACAATGAGCGGACCACGTCGGCCCGCTAGGGCGGCGAATGAGGAGACCCGACAGCAGATCGAAACAACGTTGCGCAACGCGAGGTTGATCGTCGAATGACCATCAGTGGAATCCGCCAACAGGCGTCAGATGGCGAATCGAATGAGCTGCGAGCGCGCATCGGATTCGATGCGGGCACGCAGGATCTTGAAAGCGCCATCGCATGGTCCATCTTGCATGGCATCAAGTTCATCGATATCAACTGCGATATCGGCTCCAATCACATCGATAACTGGGATGACGGTCGTATCGAGAACGTGGCCGATCTACTCGCCGACAACAATATTCATGTTGGCATCCACACCCTTTCAGCCGTGAACATCGCTGAGTTCTCGCCCCGAATGTCGGAAGCCGTTGATGGCTATCTTGCCGCCAACATTGAGTTGGGTGCGCGGCTGGGAGCGGAGTGGATCACCGTCCATGCCGGTATGCACTTCACCACTGAGTTAGAAGCCCGGCGGAAGGCGTCTATCGACCACCTGAAGCGGGCAACAATTCTGGCTGAGGCGCTGGGCCAACAGCTTCTACTGGAGAATCTCAACTTCGAGCCGGATGATGCCGAGGTGCACTACCTTGCTCACACAGTTGAGGAATGCCACTGGTATTTCGATGCGATAAAAAAGGATGCCTTTGGATGGGCATTCACGGCAAACCACGCCAACCTTGTTCCTGATGGAGTTGACGGTTTCCTGAAGGCTTTTGGCGTGGATCGAATTGGCTGCGTCCGCCTTGCTGACAATGTTGGCACCGTTGAGGTTCACATGATTCCCGGCGAAGGGAATATCGACTTCAAGTCAATGTTTCATCGCCTGGAAGGCGCAGGCTACGGTGGCCACTACACCATGGCTTACGGCACTCCCGTACAGAAGCTTGAATCGCGGGACTGGCTGGTTGAGCAAGCTGGACAGTAGCGCGGAAAGACCCGAGTCTGAGCAGCGAGCAGCCGACTACTGGGCCTCGCGTATGTCATCGTTTGAACGAATCCTGGCGCGGTTGGAAGATGCGGGTCTGCCAACCGAACCACTCACAGTGGAAGCTCTGAGTCGGGTCGACCAGATGCATATGGGAGGAGCCGCCTCCACTGATGAGTTGATCAAGTTCGCGTCCATCACCGCCACTGACCTGGTCCTTGATGCAGGATGCGGAATTGGTGGGACATCGCGCTGGGTCGCCGCGAAAACAGGCGCCTCCGTAATCGGCCTGGATCTCACGCCCGAGGCTGTCGAGACGGCCATCGCACTCAACACAGCGATGGGATTGAACGACCGGGTACAAATTCATCACGGCTCAATCACTGCGATGCCGTTCGGTGACTCCACATTTGACGTGGTGCTGATTCAGCACTGCGCCATGCAGGTGGAGGCCAAGACGGACCTCGCCACCGAGTGTCGCCGCGTGCTGCGTCCCGGCGGACGGTTGGTGTTTCACGATTGGTTCCTGGGCGCAGACCAGCCGGTGCTGTACCCGGTGCCCTGGGCGGCAGGAGAGGAGACTTCATTCCTGGAGCCGCTAGAGGAGATGGAGGCAAGGCTTAGTAGCAGCGGATTTACCGTGGAGGAGTTCATCGATCAGAAAGAAAGTGGGCTGCAGTGGCTCGCACAGGCCAGAGCGTCTGCCAAAAAGAAAGCAACGGACGATCGCGGTCCCAATGGTTCTCCAAGAGACGGTAGTTCGATCTCAGACACCATGGTTCCCAACATTCGAGACGATCATCTCCTCCTCGGATTTCTCATCGCGAGCGCCGGGTAACGGCACCGCTGACCAGTTGACCGACCGATAGGCCGGGAATAGCATTCTCAACAGGACACGGACCACTATTTTGCTAGTTAATTTTTGCTGGAAGGCCCACGTGTTTGCCAGGATCTGATACCGGCGCGTATAGACGCACAACCCTCTACAACGCCCACGTAAACCTGGGCGCAAAAATGGTTCCGTTCGCGGGCTGGGAGATGCCACTCAACTATCCCGGCGGCATCATTTCTGAGGTCAAGGCGGTGCGATCCCGTGCAGGCATGTTCGATGTCTCTCACATGGCACGTCTTAGATTCTCCGGCCCCGGCGCTGTCTCATTCCTGGATACGGTGCTGAGTGCGAATGTAGTCGGCCTGCAACAGGGTCGTTCGAAGTACCACGTGATTTGCGATGAAGATGGCGGAATCATCGATGATGCTCTTGTCTACCGCATTGCGGAAGAGGAGTGCCTCCTCATCGTCAACGCTGGCAATATCGATGAGGTCGTGGATTGGATTCGGCCACGGCTTGAAGCCCATGGCAGTGTTCAGATGTTCAACTACACCGACCAGGTTGGCATGATCGCTGTGCAGGGGCCGGAAGCGGCGGCCATTCTGGACAGGATATCGGAATCGCCAGTCTCAGCCATCAAGCCGTTTCGAATTGGCGAGGTGTCGATAGCAGGGGCCTATATGCGAGCTGCCCGGACCGGCTACACCGGCGAGGATGGCTTCGAGGTTATGCCGCCGCGTGAGGCCCTGCAAAAAGTCTGGGCGGCGATCCGAGATGCCGGCGTTGAGCCATGTGGTCTGGGATCGCGCGACGTGTTGCGGCTTGAGGCGGGATTCATGCTCCACGGAACCGACATATCTCGCGATAATAATCCGTATGAGGCTGGTCTTGAGCGCTTCGTCCATATCACCAGCCCCGGCTACGTGGCACATGATGCTCTGGCGCGATTACGTGCTCAGGGAACTCACAGGATCATGGTTGGGTTCAAAATGATTGGGCGGGGAATTCCGCGCCACGGTCAGGCCATATCGAAGAGCGGTCAGACAGTTGGAACAGTTACCTCTGGAACGCACTCTCCCACTCTTGACGCAAATATAGGCATGGGCTACGTTGACCGGCGCTTCGCCGCTGTCTCAACCCGGTTTGATATCGACGTCAGGGGCCGCCTCATTGAAGCTGAAGTCACGCCGCTACCCTTCTACTCAAGTCGAAAGATCTGAGTAAGTATTCGGAGGGTTCTTCTTGCATCAAAGAAGCACACAACAGTTGAAAGAGAAGCAATGACACCGGACGATCGGAAATACTCCAAAGAGCACGAGTGGGCGCTTGTAACCGGCATCGTAGCTACCGTTGGCATCACCCAGTTCGCCACCGAATCTCTGGGCGACGTCGTCTTCGTGGACCTACCCGAAGTTGGTTCCTCCATCGAACAGTTCGGGAAGTTCGGAGAAGTGGAGTCAGTCAAAGCCGTAAGTGACCTCTTTTCGCCTGTCTCAGGAACGATCACGGAACGCAATGATGCGGTGATTGATGATCCAGAAGTCGTGAACAAAAGTCCGTACGAAGCTGGTTGGCTGTTGAAGGTTGAACTAAGCGCGCCATCGGAAATTGACGACCTCATGGGCGCAGCTGATTACGACAAGCTCACAGCGGAAGAAGGATAGAGGCCGCAAGTTTGACCCTCGCCAATTCCTGCTCTGGTGGTTCTCCCTCGACCTTCATTCCCAACACCGATCATGATCAGCAAGCGATGCTGGATGCGATTGGCGTAGCGGACTTCGAGGATCTCGTCGCCGATGTACCGGAAGCATACCGACACCCCACCCTGGACCTCCCGCCAGCCGCACACGAGATGTCGCTGGCCTCAGAGATGGCAGCGCTTGCCTCAACGAACTACATTCCAGGCGACTACGCCTGTTTTCTTGGCTCAGGCGCATATCGTCACTACATCCCGGCCGTTGCCCGGAAAGTAGCAAATCGCGGCGAGTTCATGACCTCGTACACGCCGTACCAGCCAGAAGTCGCTCAAGGCTCGCTACAGGTCGCATTTGAGTTCCAGACCATGGTGAGCCATCTCATGGGCCTGGAAGTGGCCAACGCTGGTATGTACGATGGCCCAACGGCGTTCGCTGAGGCTGCCCTCATGGCGGCCCGTATTACGAAGCGAAATAAAGTGGTTGCTCTGGATACCGTGGACGAGCGAAACATAGAGGTTCTGCGTTCGTACTCGCACTACCAGGGCATCGAAATCGTTAGGGCCTCGTCCGCCGATCTCACCGTTCCCAATGATGCCGCCTGCGTCATGGTCCAATCGCCAAACGTCTATGGCGTAATCGAGGACATGGGCGCCGTTTCAGACGCCGCACACGCTCAAGGTGCCCTCGCAGTCGCATCGGTCAATCCAATGTCACTTGGGATGTTCAAATCGCCCGGTGAATGCGACATTGATATCGCAACTGGCGAAGGACAGTCCATCGGCGTACCGCTGGGTTTCGGCGGGCCGTATGTTGGTCTCTTTACGTGCAAAGACTCGTACAAGCGACAGATGCCCGGCCGTATCGTCGGCAAGACAACCGACACCAACGGTGAGACCGGATACGTGCTGACGCTTCAGACCAGGGAGCAGCACATCCGCCGAGAGCGCGCCACGTCAAACATCTGCACCAGCACACAGTTGATAGCGCTTATGGTGGCCGCATACCTTGCCACGCTTGGCAAGCAGGGGCTCCGTGAAACCGCAGAACTCTGCTACCAAAAAGCCCACTACGCGGCCTCCCAAATCAATGCGTTGCCGGGGTATTCGCTCGTTTCTGACGGTACATTCTTCAACGAGTTCGCTGTCAGTTGCCCTAAATCTTCGCAATCGATTCTGGACGCCCTGATTCAACGCAAGATCATTGGCGGAGCTGATGTGAGCAATCGCGTACCCAACGGCATCGTCTTTGCTCTGACTGAACAGAACACACGCGCTGAGATAGACCGCTTGATCGAGGCGCTCGATGAGATCGGGAGCATGTCCTGATGGCCGCCATGGACCGACGACTTCTCATGGAACGGAGCGTCGCAGGGCGTCGCGCCGTCACGGTCCCTGAGCCAGACGTTCCGTTGACTCCGCTGCCGGATGCAAGTCTTCTTCGGGATGATCTTCTGTTGCCTGAGGTCACGGAGGGAGAAGTGGTCCGCTACTTCACATTACTCAGCCAGCTGAATTTCTCCGTGGACACCCAGTACTACCCGCTTGGCAGTTGCACTATGAAGTACAACCCCAAGCTGAATGACGAAATGGCCAGTCTGCCCGGTTTCTCAGAGATTCACCCACTCCAAGCCGATGAGACCGTTCAGGGCGCTCTCCGGGTCATCCACGAGCTTCAGGAGATGCTTGGAGAGATTACCGGCCTACCCGGCGTAAGCGTTGGTCCGCTTGCGGGGGCGCAAGGAGAATTCGCAGGCTTGCTGATAGCGCGAGCATTTCACGAAGACCGTGGCGAAGGCGCAGTACGAAACGTCGCCCTGATTCCTGATAGCGCGCATGGAACGAATCCGGCATCTGCTGCAATGGCCGGACTTGAAGTCGTGACGGTTCCTTCAGACGAGCACGGCAACGTGTCTGTAGATGACCTACGGAATCTAGCGAACGAGCGAACCGCAGTGTTCATGCTCACCATCCCGAACACCGTTGGCTTGTTTGAGCCGAATATTCTGGAAATAACGAAGATCATTCACGATACGGGTGGACTCGTTTACGCCGACGGCGCCAATCTCAACGCACTGCTCGGTCTGGCAAAACTGGGCGAGTTGGGCTTCGATATCGCCCACTCTAACCTGCACAAAACCTTCTCAACGCCACATGGCGGTGGAGGTCCGGGGTCCGGTCCGGTGCTGGTGACGGAGGAACTCGCGAAATACTTGCCTGCGCCAATCGTCAGCGAAAACGACGGCAAATTCGTGCTGGGATCACCTGATCGCACCGTGGGGCGGCTCAATGGCTTTCAGGGAAGTTTCGGAATCGTCGTTAGAGCGTATACATATATCCGGCTGATGGGCCTTGAAGGTATCAAGGCGGTCGCGCGAAACGCCATCATCAACGCCAACTATGTTCAGTCCCAGTTGAAGGACGATTTTGACGTCGCATACGACCGATTTTGCATGCATGAGACCGTGATGAGCGCACGGCGTCAGAAAGCCAACGGCGTGAGCGCGCTCGACATCTCAAAGCGACTGATCGACTACGGGATTCACCCGCCCACCATGTACTTCCCGCTCATAGTGCCAGAAGCGCTGATGATCGAGCCAACCGAAACCGAGAGCAAAGAGACGTTGGACGCATTCATCGCGGTGATGAAGAAGATTGCCGAGGAGGCTGACGCGTCACCCGAACTCCTGCACTCCGCACCCCACAACGCAGCAAATACACGCCTAGACGAAGCCACCGCAGCCAGGAAACCGGTCTTGCGATGGGAGCCCGAAGCGGCAGATTAAGGGCTCAAGGGGCTTCCCCCCCCCTGTGCCTCCCACGGTAGCTGCCGGATTCACCCGGCCCAGCGCGTGAATGTCGTTTCGCGTTCATAGAGGCGTAGAGAGACAGGCAACTTCGGCCAACGGACGGGGTGCTCTCAGCTAGACGTCGCCAATCACGCGGGCTGATCAGGTAAGCGCGGCACCGCCATCCACGTTCAACACAGACCCCGTGATCATCGCTGCCTCATCTGAACAAAGAAACAATGCGGCGAACGCGATGTCCTGCGGCGTCTGGAGTCGGCCCAGCGGCGTTCCCGCAAGTCGACGCTCGTAGTTCTCAGGGTTTTCAAGCGACGTGGACCAGTCGTTCCTCGAGTGTGGGTTGTCGCCGCGAATGAACGGCGTATCAACGTGGCCGGGGCTTATGGCGTTGCAGCGCGTTCCCTGTGAGGCGTATCCCAGCGCCACATTCTTCGTTAGCGCAATGATTCCAGTCTTACTGACCGTGTAGCCAGTGGAGCCGCCGTGCTTCGTGGATGCCAGAGATCCAATGTTCAGGATGGCCCCGCCGCCGCCACGCTCAAGCGCCGGACCGGCAATCCGGCATCCGAGGTACGCGCCGTTGAGATTGACTTCGATGATGTTCCGGTATTGTTCGATTGTCAGATCGTCAAATCCGACTCTGACGTTGGTTCCCGCGTTATTGCAGAGAATATTGAGATGGCCATATCGCTCCTCGGTGAAATCTACTGCCTTCTGCCACTGGATCTCGTCGCGAACGTCGAGTTCAACGAACGAGGCCTCTCCACCAGCAGTTTCAATCTCACCGATGACCGCCGCCGCTTTCGCTGACTGCATGTCAGCAATGACCACTCGCGCGCCTTCGGACGAGAACAGTCGTGCCTGACCTTCGCCGATGCCGCTTGCCCCGCCACTGATCAACGCTACTTTGCCGTCCAACCTGCGTGTCATCAAATCCTCCCAGATATTTGGCGAGCAGTCTGGCTGCTCAGCTTAATGGGGATTGTGATGTTCGCGTTCTGGCAGCGCAAGTGATCTGGTACGGCCAGTTTAATTTCTCATGTGCTAAACACCCTGATGCACAGACCTTCGGGGTGCGATACTTGTCCGGCGGAATTCAAGGAGCATCAATACGTATGACCACATCGCGGGCGGAACAGCCGGAAAAACAGAGTTCGGAATCTGAGGAGCCGGAGGTAATCAGGGAGTTCGTCAAGTACAGCTTCTTTAAGCTGGACCGGGCCTGGCGCCAACTTGATGACGATGTGAAGCAAGCTCACAAAGAAGAGTTTGCGGCAATCGTGGAGGAGATCGCCGACGCGTCCTGGATTCGGACCTACAGTACCGTTGGGTTCCGTGCTGATACCGATCTGCTTATCAGGCAAATCTCCTCCGACGCAGACACATTCCGTGCCACTATGACTCGCCTGCAATCGAGCGGTCTGGGCCACTATCTAGATCAGAGTCATTCGTATCTCGGAATGACACGTCAGTCACCGTATCGGGCCACACATCGCCACCCGGAACTGGAGGGCAAAGACGGACGCAGCTGGGATATGAAGTACTTTGTGGTGTACCCAATGGTGAAAAAGCGTGAGTGGTACCAGAAACCCAAAGAAGACCGGCAAGCGATGATGATCGAACACTTCAAGGTTGGGCACAAATATCCGTCTATCAAAATTAACACGGCATACTCATTTGGCCTTGATGATCAGGAGTTTCTAGTAGCGTTTGAAACCAATGAGTTGGCTGACTTCTTGCAGCTCGTTGAGGAGTTGCGATCAGTGCCGGCGGGATTCTTCACGGAGCGTGAGATTCCTATCTTCACCACTGCACTCATGCCAATTAGAGACGCACTTCAAGCGCTGGGGACCTGATTTCCAGAAGTTTCAGTGCCCACAAAAAAGCCCCTGATAATTCAGGGGCTTTTTATTCATCCGAAACCTTATCCGGCGCCAGCGGCGGTGTTTACTCCCGGCTCTGAGCTCGAATATTCGTAGTTGTAGTTGAGCGGGATGTACTCCTGCTGATCTTCAGGAACCATATCCTCAGGGAAGATGGCGTTCACGGGGCAAACCGGTTCGCAAGCCGCACAGTCAATACACTCATCGGGACTGATGAACAGCATCCGGTCCCCTTCTTTGGAGTAGATGCAATCGACGGGGCACACGTCCACGCAAGCGCCATCAATGACGTCTAAGCAGGGACCGGTGATGATGTATGTCATCCGAGTGAAATTCCTCCCGGCATGTTCCGGAGAGCCGGAGCCAGTTCAATTTATGATCGTTCTAACCGAAATCGATTATAGGCACGCCAACCAGTTACAGGCAACCGGTTCAATCGATCCGAATTGGTCTTTCCCGTGTTGGCAACCGGGGCGAGAATACAGGTTCCCGATTGATAGGGCAATGTGGACAACCCCGGGACACATTAGACTGAACTTTCATCTAATTGACCCAACGAAGAGATCGGAACATTTGGAGGCGATGTAAATGACGGGCAAGACCGCTCTGGTTACTGGTGGGGCGGGATTTATTGGGTCTCATCTTGTGGATAGGCTTGTTCGAGATGGGATGAACGTTGCCGTCATCGACAATTTCTCAACGGGAAAGCGCTCAAATCTGGGTAGTGACGCCACGCTTTATGACGTCGATATCTGTGATGAGAATCTGCTCGGGGTGATTGAAGAAATATCGCCTGATATTGTCTACCACCTTGCCGCCCAGATCAGCGTTTCAGTCTCCACACGTGAGCCTGTTGAAGACGCTCGGGTTAACGTCATGGGGTTCCTCAATTTGCTCGAGGCGCTGCGAGCAACCACGCTTCCGCGGTTCATATTCTCATCCACCGGCGGCGCGATTTACGGCGAACCCGACCGGAATCCGGTATCTGAGACCGATCCATGTCGGCCGGAGTCTCCCTATGCGGCATCCAAGCTCGCCGCTGAGGGCTATCTCGGCACCTACAAGGCGGCATACGGCCTGGACTATTCGATCGTCCGGCTTGGCAACGTTTACGGGCCGCGCCAGGAGCCACACGGTGAAGCGGGGGTGATCGCCATATTCGCCCGCGCAATGCTCGCCCGGGATCAGGTGAAAATATTTGGTGATGGCGAGGATGAACGTGACTACGTGTATGTGTCTGACATCGTCGAAGGCTTCCTCAAGGCTGCTGAAAAAGGTGGGTCAACGGTCTACAACCTGGGGTCGGGCATTGGTACCAACGTAAATGAACTTGCAAGCCGACTAATTGCACTTACGGAAACCAGCGTATCGCCCGAATATGGCGCACCGAGAGCCGGTGACATCCACAAGGTCAGCCTGAACGCAGAAAAGGCCCGGGAACAACTGGGATGGGAGGTCACTGTAGGTCTGGATGAAGGACTGAAATCTACGGTGGAATTTTTCCAGGATGAGGCTAATAGATAGCTGTGCTTCAAACTCAGGCGGCTATCGAGAGGCCCTATCCTCACGCTATCCTCGCGCCACAAGACGGTTTGCCCTCTTGATGATCTCCCCGCTAGATGTCTCAATAGACGCACGCAGCTGGTCGGGCAAAACGGTACGGCGTCACCGCATGTCCGACCAGTCGCTATTTAACGGCAATCCCTAACCTTGGTCATTCCCTCACGAATACTCGTGCCACTGGATGGCTCGGCTCTGTCGGAGTCAGCCATACCCCTGGCTCTTAGTCTCGCTGGTTCCGATTCCCCACAGTATGTGTTTGCTTCCGTCGTCCGCCCCACGTCGAGCCAGACCGGCCTCGCCGAGGGCCAATCTCACCAATGGCATTCCACAGAAGAAATCGTCCCTGGAGTTCTTAGCGAATCACAGGAGCCAAACGCCCGATATCTTGAAGGGATAGCGGGCCGTTTTCCTGATGTATACCCATTGCTGGTAGTCGGCGTTGGTGATGCCGCAACAGAGATCGACCGAATCGCTGGTGAACTGGGTGTTGATCTAGTTGTCATCGCTTCGAGAGGTCGCTCTGGCATGGTGCGAGGATTGCTGGGCAGTGTGACGGACAGGCTCCTGCAAATCAGCACCCGACCAATTCTGGTGACACGCAGTGGGGTGGAAGAGCTCAGGGCGTCTGGTCCCAGGGAGATTAATTCCCTGATTATTCCGCTGGACGGATCAGAACTGTCAGAGCGCGCAATTCCATACGGTGGGCAGCTTGCCACTAAGTTGGGAATTCCGGTGAATCTCATCAGGTGCGTCAGGTACCCGACGCTATATTCGGGCGGGGATGAAATCGGTTTCGAGCCCGGCCTGTTGATCAGCATGACTGAACTTGAGGCTGTCGCCGCCGAGTATCTCGATGCTCACGCGCAAACTCTTGTCGCGGCCGGGGTGGCAGTCAATTGCAAGGTAGAAGCTGGTCATCCACGCAATCGGGTCATTGAGTTGGCAAACCAAGTGCCAGATTCGCTCATAGTCATGACCAGCCACGGCTCAACTGGACTGACTCGCTGGGCGTTAGGAAGTGTGGCGGACGGTTTGCTCAGAGCCGGCACAGCACCAACGCTCATCCTGCCGCAGCGAAAAATGACGTGAATCGCGTATGGTTCGCGCTCCAGGTCAATCTTCACGATCTCCTCATATTGCGGCCTTTCGCCTCACGCGGGATATATGGGAGATCGGTGATGCTTCGTTAGCAGTTCGACGCCACGTGGACACCGGAGTGATCAAGTGTTGTACTTCAGAGCCTGCCCAAAATGTAAGACAGGGGCCATACAGTTCAAGTCAGATTGGGATGGGAATAGACTCGTTTGCCTCAACTGCGGATTCGCGCTCGCACAGCCACCAGCGACGCGAAATGATAATGGCGAGCCGACGATAGTCGCTTCCGGTAGGACCGACAAAGACGGGGTGGCGGCATGATGTTTACCAAGGAACAACTCACTGAGGCGGAGGGTGTCCGAAAGGTGTCATTCGAAAAAATTCTAGTTCCCCTGGACGGGTCTGATATGGCTGCGGGGATCCTCGCTGTATCACGCGATCTGGCCCAGAGGATTGGCGCGAAGCTAGACCTGTTCGCGGTGGTCGACCCCGAGACCGTTGAACTTCCGTCCTATATGCCGTTTATGGGCGGCGAACGCTCAATCGTGGGCTCCGGATCAGATGAAATCGGGGCGAACGAAATTGAGATCATGCGCATCAAGGCGGCAACTCAATATCTGAATACCATCGCCGAATCCATTCGCGACGAAGGCCAAGAGGTGAGTGTTGAAGCGGTGGTTGGTGATCCGGCACAGTCGATCATCGAGGCCGCCCGCAAGAACCGCAACGACCTGATTGCGATGGCTACTCGTGGTAGGTCCGCTATTGGCAGAGGTCTGCTGGGTAGCGTCACCGACAAAGTTGCGCACTCTTCCGCAGTACCGATGTTGATCGTAACGCCTGATTTCGATGGCGCTGCAATCCCAATATCTCGAATCGTGATCGGATTGGACGGATCACCGGTGGCAGAATCCGCTCTGGAGCCAGCCCGAAGGTTGGCGACGTCGCTGGGCGTACCAATGCTGATGGTCCGTGCGACCGCGGTGGCCGCCCGCATGGCTGCTTACGGTGGTGAGCCGTACTACGCATCTCCTGATATCTACACCGAGGCCGACGAAGACGCTCGTGAGTATCTGGCCACCATGAAAGAAGCCGAGGAGCGACGCGGGATCAAAGTTGATACCGTTGTAAAAACCGGTTCAGCGGTTTCTGAGATTGAAGCCGCGGCAAAAGAGCAGCCTGGAACTCTCATAGTGCTCGCAACCCGCGGACGAACTGGATTCACTCGGTGGGTACTTGGCAGCGTCACAGACAGGGTGATCCGCAGCGCCGATTCCCCCGTGCTCGTTATTCCTCCCAAGATTGGTGGCTGGGACTAACATCAAGATCAATCGGTGCAAACCGGTCCGGTACGTGGAATAATTCACTTATCGGGCTGGTGTGAGTTAATCTGAGCGAACCTGCCAATAAATGATCTCCACAGACGCGGCGCTATCTCGGCCATTTCGTTTGTACGCATCGGAAAGCGGCGAACCAGAACTGGCCCATGACGCTCCTCAACGGACGCAGGTTCTTGCCAGTGTCCCCACCCTCGCGCGGAAGTTGACCGGGGCGGATTACGCAGCGCTAACTTTGATAGGGCGATCAGGCCAGATTGAACAGATGTTCATATCGGGTATGTCCCAGGCGGAAGCAGACAAGATTGGTGATCCGCCAGTGGGCAAGGGACTTCTGGGCCTCATGATCCCCGATGGGGATATTATTTTGGTGGAAGATCGTTCCAGACACCCCAAATCATCTGGATACCCTGATACCCATCCCCCAATGAAGGCCGTGCTGGGTATCGCTGTCGAGGATGATGGCCGTCACGCTGCAAATTTATATCTCGCGAACAAACCGGAAAGTGGACCGTTCACGGAAGAAGATTCTGTGTCCGTCGAGTCAGTCGCCAGGCTCGCAGCCACCGCTCTCGAGAATGCTCGCCTGTACGAGCGGGAGGTCAGAGCACGACACATTGCGGATGAAAGCCGATCATGGCTCCAGGCCGTCATCTCTGAAGCGAGAGTTGGAATTCTCGTCATCGATTCCGCTGATGGTTCGATACTTCTCAGCTCTCCGGAGGCTTCTCGGATAGTTGGCGTGCCACTGGAATCCGGCATGTTGCCAGACGCCTATCAAAGTCCCATCCGCTGTTTCGCGCCAACAGGGCTGGAGATTCCCTACGAGAAACTCCCGTTCTCTGAAACACGCAGCACCGGCAAATCATCTGGCCCACTTGAGGTCGTATGCCAAAGGCCGGACGGTGGCCGGCTCCCACTTCTTATCAGCGCCGCACCACTACCTGCCGGGGGGACGCGTGGCGGAGCGGTCATAGCAGTGCTTCAAGACGTCACTCGACTGAAAGAACTCGATGAAGTCAAACGCGACTTTCTTTCGATGATTACGCATGACTTGCGAAGTCCGTTGGCCACAATTAAAGGACTTATCACTGAGCTGGTGCCTTCGCTGGATGGTGACTCCGAGTTGCATTCCGATATAGAAGCGATCGACGAAGAGATCGATCAGACCATCGAACTCGTCTCCAACCTGCTGGATATGTCCCGAATAGAGGCAGGTGCATATCCGCTAGACATGGAAATCGCGCACCTTATAGATATGAGCGGAGATGCCATAGCGCGAGCTCGCCGTTCAAGGGTTGGCATGGATCGGGAGGTCAAAGCGGACGTTCCCGCGGACCTGCCTGCGTTATTCGCTGATCCGTCACAGTTGGGTCGAGTTCTAGATAACCTGTTATCTAACGCATTGAAATACTCAATTGGCCCCGTGATTCTGCATAGCCGAATCGACGAGGGTGGGGGCGGCGTCCGAACCTCGGTCATCGACTCCGGTATCGGAATTCCTGGCGAGGACACAGAATTGGTATTTGATAAATTCTTTAGAGTCACCGGAGGACCAAGAGCCGGACGGGGCGCAGGGCTTGGACTAGCAATCTGCAAAGCCATCGTAAACGCTCATGGTGGAGAAGTTGGGGTTAACTCCACTCTTGGTGAAGGATCAGAGTTCTGGTTTACGATGCCTGTATACAAAAATACAATTACTGATCAAAATTGATTTTCGAGAGGGAGTCATGACCAGCCGCCCAAGTATTCTGATCGTCGATGATGATCCAAAGATTCGACGGTTGCTAGCCCGGCATATGGCCCTTAGCAACTTTGAGGTCCTTCTTGCTTCACATGGTGCAGAGGCTCTCTACCAGGCGTCACTACATCAGCCCAAACTCATCATTCTTGATCTCGCAATGCCAGTGATGGGCGGCATTGAAGCGCTCGAACGATTGCGAGAGTGGTATACGGACCCAATAATTATCCTCTCCGCAACTGATCAGGAGCGGGAAAAGGTCAGGGCGCTTGATCTTGGCGCAGACGACTACGTCACCAAACCATTCAGCCCCACCGAACTATCAGCTCGCGTGCGCTCATCCATACGGAGAGTTGAGCGGCTTGCGATGTCTGAGCGAGTTGATTCCCCGGTGGTCGCGGTTGGTGATATTGAGGTTGATCTCGCCGCTCACATCGTCCGCAAGGCTGGCGAAGAGGTTCACCTGACTCGCACCGAATACGACCTGCTTCAGGCGCTCTCTATCAATGTTGAAAAGGTGCTGACGCATAGACAGCTCCTCCAGACCGTTTGGGGACCCGAATACGGTCAGGAAACCGAATATCTGAGAACGTTCATCAAGCAGCTCCGGCGAAAACTAGAGTCAGATCCCTCAAGACCCAACCATATCCTGACCGAACCAGGGGTTGGATACCGGCTCGTCACCGGCGAATAAGCCGCCGGCAACCGATTGGGGTGTCGTAACCTCTGAACCTGACGTACCAGCCCCGGGCGATCGGATGGGTTAATGCCTGAATCCTCCAAGCAAAAGGTTTTGATTGTTGATGACGAAGCCTCGTCGGACCTCATGCGCTCCATTCGGAGACATCTAAGTTCTGCGGGCTACGAAACAACCATCGTTGAGCCTGATATCGCACATCCAACCGGTGAGGATTTTGAGCTAGAAGCAACTCACGCCGTTGAAGTTCAACAGCCTGACGCTGTGATCCTTGACGTCCGATTTGGCGAGCATCCTGATGACCAGTTCAAGGGCCTCGCTATTCTTGAAAAACTAATCGCCCTCACGCCGGATCTTCCAGTTCTGGTGTTCAGCCAGTACGCCTCTGGACCATACAGAGAGACTGCCGTCGCAGCCAGCCTGAATGCCAACGCACCAGTCGATTTCATAGACAAGTTCGCCAGTCCAGAAGAAGTGGTGCTGAGGCTCAGACGGCTAATCGGCGCGGCCCCGCAGACCATGAATATTGGTGACGACTACGTCATCGACGTTCAGAAGCGTGTCGTGTTCGGAGTCATCGACGGGCAGCCCGAGCCAATCCGACAGATCCAGGGCATGAAGTTCGAGATACTCGTTGAGCTCGCCAACTCCTGGTACCGCAGCCCCGGAGAGTTGGTGCCGTACTGGAAACTGGAGCGATTCTCGGAAGGGGACGACTCCCGTGCATCGCTTCGCGTGCGAATTCGCGAGATAAAAGACGCACTTGGTAACTCTGCAAATAGGCGGCTGGGACCAGATGACCTGATCGTAAGCGTGAGAGGGCGAGGATACGTCCTCGTACCACCTCGCACTAAGTAAATGGCAAGTCCAAGACCAGAAACCCCATCGGGACCCAGCGATGAAGAGTCACACGAATCAATTCCGCGGCCGACGGCACGCCAGCTTCTAATCTATGGCGGCGGAACGCTCGTAATACTGGGGATAATCGGACTCCTTGTCGGGCAGGTGTTTGGCGATTCCCTTGATACCGAACTATGGCTCGTCGAGCCGCTAGTTGCGGTCGGGGGCATCGTAGTCATAGGCGGCTTGTTGCTACTTTCGCTCGCCCATCTGAACACTCGAAGACCACGAAACGCCCCACAGCAGTCCGGAGACGGGGGCGTTAACGTCAGGCAATGGGCAGATCTGACGCAGCAATACTTTGATACGTTCGGCCATGACCTGGGCCGTCCATTGCGGAGAATTCTTGGCAAGGAGCGCGAATTGCGCGCTCGCATTGAGGCATCCGGAAACAACGTTGATCCATATGTGACTGATCTCTTGGATGAGATTGAGCAGCAGGCCCCAAGTTTCAGGCTCATGATGGCTAACATCCAGGTGCTTGTGGAATTGGAGGATCAAGACTCTGTTCCAAAGATCTACGGAGTGGCCCCGGCACGAATTATCGGAAATATCGCCGACCGCTACTCCACGCTCGCCAGTGAGCAAGGAATCGAAATCGCGTGGTGGTCAGAACCGGCGGACTTCGGTGTTGAGCTATCCACCGGCGGCGCCATCGATCACATCGTCACCAATCTCGTCGACAACGCCGTCAGGTACGCCGAGCGAAAGATCGAAATACAGCTCAGCAAGACGGATTCGGACTTCATAATTCGAGTCTGGGATGATGGCCCGGGCATACCGGAGGCCTATCTCCCCCACGTGTTTGAAAGAGGCTGGACGCCGCAGCTCGCAAACCAGGAAGAGCGGACGAGTTCCGGACTGGGGCTACATATCGCGAGCACCCTCGCCATCCGCTCCAAAGGCAGGCTCTCTGTTGCGAGCATCACCGCCCCCGGCGAAGATCACCACACGGCGTTTGAGCTTACCCTCCCAAGATCGCCCACATCGCCTGAAAACGGCAGTGAATCCGACGCGGCGGACAGGTAACCTCCGGGTAACCCATCCAATTCAAAGTGGCGGAACAAAACGGCCCCCGTTCACGTCATTACATCAACACCCAAGTAACAGACCGGTGTTCATTGACCTGGTGCCCGTGAATAAGAGCTTGATCAGAAGATATTCAGTCGCAGGCGCAGCTCTGCTGTGTTTGCTGTTGATCGCCTGTTCGGGAACTGTGGCCCGAGACCCCGCCGATAGGACTGCTACCGCCGAGGCGCTGACACCCGCTCCAACAGCCCGACCAATCCCCAACACCCCAACTCCCGTCCCAACGGCAACACCTGCCCCGGAACCGCTACCAACCGCTGGAAACGTCATCCCTACTGTTCCAATTGCTACATCATTCCCGCAACCCACCCTAGTGCCCGGCGTTACCGCAACGGCGCCCCCCGCCCAAACAGCGACGACTCAGCCCACCGTAACTCCAGAGCCAACCTCAACCAGAGTTCCGGTATCCACATTCGGACTGTATCTGGAGATCGTGGGGCTAAGTGAAGAGGTAATAGTTCGCGGGGATACTCTGTTCCTCACTGGGCGCACCAATCCAGATGCCGTTATGAGCGTCAACGGAGTGATCATTCCAGTTGAATCAGACGGTAGTTTTGGCGTCAATCTGGCGCTGAAAATCGGCCCAAACCTGATCGAAGTCGTGGCCTCGGACCTTTCGGGCGCCACAGAGAGCCGGGTGATAACGGTTATCTCGCTTGATGCGGATGGGTGAGGGAGAAGTGTGTCAGGCATGATTCGTAACACAGCAGTAACCCGAAACTTATGATGATTAGTGATGAGAATCTGTGGGAGGTTCAAGGACTGGACTCAACTGGTGAAATTCCAGTGACGTCCTACTGATATCAATGGTTGCCATGCAGAGGCGTCTTTTGGCGCCACGACTTCTTCTCGCCACCATGATGGCTGTGGTGGTTCTGGTAAGCGTCGTGTTCGGCGCTCCCGCCAGAGCCGCCGGATTCGTTTCGCCTAATTCCGCCGCACTATTTGGTACCGTCATTGGCGTCGGATCATCTTCACTGTCGGTTGCAACCGATGATGGAATCATCGAACTTTTCGTTACCGATTCCACCACCATCACATCTGGGCAAAACAGCATCACTCTCACTGACGTCAGAGAGGGCGACAGAATCGCATCGACGGCAATCGCCGGACCGTCTGGTGGCTTGATTTCAGAGAGTCTCTTGATTCGCCCCAGAAGTGGCTTGGAGACCCGGCACATTGTTGGAGTAGTCATCGAACTCGGTGACTCTCAGATCACGCTTGTGGATCGCGACGACAATACCGTAACTGTTGACCTGTCTACCGATGTCGGCCAGCCAGCTATTGGCGATGCATTGACCATCGTTGCCCGAAAGAATTCTCTCACTGATGGCTTAACGGCCATCGCGATAGAAAATCTTGAGAACTCAATCGCCCGGCTTGAAACACTCCTTGCGCAGGCTGAACGATCCACACAGACAGATGCCAGCCTTCGGGCCGAAGAACTTCGAGGCCTGCTGCAGGAGAACGGTCGAAGGCACCTGACCGCACTTCAAAGAGCGTTTGAGCGCACGCATGGTCCAGAGCGGGAGGCTATACGGGCAAATCTCTTGCGGCTCCACTCTGCATACTCGCTGACGGCTGGCCGAGAAGGGCTGAGCGCACCAGGAATCAGTTCATCCGGTCTGGTGGTAAGCGTAAACGCGGGTCAGCTAATTCTGACGGACGATAACGGTATTCGTGTTGCTTTCTCCCTGACCGCATCCACTAGATACCTCCTGGAAGACGACTCCGATGTCCGGACTTTCGGACCAACCCGTGAGCCGTCCATCAGCCCTGGGGACAGGGTGCTTATTGAGTTCAGTCCTCTGGACGACTCTTCTTCGCCGCAGGCCAGCAAAGTTCGAATCGAACAGCCCGTCCTCACCATTGAGGAGATTGATGCGTTACAACAGACGCAGCGCACGCAATTCGTAGGCGTCATCACCCGCTTCGATGAGATCGTAGATCAGGACATCTTTACAGCGGCGCTTACCCTGACGGATCAAATCACAGGCGAGAAGCTCGTTCTAAAAACCACCACGGCGACCGGAATTCTCCTGAATGGCAATGAGTCAGCCGCTGACGCTCTGATTCCCGGCCTTGGCGTCGCGATCGATATCGATGCGAGCGGCCTCGTCGCCACACGAATAGACGCGTTCCCAAGAGTAGACAGGGAGCAGCACGTTAGGGGCGTCGTGAGACGCGTCGATTCGGATCATGGAGTGCTGGTTATCGCCCCTGAGCGCGGTGATCCGGTCGTACTGACTGTTACAGACGAGGTGTCCGTTGAAAAGGATGGAATCCGCACTCGTTTGGCCGGATTGCAGGTTGGAGATCACGTTCTGAACTCCACACGATTTGATAGCGAAGCTGGATCAATCACAAACCTCGTTATCAGATCTCCAGAAGTTGAATTCAAAGGGACCGTGCGGGGAATTAATCCGGAGGCCCATAAGTTGACCGTGGAACTCCCGGATGGTGATGCCATATTGCTCTCCATCCTGGCGGGTACGGAGTTCACTGGAGGTAACGGTCTTCGGAGTGCATTCGGAGAAATCATCGTTGGTGATGTCGTTCGTCAGGGTGAGTTCCGTACAGTGTCCGTTGACGGCATACCGCGCAGTGTGGCAAGTCTGCTGGTGGTTCAGTCCGCCAAATTGATCAGGACCAGAGGCACGGTTGTTGGCGTCGATTCGGCAGGTGGATTACTGGTTGTCGATTCCATATCTGGCAAAGTTCTCAACTTGAATTTGCCAGGGGATGACCGGCGAATCAGTCTCGTCAAAGACAGCCAGCCAATAGAGTCACTTGAGTCCGTGAATGTCGGAGATATCGTCGGGCTGGTCGTGTATCTAGAGGAATCTGACACCATCGTCAGTCTGTCCGTTGTCACAGCTGGTGCTCGGTCTGCGCACGGAAGAATCGCTTCATTCAATGAGGCTGGCGGACTTGTAACCTTCGTTACCCGCGATCTCCAACGTCTTTCTCTTCGTATCGTCGATACCTCACGACTGGTACGGAATGGCGAGCCAGCGCGATCCCGACAGTTCAATACCTCTGACCTCGTTCAGCAAATTCTCTACCGGGTGGATCCTGATGGAACCATCGATGGCGAACTGATTCTTCTGCAAGTTCTGGGCGGCAGGACGGCGCAACAGATCAGCGGTAATCAGACGACTCAGCCCTCGCAACCAGTGTTCGCGGAGGTCCGCCTGGATGGCACGGCGGTGCTGGTCAACGGAAATACGTGGGAGATCGATGGCAGAACCGTCGTTCTATCGCCCAGGACAGAAATCACAGGCCGCCTTGAAGATGGGGCATTTGTGAGCATTGTGGCAAGAGGACTCGGGGACGGCAGATTTGAAGCACTCACTGTCACAGTTACCGCTCCACCGTCGCAAGCAGATAACAGCAGCGATGAGGGCGGCCTTTCGATCACGAGTGACGCTGCAATCGAGGTTCAGGGCGTAATTGATTTCGTGGAAGACAACACGATCTTCGCTGACGGTCGCCGACTACTGATCACCAGCGATACCGTGGTGGTCGGCAAGACGGCGTCTGGTGCTGAATTTAGTGCGAACGTCACGCGTGCTGATGATGGCTCTATCGTGATCCTCTCGCTAACCGTTCACGCCCGCTAGATCCACCTCCGCTTCCAGCGCGTTCTCGATCACCCCGGTGACAACGCTTGTCTGGGCGTGAAACAATTTGATCTCACCCATAGTCGGATTTGCCACATGCCAGTTCCAAAAGTATTTATAGACGGTTCTTCAGGTACCACCGGTCTCAGAATCAGAGACTGGCTGGCTCCGCGCAACGATATTGAGATCCTTGATATCGACCCCGACAAACGGCGAAACGAGGCCGACCGGCGAGCGCTCTACCAGGAGGCGGACCTCGTAGTCCTGTGTCTTCCGGATGACGCCGCACATGAGGCTGCACACTGGGCGATCGACATCGGCACAAGGGTCATCGACGCCAGTACTGCGCACAGGGTGGCTGAAGGCTGGACATACGGCATGCCGGAGCTGTCGCCGGAACAGCGGGAAGCCATTCGAGAAGAGCGCACAGTCACCAATCCAGGCTGTTACCCAACGGGCGTGATCCTTGGCATTGGGCCACTGGTGACTGAAGGATTCATATCCGCCGATGCACCAATTACCGTTCACGCGCTTTCTGGCTACTCAGGCGGCGGCAAATCAATGATCGCGGACTGGAGCGACAAATCCTCAAGTCTCAACACCCTGCCGTTTGAGTCTCCATACGCCATACACACGAAGCACAAGCACGTTCCAGAGATGATGCAGTATTCAGGCTTCACCTATGAGCCTACGTTCACGCCATCCGTTGGCCCATTCATCACGGGCATGCGGCTTGAGATACCTCTTCACAATACGATCCTTCGTGAGGACGCGACCGCCGAGGGAATCCGTGAGCTGCTCAGCGACCGATACAAGGACGAGAAGTTCGTGCGTATTCTGACCGTTGATGAGGCGATGGGTTACTCGCATCCCGCATTTGACCCCCGGGGAGCGAACGACACCAACCGAATCGATTTCGCGGTATTGCCAAATGAACTCGGTCACATAATGATCATCGCGATCTACGACAACCTTGGAAAAGGCGCGTCTGGCGCGGCAATCCAGAACATGAACCTCATGCTGGGACTACCCGAAGACGCAGGCCTGCCTGTTTAGTGCCGTCCGCGTCTGAAGTCAGGCACGTCAATCGCCGCACCGTTGTTCGCTACGGACTCGGCTGACAAAGGCGTAATCGAACTCCAGGTCGCCGCGTCATAGACGTCAATCGGTGATGGATGTTCTCCCAGTACAGCGCGGGCGAAATCCTCCAACACGAAGAAGTCGCCGCCGCCGTGTCCCGCCGCGTTGGCCTCATTCCCACGCTCACGCCAGCGAGGATGCTCCCATTCATCTGCGAAATCCCATAGCGACTGCCATTCCGGATGAGACTTGCTGCCGGGCAAGTTCGAGCCGGGGCTAGTCCCTTCAATCCATACCAGCGGGTCCTCGCCATCGTGGCGGGCGGATAGAAACGCTCCAGCGTTCCCCTGCAATCCATAGTGGACCATGTTGTGCGGTCGAGGGCTAGCGGAATCTTTGCGCAACGAAATCACACGCCCCTTTTCGGTCTCGATGAGTGTCGAGGCCGAATCAGTGGCGTCCTCCCACGCATGAGGTAACGCTTCGGGATGATCGTCGCCAAGCAGCGCGGCCGCGTAGCCATGTCGGCTCGCTGACTGAGTCACGTATGTTGACGTGCGGATGAGCCGGTCATCACGATTCACGCCAAGCCACTGCGCCACCGGGCCAAGCGAGTGCGTTGGATATCCGTTGGAGCGGCTGATCTGGATACCCTCTGCCGCCTGCCCACGCCACGTGCGAGATCCATCTTCGTGGAACAGCAGGTGGCGGCAATCATGAATATACGCACCCTCGGCGAAGGTCGTCTCGCCAAAGAGCCCGTGATCGGCCATGTTCCTGATCATCATGGTGACGCGGCGGTAGCAGTAGTTCTCCGCCATCATGTATGTCAGTCCCGTGGTTTCCACTGCCTCCACGAGGTCCCAGCACTCGTCCAGGGATGCAGCAGCAATCACTTCACTCAGCACATGCTTGCCCGCATTGAGCGCGTCAATCGCTTGCCTGGCATGGAGCATCATCGGCGTGGCAAGCAGTACAGCGTCTACTGACGACTCATTCAAGATGTCTTCGTACCGGGCATAGGCTGCAACTCCCGGCCGCTCAGACTTCCACCTCTCCCGCACTCCCTCATCGGTGTCGCAAACCGCGGTGAGTTCAATCAAGTCTCCAAAGGCTTGAAGCGCTGCATTGAAGCTCCCGCCACGGTGGCCGCCAACTATAGCGAGCCGAATCGGTGCGGTCATAACAAATATCCTTTGGTCGAACGGGTGTTGGGGAGAAGGTTTCCTGATGCCATCGAAGGGTATCTTCTCCCCAACACACCCGGCGAAATGGTGAAGCGGTAATAATCATCAAGGACCCTCATACGCTCCTTACTTCAAATTAGCAAACCACTGCTATACTGCCGGCATTTCCCATAATCAGGGGAACCATGTTTGTACTCTGAATTCGGAGGTTTGTTGGAATGGCTACATTCACCACCGGTCAGCTTCGGAACATCGCGCTCTTGGCTCATCAGGGCGCTGGCAAGACATCTCTGGCCGATGCACTTTTCTATAAGTCCGGCGTCGTAAACCGTCTTGGCAGCGTGAACGATCAGACCAGTAGCTCCGATTTCGAGCCAGAGGAACAGTCCAAAGGCGCCAGCATTCAGACCGCTGTCCTGCCCTGTCCATGGAAGGACCATAAGGTCAACGTACTGGATACGCCCGGCTACGCAGATTTCAAGGGCGATATGCTCTC
Organism: Chloroflexota bacterium; assembly: GCA_013204555.1. Taxonomy (GTDB): domain Bacteria; phylum Chloroflexota; class Dehalococcoidia; order Lucifugimonadales; family Lucifugimonadaceae; genus UBA1151. Next base: position 8,449 of record JABMNO010000034.1, on the reverse strand, counting down.
GGCACTGCAAGTTGCCGACTCCGCTGTAATTGTGATCTCCGCCGTTTCAGGCGTAGAGGTCGGCGCAGGTCAGGCCTGGCAGGATTGCGAGAGACGCAACCTTCCCCGCATGATCGTGGTCAATAAACTTGACCGAGAGAATACTGATTATCGAACGACTCTCGATGTCATAGCGGCGGCATGGGGCCGCGAGTGCGTGGCGGTTAACGCCCCCAACGGTCTCGAGTCAGAATTTACCGACACAATCGACCTCATCTCGCCCGAAGCCGAATCGACAGATGCCGCCGACCTGCGCGAGCGCCTGATAGAAGCCGTAGCGGAGGCGGACGACGACCTCGCCGAAAAGTTTCTGGAGGACCTCAGCCTCAGTCAGGAAGACCTCACCACTGGCCTGAAAGCCGGTATCGCGAGCGGGAAGCTGGTGCCTGTTGTTGCAACCGCTGCGATCGCCGAGGCTGGAATTGAAGGTCTCCTGGACTCAGTGTGCAACTACTTGCCTTCGCCTGAAGATCAGACCTCCGCCACCAGGCCCGAAATCGATCCGGGCGCAAGCGCCAACTTCATCTTCAAGACCAGCGCAGACCCGTTCGTTGGAAAGATCTCGTTCTTCCGTGTCTACGGTAAGCCCATGAAGGGGGACCAGCAGGTATGGAACGATGCCCGCGGAGAAAACGAGCGAGTTGGCCAGATCTACGAGCCGCGAGCCAAAGAACAGGTAAACGTTTCGGAGGTCATTACTGGGGACATCGGCATCATTCCAAAGCTAACCGTGACACAGACTGGCGACACCCTCTCAGAAAAATCTAACCCAACGGGGCTACAGCGCATTGATTTCCCTGAGCCAGTGTTCGGTCTGGCCGTCACCCCAAGGACCCAGGCAGATCTCGACAAGATGGCTGATGCGCTTCACCGCATCTCTGAGGAAGATCCAAGCCTCGTCATCGTTCGTGACCCTGAAACGTCTCAAACCGTAATCCGCGGATTGGGTGATGTGCATGTAGAAACTGCTGTTGCCCGCATTGAGCGCAAGTTTGGTGTTGGACTTGATACGGAGTTGCCCAAGATCGCCTACCGCGAGACCATCTCAGCCGTAGCGAAGTCTGAGTACCGGCATAAGAAACAGTCAGGTGGCCACGGCCAGTACGGCCACGTGGTTGTTGAACTGGCGCCCAGAGCGCGCGGTGAAGGCTTCGCATTCAAGAGCAAGGTTGTCGGTGGCAACGTACCCAAGGAGTACATCCCGGCAGTCGAAAAGGGCGTCAAGCACGCCATGGACGGTGGTGTGCTCGCTGGCTTCCCGGTCGTTGATGTCGGAGTAACCCTGCTGGACGGTAGCTCTCACTCTGTTGACTCATCGGGTATGGCCTTCGAAATCGCGGGTTCATTCGCTCTTCGTAACGGTGTGGCAGATGCGCGTCCCGTCCTGCTTGAGCCAGTCATGAAGGTGACCATCACCACGCCGGATTCCACACAGGGCGATGTGATGGGCGATCTTAACGCCAGGCGTGCCCAGATCATTGGCATGACTCCGCTGGGTGACGGAACAACAGAGATTGAAGCCGCAGTACCGCTCGCCAGCATGCAACGATACGCCGCAGATCTCCGATCCATTACTCGGGCCCAGGCCGTCTTCTCAGCAACGCTGAGAGAGTACGCCGTTGTGCCGCACATGGAGGCAGAGAAGGTCATCGACCGATACAGAGGCTCAGACGAAGAGGAGTAAATCGGGCAGACTCGCCGAATTAACTCAAACTGCCGGCCACACCTGGTCGGCAGTTGTATTCGTGTTCTTCTACTTGTCCGCGTCCTCTCCCAACGCGAAATCCTGAAGGCGTAGCGGCAACCCCCTGCGGTCTATACCGGATCGCCAAACCTCAGCTCCTCGTACCCTCGGGTCTCAGTGATGCACGCTCAACACGTCGAGGCGAGCCATTTCAATCAACCGGATAGCTCGCCTATCGGCGAGTCCGCCGATTCAAAACGCTGACGCCCTGCGCCCCAACTCAATCCGGCGTATCATTCCGCCCTCACGCCAAAACGGATTATTAACCTCGGATTGCCAGGGGAGGCAGTACCCATTGGCCAGTAAGCCCAAGATCAAGATGGCCCAGTGGGGTACCAAACACGGCCACGCCCGTTCTGTCTGCGAGGTGATGCTGGAGAACGATGATGTGGACCTGGTCGGCGTCTATGAGGCCGACAGCGCCCGCATAGAGTCCATCAAGGACGACTCCGTATGGTCGCAAGTGCAATTTCTTTCCAGCGAACGGGACATCCTCGATAACCCGGACATTATCTGTGTCGCCTCTGAGGGTCTGAACTCTGAAAGCCTGAACCAGTCTGAAGCCATCATCGATTCCGGCAAGCACCTCTGGTATGACAAGCCCGCGGGTGACGACTACCCGCAATGGGAACGTACCGTCGCGAAGGCGCGGGCCAACGGCCAACTTATCCAGATGGGCTTCATGTTCAGGGAGAGCTGGGCGTTTGAGTATGTATCTGAATGGACGCACTCGGGAGCGCTTGGAGAGGTCTTCATGGTTCGCGCTCACATGTCTACCGATGTGGGCGTGCCCATGCAGGAAGCGATCTCCGTACATACGGGCGGCATTCTGTACGATCTTGGCGCTCACATGCTGGACCAGATCGTCTGGCTCCTGGGCCGCCCCAACAAGATCACATCAATCATGCGGCGCGAACACAGCACCGTCCCAAATTTTGCCGACAACACGGTGGCCATTTACGAGTTCGATAAGGCGATGGCCATTCTCGATATCGCCGCCATGGAGCCAAAGCCCATGGCCCGCCGGTTCGAGGTCTACGGAACCAATGGCTCCGCAATTCTCGGCCCGTTTGACCCGCCGGAGTACTTGCGGTTAGTCCTCAATGAACCAGCAGCAGGCTACCCGGCAGGCATCACAAACATTCCAGCGCAGCCTTATAGGCGCCACATCGAGAGCCTCGTGCGGCTAATCGCCTGCATCAGAGGCGAGCGCGAACCCGACCGTTCCTACGATCATGACCTCCTCGTTCAAGAGACTCTTATGCGCACCGTTGGCAAGTACGATCCCGACGGAACCGTTACCACCAGTTTCAGCCTTTAGATTCGGAGAAATTATTTGGCAGACAAGCTACGAGTAGGCGTCATCGGATGTGGTTCTATGACCACAAACCACACCTACGGATATCTCAACTCAGCCCGATATGAAGTCGTCGGCATCTCCGACCTGAGCGAGCAGGCGATGAGCGACTTCGATGAGAAGTTCGCTGAGTACTCTGACTACAAAGCGGAGCATTTCACTGACTTCCGAGAGATGCTATCGAAGGCCAGACCAGAGGTCGTTTCCGTCGGAGTCTGGCACAAGGGCCACTCCCCCATGACTGTCGCAGCGGCCGCAACGCCGGGCGTGAAGGCCGTTCTCTGCGAGAAACCAATGGCCGATAGCCTGGGCGCAGCACGCGAGATGTTGATCAAAACCGCAAAGAACGGTGTGAAGCTGGTCATTGGCCACCAGCGCCGATTCCTCCCCGCATACACACTCGCCAGGCAGATGATCGAGGATGGTGAGATCGGTGACGTTCGGCTCATCACCAGCGTTGCCGGCGATGGCCTCCCCAACTACGCGACCCACCAGACGGACATGTTCCGCTACCTGCTGGGAGACGTGGAGTGCACCTGGGTTACCGGACAGGTTGAACGCCAGACAGATCACTGGGAGCGTGCAACACCCATCGAGGATAAGGCGCTCGCAGTCTTTGGCTTTGAGAACGAAGCGCAGGCGATGATCGTCTCAGACCTGACCCCTGTGCGATGGCAGGGCGCCCGCATCTACGGCTCCCAGGGAATGATTGAGATGACCACGGACGATCTATATTTGATGAACGCCAACTCAAGCGGCTGGGCGCACCACAAACCCGATGGCGAGTTCCTCAAGTACGGTGAAGATCGCTTCGAGTGGATTGAGGCAGGTGCGGCGCAGGCCCGTGAACTGGCCGATTGGGTAGAAGGCCGCTCCGACTACCATCGCAACAACGGCGACAATGGCTACAAGGCACTTGAGATGATTCACGGCGTCTACGAGTCGGCCCGACTGCACGAGCAGGTGTTCATACCAGTCAAGACAATGGTCAATCCGCTTGAAGAGATGATCAATGACGGCCACCTTCAGGTTCGCTACCCCGGCCGCCACGACATCCGGGCAGGCCAACTTCGAGGCGAAAACCTCGGTGAAGATATCGACAACGCTTAGCCAATTCGAGGAGTAACCAAATGGCAGCACAATCCGCAACAGAACCCCTCGTAAATCAACCCGTCGCGAGACTGGCCGACAGCATTTCGCGCAACGAAGGCAAAGACGGCTGGTCCGAGAAGCTCATCCGGGATGGGCGCAATCGTGCCGCCATAATCTCAACACTCCCCGGCATGCCCGGTGACCCCCATCTGCATCCCGACTTCAATGAGTTTTGGCTTGAGATGGGTGGGCAGACGGCCTGGCAGATCGGTGAGTACGAACCGGTCATCGCAGATTTCGGAGACATCGTCATCGCACCATGCGGTCAACGCCATGATATCTACGCAGTTGGTGAAGGCCCCGGTAGGCGTCTCGTCGTCGGCTTTGAGACGAGCAACCATGATCTCAAGGGTGTCGCACCATCTCGCCAGCTCAAACCTGATGATGCACTTCAGCCGCCTAACCGAATCCACACCTCGTTCAAGTACATGCTGGAACGGCATGGCATGGATGAGAACTGGTCAGAGGAGATCCTGTTGGATCAGCGCAACCGCGTGAACATGATCCACACGCTCCCCGGAAGTGCGAACCGACCACACTGGCATCCCGACATGGACGAGTGGTGGGCGGTCCTGAAGGGAGAGATCGAGTGGACCATCGGCAATGATGAACCATTCACCGCAGGCGTCGGCGATCTGGTCTTCGTCGAGGCAGGCTACGCGCACGCAATTCGAACAGTAGGCGACGAGTCCTCAGTTCGTCTCGCAGTCACGTCACCAGACGTCATCCACCATTTCCTTGATGACCCCAACGCACCGCGACCAACCCGGTCCTGAACGACACCTGACAGCAGGAGAATCCCAATGGTCACCGCAACACAGACAAATCTGGAAGTCCTGCGACACGCCGATATCATGGCGCGTCACGAGGTTGGCACCAACTGGGCGGAGATCGTCATTGAAGATGGCCGCAATCGCGCAGTCTGGATCTGCGGCAAGGAAGGTACCCCTCCGGACCCGCACATCCACCCCAACTTCAATGAGTGGTGGATGGTTCTAGACAGCAAGACACGGTGGCAGATTGGCCAATACGAGCCGATCACCGCCGAGTGGGGTGACATCATCATGGCGCCCGCTGGCTTTAGTCACGATATCCGCCCGTTGGAAGGCGATACCTGCGTCCGCTTCGGCGTAACCCACCCCGATGGCAATCATGACATCAAGGGCATCGCGCCTTGTCGTTTCATCAAGGTGGAAGACGATCTGGGCGAACCCAACCTGATTCACACGCGGCTCAAGGATCTGATCGAGAAATACGGAACAGATAACAACTGGAAGCATGTTGCTGTTCTGGACCAGCGCAACCGGGCGCTCATCACGCACGAACTGCCCGGCACAATAAATCGCCGCTACTGGCACCCCGGCATGCACAAGTGGTGGGTCGTCATCCAGGGCGAGCTGGAGTGGAGTATCGCAGACCATCCAAAGGTCATTGCAGGTCCCGGTGACGTAGTTTTCGTCCCAGAGGGAACCTCACACGAAATCGCAACGCTGGGTGACCAGCCTTCCATCCGGGTGACAGTCACGGCCCCAGACATAGTTCACCACTACACCGATGATCCGGACGCGCCAAAGCCGCCGAACGGGTAGGGCGCGAAAGATGGGTTGAACCGGCGCGGATCACCGCTTGGAGCAATATTGACTATGGGTTTAACCTTCTAATCCATGGCCGCAAACCGGAGAATAGCCAGTCGCGATACCGCGACCGAAGAAGCGCGCTCGCCGTCTACGCTGGACGCACAGCGCCGCGCTGTTTACCACGCTGAAGACGAGACGAAGTGGTGGCAGCAGGGCGAATATCTGAGCTTCGGGGAGATTCGTGATCTCGTAGGCCGGATCAGCGCGTGGGCCAGGATTGATGTTCCCATCGTCTCAGACGGGGAGGGCGTTCGCGTTGCCCGTGGCAATCGAGATTCGCTCGTGCTTCCGCCGTTTGCGCGAAACGCCAGTTACGTTTGCCATGAGATCTGTCACACCATCGCCAAGCAGCTTGATATCGACGATTACCATGGACCAATATTCACCCGGATATTGCTGGAAGTAGTTCGAGAGTTCATGGGCGAGGCTCAGGCGGATGAACTCTGTCAGAAGTTCATCGCGCGCGATGTGCAGATATCAAACGCAGGCTGGCGAGTAATCGCGCCGTTCGGTAGCTCCGACGGCTGATTATTCAATCGTTCAGATGACTGACCGACCACTTGCAATAGCGGGCGAGAGAGGCCAGATCTCAAGGCCGTCCACCCGCTCCATCTCCGCCTGGCTGAGCACGATTCGAGAAGTGTCAGAGTATCGGATCTCGCTGTGTTGACGCATATGTTCCAGCCACTTTGTGATGCCTCCCAGGTCAGCCGTGTCAGCAGTAATGCCTTTTTGTAAGTAGTGGATTGGCAGTACCACTCGTGGTGAGATTGCTTCGATCATCTGATCGACCTCAGCAAACGTCAACAGATGTTCATCATCATCCACAGGGACCGCAAGCACATCGACCCTGCCAAGTGCCTGAAGCGCCTCGGCTGAGATATCTACCCTATTATCGCCCACGTGGCAGAGTCTCACTCCGTGCGACTCAACTGTCACCAGATGATTCAGCATCTGATTGCCGGATGATGCTTTTCGGTGAAGGTATTCGGAGTGAATCTCAGGGATCAATTTGACATCGACATCATTAAGTTTCACGCGACCGCGATTCTTGAGCACCGCCGGAAGCCCCCCGATGTCTTTAATGGCGTTATGGTCGAAATGATCGTGAGTGCTCACAACGATATTCGCCTTCAGTACCGGGAACCGCCTGGTGAACCAGCGAGTCCCCCCGCGCTTGTTCTGATACGGATCAATTACTACTCTTACCCGACCGGGACTGGACAGATACAGGGCCGAATGACCCAGATACTGCATCATCATCCCCAGGGTAGAGGCCGTGGTGCCGGGTAGAAGGGCGGTTCGGTGCGAGCGTAGTTTTGATGGCGACTTTTTATCTGTCACAGTATGTGAATGGTACCGCGGATTTTCCAATTGCATGGCGCGAAGACGCCCCGGCTAATCCCGAGGCGTCTTTTTGATATCTGGTCTAGGTCTATCCGGTGATCTATCAGGCAGCTTTCTGCTGGAATCCCTGGAACCCTTTGAACGTTGATGCTCCGTTCAAGCGATCAGAGAACGGCGTGAGGGCAGGCTGCGCTTCAACTTCCGCGACACGAGTCAACTCATGCGCCTGGAGTGGCAACTGGCCGGTAGCATCAAGGTAAGTAAGCACAGCGTGTACCCGGCCGTGGTATTCACCATCAGCATTAAATCCGAGCTTCGCAAGGATGCTGCTGATGTGGTGCTCCACCGTTCTTGGCTGGATGTAAAGAATCTCGGCAATAGCGCGGTTGCTGTGCGCCTTGGCCATGAGGGCAATCACCTGTAACTCACGGTTGGTCAGGCCCTTGAGCTCTGAGCCAACACGGACGTTCGTGCTGGTCGTTAGCTTGGAGACCATCGCCGGGTCAAGAACGGTTCGCCCAACGCAAACGTCCTGGATAGTACGAATGAGGTCGCGAGTGGAGTTTAGCGTTGCCTTGAGAAGATACGCCTTGCCAGCGGAGTCATCTTTCAGGAACTCCTTCATGTACTCTGCGCGATCATGCGATGAGATGAGGATGATCCCCGCCTCAGGCAGCGTTTCTCGAATCCTGTTTGAAACCTCAATCCCATTGATCTTTGGCAGGCCAATGTCAACGATTATGGCATCCGGACGGGTCTCGGATGCCGCTGCCAGTGCAGATGGGCCATCCGCTACAGCGGCGACAACTTCGACCGAGTCTTCCCTGCCAAGGAGGAGCGAAAGGCTCTCTCTCATTAGTTCGTGACCATCAGCAATAACGATTCGTGGTGCGTCAGCCATCTTGTATCCCCTTTGGCCTTTGGAGCGAGCGTTCCAGACTCCTGAGCCGATTGCTTATCTACTACGTCTCCAATACTGCGGTGAGTCCAGCCGGGGCGGAAGGTAGGTGTTTACGCAACTGACGGACTGTGGCAGCCCACATGCTTAGAGGTGGCTCCGGAAATCTGCACAGTGGGATAAGTGGAATCGCTGCCTGAGTGAGGCAAGATAATGCCTCATGAAACAGGAGTGAGAAATGAGCAGACGACCCCGCCGTAACCACTCGGCAGACT
>JABMNO010000033.1 GCA_013204555.1 Chloroflexota bacterium | reverse complement strand
GCTCAATTGGCAGAGCAACTGACTCTTAATCAGTAGGTTCTCGGTTCAAGTCCGAGGCGGATCACCATTTCCCACCGGGCCGCGTCGATCCCGACGTAGGCATCACATTTCCCCTAACGTGCGGTCACCCCATTCGTTAAGCGGTGATGCCAGTCCGAACAGTTGTACTTGGATTCGGCCTACGAGCGTCCGCCAGGGGTTGGACAGCAACACCCTCCCTGCAACAGCCCAACGCCCGAATACCTTCAGGCCCTTCAGAGGCTCAATGACCGTATTGGGGGAACGCAGTTCATCTCTGTTTTCGGCAAATGTTGTCAGCAGCATGTGCAGACACTGCTTTACATCTTCTGTCCTCGCCTCATCAATCGGACGGTCCAGCCATGTGATGAAAAGTTGGTGCAACAATATGGAACCTCTGCACAACTCAAGTGAGCGCTTCGGTGGATGAATCAGGCGGTTCTCAATACGAATCCGGACGCCACCGCACCACTAGCGACGCTTTGGCGCCCCATGATCCCTAGAACTCCGAAACCGGGGATCAGAGCGGACAATTGTCTTGGGTAATTTATTGCGATAGCGACAATTAGAGACGTAAGCCAGTGTGCCCATTCACTCTGCGAATCATCTGGGAAGCCGTCATGAATCCGCCACTTGGTTATCTTGTGTCTAATCACTCGAACAAGCTGCGACGAACTCTCTCAGTGGGGACAATCGGCCAGATCAGATTGGCACGATCAACTACATGCCACACCGCCCGATAAGCGGTGAGCAGAGACTCAACCCGGCTGGATCGTGGGGGCGCTTCTGGTCATCCCTCGCGCAGGAAGACGAGTCTGGCCGCGGTTATGGCCCTGAGGTGCCGCGTCACTCCCGCCCGGAGCAGCGCTACATCGCCCGCGTGCAGTTGCAATTTCTGCCCGTCGACCTCGAGGTCGACGATACCGTTCAAAACACACCAGTGCTCGTTGGCCCCGGGCAGCAGGGAAGCCACCTCCTCACCGGTCTTCAGGTGGACGAGCCGCAACTCCCTCAGCGGACAGCGCTCCCCGCGGTTTGGGAACGGGCCCGAGTTCTGGTCGCCAGGTACAACGAAGCCCGGGACCGTCGGCTCCGGAGGGCCATCCTCTTCGACAAGGATATGAGTCTCGCGCTTCTTTCGCTCCGACTTCGTGATGACGGCGACTACTTCGAAGTCCGTGTGCATGAGGAATTTGTGCGCGACGCCCATCGGGGTGTAGGTGACCGAGTTGGGCCCGACCGGAATGTTCACACCGTCCAGCCATACCTCGCCGCGCCCAGTCGCCCAGAACCAGAACTCGTCGTTATCGTGGTAGTGAGGCTCGACTCCGCCACCTTTCGGTCGCGGCGCCATGTCGTGGATGCCAGCGATCGGCGTCCAGTCGGGGTAGATATCTCCCGAGTAGTACTCAGAGTTCGAGTTCTTCGAGATGACCTGGAAGTTCGGGCCCTTGACTATCACACTATTCTTCCGTTGTGGCCTGTACCGCCGCGGCCGTTGAAGCTCAGCCCCACTGCCACGCTACCGTGATCGGCCAATCATCAGCATACCAGCGATAGGTTGTTCGATTGGTTAGTACATCATCTCTAACTTCAAACGCAGAAACCAATGCGCCCATTATCGTCTGAGCCTCGCAGCCGGTTCCAGTCCAGATCTTTGGACACCCATCGACTTTTGAGATTCGCCAAGTCATCGACCCTTCCTGCCCAACTCAAAAACCGAGAGGTCGATGGAAAGGCCCAAACATCTCTGAATTCCCAGTATTCACTCACGAGTTTAGAAAACTGAGAACCTACCTAGAACCCACTGTGGCGTTGATCACCCGCAACTGGTCCATAGCGTTACTTCACGGTTCATGGCTCTCAACCCGCAGCTTCTCGGTTCAAGTCCGAGGCGGATCACCATTTTCGATTCCGATACGAACTGTGCACACCATTTGAGGTGTCCGTTTTCGGGGACCAGTTAGCGAGCCAAATCGCCGGTACGAATAGTGACCTCGTCGCGTCGTATCGAGGACTACGTCAGCAAATAGCTGGAAATCACATGAAAATCGTACCCCCGGCTGATTGACTCACTCGAAGCCTGTTTCCTAACCTAACGTAAACAGGCTTCCCCGCGAGGGACAAACATATATCTAATGTGAAGAAACACACGGTCGCCGATGGCCGTGTGTTTTTACCTCAGAGGCCTCGATCTCCCGGTGGCAGGATCGCCAACGATCTGCCATCACCCCCATGTGTCCCAGCGATGCCCTCCCTCCGCCGCAGCAAATTCGCTGGCCAGGTCCGGTTCAACAGATTGCGGTCACATGGATTTGTGATGCAGGGCGGTTCCAGATGAACACGCTATGGAGAGCGTTATGCAAGCAGGTTCGGAAACGCCGGGCAGCGCCGGTTGCTGACATCACCAGTCCAAGGGGCGCCAGCCTTCTTCGGAATCCGCTCTACGTCCGGATGTTGAGTTCGCGGGCGTTCCTGGCCCCGGGCCGTGGAATGGACGTAACCGTGAGCGCCTGGCTAGCCATCGAAGCCACAGATGAGCCGATTGGGATCGCGGCCGTTGGCGCTATTCGGCTTATGCCATTTCTGATCGCAGGCCTGGCAGCGGGATCTATTGCTGATCGACTTCCGCGCCGGAGGCTCATTCAGTACTCACAGAGCGGCACTGTTCTGTTCTCGGCGGCGATGGTTGCGCTCGCCTTCCTTGACGCGTTGCCATTATGGGCGTTGTTCATATACGTCGGTTGTATCGGTTTCACCTGGGCCGTGGAGGCTCCGCCGTGGTTGAGTTACATGCGTGGTGTGGTGGGGCCCGGCAACACGACGCGCGCGGTGGCGTTAGAGTCCTCGGTTGTCATCGGAGGCATGGTACTGGGTGGCATCGTCACGGGGGTCGTACTGGCTTTCATCGCTCCCGGCTGGGTGTTCGTAATGATCATGGCGTTGACCGTGATTTCTCTCGTATCGTTGCTGAACCTTCCAGTGGCGGCTCCGGGCGCTGAACCTACAGTCGCAACCAGTCGGTCTCTCATGGAGGGTATCAGGCTCGTGGCGCGCAATCGGATTCTTGTCATGGCGGCCGCACTCCTGGCAGTGACCCACATGTTTGGCGCCACGAACGGCCCGCTGATACCAGTTTTTGCAGCGGAGCATGAGGGCCTCTCTTCGGCACGGTTTGGACTCCTGCTCTCGGCACCACTGATAGGTTCTGGAATCGGGGCGCTGACGATCGGGATTTTGGGCCAATCCATACAGAATCCGGCCAGAGTGCTTTCTGCAGCCGTTATCAGCTACCACCTGATGATCATGTTGTTCGCAATCGCAGGTTTCTACTGGATCGAGTTTTTCGCGCTGATCGCGGTCGGCATCACCGGTATCGCCATTGGAAACATGGTTGTAACGCTGCTGTTGACCCACGCTCCAGACAACAGTCATGGCCGGATGATCGGAATCGTTATCTCTATCAGTGGAATCGTTCCATTCGCAGGCCTGGCTGCGGGATACTTTTCCAGCGTGATCGGACCGTCACAGACGATGCTCATGTTCGCCGCATCAGGGCTCGTTGTCTCAACAGTGGTTGTTGCAGCCGCTCCACGTATTCACCGAGGCCAGATTGCAATTGCGGAGTAAATGAAAGTTAGCCGGTTCTCGGTTCAAGTCCGAGGCGGATCACCATTTTCGATTCCGATACGAACTGTGCGCACCATTTGAGGTGTCCGTTTTCGCGGACCAGTTAGCGAGCCAAATCACCGGTACGACTAGTGATCTCGTCGTGTCGTATCGAGGACTACGTCAGCAAATAGCTGGGAATCACATGAAGATCATGCCCCCGGCTGATTGACTCGCGGGGAAGCCTGTTTCCTAACCTAACGTAAACATGCTTCCCCGCGAGGGACAAATATATATCTAGTGTGAAGAAACACACGGTCCCTGATGGCCGTGTGTGTTTACCTCAGAGGCCTCGATCTCCCGGTGCCAGGATCGCCAACGATCTGCCATCGCCCCCATGTGTCCCAGCGATGCCCTCCCTCCGACGCAGCGAATTCGCTGGCCAGGTCCGGTTCGACAGATGGCGGTCACATGGATTCATGACGCAGGGCGGTTCTAGGTGAACACGCTGTTGAGAGCGTTGGCGAACTCAAAAGTCCTAACATGCGAAGCTGATGACACTCTCCCTCGATGGACATTCAGTATCTCTGTGCCGCCAAAGAGCGGCACCTCGTTCATAATGCTGTGGGCCATTTGTAAAGGAGCTCACAGCGCGAGTTGGAGCCTATCGGTCGCCCGATAGTTCGGGTGACGGTGTGTGGATATATGGACTCATTTGATGACTGACGCGGAATCTATTGTCGATGCTATGCTGCGATCGCCGCTAGGATGCGGATTCTTCCTCGCTGCGAAAGCTTCAAATTTGTCCACGGCTGAGATCGCTTCTCCGCTAATTAGCCTCACCTTGTGCGCCTACGCGTCCCTAGCATCGAAGTGTGGCAGTCGGGGCATCAGCGGATACGCGACGCTATAGTGGAGCAAGGACAGAGACACCGTGAATTGGCGATATCCATCCTGAATGAGCCAGCGGCCGAACGCTGGTTCGGACCGTTTGATATGGAACGTCAGGTGTGAGTCCCACGCGAGAGAATGGCACCCGAACAGTCCAGTTTCGTGGCGCCGACTTCGCCATTGGATGGCTGGGAGCGCTACGCCGAAAAGCCTCGGGACGCGTTGTTCACGTCCACGATAATTGATGGGTCAGCAGCCATTTTCGTAGGAATCGACGAAACAGTAGCCGAAATAGGACTCGGTTTTCAACCACCACCGTATGCAGTCTGGAAACTCACCCCGGAGCGATCTGCAAGGGTCGTTGAAGTTGATGGAGCTAAGGCGTGGCATGACCTATCCGTACGTTATCCAACAGCCGGGTCCAATGAAAGCGGCACTCCCGACTTTTCAGCAGATGAAGGCCGGATCGTCCCCAATTGGGCCCTGGTCGCAAATGATTGGGACGCGATTCACGTCTCATTTGGAGGACTGCTGACATCGGAACAGGTTCGAGTTGAATCGGCCGCCGGGTGGACATATCACTGGAGTTGGAACATCGAGCAAACCCTGTGGGTCAACTGGGTTTTTCAGACAGTTGACCGCATTCCCGACCATCACCCACAACGAACACCACTGGAGGGATTTAATCCGACGTTTATCTCCAGGGAGAACCTTTAGTAGACGAACACTGTTCGCCGCGATCAATGGAAAATTAATCTACGTCAAGCACCAGATGTGTGGTCTTTCTAAGCAGATTTACTCTCTTTCCCTCCACGCGAACATTGACATCTGCGGCGCAGCGGGCTGATCAGCCTCTCCGGTCGCCAACCTCTACAATGGCCCGCAATCAGCACAATGCGGGGGAGGCAGGATCATGCGGCTACTGTTGGTAGGTTGCGAATATGTGGGTGCGACAACGGTTGCGCACGCTATTGATGACTGGATGTTCGAGAAGATGGGCGCCCGGTTCTCGTTGATTCACGAGCACTGGAAGATCCCTCACACGTCGGGCCACCCGGACGACACGACGCCGGAAGAACAGGCGTGGCTGCTGCAGGCGTCTCCAAAGTTCAAGGAGATGCACCAGCGCCACAGCCTCTACTACCACGTGCAGTTCAACACATTTAACACGCACGACGGAATGGTGGTTGGCGGGCACATAGAAGAGGCCGTTTACGCGCCGATGTTCTTTGGCTACGGGGGCAAAGGTGAACCCCACGATCGCGAACTTGTGGCCCACCAGGTGGAAAACACGATTCTGCATTTCACGCAAGACACGGTGATAGTGCACCTCACCGCAAACACAGATGTGATCGCCCAGCGCCTGAGGGATGATCCTCACGAGAACGGAATAATCAGCGAAGGCGATATCGACGGGGTGAAAGCACGCTTTGGAGAGCTGGTCGCCTGGTCGCTCCTCAGCCGAAAGATTGAGATCAACAACAGCGGTGATCTGTCCGACACGATGGAGCAGTTCGTGCGGAAAATTGAACCGTTCTTGACCGACACAGATCGATCACGATTGGCAGCCCATTCGATTCTGGGATAACGATGAGCCTTGGCACGGCGTTGAACAGGCTGAAATCCGTCTCCGCCTAGATCCCCTTCACCATGCCGCCGCGCGCCGTCACCTTCGTTAGTGGAGGATTCGAGGCGATCACATCTTCGTCCAACTCAAGCCCCAGACCCGGCCCGTCGCCGAGGGTGACGTATCCGTCCTCCTGTCGGGGAAAACCTTGGGTAACCGTGAAGTAGTGCTCGGTATAAAACTCGGCGTGGTACTCCTGTATCTCGAAGTTGATGATCGATGCGTCGAGGTGCATCTCAGCCATTGCGCCCACCGGTGAGCAGACGTTGTGCGGCGCCATGGTGATGTGCTTCGCCTCGGCGATGATGGCGATCTTCTTTAGCTCGGTGATCCCACCGGCGTTGGCGATGTCCGGTTGCAGTACGTCCGCCGCATGCCGTTCAACGATCTCCGCAAACGGGAACTTCGTGTAGAGACGTTCGCCCGTAGCGATGGGGATATTGACCTTCCGGCGAACCTCCAGAAGTTCCGAAACCCGCTCCTCAGACACCGGCTCATCGTAGAACAGCGGTCGATACTCCTCAAGCCTCTTGCCAAGCTGGATAGCGTTCATCACATCAAACTTGGCGTGCGCCTCAACCAGGATGTCCACTTCCGGCCCTACAGCGCGCCTGACCGCAGCCACGCGGTCCTCTGCGAGTTGTGCTTCCTTCAGCGATATCTTGTAGTGGTTGGCCTGGCCAAATGGGTCGAACTTCACAGCGGTGTAGCCCATATCCACCACAATTTTCGCCTCGTCAGCGTTCTGCTCTGGCGTGCCAGGGTTCGTATACCAGCCGTTCGCATACACCCGAATCTTCTTGCGGTGCGCTCCGCCCAAAAGCTGGTAGACGGGCCTGTCAAGGATCTTTCCTTTCAGGTCCCACAGCGCGATATCGATTCCGGAGAGAGCGGTTGATGCCAGCCTTCCGCCGCGTGCGTGCGGGTCGTGATACATCGTGGTCCAGAGAACTTCGGAGTCGAGCGGATCCTTGCCAACAAGGTATTTATCGGTCCACTCGCTGATGAGACCCTTAACCTGTGTCTCGTCCTCCATTGGACTGGCGTCACCCAGCCCGAAGACCTTCGGGTCATCGGTGTTCAGCTTAACCAACAGCCAGTTGCGCTGGGCGTTGTGGTGCTGTGCCCAGAATTCTCTGAATTCGACGCCGGTTATCGCTGGCATTCTAAAACCTGTCTAATTGGTGAAAAGACGATGAAGTGATTCTGCGTGCTAATCCGGCGGCAGTATACGCCGGGGAGACGATCGAAAACGGGCACCCATTAGGAGTGCCCGTTCGAATATCTCTATTCGGTTTCTACGATGCCTTGCCTAAGCGTACTTCCCGCTCACCTGTGGCGTGGCGTCGTCGAAGCCTTGATCGGCCCGGTCGTGGCGGGTCTCGCGTTTCCAGGAGCGCTTCAGATCGTCCCTGATGCTGAAGCTCAGGCGGCCAAGGCCTTCAATCTCAAGCTCAATGTGCTCCCCATCCTGGAATGGGTTCAGGCCTCCGTGGTTGGTGCCTGTTGCGAGGATGTCTCCCGGCTCCAGCGTGTGAATCGCTGTGATGTACTCAACACAACGACCGATCTTGTGGGCCATGTCATCAGTGTTGAAGTCCTGCTGGATTTCGCCGTTGTTCCATAGTTGAACATGAAGTTTCTGAGGGTCTGCAATTTCATCTTTGGTAACGATGTATGGCCCAATTGGCGCGAACGTGTCCCGTGACTTCATCGCGTGGAATGCGGCCCCTGCATGGAGTCCACGTGCAGAGCCGTCAACAAAGTTCATGTAACCAAATATGTAGTCCATCGCATCGGCTGCGGCAACGTTAGTCGCCGTCTTACCAATGACCAGCGCAAGCTCTGCTTCGCCTTCGAAGATCGTTGCCGGCGCGTCCGGCAGGACCATCGTTTCGCCCGAGGTAATGACAGCGGATGGCGCCTTGGAGAATGCGTTGATCGGAGCTGGCTCAGACCGAGTCCCATCTTCCATGTAATTGACCGCCATGCAGGCGATATTCGACGGATGTGGGAGTGGCCGGTCGGAGTCGCACACCTGAAACTGGCACGCCATCGGACGCCGCTACGGCTGCGTCAAGCGTGCTTCGGCAATCTTCAAAGTTCTCAATCAGGCCACTGATCAACTGTTGTGGCGTGATGTGAGGAATCCCCTCCACAACAGAGGTCACGTCAACAACGTTGTCGCCTTTGAGAATACCCAGTCGAAAGTCATCAAAGAAAAGCAGCTTCATTTTCATCTCCAGAACTGATGAATACACATAAATATTGGCGCCCATGAGGGCGGAGGTCCAGACACGGAGCATAGTACATGAGCGAATGATGTTGGATTCTTGCGCGATAAGGCGTGCGCTGCCGTACCATCAGAATTTCGGCTCGCTTGCGCCAAACCCTTGCACCGCGTTCGCAAGGAACGATGACCTGAACTGGACGCCCCATTTGCCGTTTATTCTGGTGAAGATCCAGAGGGTATCGAAGCCGTTGTACTCAGTCCCATCAGCGTGCTGCCTGGACTGACGAATGACCAGATGGACCTTGTTCTCGTTGGCCTGAACGGCATCGATGGACTTTGTGATCATGATGTGCCAGCCTTCTGCCCGTAGCTCCGCGGTCATCGCGTCCTGCGGGCTCGCAAAGTCGTCGGATGTCTGCCATGTCTGGAAATCACTTCCTGACAACCGCATGTGCGGAAAGTGCATCTCGGCGACCATGGCCTCGGTGTCCCGGGCGTTGAACGCGTCGGCCCATCTCCTGAACGTCGTGATCGCTTCCTGCGCAGGGTCCGTCATCGTAGTCTCCTGGGAGCTGAGGGCGCCCAATTACCTAATCCAACACGCCAATTGATGGTCCGAAAGAATCCCAGTAAGGCTGTGGATCGACTCGTGCATCAATCACGGTCGCCACATCAGCGTCGAACGCGTCCGTCAGAGCCAATTCGAATTGCTCCGGGGTATTCACGACGACGCCGTTCAGGCCGACCGCCAGTGCGATCTGAGCAAAGTTGACCGGCTGTAGATCCAGTCCGTAATCGACCATGCCACGTGACTTCTGTCGTGATTTCATCGTGCCCAGCGCGTGATCATTGATGATGATTAGAGGCATCACTACGCCCTCCCTCGCAAACGCCTCAAGTTCGCCGAGCCGCATCAACGTGCTGCCATCGGCGCCGATTCCGATCATTGGCACATCTGGTTTGGCCAGCTTCGCACCGAGCGCTGCCGGGATCATGAGACCCATGGTTCGACCGCCAGACGTTCCGATATACCTTTCAGGCCGATCCACAGCCCAGAGATGCTCCAGGAACCGCACAAACGCCCCGGTCTCAGAGACGAGCACACCTTCTTCAGGCAGGAGGCGTCGGGAAATTTCGATGATGTCTTGCTGCGCGAACTTTGCGGCTTCTGGACGAGCGAAGAGTTTCAGGATTGTGTCTTTAATCGCAGATATCTCATCAATCGAGAATCCGCCACCAGATGATTGCGACTTGCTCGTGAGATAAGAAAGTGACGCTTTCAGATCACCGTCTGCCTTGGCGATTGGGTTCGGTGACATGGTGGTGTATTCAGGCCTTGCGACGAGTTCTGCTGTTGGTAAGTCGAATCCCCACGGCGCGTGAGTCATCATTGCGTCAACACCAACCAGCAGCACCAGATCAGCTGCGTTCACGATATCTGTCTCAATATGATTCGGGCCGTATCCGCCAATATGAAGACCTGCCCAGCGTGAATCAGATTCTGGGAAGACTCCGCGGGCTTCCATGCTTGTCAGCACAGCGGCGCCAATGCTTTCGACGAACGCTGCTAGTTCATCCATCGCGCCATGCCTCATGACATCAGCCCCCGCGATGACTACGACTCGTTCGGCACCCTTCACCACGTCTGCAATCCGATCAAGTGCGGCCATGTCAGGCGCGTCCGGCATCGCGGCAGGAAGATTCGGCAGCGCCGTTCCCACGTCTCCTTCAGACATCCCACCTGTGACATTGAGAACTACCGGGCCGGGTCGCCCATCACTTGTCGTGAAGATCGCTCTCTGAAGCGATTCTCCGGCCGTCTCGTGGTTGAACGTGTGTTGAAGCTTGGCGACGGCGCCAAACATGAGGTCGTGATTGGCGATCTGAGTCATCTCGATATCCGAATTTGGATCGCCCGCCTCACTCAGGCAAAGCACCGCCAATCTCTCGAAATGGGCGTTTACCGCGCCACCTACTAAATTTCCGGCGCCCACGCCCTTCACGGCGATAGCGATGCCCGGAGTTCCCTTCATCGCGCCGTAGCAGGCGGCGGCGATCGCCGCCGAAGACTCGTGCGCAGTTAGAACCAATCTAACGCCACCTGTGCGCCCGGCTTCCAGCACATCCAGCGGAAACCCACTTCCAGGAATCCCAAACATGTGATCGATTCCACGCTTCTTCGCGTCGTCTACGATCAGCTCTGCCAGTTTCATGGTTGGATTACTCCCAATGCTGTTGCCTGTTTATTCAGTGATGTTATTCCCCGGCCGCTGTAGACGCGTCACATAATGTTGGGCGATCTCTTCACTGATAAGAGGGACCAATCGATCGCTAACCCAGGGCCAGGACGGCGACTATTCCTGCGATGCTCAGAACCACGCCAAACATACGAAATCTGTTTAATCGCTCGCCAAGAAAGATGAAAGATAACCCGAGCGCCCACATGGGCGAAGTGTTGATCAGCACCGCAACTACGCCTGCTGGAGCACGGTCAAGCGCGAACACGAAGGAGAACGCACCGTACGCGAACAGCACACCGCTGAGGAGGATACGCGGATAGGCAACGCGGGGAACGCGAGAGAGTCGACTCGATGGCACGAATATCGCCACCATCAAATACAACACCGCAGGAACGATGTTCCGTATCGTCGCTCCTGCGAGCGGCTCAGCGTCCTTCAGCGCTTCAGCGGCAGTTACAAACGCTCCTGCCCAGAGCAGCGAGGTCAGAACCGCCAGAAGTGGGACGGTCAGCCCACCATCGGATATCGACGCGCCTTCCTCACTCTTGGTATGCCAGTTCAGGAACACCACCCCACCAATGATCAGCGGCGCCCCCACTGCCACGCCCACTCCCGGTGATTCGCCAAGAACCACCCAGCTTGTGAGAACTGTGGTGAGAATGAAAACGCTCTGCGTGGTGGGATAGACACGGCTAACGCTGCCCCTGGTAATCGCCATCCAGAACACGAATGCGCCAGCCGTGTTGATAAGAGCGCCACCGGCGAGAATCAGCGTGGGACGCGCTCCTGTGGCCAATAGATCATCGATCTGACCGGTGGCGAGGCCTGCGATCAAGAAAATCGTTACGCCGGTCCACGCGTGAGCCGTGACGATATGCACGGGCCGTACATCACGACCGATAGCTTTCGTGATGACGCCAGTAAGTGCCCAGATGGCCGCGTTTGATAGTGCGGCGAACTCGCCAATCAACATGAAAGGGCTTAGACCCTCGATCGAGACCTGCTGGGTTTCTGTCTTTCAAATAATTCCAGCGGAATCGTCCCACATGCGAAGGGCCAGCGCACGGCGGTTGGCTACTCAGTTTCACGGTATATTGCGCCGGGTACTAAGATAGCCGCCGCAGAACCTAATTTATTTCGCTCCAGCGTCGAATCGTTCTCAGCGCTGGGCAATCATCAGGAGATACGATGGCACAACACATCAACAGGGTGATCGACTTATTTGAGGCCGGGGAGCCCGCTTACTACACCGGCACCGGTGATTTGACATACGAAAATGGCCTCAAGCAGGCAAGTACCTGGGCCGATTTCTTGATCACCGATTTTGAGCACCACGCCTTTGATGTTGTGGGACTAACCGCATTCATGAAGGGGCTTGTGGACGGCGGGCCGACGAAAGCCGGCCACCGCACACCCGCGGTCATATCAACGCTACCTTCAAACTGCCGAACCGTCGCCGAAGTGCGAGCAAATGCATGGCAGGTCCGCCAGGTCCTATCCGCTGGAGTTCATGGCATCCTGCATACGCACGCACGACAGGCAGATGCAGTCAGGGCGTTTATTGAGGAGTGCCGGTATCCATTTCACAAGACCGGGCGTGAAGGACTTGGAGAGGGCCAACGCGGAGCCGGCGGACAAGGCCAGCCAGCGCACATCTGGGGCGTAACGCCACAGGACTACACCAAGATCGCCGACCCGTGGCCGCTCAACCCCAACGGCGAGCTTCTGCTAGGACTGAAGCTCGAAAACCAGGAATCGATGGTCAACGCCGACGCTATCGCCCGCGTTCCCGGACTTGGATTTGCCGAGTGGGGTCCCGGCGATATGGGCATGTCATTCGGTAACCCGGACGCACACGACCCGCCATATGTGGACGGCATGGAACTTGCCAGGAAGACCATCAAAGCCGCGTGCGATGCCAACGGGATCAAGTTCCTGAGTTCATGGAATGACCCGACCAAATCAGATGAAGAGAACATCCAGTTCCTGTTGGACTGGGGCGTTGGGATTATCTCCGGTGGCGGCGAAGAGATGGCCACGATTGGCCGCAAGATGACCAATCGGCAGATGCCCGTCGGTTAGCTGACACGATTACGAATTGGGACGGGCGTTCATAAGTGGGCGCCCGTTCTGCGTTAATCGGGTTGGTCTTTGATTCGTCGATCAAGCACTGGAAGCAGAAGGTCTAGAAGGAACATCGCCACCGCCAGCATCACGATAACCACGAACGCCACACCCGTCATCATGGTCACGTCGCTGGTCCTGATCGAACGCCAGAACAGGAATCCGATTCCTGGATAAGCGAAGACAATCTCCACAAGCAGTACACCGCTCAATATGGTCCCAACGGACGCTGCCAGGCCAGTTACCTGCGGGAGCATGGCGTTTCGAATTCCGTACCGAAAAAATAAACGCCTCTGCTTCAGGCCCTTTGCGGCGGCGAAAACCATGTAGTCCTCCCCCTGCATGTTGATCATCAGGCCTCGCATGGTCACAGTCCACAACCCAACCGTTGAGATGATGATGGCTAAACCGGGCAGCACTGCATGGTGAAGCGCATCAAGAATGAACGTTATCGACAGATTTGGCCGCAGGTTGGGATCGTATGCGTTCCAGCCCCCCGATAACGGGAACCATCCCCATTTGAATGCCATAAACCAGATTAGTATCCATCCCAGCAGGTAATACGGAATCGCCGAGACTGCCAACAGCGGAGTGAAACCCCATCTAATTGACCGTCGAGCGTTGGGCCATCCCATCAGCGCACCGGCTAGAGATCCGATTGTGAACGCCAGCAGTGTCGCAACCCCAACAAGGCCGATGGTCCAAAACACTGACTCCCTCACCACTGTAAAGACAGGCACAGGGAAGAATCGTCTCGAAGCGCCCAGATCGAATTTCGCCAGTGCGAATATGTAGCGCCTGTACTGGATGATCATTGGATCCCCGAACCCAAACTGGCGCTCAAACGCGGTTCGAGAGTTACGCTCCGATAACTGGGCGTTTATGGCGTCACGTGCATCTCTGATTTCCTGGGGCAGATCGGCCTCATCGTAGGTACCAACCAACGAATCGCGCTGCGCCTGCAATTCCTTGACCAGGTCGTTGAGCCGTTGTTTCTGAGGGGATGAGGAGAACCAGCCCGCCTGAGACGGGTTGATACCAAACTGGCGGGGGACAACGAACATCACGGTACTGGCGGCCCATATGATCAGGATCATCAGAGCGAACCGCTTCGTGATCCTATTTAGCAGTAGTAACCAGACGCGTTGAAGATTCGTACGCCGTTTTTGAGTCACGAAATAGTCCGGACTCTGGGCGTTGATGAGCGATGAACGAATCGCCCTTGCCGTTTCGTTCGTCGGGTCGAGTCTCAGTAACCGGTCGCAGAGATCGCGGGCAACTTTCCACTCGCGGCGCCTGACAGCCGATTCGGCGTCGCTCAAGAGCGTGGCTACCTGTGAGTTGAGATCAGCCTCTGACATTCAACGACCGCAGTGATCGGACGGAAATTGCATCAGTCCAGCCTACTGTCTCGATTCGAGGTTGGCTATGCAGTCGTTGTTCGTGCCGTGCTCGAAGTTTCCGTCTCGCCCTGTGTCATCCACATCACTGTTGCCGCCATTCCGCGCCAGGGGCGCCACTGCTCTGCAATGCCCAGAAGCTCATCGCCGGGGATCCGGTCGCGTCCCACAAGATGACCCGCAGCGCGCTGCAGTCCGGTGTCTCCTGAAGGGAACGCATCTGGTTGGCCAAATACGCGGAGGGCGATGAGATTCGCAGTCCACGGGCCTACTCCGGGTATCCGCTCAAGCTTGGTGAGTAACAGCGGCAGCTCATCGTGCGAGTACAGATCAAGCTCCCCATCGGCGACGCATCTGGAGAACTCCGTGATTGTTCTGATTCGCGCGCCTGGCATCCCGAAATCCGACAGGTCTTCCGCTGCAAGTTCGAGCGGCGTTGGGAATATGTGAGTCAGACCGTAATCGCCCAATCCTGCCACCGGGCTTCCAAACTGCCGAGCCAGTTGTCCGGCTATCTGGCTCGCCGCCTTCACCGATATCTGCTGCCCCACTATTATCCTGATTGACGTCTCGAACCGGTCCCAGGCGCCAACGAATGGGAGCCTTGCTGACGCTCGCACTAAGGGCCCAATCAACTCATCCTCCGCCAATACCTCATGCGCAAGCGATGTATCGAGACTCAGCCCAAGAAGAGATTGAACGCGGCCGACGTCGTTCAGAAGTCCTGCGTACGTTGGCAGGTGCGCCACAAGTTCCAGTTGGTCTTCGCCGCCCCCCTGCTTCACCTCGATGACACCGGGAAAGCCGCAGTTATCGGTGATCCGTCGGTAAACACCGTCCGAAATCGACTCCACACCGGGGATTAGACGTGGGCCAAGAAACTTCAGCATTCCATTGAAATCGTAGCCGCATGGAATCGGTAGCCTCAGCCTCATGCCACCATCCAGGACAAGTCGGTCATCTCTTCGGCGTTTGCTGCGCAATTCAGATGGGGTGAACTGGAAAATCGCCATCATCACTCTGTTCAATTGCCGAACGCTCTGAAATCCAGAGGCAAACGCTAACTCGCCCATTTTTAGATCGGTTTCGTCCAGTAGTCGTCTGGCGAAATGTGCTCTTCGTGATTGGGCTACCTGTGCAGGTGTGGCGCCAATGTGCCGCTCGAACAGACGCGCGAGGTGTCGACCGCTGACACCAATCTTTGTGGCAAGGGCGTGAGAGCTATCTCCGTCCATCTGCCCTTCCGAGATGAGCGCCAGCGCCTGACGCACGATCTCAGGCGTGTCTCCGTCAATAAGAGGGTTCGCTCGCCTGTCGGGACGGCATCTGAGGCACGCCCGAAAGCCCGCAGCCTCAGCAGCGAAGACCGACCGGTACTCAGCGCGATTGATTGGGAGCGGTCGACCAGCGCATCCCGCCCGGCAATAGATGCCAGTCGTGAATACGGCGTTGACGGCTCGATCACCCAGTTCGGGAATATTCATGTGCACATTCTGCACCGTCCCTGACCGGGAATGTAGACAGAATCGGACATCATGGATGCTACCCGGAGTTCTCGTCCTGATATGACCGATAGCGAACCGGAATAGAGCCTAATATTCGAGCAGACGATCGCTGACAATCATTCCAGGCGCACTGACATTGGCTGAACTGCAACATTTCAAAACAACGATGGATAGCCCCGTGGGCAAGCTAACTCTCATTGCGACAGATGTTGGCCTGCGCGCTGTGCTGTGGCCTGACGACGATCCCGGCCGAGTCAAGGTGGCTTCCCCTTTCGCCGTATCTTCAGACCACCCAATTCTCATGAACGCTATCGTCCAGCTACAGGAGTATTTCACTGGCGACCGTACTGAGTTTGATCTCCCTCTCGATCTACGAGGCACTGAGTTCCAACAATCGGCCTGGCGAGCGCTCGCCACGATTCCGTATGGGCAGACCGCCACGTACGGCGAACAGGCGCAGCGAATCGGTAGGCCAAAAGCTGTGCGCGCCATTGGTGCGGCAAACGGCCGAAACCCAGTCTCGATAGTTCTACCGTGTCACCGAGTCGTTGGTGCTGATGGCTCGCTGACGGGGTTCGCTGGAGGGCTTGATGCGAAGCGTTATCTCCTGGCGTTCGAGCAATCGAAACCGTAATTTCAGAATCGGTGACGTGATTGCAGTGTTCGCTGCTGTACTATTCCGGCATATTCACGCACTGAAGCCGGGGAGCAAGAGCGATTCTCGCCACTCAAACAACGGGCATGCCGCTATCGAAAATCAAGGTCCTTGACCTCACACGCGTCAGGGCCGGGCCGACCTGCGTCCGACAACTGGCGGACTGGGGAGCCGATGTCATCAAAATTGAGGCGCCACCGGACGGCAAAGAAGGACTTGGCGGGGCGAGGCACGGTTTCGACTTCCAGAACCTCCATCGCAACAAACGGTCGCTGACGCTGAATCTGAAGGCCGAATCAGGAACGGAAATCTTCCATGCGCTGGTCAAAGAGGCCGACGTTGTGGTCGAGAACTACCGCCCCGACGTAAAGAATCGCCTTGGCGCCGACTATGAAACTCTCGCGGAGAT
This sequence comes from Chloroflexota bacterium, assembly GCA_013204555.1. GTDB lineage: Bacteria > Chloroflexota > Dehalococcoidia > Lucifugimonadales > Lucifugimonadaceae > UBA1151. The sequence goes on along the minus strand of JABMNO010000033.1, from coordinate 118,558 downwards.
CAACCCGCGGATCATCCTCGGCAGCATTTCCGGTTTTGGACAAGATGGTCCTTACGCATCGCGGGCTGGTTTCGACCAGGTCGCACAGGGCATGGGTGGGCTGATGTCCATAACCGGCGAACCCGGTGGTGGACCGATGCGCGTCGGTATCCCCATCGCGGACTTGTGTGCAGGTTTCTTCTGCGCTCAGGGAATCCTGCTCGCGATAATCGAGCGCGAAACATCTGGAATGGGCCAGTGGGTGAAGTCGTCACTGCTGGAGGCGCAGATCCAGATGTTGGACTTTCAGGCGGCTCGCTACCTCAAAGACGGTGAAGTCCCGGTGAGCGCCGGAAACGACCACCCGACGAGCATCCCTACAGGTGTGTTCCCTACTTCCGATGGCCACATCAACATCGCGGTGGCCGGACAGGCGATTTACGAGCGGTTCTGCCACGCGATCGACGCACCGCAGCTAATCACCGATGAGCAATTCAAGACCGCTGATTCTCGGTCCGCAAACAGGGTGGAAATGAATGCTGCGATAGGCGAAGTCACCTCGACCAATACCAGCGATTACTGGATCAGCCTACTCAATAAAGCGGGCTGCCCATCCGGTCCAATCTACTCGATGGACCAGGTGTTCGCCGATCCTCAAGTCAAACACCTTGAGATGGCAACACCAGTCGATCATCCGATACTCGGACAGTTTGAGATTGTGAACCAGGCTATTAAACTCAGTCGCACGCCGTCATCGATTCGCAGCGCGACGCCGGAACAGGGTGAGCATACCGACGGCATCCTGGAAAAACTTGGATACAGCACAGAGGAGATAAATGGCTTCCACGCAAACGGCGTCGTCTGAATCCGCAGTTCGGCACCTCGATACTGGCACCGATCGCATGCTGGCGCGCGTTGAGAATGGTGTTGGCTGGATGACATTCAACCAGCCCAACAAGCGCAACGCCGTCTCATTCGACATGTGGACGGCCATCGCCACCGTAATGGATGACTTCTCCATCTCAGATGATGTCCGGGTAGTCGTAATGTCGGGGGCAGGCGGCAAGGCTTTCGTTTCAGGCGCTGACATCTCCGAATTCGAGGAGAAACGCAACACCGCAAAACAGATCGAGGTCTACGAGGCCAACTCAAAGGCGGCGCACGAAGGGCTGACGAATCTTGAAAAGCCACTGATTGCGATGATTCGTGGGTTCTGCATTGGTGGTGGACTGGCGATTGCGTTGGAAGCTGACCTGCGAATTTCTGCAGACGACGGCCAGTTCGGCGTTCCGGCAGCCAAACTCGGCCTTGGCTATGGGTACGGCGGCATCAAGGTGCTGATGAATCTGGTCGGACCGTCAATGGCAAAAGAGATATTCTTCACCGGCCGCAGATTCAGCGCCTCAGAGGCTTACGACATGGGCCTGATAAACCGCGTGGTTCCCGTAGATCAGCTTGAATCATCAGTTACTGATCTCGCCCAGATGATCTCTGGCAACGCTCCACTAACCGTCAAGGCCGCCAAGGCCGCGGTCAACGAAGGCGTCAAGGACCCGGCAGATCGTGATTTGGACGCCGTTGAAGCCATGGTGAAAGCATGCTTCGATAGCGAGGACTACAAAGAAGGGAGACAAGCCTTCATGGAGAAGCGGAAGCCGGTGTTCCAGGGTCGGTAAGCAAGCCAGATTCGCGTAGCGACCATGCACGCTTCAAGAGCAATAGTCGATGGGCATCCACACTAGCAATGCCCTATCGAGCCACTGGCGCTACCGATGCCCGAATCCCTTCGGGGGTGTGCCATCTCCCAACCGTCATTCCGGAATCGGAGGCTGTGCGGAGATATCCGGGATGACGGCCCCCCCCACCCATGCGGCAACGACGCACCTTCCGGCCAACCACCGCGTCCGCGCACATCGCTATCCCTCCTCTCCTGTCCGACGCACACCGCACGCAGGGGCACGTTGCAACGTGCCCCTGCGTGCGGTGTGCGATCAAGTGATTGGATTTATTCTTGCCACGGAAATTTCAACCGTAGCCGCAGCGCACCAACGCCTTACGAGTTCGACCCCACGCCGTGCAGGGAATGCCAACGCTTTTCGGGCCCGCGACTAGCCCACGTCGCGACCCTAACGGCAAGACGTTTGATGGCGTTGATGATTGAAAGTCGACTACCGTCCCCGTGTTGTTTCGCACCAACCCGGATCAACTGGCGGCGATGTTCCCACCAGGATTCGAACTGGGCGACGAGCCCATCGCACCGGTTTTCGCCAGCTACCGATGTAGCACGCATGGCTGTCCGTGTGTGCTACATCTATCGGCTGGCCGACCCGGCACGACGGGTCAACGATATCTGCGCCCTCTTCTGCCAATCTCCTCGATATACCACAGCCAATGCCATGTTCTCCTCCTGCGCCGGTTACAAGAACGATCTTCCCGTCAAGGTTGTACATGCGTGAACCTCGAGAAGATATCCAAGTCCTCACTGAGCAGTCTGCGGGGCGGGCGAATCATGGTGGTTCTTTCGCATCATCGGATCTCGTACCCCAACGGGGACAGCGCGAGACGGTTGGACTCTCACTCTCCCAAACTAGCGAAATCTCGGGAGCCTGACGCCTACGATGGCGATTTGTTGGCGAGTTCGCGCTAATCGAATAGACTTCCCCGCATTACCTGACACATTTGTGGGCATAAAAACGCAGTAGAGGTACCAATGATTCATAAACGCATACTACTTATCCTCGCGGCAATGGCCGTGATGAGTCTGATTGCCGTTGCGTGTAGCAGCGATGATGAAGATACAGAAGCAGCAGACACAGGATCCAAAACAGGGACACTCCAGACAGTGTTGGACCGCGGCACCATCAACGTGGGCGTCAAGGACAGCCAGCCCGGTTTTGGCAACCTTGAGCCAGACGGAACGTTCTCCGGTATTGACGTTGAATACGGGCATGCACTTGCGGCTGCTCTGTTCAACGACAAAAACAAAGTCAACTTTGTGACCGCGAGCGCCGCCAACCGATTTGAGCTACTCGCTTCCGAAGAGATTGACGTACTGATCAGGACGACGACATGGACATCCAGTCGTGATATTGATCTCAACTCTTCCTTCACCGTCACAACTTTCTATGATGGACAGGGAATTATCGTCCGTGCTGATTCTTCAATTCAATCGCTGGCGGACCTTGAAGGCTCCACCATCTGTGTAACAGGTGGCACCACAACGGAAGTCAATCTTGAGGCCAAACTTGGCGAAGCTGGAATCGCCTACACGGGCCTCGTCTTCGCGGGCGACGCGGAGATTGTTGAAGCTTTCATCGCGGGCCGATGTGACGCGTGGACGGCAGACAAGGGCAACCTTGCGGGTCAGCGAGCCAACTTCCCGGCAGACGCTGGCGGTCCTGACTCACTTCGAATTCTCCCTGAGACGCTCTCTAAAGAGCCGCTTGGCCCGGTTGTCCGTGATGGCGACACCGAGTGGTTTGACGTTGTGCAGTGGGTTGTTCTGGCAACAATGGCAGCAGATGAACTTGGCGTAACTTCAGGAAACGTTGCATCCATGTCGGCGAATCCGCCTGGAAGCGCCGTTGCAAACCTTCTGGGCGCCAGCTTCGATGGTGGCGCAATAAATGGGTTTGGCGCAAGCCTGGGCCTCAGCCCAACGTTCATGCAGTCGGTGATTGGTCAAGTCGGAAACTACGATGAGATCTACAACCGCACGGTTGCACCAATCGGACTGGCCCGTGCAGGCAGTCTGAACGCATCATGGACCGAAGGCGGTCTGATCTACGCCCCGCCGATCAGGTAACTCGATCCGGTAATCAAGATGACGACCGGCCGTCGTGCGTTTCAATACGTGGGCGGTCGGTTCGTCTTCAACCCGCTAATCTAAGCGCGAGTGAACGTTATTCTTCGGGAATTACTACAGCACAATCGAAGCAGACGCCTCATCATCCAGGGTGCTATGAGCGTCCTGATCGTGCTGTTCGTTTTCTACCTCATCGACCGTGCGCTTGATCTTGATTTGGGGTTCGGATTTCTTTCCGGGCCCGGAGGATTCGCGATAGCCCAACAGTGGGTTACCGATTACCAGTCAAGCGACACTCGCTGGGATGCCTACCTGGTCGGCATCGTCAACACGGTGAGATTGATACTTATTGGGATAGTTTTCGCGATGGTTCTCGGGACGCTGATGGGCCTCGCCAGGCTATCCAGCAACTGGCTCGTTTCAACCATCGCTTCGGTCTACGTTGAGACGATCCGAAACATCCCACTGCTAATCCAGATTATTTTCCTGTATACGGCAGTCCTGCTGCAACTTCCGCGAATATCCGATACCTACTCCGCATTTGACATCTTTTATCTGAACAATCGCTCTCTGGCGCTGCCGTTTTTCGATGCCGACGGATCGGCCGGTATCTGGTTCCTGCTGGTAGCCCTCAGTGCGGTTGCGGCGTGGGCGGTATCGCGATCTCTGAAACGCCGTGAAGAGTCCAGCGGCTCCAATCTGCACCCGATGGCGATGTCTTTCGCCGTTTTTATCTTGCTTGCGGCCATCACATTCGTGATTACTGGTTCGCCACTCAATCCAGACGCCCCGTCATTGATGACCACAGGCGTGGGCGTCCAGAACATTCAGGGTGGCCTCCAGGTAACTCCAGAATTCGCAGCGGTCCTTCTGGGCCTGGTGATTTATACAAGCTCATTCATCGCTGAAATTATTCGGGGAAGCATCCAGGCGTTGCCAGGGGGACAGAATGAAGCAGCGGCGGCGCTGGGGCTGAACTTTTATCAGCGGATGACCCTGATCGTGCTGCCGCAGGCGATGCGTATCGCCATCCCACCGCTGACTAATCAATTCCTGAATCTTACGAAGAATTCCAGTCTGGCCGTTGCTATCGCCTACCCGGAGATGGTCCTCATTGGTTCAACCATCATCAACGGCGTGGGCCACGCCGTACCGATGTTCATTCTGATCTGGGCGACCTATCTCGCGATGAGCCTTCTCATATCCATCGTAATGAACACACTCAACAATCGAGTGCAGCTGGCAGGCCGTTGATGAACGCACCCAGTCAACTTCAGCAACCTCAGATGTATCGAGTCAAGGATTGGATGCGCACCCATTTATTCAATGGGACTGGAAACACGATCCTCACAGTTCTCGTTGTCCTGATCGCTGGATTTGTTCTGTTCACTGTCATTCGATTCGTGTTCATTGACGCGGAGTGGAGCGTTGTTTCGGTCAACAAGCGCCTCATCTTCCTGGGACGCTATCCCAAGGGCGAGGAGTGGCGACTCTGGCCGCCGCTGTGGGCCGCATTGGGGTTGATCGCTGCGGCGTGGGGCACATGGTCAAGCTTGAGCCGCCGAGACATTTTGTGGCTCCTACTCGCCGCTGTATTTATCCTCGTTTTCGTGGCTCACGGCACAGAAGGGCTGTTGTTTGGCGGAGCGGTAGTGCTGGCCGCAGTGCTCTATGCCGGAGTCAGGCTTTCAGGCACTGATCCAACGATGCGATCACGATTGAGACTGGCCATCATCATTGGCTGGATCATCCTGTTACCCGGCACAATTGTGATCATCACAGCGTTCGATGGGGTCCAGCCGGCGTTGTGGGGTGGCCTGATGTTGAACATCCTGCTGGCTACATTTGGGATTGGCTTTGCCCTTCCTCTTGGTATCGCGTTAGCACTGGCCCGCTCCAGTTCGTTGCCAGTGGTCAAATGGTTTTCGACCGCCATCATTGAGATCACCAGAGGTGGCCCACTGGTGGCATGGCTATTCATCGCCCGATTCGTTCTTCCAGCATTTTTGCCAGACATCCTGAACACCGACGTCATTGTGAACGCGCTCATCATCGTCATCCTGTTTACCGGCGCATACATTGCTGAGATCGTGCGTGGCGGCTTGCAGAGTGTCCCACCGGGTCAGAGAGAGGCGGCGGACGCGCTGGGTCTGAGCGGATTCAACGTGACCGTGTTCATCATCCTTCCCCAGGCACTAAAAGCGGTAATCCCGGCCCTCGTCAGCCAGATGATTTCCCTCTGGAAGGACACAACGCTGTTCTCAATTCTGAGCTTCACAGACGCGCTGGGCGGCGCAAAAGCTGCGTTCTCTCAGGCTCAGTTCGTTGGCAGACAAAAAGAGGCGCTAATCTTCATTGGGCTCATCTTCTGGGCCGGATCATTCGGCATGTCGCGAATTAGCCGCAGAATCGAAAAATACCTGGGTGTAGGGAGCCGATAGTGACTGACACGCCATCAATTAATCGCGTCGAACCAATAATCGTCTGCAAAAACGTCCAGAAGCATTTCGGGGAGTTCCAAGCTCTGAAGGGCATCAACGTGGAGGTTACCGAGGGAGAAGTTGTCGTAATCCTTGGTCCGTCAGGCTCTGGCAAATCGACGTTCATCCGGACGATCAATCGCCTCGAAGAACACGACGGCGGGACCATCGTCGTTGATGGCGTGGAGTTAGACGACAACGTCCACAACATCGAGCAAATTCGGTCAGAAGTTGGAATGGTATTCCAGCAGTTCAACCTTTTTCCACACTTGTCCGTATTGCGCAACATAACCCTCGCTCCTCAGAAAGTGCGAGGCCTCTCCAAACGGGACGCAGAATCAGAGGGTATGCAGCTACTGGAGCGCGTCGGCATCCCGGAACAGGCTGACAAATTCCCAACGCAGCTATCTGGTGGTCAGCAGCAGCGCGTTGCAATTGCGCGCGCTTTGGCGATGCGGCCCAAGATAATGCTGTTTGACGAGCCAACATCCGCGCTGGACCCGGAGATGATCAAAGAGGTTCTGGATGTCATGGTTGAACTGGCCCAGTCAGGAATGACCATGTTGGTGGTCACTCACGAGATGGGATTTGCCAGGGAAGTCGCAGACCGATTCCTGTTTTTCGATGCTGGTGAGATTGTTGAAGAAGGAACTCCAGAGCACTTCTTCACCAATCCCAAAGAAGACCGTACCAAGCTGTTTTTGTCTCAGATTCTCTAGTGGAACGCGCATCCTCTGGGTTCAGATCATCTCGGCACTTCGAATAAGCGGCTCTCGTCCATGAACATTGTTGCGCCCATCTCGGAGTACCGCGCCAGTTGCTCAGCGCCGTAAGTTCGCAGGCATAGCGTGGTGTCTTCATCCTGTAGCTGGGTGAGCACATGCTCAACGCAATCATCGTCTGTTTGAAGCGGATGGTGCGGGTTGGCTTCGCGGTCGAATGCGAGATCGTTAGGCCCCCATGAGACCACTGTTGCCCCGGCATCCCCGAAATCCTTCGCCTGCGTCACAGCCCGGATCGACTCCAACTGCATCCAGAGCATTCCGTGGCTGTTCCACCAGTCGGCGTACTCCAACCGGTCCTCGTGTGCGTCACGTCCCGGACTGAACGCTGGTCCCCAGCTACGCTTGCCGCGTTGCGGGTAATAGAACGCGTCGGAGGAAGCCCGCACAGTGTCGAGTTCGTTGACCTGCGGCACTTCAATCATCGAAGGCCCAAGGTCGAGCATATTTCCGATCAGAAAGGCCAGGCTTGCGTGCTTGATCCGCAGTTGCACAGGAATACCCAGCGCATTGGCAGCCTGACAGACTTCAACAAGAAGTCGTTCATCAAGCGGTCCGTGCTGGGCATCCACTGCCACATAATCGTAGTTCCCGTCATCAACGAGCTCTTTGATCGTCGCTCTGTCCCAGTACATCCGCACCGAGACACCGACGACGCGCTCCCCACTGAGGACGCGTTGTTTGAGATTCTCTATTCCATGCATTGGCGTCTCCCGCAACCGGCTCAATTCGGACGATCTCTGCTTCCGTAGTAGGGTCACGTTGTCCGCCTGAGGCGGATGACCCTACGACGGAAGCGATGGCGGGGAGTATAGCCGCTGCGGTGGGAAGCGGGGCTTACGCGGGTGGAGTCTCCGCCGACGTATCTCGATACATCGTTGGACGAATCACCAGTTCTTGAATATGCGCTCGCTGAGGCATGCGGGCGATCAGAGTTATGGCATCAGCCATATCTTCCGCCTTCAGCATCAACGCCCTCCCCTCTTCCGAGGGTGGAATGGGACGATTACGAGGCAGCGCCGGAGTGTCTACTTCTCCCGGAATGACCAGACAGGCCCTGACGCCGGAATTACGAAACTCAGAGTTGATGAATTCCGTAACGTTGTTCACGCCCGCTTTGGCCGCTCCGTAGATCATCCCGCCCAACAACCCCGGTCCTCGCGAGGCGCCGGAGGATACGTTGATGATCGTACCTTCGCCAGCTTCGAGCATTGCCGGAAGAAAGGCCTGCACGGTGTAGATCGTGCCGAGAAGGTTGGAGTCGATTGCGCGCCGCATATCGTCGGGGGTGGTGGTGAGCAACCGTTTATGCACCACGCCACCACCAGCGCAGTTGACCAGCACGTCAACGCGACCGTGCTTCGAGAGCACCGCCTCCGCCATCCTGGTCACAGCGTCAGCATCGCCGACGTCCAGCGAGTACGAGTCGACTTCCGCTCCAACCGCCTGAATTTCGGTGACGGCGCTATCGATCGTATCTTGCGACCGACCGACGATCACGAGCGTCGCACCCTCGGCCGCCATCTTGAGTGCGGTGGCGCGCCCTATGCCGCTGTTCCCGCCTGTGACCACGCAGATTTTGTTTTTGAGACTCAATACCTCGCTCCTTACCTATCGATACTCGGGATTTGGATGGTAGAACCGGCAGCCAGCGTCCCACAATGACCGCTGATTGCCGTGGGCTGGAATGCCGCCCGCATCCTTCAGCATGCGAGCGAAATGCATCAAGTTCCAGGTCATGAACGTGGTGTTGCGTTGCGTGAAATCGTTCTGGGGACCGCCGGAACCTTCATCAAGATATGACGGGCCGGGGCCAGCCTCTCCCAACCATGCCGCATCAGCCTGTGGCGGGATCACGTAGCCCAGATGCTGCAAGGAGTAGAGGACATTCATTGCGCAGTGCTTCGCCCCATCCTCGTTGCCCGTCACGAGACATCCGCCAACACGCCCATAGTATGCGTACTGACCATGCTCATTCAGATCTCCAGATGACGAGTAGAGACGCTCGATGGCCTGTGTGCAGACCGATGACTTATCCCCGAGCCAGATGGGCGTCCCAATAACGAGGATGTCGGCGGCCTTAACCTTCTCGTACAGCCCCGGCCACTCGTCGAACGACCATCCCTGCTCCTGCATATCTGGATAGACGCCATGGGCGATCTTGTGATCAACAGGTCTGATCACTTCTGTGGATATACCGTTCGCCTCCATGATCGCCTGAGATACGTCAATCAGTCCCTGAGTGTGGGAGACTTCAGGCGAAGGCTTGAGTGTGCAGTTCAGGAAGAGGGCGCTGAGATCTGAAAAATCCCAGGCGTGGCTCTCGCATAATTCTTTCTGAGCGGAAGACAGAGTCAATTGGATTTACCTTTTCCGGAGATTTGGTGCGTATGGTTTCAAGCGCCACGCAAGCCGCGTCAGCGTACTACTTGATCATGGGATGCACTCCAATCAGATTCGAATCAGATTGAATTACGGACTCATCATCGCAACCAACCAACTCGACTTGCTCACTCGCAAAGCAACGCCATTGATTCTCGCCATCGCCGTAGCGCTGGCAGTGGCGTGTGCCAGTGGCGTCTCGACGGAGCCACTGGCTCCAACCGCCGTGGTTCCATCAGCGACAACGCCCACACAAGTCTCCGCGCGGACAGCCGCGTCCCCGCCCGTATCAGTTATTTCGATAGATGCGGAATCCCTTGGTGCTCGAGCTTTCAAATATACCGAGAGTCTCGCTATTGATCTCGCACCCCGCATGTCAGCAACCGATCACGAACTTCGCTCAGCCGAGTTCCTGAGAGATCGTATGGCGGAGTTGGGATATGAGTCCGAATTACAGAATTTTGAATTCGATTACTTGAACCAGGAAGGCGACTTCATCCATCTCATTGGCCTCGCCGAATCATCAATGAATGCCAGGATGATCCGTGGAAGCAGCCCCGGAACCGAGGAGGGCTTGCTCGTAAACATCGGACTCGGGAGGATTCAAGACATCCCTGCCGATGGCCTCAATGGTGCCATCGCATTTGCCCTTCGAGGGGAGATTCCGTTTGAGACAAAGGCCCAAAACGCGGCAAGCGCTGGAGCCGCAGCGATCATCGTTGCCAACAGTTACCCGGATCCCATATCGGCAGCATTCAGCCGAGAATTCGAGTTTCTTGCCGTCAGTGTCTCCGGTCTCGATGGCGACAAGTTGCGACAGCGCATCGACGGGGGACAGGCGACCGTGCGCCTGGACGTAACTCCCGAAGTGCTGCCAAGCAGGAACATCGTCGCCACAAATCGCGGCGTCAGTGGCGATATCGTCATCCTGGGCGCCCATTTTGACACCGTACCGGGCTCACCGGGTGCCGTCGATAACGCCTCTGGCGTTGCCATAGTCCTAACGATCGCCGAAGAGATTGCTGGCCTCAACCTGCCCTATGAACTGCGATTCGTTTTCTTCGGTTCTGAAGAGCTTGGACTATTTGGCAGTCAGCACTACCTGAACTCCCTCACGCCTGAGGAGGCCAGCCGGGTATCGCTCATGATCAACCTGGACGCGGTAGGAGCCGGTCAACTTGAACTTCACGGCGATTCGGAACTTGTAGCGGCGGCGCAGGACATTGCCGACGATCTTGATATTTCGGTGCGCCGCGGCGTTATACCTGCCAACTCCAGCAGTGATCACGCGCCTTTTGAGGCTGCTGGGATACCGGTACTGATGCTCTTTGGGAGTGACTTCAGCCAGATACATACGCCATTGGATGCGATGGACACGGTGGAGCCAGACACTCTCGGAGCTGCATCCGCTCTCGTGGTCGCGGGACTGTTTGGCGGGTTTGGTGGAGTTACCTCGATGGATAAACCGAATTAAATCAGATGGCCCGCCAATGTGGCGGGCCATCTGGTAGATCATTGCGTTGATTACGCCGCTGGCACCACTGTAGCCTCTACCGGCTCTTCAGTTGCTTCAGGCTCTTCCACGCCTTCTGGTTCCACTATGGCTCCTGGCTCTTCGGTTGCCTCTGGCTGCACGGTGGCATCCGGTTCAACCGTCGCGTCTACCGGGACGATCTCTGTCGCCTCACCTACAGCATCACCAACTGCGTCCCCAAGGAGGTCAAGTACGTCATCCTCGAGGTCGCGCTTCCGGTCATCGACCGTACGTCTTGCGTCGCGAATTCGCTTCTCTAGATCTCGCTTCTCATCCTTGAGATCCTTGAGTTTGATCTCAACCTCACGGACACGGTCACGAATTGGCTGAAGCTGTTCTTCTTCAATCTTGCGAGCCTTTCGATCAATCTCTTCGTGACCATCATCAAAGTTGTCAAAGAACGCCCGTTGCTCGTCTTCCAGAGCGAAGCGCTCGTCATCGAGTTCCTGTCGCAAGTCATTGAATTCGCTCATCCGAGCTTCGAACTCATCTCGCTGCCCACCGTTGCCTCGTTCGGACTCGCGTTGCAATTCAGCCTGTTTATCGTCCAGTTCCCAGAGTTTGTCTTCTAGTTCGCGAGTCTGTTCCTTCAGATCCCGCTCCATTTCGACGATCTGGCGTTGCAGGGTCTCAATCTCACGACCAACGTCGGTCCAGTTATCTGCGGACTTCTCACCAAGCTTGGACTGCTGGTCGTGGAGTTCCTCGATCTGGGCGTATACCGCTTCGATCTCACCTTGATTAGAAGACTCAGACCTGTTGATCTCTTCCTCCAACTCGGCCCGCTTGTCTTCCAGATCGCGGATCTCCGCGTTGTACTCTCTCTCCAAACGTTCGGCCTTCTCAACAAGGCTTTGGAGATGGGATTCATCTACAACTTCATTGGCTTGTGACTTCAAATCTTCGATCTGGTTTTGAAGAGAGCTGATCTGGTTTTTCCAGGAATCATTTTCATGGTTAAGAGAGTTCTCTAACTCAGAGATCGAGCTCGCATATGCGTTCGATTTAGAGTCACGTTGTGCTCTAAGATCATCGATCTGGGCCTGCTTAGAAGCGGAATCCCCACTGCTCGAACCATTAGCATCCGAGATCTGCTGATTTACGGTAGCGATCTGGACTTTTAGGTCATCAATGTTTTTCTGGTGATCAGCGATTTTTGCATCGAACTCAGCGGATATCACCCCGATGGCAGCATCCGCAGCGTCTTGTTCCGATTGAATCTGCGCATCCAGTCCTGCGATCTTCGTCTGCAGGGATTCCACAAGGACCGGATCAGATGGGACCGTGCTTGAAGACGCCGGGTCAGTGTCCGACAGGGCAACAGCCAGATCGGCCTCTGCGGAGGATTTTTCCGACTCAAGCGCGTTGATGAGGACAAGCGCGTCAGCCTTTACAGCATCCACCTGAGCTGCTTCATCAGCGATTAGGGCGTCGTTGACGGCCCGCTCAACTGCGAGATCTGCCTCAAGTGATGCCAACTGGGCTTCAAGATCGGATGTGTCGACAGAAGCCGTAGTCGCTGAATCTCCACCTGCGGTCGCAAGTTGACTCTCAAGCTCAGCGATCTGGCTGTCGAGGTTGGCAAGTGTTGAGTCGCGATTTGAACGCTCGTTCGCTAGCCTCTGCTCAAGGTCTGAGACCGCTGAATTCCACTGGGATTCAAGATTATTGATCTGATTCTGGAGATCGTTTATCTGTTGCTGGCTGTCTCCACCTGTGTTCCCAGACGACTGGAGGAATGATCGTTCGTTTTCGACCTCATGCCAGGCGTCGTCAATAGGGCGTCGGCCCCGGGAGTACATATCGTTCAACTTGAAGTTGATATCGTCCAACTCATTCCATTTGTTGCCAAGACCCTGGTCCAGGCCCGACTGGAGGGCGTTTGCCTGATCGTAAAGTTCATTGATTTCACGATTGAGAGCTTCACTCTCAGCCTGGGTTCCGCCGTCATCCCAGCCCGCAGACGTGTTCAGGAAATTGATTTCCTGCTGTAAATCTTCAATTGGCTGGTAACCCACTCTGTATAGCCGGTCCAGTTGGCGCTGGAGTTCGAAACGCTCATCCTCAAGCGCACGCAGGTCTGGATTGGAATCGGGCCCATCATTCTGATTGCGGCCCATCTCGTCTCCGAGTGCTCGCTCCGTTTTCTCAAGTTCACGGTAGCGGCGTTCAAGGTCCTGCCTGCGGTCCTCGAAGTCCTTATCAACTCTGGCGCCTTCGCCACCGGGAGCCCAGGGGTCTTCCTGCGATTCATAGAGTCGACGAAGGACGTTGTCTTCGATGTCTCGCGCCTCATCAAAGAGGTCGTCGAGCTCGCGCTGAAGTGGTTCTATCTCATCGTCAACTAGCGTTCGCAGCTCGTCATTGAGGGGATCGACTTCCTGTCGCTCAAGTTCGCGAACTTCTCGACCGCCTTCGACAGCTGAGATTGCTGACTCTGTTGCCAGGGCTTCACAAGCCGTCCCAGCGCTGAATGCGACCATCAAAACCAGGAGCCATAGGGCGCTAAATCGCCCGCGAACAATTGATCCGCGTCTCATACTGGGACCTCCACAAACTGGATATGCCGGGGGGCATACGCGCCGAGAACCAGAATCAGCTGGCGGCGTCTCAGTGCGATATATCCACACTAAATTGGAACGGGCAAATCGCCTTCGGTGGAATCACCCATTTGAGAGTCACTGCGCTGAGCCAATCGGGTCACATGCGTTAAAGCTAACACACATATTGGGGCCCAAGGGGGGTTAATTCAGGGGATGAGATTGAGGTAACAAACCGCGCCGCTACTCCTACGACCAATGACTCTGAATTACGTAAACTTCATACTCTCGGTAATCGTCAGCATGACGCGAGGGGGCAAGTGACACGGCGGTAGAACTTATGAGGCACCAATGAACGAGCGGAAAATTGCACTTATCACCGGCATCACCGGTCAGGATGGCTCGTACCTCGCTGAGTTGCTGCTTCACAAGGGATATGAGGTCCACGGGCTAATCCGGCGCAGCAGCACGTTCAACACCAGCCGCATTGACCACATATACAGCGATCCCCATGAGCGTGATGTACACCTCTTCCTCCACTACGGAGACCTTTCAGACGGTGAGCAGACCACAAATCTGATCCACACGCTTCGACCCGATGAGATCTATCACCTTGCGGCGCAGTCACACGTTGGTGTCAGTTTTGATTCGCCAAGTTACACAGGCGTAGTCACCGGCCTTGGGTCAACCCGGCTACTGGAAGCGATCCGACGCAGTGGCCTCAAGCCTCGTTTCTACCAGGCGTCTTCAAGCGAGATGTTTGGAGGCTCCGCCGCGCCGCAGAGCGAGATGACGCCGTTTATTCCGCGCAGTCCTTATGCCGCAGCGAAGGCATACGCCTACTGGATGACTGTCAACTACAGGGAAGGCTATGATCTCCACGCCGTCAACGGCATTCTCTTCAACCATGAAAGCCCACGGCGCGGCGAGACGTTTGTCACCCGCAAGATCACTTCCGCCATCGCCAGAATCGTTGCAGGCCAACAGAAAACCCTCTATCTGGGCAACCTGGACTCACTGAGGGACTGGGGCTACGCTCCTGAGTATGTGGAGGCGATGTGGCTCGCTGTTCAGCACGATGTGGCCGACGACTTTGTGATTGGAACCGGGGAGTCACGCACGGTCAGTGAATTTCTGGATGCAGGATTTGGTTACGTTGATCTGGACTGGCACGATTACGTGAAGATCGACCAGCGATACCTCCGCCCCACCGAGGTCAATCACCTTCAGGCTGATGCCAGCAAGGCGCGTGAGCAGTTGGGATGGACTCCAAAAGTCAAATTCGCCGACCTTGTAAAAATCATGGTCGACGCCGATATGCAACTTCTGGGCCTTGATCCAATCGGTGAGGGCAAAGCAATCGTCAATGAACGCTTCGATGGCTGGCACAGTTGGGTGCCGGAATCTGGCGCAAATATCTAAGGGACAGCACTTGTATAGCTGGCAAGACAAAAAAGTAATCGTCACAGGCGGTGGAGGGTTCCTAGGCCGACGCGTGGTTGCCGAATTGAACGACCGCGGATGTTCTGACATATTCGTGCCGCGAAGCGCGGAATATGATCTGCGAGACGCGTCGGATGTCCGAAGGATGCTCCAGGAGTTTCCGCCTGATCAGATCATCCACCTGGCCGCCAACGTCGGCGGAATCGGAGCGAATCGGGAACATCCCGGCGAATACTTCTTCGATAACGCCTCAATGGGAATTCATGTCATTGAGGAGGCCCGCCAGGCAGGCGTTCCGAAGACTGTTGTTGTTGGAACAATCTGCTCTTACCCCAAGTTTGCGGCCGTCCCGTTCAACGAGGACGAGCTGTGGGAAGGCTACCCTGAAGAGACGAACGCGCCTTACGGATTGGCGAAAAAGATGCTGCTTGTCCAGGCGCAGGCCTACCGGCAGCAGTACGGCATGAATGTGATCTACCTGATGCCGGTCAACCTCTACGGTCCCGGAGATAACTTCAATCCGGAGTCCTCCCACGTAATTCCCGCACTTATTCGCAAGTTCATTGAGGCGAGGGATCTGAAGCAGTCGAGTGTCGAGATCTGGGGAACTGGAACCCCTACGCGGGAGTTCCTCTACGTTGACGATGCAGCGCGTGCGATCACCCTCGCGGCGGAGAATTTCGACGGCGAGGAGCCGATCAACCTGGGAGCAGGCCGAGAGATTTCGATCCTTGATCTGGCAACCCTGATCAAGAATCTGACGGGCTTTGAAGGTGAGTTGCAGCTGGATCCAACGAAGCCTGACGGTCAACCTCGGCGGCTACTCGATTCGTCCAGGGCCACTGACCTGTTCGGATTCACAGCGGAGACCGATTTCGAGGCGGGTCTCAAGCAGACAATCGAATGGTGGGAATCTCAGGTGGCGACTGCCTCGTCCTGAGACGGCGTCGCGTACCTGACCAATCACGGCAGAATTAGCAGGGTCCGTGGACGGACCGCGTGTTCTCCCAGAAGCGCCATATTTTATCTCCAGCGAAAGCGCTCCAAACCGACGACTTACTTCCCAGAGATACATCTTCGGTGCTCAACTTGGAGTGAGTACCAATGATCTCTGGCGGTTCGCCCGTCTGCGAGACGACATAATCCCAGCACGTGGCGATCCCTGGAATTACTTCCAGATCGGACGGCGGTGGATTTGCCACGGCGTATTCAGTGAAAAATATCCTTGCTTCCTCGTTGCTCCACACCACGACAGGAGGTGCCGGCGTCTGAAAGATCACCTGCGGTCTCTTGTCATAATTCTTGGTGATGTTTTCCCACTCTCCGGGGCCAAACACGACGCCAAGAATAACGAGTACGCCAAGAGCTAGAACAACGATAAGTCTCCCCGAGGGGTTCCGAATCAGTTGCCGTACGCTCGTCCGACTTTTCTCAATATCCTGCAATAACACGCCTTTGGGTCAGAATCGCCAAGTCTAATTTCACCGCACTATCCATTTTGCACTCAATCCGGGCGGAGGGGGCTGAATACCGATAAGGTCCCGTCCCGATGCAACCGCAATATAGCTTTCGCAAGATCAGACTTGTAATTCAATAATCAGATTGCTGACGCCGTCAGGCGCAGGCACAGATTTCACACCGGCCAGTCACTACCAGCCTGGGTCCTGAAAATTCAACCATTCCGTATCGGCCTTTCTGTACATCCAAGAATACTTTCTTTGGAAATACAGGAGATCAGATCTGAGTAATCATCAATCGACTTGAGCGATTGCGCCAGATTAATCAGGAGTTGTTCGCCGATTTGCATCGAGCATTAATCTCAGTTTCCGAAACGTTATCCGCATCGGTGGCGGCCCTTCGTCCACCGCGCAGAAACACCTGTTTTGCGGGAATGCCCCAGACCTGGATTGCGGTTCGGGTGCGTCTCACCAGTATCCTTCGTGCCCAGTAAGACCATCCGACTGTGACAACTGTCGTACCGATTACTCCGAGCACTATGAAGTACATGTACTTCCACCCGAGCTCCGGCATATTCTCGAAGTTCATACCGTAAACGCCAGCCAGCAGGCCGAGTGGTAGGAACACTGCGGCCACAATGGACAGCGTTCGCATCGTTTCGTTCTGTCGAAATCCAACAGAGGCGAAGTAGATCGATAACGCGCCATCGGCAAGCTCACGGAGGCTCTGTACCCGATCTCCAATCCTCACCAGAAGGTCATACACGTTCGAGTAGTAGATTCGGGACTCCAGGTCGATAGTTGAAAACTCGCCCCGGGAAATCTTGATCATCGTCTCCCGTTGCGGCACAACGATCCTCTGAAGACGAAGCGCTGAACGCTTCACGCGCATGATGGCTGCAAGAGTTGATGTGGTCGGTCGCTCAAGAACCTCCTCCTCAATGCGGTCTATCACCTCGGACATATGATCAATCGTAGGTAATACATCCTGAATCAACTCGTCCAACACCGCATGGGCAAGAAAGTCTCCGTTCATAAGTAGGCTGTGGTTCCGCAGCACTCGTTCTCGAACTGTCTCGGTGGCGATAACAGGAAAGTTATGGTTGGTAACCACATAGTTGGGCCCGATGTACATGGCGACTTCACTGGTTTCCACCACATCTGACTCAACCGCATAGTTGATGCCGTGGCCGACAAGGAATACGTAGCCCTCAAACTCTTCAATCTTCGACGGGTGAATTTCAGGACTGAGACAGTCTTCGATGGTCAGAGGGTGAAACTTGAATACGTCCCGCAGAACATCTGTGTCAGCAAGGGTGGTTTCAGCTATATCCAACCACAAC
The DNA here is from genome assembly GCA_013204555.1 of Chloroflexota bacterium. Lineage (GTDB taxonomy): Bacteria > Chloroflexota > Dehalococcoidia > Lucifugimonadales > Lucifugimonadaceae > UBA1151. The sequence goes on along the minus strand of JABMNO010000033.1, from coordinate 100,813 downwards.
GTGCCCTCGCCTGAGGCGAGAGCGCTGGAAATATCCGCGGCCGTCATCTCGGTACGTAGTGACGAACTGGTGTCCAGGTACAAGATGGTCATTGGCATTGTGCTCACCTCCAGGGTTAGCGAGGTCGATTGGTTGACCGGCTGATAGCGAAATTGCGGTCGAAGTACCGGCAGGCGTTGAGGTCGCGGTTGGGACGATCGTGGGCGTCACGATCGGTGTTGATGTGGCGGTGGGAGATGGCGGTGGCTCAACAATAGGGGTAGACGTTGCCACCGGCGTCGGAATCATCGTCGCCGTAGGTGTCGGGACAGGAACCGCGGTGGGCGCAGGCGTCGGCACGGGGGTCGCTGTCGGCGTTGGAACCGGCGTGGGCCTCGGTGTCGCCGTAGGAACCACAACGGGTACGGGAGTCTGCGTCGGAGTCGGCAACGGCAACGCCGTTGGGGCCGGAACCGGTGTGACAGTTGAGGGCTGTGCGGTTGAGGTCAGCGGCAATTGCGTGGGAGTTGGAACCGCGGAAGGAATCGGAGTGATTGAAGGAGTCACTGTGAGTGTCGGCGAGGGGTCCGGTGTGGACGTTGGAGGAACCGGAGACTCTGCGGTAGGGATCGGACTGGGAGTTGCCGCAGCGACCTGAGTGGCAACCGGCGTTTCAACATCAATAATCGCACCGACAGCGAACAAAGAAAATCCAGGTGTTTGCGCTTTGAACAGCAGATCCGATTCGCTGACCCCGCTGGGGGCGGTGGCCAATTCAGTCCATTCATTCATGAACCGGTATAAGCGGACATCCTTCGGTAGCACCTGGTTTACCAGTAGCCACAACGCTGGCACTGAAAAGGTGATGATGGCAGGCTGTTCATCAGGGTCATCGACTTCGACGAGGGTTATCGTCACCAATCGTTCAACGATTGTGCCTTCAGGATATGGGCCTGCATTCGCGTCTGTGGCTAACACTGTTATGGAACCATCGCGGTCTGATAACGAAAGATCCTTCAACTCAATTCCAAGAATATTTGCTTGCGATTCAGGAATTTCAATCAATATGTCCGGCTCGAAGCCGCCTCCGGGAATATCTGCGCTGACGGCGAGCGGAATCTCACCGGCGACCGTTGTTGGCTGCGGCGTGGGAACAAGTGGCGACTCTTCAGTTCCACCTATGAAACCAATTCCGGCGATAGTTCCGGCTATGACCACAGTGAGTCCCCCTGCATATATCGAAGGCCTTTGCCACCACTGGCGTCGCCGAACGGGCGGCCGCGATCTCTCAGGTGGCGGGTCAGGCACGGGGCCTGGTGAGGCTGCAACCGTCCCAGTGTCCGAAACCATCGCTGGCAAAGCCGGCCGAGATGCCACAATATCTTCTGGGAGTACTGCTGGAAGCTCAGGCGGACTTCCCGCATCACCTTCGCCATTGGAGGATCGCTCTCCTGGCCCAAGAAAAGTCTGACTGAACGTCTCCTGCAACAACTCTTGCGCAGCAAAGATGCTTCGGGCTGAAATGAACACAACTGCCGCGATAAGCAGAATGGGAGCGGGGACGGATTGACGCCCCAGTGAGAGCAGCTCCGTCAGGAGTGGGATCATCACGATCGAAAGTGTGATGGCGAGAGACGCGAGAGCGGTATCACGCATTACTTTTCGGAGGTTTTCGGGATCCCACATTCTCGATGTCTGTGAGTGAGTTCGGATTATCTGTTGACTGAGTAGATCCGTGAATTTGCTTAGCTCACGCCACATGAAAAGGATCGGTGGAATGCTTAGCGCCAGCGCGCCGCCGCCCACGGCGAGACCCAGAATTGATGGATCAACGGAAAATGAGTCAGCGATGGTGTTCGTAAACCTCAGCAGGAACGTTCCAGCAGCGATGATCGTTGCAATAACACCGACGTTAATAGCAATGATTTTGAGAGAACGCTGAAGCTCTCGCGTCGCCTCAGATCGGATGCGGAACGCGCTTGAAATGGTCCGCAACCAGGTTGAAGCGATATCTACGAAGCGCTGGAAAGCAGGCGGGGTTATTCGCTCAAGGAAGTTCGTAACTAAGTCCGCTGACCGGAAAATGTACGGATACGCGAATGAAGTGATAGCGGTCGTCACTGTTATTACGGGATATAGCGTGCCACTTATGGCGCCATGATCAGCTCCAACTTTTACCATCGCGAGTGAAAACTCACCAACCTGTGGCATACCTGTTCCAACTCGGACGGCTGTCCTGCCATCGTACCCGGTCATGAACGTTCCAACGGTATCCGCGACGACTTTCCCTACGATGAATACAGCGGACACAATTAGCGCAGGGCCTATGAAATTCGATATCTCATGTATGTTCACCAGCATTCCGATGGAAACGAAGAAAATGGCCGCGAACATATCCCTCAGAGGAGAAACCACTCGCTCGATTTGGTCTGACTCGCGGGTATCGCCCAGTACGGCGCCAATAAGGAATGCTCCCGCTGCGGCTGAAATACCAAGCTGTTCCGCGACAAGAGCCATGCCAAACGCGAGGGCGAGGCTGGTTACAAGCAGGATTTCAGACGATTTATATTGGGCTACGAAGGAGATCAGGCGGGGGGCTAAGATAGCGCCCAACACGAGTGATGTGCCCGCAAACAGGGCCAGCTTTCCGATGAGCTCTCCAACTTCCGCTGGACCGGCAACATCCGCCCCTGCCACGCTGGAAAGAATGCTCAACAAAATCACGGCGGCAAAATCTTCAACAACAAGAATTCCGACGATAAGGCGCCCACGAATGTCCGTTAGCTGGTTGTTATCTCGGAGGATCTTCACCAACACAGCGGAACTGCTGATCGATAACGCCGATCCCAGGAAGAACGACTCCGTTCCGGTCCAGCCGAGCGACAGTCCTAGCTGATAGCCGATCGCGACCATGATCGTCATTTCAACAAGTCCTATGAACAGGACTTTTAGCCCAATCTGCCTGATCCGCTCCCATCCAAACTCCAGACCCAGCGCAAATAGCAGGAGTACGAGACCGAGGTCAGCGAGGAGCGTGATTAGTTCTGAGTCTTTAACCGGAGGATTGGAGAACGTAAACGGCCCAATCAGAACTCCGGCGACAAGGTAGCCAAGGATTGGTGGCTGCCCAATGCGTCGGAACAGCAAGATCGCAGCGCCAGCCACCGCCATAATGATGGCGAAATCCTGCAGGAGATTAAGTTCGTGATCCATTGACGATGAGTCCGGTACGCTTCGGCTTCAACTGAGTGTCAGCCACGCTAAAGCCACTCTTCGTTCTAGAATTATGGGCCGCTGCACTCTCTCGCACAATCGGCAGTATTGTTCGTACCCATATGGTGGAGCCCGACATTGGGGATATTTGAACCGAAACCGACGCTGACGACGGGGGAGATCAGAACCGGCCTCCGCTGGCTCACGATCGATGGCATCGCAGCTATGGGCTTTGGGAGTATTGCCGGCAGCGGGATACTCGCCGGATTCGCTCTTGCTCTAGGCGCCAACAACCTGCAGATCGGGATCCTCGCTGCTATCCCGTTCATGACGATGCCTCTGCAGATAGTGACGGTTGCGCTAATCGACCGAGTCGGGCGTCGAAAAATCATCGCCGTACCCATCTGGTTCATGGCTGAACTGATCTGGATTCCAATAGCCATGATTCCGTTATATGCGGATGTGCCTGGCAGTAGAGCGATCACGATTCTCCTCACTCTCATGGCAATTCGGGGTGTTTTGGCGGCTATGCAGAACGTCGCATGGAACAGTTGGATGAGAGACCTTATTCCTCGAAAAGTGCTTGGGACATATTTCGCATCGCGGCTTCGTTACGCCACCATTGCAGCAATGGTTTTCGGTCTGGGTGCAGCATTTTTCGTCGATTTCTGGAAAGACCAGACGGACGGTAGCGACCAGGTTATGGGCTACACAATTGCGCTTATGGTCGGCGCTGTATTTTTGGGATTGGCAAGCCCTATCGCCCGATCTCGGATTCCAGAACCGTTGCTCCAACATCCACCGGGGCCAAGACAGTCAATCACCAGCCAACTCATGGAGCCGTTCAAAGACCCAAGCTATAGATCACTTCTGCGTTTCATGTTCCTGTGGCAATTCGCACTGAACCTCGCCGTGCCGTTTTTCGCGGTGTATCTCCTTCAACGTGTCGGTCTGCCACTCAGCGCAGTTATTGGATTCACCCTGCTATCTCAGGCTTTTAACGTGTTGTTCTATAGCGTTTGGGGACGGATGGCAGATCGACTGGGGAGCAAGTCCGTTCTGTCCGTCACCGCCTCCCTGTATCTGTTGGTCATCCTTGGGTGGACGTTCACCACCCAGCCAGATCGATACTTCCTTACGATTCCATTGCTTGTCCTGCTGCATATCCTTGCAGGAGCGGCAGCATCTGGCGTCACATTGACCACAGGCACAATCGGATTAAAAGTTGCGCCGGAAGGGAAGGCGGCCTCGTATTTGGCGGCGACTTCGATCGTCGCCAATCTAGGTGGAGGACTTGGACCACTAGTTGGAGGGCAGTTCGCGGACTATTTCAGTAATCGATCACTGACTCTGGATTTCACCTGGACAGATCCAACTGGCATCACAACGCTTCCAGCTTTGAGCCTTACAGGATTTGACTTTCTCTTCGGAGTTGCCTTCGTTCTGGGGTTGGTGGCACTTGGCAGTCTCGCCAGAATCGAGGAGAAGGGTGTGGCCGGCCGAGAAGTGGTGCTTGATGAGTTGCTCGCTCCCCTACAGAGAGTGACTCGTCCGCTTAGCACGGTTCCGGGGATTGGTTTCATGACGCAGTTTCCGTATGGGATCCTCCGGCACGTTCCCGGATTTGAGGCCGCTGTTGGCGTGACGGGCTATCAGATCGCTGAATCAGCCAGGGCAGCGGTGGCTGGGGCTTCAAGGGGGCGATTCGTATCTGGACGGGCAGCTCATGCTGTTAGCGGCGCGGCGGAGGAAATATGGAAGAGTGGCGAGAATCTGGAGCATCATGCGGGGGAGGTAGCTCGACACATAGCCAGAGGGGCTCTCCATGCTGCGACTGATATTTCGCACGACGCAACAGACCTCGCCAGCGACGCGGCACAGGGACTGCTTCTGTCCGGAGCGAACTATGGGGCAATCGACGCAGAGGCGATCGCATTTGGTATCGGCTACGGGACATACGTTGGTGCGGCTGAGACTGAAGAGGACCGGGAGGAAGTCGTTCAAGCCGCTATTGATTCAGCGGTAGAAACTGCTGAGTCTCTCGGCCTCGACAGTGAAACGATCTCAGCTAGCGTAGAGGCGGGAGCTGACATGGCGGCTGAAACGTTGAATGGAGAAGCCGGTAGGCCAGACAACGTCGATAGTTTTCGTGATTAACACAGCAATTTCAGGAGCGGTCAGCGCACAGACCGATATTCACGATTTTGGTTGAACCGGCAGAACCAATAATCTCCTTCCACGAACATGTCCAGAATTTGAGACATGCGTCGTTGCTTGTCGAAGAATCTTCCGTGTAGATTTGGCATCATAGAGTTGTCGGGCTTAGCCGGAGCAACTTGTCCGCGCATAGGCGCAGCCATGGATCCTCCTTTCACCTCAATAATTCCACACCCGGGCGATGAGATATGACGACCACTTCAAACGAGCACCTGTTTACAGCCGAACCCGAGACACCTGGACAGTTAGTCGACCGTTTCGACCAGGTCCGTAAGTTCACGGAAACGCTCTGTGAAACCCTCATACCAGAGGATTACGTTGTGCAGACGATGCCCGATGTAAGTCCAACCAAGTGGCATCTGGGTCACACAACATGGTTTTTTGAGGCGTTCATTCTCCGGGACAAACTCCCCGGCTACGTATCCCCTGACGCCAGGTACAACTATCTATTCAACTCCTACTACAACGCGGTTGGTGATCCTTGGTACCGCCCAAATCGCGGTCTGCTCTCACGCCCCGGCGTCGATGAGGTATATGACTTCCGAAGGTTCGCCGACGAGAAGATGCACGATCTGTTCGACCGCATTGATCGCGATATGGACCCGGAGCGGCTTCGTGAGTTGACAATCCTGGGAATCAATCACGAGCAGCAGCATCAGGAACTGCTCCTGACCGATATTAAGAACGTCTTCTCCGTAAACCCAATGAATCCGATACTTCGTGATTTTGGACCAGACCCGGAGCCGCTTGGGGTACCTCCTATGGAGTTCCTGGGGTTCGACGGTGGTCTGCTTGAAGTGGGATATGACGGCACTGGATTTCATTTCGATAACGAGGGTCCCTACCATCCGACATACGTTCCTTCGTTTGAGCTTGCGTCCCGGCTGGTGACTAACGGCGAGTACATGGAGTTCATTGAAGCCGGCGAGTATCAGAAACACACAAACTGGCTAGACAAGGGTTGGAAGACGATCCAGTCCGAAGGCTGGAATGCGCCGCTCTACTGGGAAAAGTCCGACCACGGCTGGACCCACTACACCCTCGGAGGCCGACGCCTCGTCAATCCTGACGAACCGCTGGTCCATGTGAGCTACTTCGAAGCGGATGCGTTTGCACGATGGAAGGGCATGAGACTACCCACGGAGTTCGAGTGGGAGATTGCTGCCCGTCGTGCAGATACGCCTAACGCGACTCTGGTGGAATCGCTCAGATGCCACCCAACTGCCCTTGGACGCGACGCGGAACGGGGCAAATTGCATCAGATGTTTGGTGAAGTGTGGGAGTGGACCTCAAGTCCCTACTCTGCATATCCGGGATTCAAGTCGTGGGATGGCGCGGTGGGCGAGTACAACGGCAAGTGGATGGTGGACCAGATGGTCCTCCGAGGCGGTTCGTGTGCCACATCTGAATCTCACATCAGGGCTTCGTACCGGAACTTCTTCCCGGCGGACGCACGCTGGCAGTTCATGGGCGTCCGACTAGCCAAAGATGCGGCCTGAAATTCTTCCTCAACCCATCTCAATCACCAGGTATCTGAAGGTCAGCGTTAAGTGAATTCTCCTCAGCCAACAATGGCGTTCGCTCCACAGGGTCAACAGGCAACGCGTGGTCCTCTTGAAGAGGTTCTAGACGGCCTTAGATCACCTCAGAAAACCCTTCCGTGCAAGCTTTTTTACGATGAGCGTGGCTCGCAATTGTTCGACGAGATTTGCGAGCTTGATGAGTACTACGTCACTCGGACTGAGCTGTCCATCATGGAAAAGCATTCCAACGAAATGGCTGCAGCCCTGGGACCGGAAACACTCCTGGTGGAATACGGGAGCGGCGCCAGCACGAAGACTCGACTGCTTCTTGAGCAACTTGAGAACCCTGCTGGATACGTACCAATCGATATTTCCGGCGATTACTTGTTGGAGACATCTGAGCAACTTAGCCGGGACTATCCTGCCGTGCCGGTGTACCCGCTAGCGGCTGATTTCACCGCCCAATTCGATCTGCCTGTTGCGGCTCAGCGACGCGGAAATCGTGCCGTGTATTTCCCGGGGTCAACTATCGGTAATTTCGAGGTCAGTGAGGCGGCGCAACTGCTGAAAAACGTCGCTAAGCTTGTAGGGTCTTCCGGAAAGTTACTTATCGGCGTCGATCTGGAAAAAAAGCCAGAGATTCTAAGGAACGCGTATAGCGATTCCAAAGGAATAACTGCGGAGTTCAACCGCAATATCCTCTCCCACATCAACGTCGCATACCGCGGTACGTTTGATGTGAACTCGTTCGATCATCAGGCGGTGTACAACGCTGATAAAGCGCGCATAGAGATGAGGCTGCTCAGCTCACGCGACCAGACGGTCAGGGTATGTGAAGAGATATTCACGTTTGCTGCGGGGGAGTCGATTTTGACGGAGTACTCCCACAAGTACACAGTAGAACGATTTGGTGCAATCGCCAGGGATGCGGGCCTCAGCCTTCGTGAGGTCTGGACAGACCCTGAAAACCTGTTCAGCGTTCAGTTGTACGAGGTTGCCTGAACGGACCGGACCTAGACTTCCTCGAAGTTAAGAGGAAGCGTTATTGAGAACGTAGTCTCACCAGGTCGTGACTCAAGTTCGAGTTTGCCCCGGTGCTTCACCACGATGATGTTGTGCGAAATATCCAGCCCCAGGCCTGTCCCTTTGCCCGGTGGTTTGGTAGTGAAAAACGCATCGAATATTCTCGTCTGTATTTCGGCGGGAATGCCTGAACCGTTATCAGTGATTCGAACCTGAATCGCACCATCCAGCGGCAAGGTCTTGATTTTCACCTGTCCGTCACCATCAAGAGCGTCTGCGGCGTTATCGATCAGATTAGTCCAGACCTGATTAAGTTCGCTACCGTAGCCCTGAATCAGCGGCAAGTCCGATGCGAAATCCGTTATGACTTCTATGCCTCTGAGCTTGCTGCGGAGTATCACCAGCGTGTCGTTCAGTCCATCGTGGACGTCAACCTCCTGTACCGGAGCTTGATCCAGATATGAGTAGCTCTTCAGGGCCTTCACGATCTCTGAGACCCTGCTTGATCCTTCAGCGATCTCATGTAACAAGCTTTGGACCTCGTGGCGGGCGCGCATGGCCTGAATGACAGGACCAATCTGATTTGCCTCGAATTGCGTTATGGCTCCTCGAAGTACTTCAGCGGAAATCCCCATATCGACGAGAGCAGGCGCGAGTTGCCAGCCGTCCTCGACTCCGCTTTCCTCCAACAGATTTTCGAACTCGTACTCGAGATCACTACGGTCAAGGGACGAAATGCCAATCACGCCGGTCGCGTTGTCTGAGGCGATTGCCATTAGCTGTTCAAGAGATGACTGCTGCTCAGGACTAAAGTCGACCTTAGCCACAGCGCCCTGGGCCTCTGAGAACGAGGCTATCGACTCGGCAAGCTGCTCCGCTCCGCGACGAACGGCGGCGGCCGGGTTGTTCAATTCGTGCGCCACGCCGGCTGACAGCGTGCCCAGTTGCGCCATTTTTTCGTTCTGCCGGAGCGCGCTCTCAGTAGTCCGCCAGCGTTGCAGGACGTTAGAGAACATGGCGCGCGCCGCAGCTGGACTCGTGTCCAAAACAAAATCCATCTCAGACTTGGGTATCTGTAGAACCTTCGATTTGGAACGCGACCTCAGCGTGGCGTTACGTGGCGCATCTTCAACCAGCGCCATCTCGCCAATAACTTCACCTTCGCCAAGAATTGCGAGGAGAACATCCGCTCCAGTGGAAGTCTTAAGCACCTCCATCTCGCCTTCCTCAACGACATAGGCGTGTTCGCCAATGTCGCCTTCTTTGAAAAGTACCTCCTCCGGTTCCAAAAATACGTCCAAAGTGGACTCGCAGATATGCAGAAGATCCTTCTCTGGAAGATTTGCGAAAAGCGGGACCTTACACAGGAACTCATACGTGGCGTTTACACCCATCAGACGGTTGCCAGATACCTGTGTACAAAGCTGACGCCGATAGCGCCCTGCCCCACTGCCGATGCCACCCTCTTGATGGCTCCAGCCTGTACGTCACCACCGGCGAAGATGCCAGGCGAACTGGTCTCAAGCGGCAATGGCGCGCGCTTTAGAGTCCACGCCAGATCACCTTCACGGCTCACGTCTTCTCCAGTGAGAATGAAACCTGCTGCATCGGTCTGAACAACATCTTTGACCAGTTCAGAATGCGGCGCGGCGCCGACGAATATGAACATCGCCCCGGCATCGATCGTTTGCTCGTCTTCCGACTGATTGTTTTTGAGCGTAATGGTCCGCAGATGGTTGTCTCCGGCCACTCGAACAACTTCGGTGTGCGAGAGCACTTCTATGTTCGCGGTGCCGTCGATCTGATCGATCAGATACTGGGACATCGAGGCTCTCAGCCCATCCCCACGTACGAGCATGCTTACCTGGCTGGCGTACTGCGAAAACAGCATTGCGCTCTGCCCTGCTGAGTTGGCTCCACCAACAATGAAAACGTGCTGATCGCGATACAACGCCGCTTCCGTGAGTGCGGCGCCATAGTAGACGCCTGCACCAGTGAAATCATCAATACCTTCTGCGCCCAGCCGCCGAACCTCCATGCCCGTCGCGACGAATAGCGATCTGCAGGTCAGTTCAGAACCGTCCGACAGTTTCACGAACTTCAGAGGATCTTCAACCCTGACGCCCACCGCATCCTGTGCGAGTAGTATCTCCACGCCGAGTCGCTTGGCCTGAGTCGCCGCACGCCGTGCGAGGTCCGCGCCGCTGACACCATTTGGGAACCCGAGATAGTTCTCAATGCGCGAACTCGTACCAGCCTGCCCACCCGGCGCCTCTTTTTCGATCATTGCGGTTCTCAGACCTTCGGATACGCCGTATACAGACGCGCCCAGTCCAGCGGGGCCACCACCAACCACGATCAGGTCGTAGAACGGCTGCGACGCCTGTGTTTGCATCCCAACCTTATCGGCGAGTTCACTGAATGACGGATTGATCAGGTTCGAGCCGTCGGGGAAGAAAACTACTGGGAGTTGTCGTGTGGCGAGGCTATCCGTTGCCGAATTGACCATTTGTAGAGCGACATCATCCTTCTCAATATCGAGCCACTGGTAGGGAATTGAGTTACGTGCCAGAAAGTCTTTTACGTTGTGAGACGTCGACGACCACAGCGTCCCGGCGACCCGAATCCCGTCATAGGGCGCCTCAACGTTGGCATTCCAATCGCTGAGCAGATCATCTAATACCGGGTACAGATTCTGCTCAGGCGGATCCCACGGCTTCATCAAATAGTAGTCGAGCCCTATTTCGTTGATGCTGGCAATGGCCGCGTCTGTGTCCGCATATGCGGTAAGAAGAACTTTCTTGGCCGACGGATGAATTTCTCCAGCCCTGGCGAGGAATTCGGTGCCTGAAACTTCAGGCATTCTCTGATCTGAGACGATCAATGCTACGGCGCTCCCGCGTTCACGAAGCTGGCTCGCGGCGTCGAGCGCTTCCTGCCCACCAGTTGCGCGGATAATCCGGTAGTCCTTGCCGTAGCGACTCCGGAGGTCACGCTCAATCGCCCGCAACACCTGAGGGTCATCATCGACCGTCATGATGATTGGGTTAGCCAATTATTGTTTTCTCCTTGAAGGCCGTTACGTATGGACTGACGTGTGAGTCAGGCCAGTGAACCAACCGCATTGTCAACGAATAGTTTCTTCAATTCATCATCCGAGAAGTGAGCCCCGATCGAGTCGATCGATACCCTCGCCTCCGACTTTTTTTGTTCCGCTTCCTGCGTCCTACCCAGAGCAACAAGTGATTTTGCGGCTCCACCCAGATTCTGCCATACCCATGGTTCGGCCCCAATCTCCCGGGCAACGACCGCACCAGCGTTGAAGCGAACAAGGGCTTCTTCCGGTTTCTCGGTTGCCAGATTCACGCCACCGTCAGCCCACTCAATCATGGGATAAAAGTGTTTCATGCTTCTCGTGGTAGCAAATTCGCGCGCTTCGGCGATTGCTTCACCGGCGACCTCAGGTGATCCCGTCATGAGATTCACGAATGCTGAGCCAACCAGCAGGGCTGGACGGGCAAGGTACTTTGCAGCGGTGGATTGCTCCAAGCCTTCTTTGAAATACCCCATAGCAGTATCAAGGTTGCCAGCTTTAAGTTCTCGAAAACCGATTTCAGCGGATGCAAACGCGCCAAACGCGTTGCCTAGCGGCTTTGCCCGAACCTCCGTCGCACCGTTGTGCCACTCAAGAGCGCGCTCCGTGAGTTGAGGACTGATTTCCAGGTAGAGCGTGCCGATACTGCACTTGGCAACCATCTCCAGATAGTTGTACCCGCTTGCGAACGCCACTTTGTCAGAAAGTTTATGTGCCTTGATCGCCTCTTCATATCGACCGCGCATTCCGGCCATCACGCCGTGGGTGAACGCTGCTATGGAAATCTCTGCCGTCGCACCAATTTTTTGTGCGATCTCAAGTCCACTGGCTGAAATGTCGTAGGCGCGCTCAAGTTCGCCATTCCGCATGTGATTGAGAGGAATAGTGTGACCCAGGACTTCCGCCAAATACTGCTGGTTTCCCACTTCCTGAGCGGCGTCTCTGGCTACTTCCGCAGCTTTGTATGAGTCATCAAAGTCAGCCGTGTACGCGAGGGTATTCGCGTAATGGGACAGGCCAAAGAGCCTCGCGACTTCGAATCCCTGCTCGGATCCGAGCTCACGCGCGTCCGTCTGGTGATTTTTCGCCCCATCCAAGTCGCCCGACGCAGTACGCAAGTAGCATTCTGTGATGTGGTATTCAGCGAGTCCTGGATAGTCAGAAATCTCGGTGGCCATTGTTGATCCTAAGGCCAGATAGTTCTCAGCCTTCTCAGTTTGACCCATGATCACACCAGTTACGAAACCAAGTTTGTTGTAGGCCGATATCTGCATGGATGCGTTGCCGGAGTCAGTCGCTACACCAAGCATCTGTTCATACGCTGCAACAGACTCCGGGAGCCTACCGGTGAACGTAAATGAGCCTCCAAGACCTTCAAACGCACGACGGTGTAGCCCTGGGTCCGGGTGCCACTCCAGAATCTCAAGAGCACGCTGAAAATTCGTTACAGCTTCGGCATGCGAATAGGCTCCGAAGGCCTTTTCGCCCGCTGCCACAAGATGCGGCAACGCGCTGACCTGTTCACCGGCATCCAAGTAGTGTCGGGCGATATCAGATGACTTATCAGGGGCCTGGCGCTCAATACACTCTGCAAGTTTTCGGTGGGTCTGACGCCGACGACTCAATAGGACTGAGTTGTAGATGGTGTCCTGAGTTAAGGCATGCTTGAATCTATACTCACGTTCAGGAATCCTGCGAATCTCGCGGACGAGCTCACGTCGTTGCAGATCGACCAGAATCCCATCCAGGTCGCTGTCCATGTCATACAGCTCTGAGAGGGCGTTGAAACCGAACTCACGGCCGATTACCGATGCCAGTTGAGCGACTCTCTTCGCTTGATCGCTTAATTGATCAAAACGGGCAGTGATCACTCCGGTCAAAGTCTCCGGCACAGAGATAGTTTCAATTTCACGAGTAGCGATCCAGTGATCACCCTCTCGAATGACTATCCCGGCGTCGAGCAGAGAGCGAATCACCTCTTCAAGAAAGAAAGGGTTGCCTTCAGACTGCTGCAAGATCATCGATCGAACTCGCTCGGGAAGATCATCAACTGCCAGGAGGTGGGATACAAGTTTCCTGGCGTCGTTACCGTCCAGAGGATTCAGAGTTGTTGATCCGTACCTGTGACCGTAATCCCGGAGGGCTAACTCATGAATCTCCCATGCGGGTTCGTCTCTCCACGGACGGAATGCACAGAGGACCATCAGCGATGCGCGCTCGGTGACGCCAAGTAGGCGCTCCAATAGCTCCTTGGACGTTGGATCAATCCAATGGACATCCTCAAACATGAGTATCACTGGCTGCTTCATCGCCAGATACTCAAAGAAATTGACGAGGGCGTTGAATACAGATTCCCGCAGTTCAGGCGGCATCATATACCGGATCTTCTCAAGTGCATCTGGCGGCGAGGGGATGCCAAGCACGTTTGCAATATAGGGAGTCAGGTTTTCCTCTTCATCGCCGGCCAAAGTTGCAAGCCTGGATTGGATTACCTCGTACTTTTGTTCTTCAGCCAGATCGCCGGAAATACCAAGGCAATCCTCCAACAAGACTTTGAACGGCGCATACGGTATGCCTGACTCATAGGACAAAGAGCGGCCTTCGCACCAATTGACTGCTGCCTGCGTCCCATCGGACCCCACTCCGGTCGTACCCTCAGCATTGATCTTCTGCTTGAGTTCAGAGATCAGCCGTGACTTGCCCAGTCCGGCCTCGCCCATCACAGAGAAGATCTGACCCTGACCACTTGCCAGTTTTTGCACCGCCGCGTTCAGATCGCTGAATTCCGCGTCTCGGCCAACGAGCGGGGAATCGAGACCCTGAATACCCCGGAGAATACCTCGCTCAGCCTTCGGCGCTATGACGCGATATGACTGTACGAGTTCACTTTTACCCTTGGCTTCAATTCCGCCAAGATCCTCAAACTCGAACAGCGGCGCCACGAGCCGATATGTGTTGTCTGCTATCTGAATCGTGCCCGGAGAAGCCGTCTGCTCCATGCGGGCAGCCAGATTTACAGCATCGCCAAGCGCTGTGTATTCCACCAGCAGGTCAGAGCCGACGGCTCCAACCACCACCAGGCCGGTGTTGATACCAACTCGAACATTGAAATCGAGATCCCAGCGGCTGGTCATCTCTTTCCGGTACGGCTGGATTGATTCCAGAATCTCAAGACCCGCCAGTATCGCGCGCTCGGGGTCGTCTTCATGGGCGATTGGAGCGCCAAAGAATGCCAGTATGGAATCGCCCATAAGACGGGCAACTGTGCCTTCGAACTGGTACACAGGGGCAATAAGGTGCTCAAACGCACCATTCATGATCTCAGTCCACTCTTCAGGATCAAGACGCTCTGCCGCGGCAGTAGAGCCCTGTACGTCGCAGAAGAGCATGGTGACTATGCGACGTTCTCCCTCCATCCCGCGAGAACTTCGAACTGTTTCAAGTTTCCCTTTCAACTCGTCCGGGATGTAGCGGGCCACCTGAGTATTTGGCTGAGCCGGCGGTGTAGGTACCGGCGGCGCTACCTGTGGCGGTGCGGGACTTGCGGCGGTCGGGGCTTCACCGGATTTTGTTCCACAGTGGTGACAGAAACCGGCGCCGGGCAGCAGTTCCACACCGCAGCCGGCACAGCCCTGCGCCAGTGCAGTTCCACAGGACATGCAGAATTTTGCACCAGCCGGGTTTTCAGTTGAACAAGATGAACAGATCATCTTGCGGAGGCCAAACTTTTACGGGGATGAACAGTCATCCCGTCTAAATCATTGATTTGCGGCGTCATCTATCAGTGGCTCCCCGGTACGGGTTCAGTTAGTCCAAGCCCATTTCGTCTGCGTAGCACCACATCCAGGATTCGCCTGGCTGGTGGGATTTGATGATCGCGTGGGCGCTTTCATTCCAGTGCTTCGTGGCGTGTTTGTTGATTGAATTATCGCAACAACCAACCTTGCCGCAGAACATGCAGAGCCGGAGATTGACCCACTCATCTCCCGTCTTGAGGCACTCTTCGCAGCCGTCCGCGCTTGGAGTGACTTCTTTGATCTGGTCCATATGTGTGCAATTGGAGTCCGTCATCTTAAATCCTTTTGAAATGCCAAAGAATGTCTTGAATTGATGCTGAGTTCATCACCTGAAACCAAACTCATAGTAATTGTGAGATATCTGGTCATCGTTCACGTCGACCACCCTGTATCCAGAGTCATCGTCTCCGAGGGGATAGCCAACCGCGCCAGTTGCCACCATTAGCATGCCATCATGCTGGGCGTAGTTATTCCGATGCCAGTGGCCTGCGAAAACGGCTGAAACACCGTACTCCTGAAGTAGCCCAAGCACAGGCATCCGATGTTCACGCCTGACCGAAAAGTAGGTGTCTTCTTCGTGAGACGACTCCAGAAAAAGCGGGTAATGCGTGAACACAATGATCTGCGAGGCGTCCCGTTTCTTCGCCGCCTCAAGTTCCGCTTTCAAAAAGCTCATCTGGGATTCCGACTCGCCGATTACGTGCTCGGGATGATCCATCACACTTGTATTTAGCGCAATAAATGACGCATCACCATGTTGGAATGAATAGTAATCATCGCCCCAGTGCTGGCGATATGCGGCCACGCTGGCGGGAGTTGGGGTAACGGTGTCCGCCGCAACATCATGGTTGCCCGCGATCCAGTACATGGGGATGTCATCATTGAGCTGAGAAGCGATTCTCATGAACTCGTCGCGTTCGTCTGAACTCTCGGGGTTGTTGATCATGTCCCCACATACGACGACGAACTCAGACTTGCGCTCATTGGCCTGCTTTATGGCCTCTTCAAACGCTTGGGTTTCAGGTGCGAACCCCTCGAATTTTGGCTCTTTATTGACTTTTAGGCCACGCGCTGCAAACGCGGCAATCTCATCGTCTGACTTGCCGCTCAGACCTGCGGACATGCCGAACTGAGTATCCGCGAGTTGTATGAAGCTAAATGACATGTTTCCGTCTTTATGGTTGGGGCTTTATTGAAATGTCTCAGGTCAGAGCACCAATCCTTAGGTGGCAAGAATACCGTACGCGATCTCGTAAGTGCAGCCAATGTGCATTCACAGCAGTCCCATGAGGCCTGGGAGAAAGAGCAAACCAGTGGACCGAGGTTTATACTGCCCGCACCCCGGCCTGATCGATCTATCGATGGCCCAGAAGGAGAACCATGCCGCCAGAAAAAGCCGCACTCATGCAAATGCTCGAACGCATGTGGCGTATCCGCATTTTTGAAGAAGCAGTAATCGAAATCCACTCTTCCGGAGAGTTACAGGGTCCCGCCCATCCCTACATCGGTGAAGAGGCCGTAGCGGTGGGTGCATGCGCCGCCCTGCGAGACACCGATTACATAGCGGGCAACCACCGAAGCCACGGCCACCCAATTGCCAAAGGTGGCGATCTTAACGGCGCGATGGCGGAACTTCTTGGCAAAAGTGGTGGCTACTGCAAGGGCAAGGGTGGCTCAATGCACCTGGCGGACTTCTCCATTGGAATTCTGGGCGAGTCTGGAATTGTCGCCTCGTCTGTCCCAATTGCTACAGGCGCAGCGCTGGCAGCGAAGCAGCAACGCAAAGACTTTGTCTCAATGGTTTTCTTTGGCGATGGGGCGTCCAATCAGGGCGCCTGCCATGAGTCCATGAACATGGCGTCGCTGTGGAACCTCCCAGTGATATTCCTGTGCGAGAACAATCAGTACGCGATAACGACCTCGTACAAAAACTCTGTCTCAGTTGACCACGTGTCCGACCGCGCACCCGCTTACAACATGCCGGGAGTGCTGGTAGATGGTCAGGACGCTATCGCCGTTTATGAAGTGACTCTACAGGCGGTTGAGCGGGCTCGGGCCGGTGAGGGGCCAACGCTGATAGAGGCACTAACTTACAGGTTTGAAGACCATTCGCTTGGCCTAGAAAAAGTTCGGGATAGCCCGTACCGAAGCGACGAAGAAGTTGATGAGTGGCGGAAGCGCGATCCGATACAACTGCACGAAAAAGCGCTCACGTCTACCGCAGTAGCTACCAGCGAAGAATGCGACGCAGTCCAGGCACGCGCTCGTGCTGACGTAGCGGCAGCACTCGTGTTCGCGAGGAACAGCCCGTACCCAGAGCCACAAGAGTTATTTGAAGACATGTGGGCCTGATCCCGCGATATAGCCACCCCAACCACCGGATCAAATAGAGAAAAACACCATGCCAATCATGACCTACATGGCCGCCATAGCGGAGGCCACACGAGAAGAGATGGAGCGGGATGAGGCCGTCTACCTGATGGGCGAAGACATCCGCGCATCAATTTATGGCGCCAGTGCTGGACTCCATGCGATTTTCGGAGACGACAGGGTAATCGACACCCCTCTCTCAGAAAATGGCTTCTTCGGAGCGGCTATCGGCTCGTCACTTGTTGGTCAGCGGCCAATTGTTGAGACCGTAACCAGTTTCTTCTGGGTGGGAATGGACCAGATGATCAGCCAGGCCGCCAAGATGCGGTACATGTTTGGTGGCCAGGCAACGCTCCCAGTCACGTGGCGTGCTCGGATGTTCTACGCAAGGGGTGCGGCGGCGCACCACTCCGACCGCAACTACAACATATTCATGAGCACGCCGGGCCTAAAAGTTATTTGCCCTACCAATCCGTATGACGCCAAAGGTTTGATGAAAACGGCCGTACGCGACAACAACCCTTGCCTGATATTTGAAGATGGCATTGCTATCAGTTCTCGCGGTGAGGTGCCGGCAAACGAAGACCTTCCCGGTGGTGAGCTACTTGTGCCGTTCGGTGAGGCGCGTATCGTCCGCGCAGGGACCGACTGCACTGTTGTTGGCATAGCGGGAGGCGTAGCTCACGCCGAGGACGCGGCCAAAGTACTTGAACAGGAGGGCATCTCGATCGAGATCATCGACCCTCGGACTCTTGTCCCGTTGGACAAGCAAACGATATTGACGTCTGTTGAGAAGACCGGTCGACTGGTAGTCGTGGATCCAGCGCACGAGGTTTGCAGCGCCGCGAGTGAGATCTCCTCCATCGTGGCACAAGAGGCGTTCTGGTCTCTTCAGGCGCCGATCATGAAAGTTGCGGCAGAGCAGGTCAACGTGCCGTACTCACCAGCCCTGGAGCCGCTCGTGTATCCGACTCCTGAACGCGTAATCAATGCCGTCAAGCACACGATGGGTTAGAGCGTAAGACAGCTCTATTTTGGCAAGTTTCCCCGCAGATGGGATTGATCACGATCGCGCCATCTCTGCTGGGTTAGCTGGGAAACACTCCACAGGCATGATCACAAGACAGTGCCGTACTTGAGAGGGTTCAGAATCATCATAAATGTCCCCGCTCAGGCCTCTTACCTACGGTAATACGAGGGTTTTCGGCGTTTACGAGGCGAATGAACTCGAATCACTCGTGCTGGTTAATGCGCGATTTCATCGTATTCCCTGTTGACAGCCCTATTGGATTGCCATAACGATTGATTAGCTGATCACGAGATCAGTTGCGACACGTATGGTTCCTCCCGGCTCAGGAGGGATTGCGGCAGAAGCCCTGAGCCAGACCAAAGGGCGTGCCTGAAATTCGGAGATTGCTATGGAAGCCTACTGCATGAAGTGCAAGACCAAGCGTGAGATGAAGAGCCCGGAGCAGACCACTATGAAGAACGGTCGCCCGGCCACAAAAGGCATCTGCCCGGAGTGTGGCACCAAGATGTTCAAGATCGGCAAGAGCTAAACTCTTCGTCCGTTCACCGGGGGGCCTTATGCCCCCGGTGATTCATCTCGCATGAGACCCACTTAAACGTGGGTCTCATTCTTTTTAACCAAGATTCTGGAAATCAGATTCTGGGCAGGTTGTTTCCGCTCCCAGTGCGGACGATAATCACCCTCGCCATAAATATGACTGGAATTGAATCGTGGCGAGAGGTCACTTCTAAATGACAGAGTCCAATCCGGGTTATCGCGTTGGGGCCGATATCGGCGGTACGTTCACTGATGTGGTCCTTGTAACTCCTGACGGTAGAACGGTGACCCGAAAGGTCAGTTCCACTGTTGATGACTACTCGGTGGGCATCGTCTCCGGTATCGAAGAAATACTGGCTGAGATGGGCGAAGCGGGAAGTGCCATCGGCGAGATCGTCCATGGCACTACGGTCGCCACAAACGTAATCCTTGAAAACAAGGGTGCGCGTACAGCGCTGATTACCACAGCAGGATTCCGAGATGTGCTTGAGTTGAGACGGCTCAGGATTCCTGAACTGTTCTCCCTCGACTACACCCCTCCCCCACCACTCGTTCGCCGCCGGTACCGCCTTGAGGTGGATGAGCGCATAGATGCCGATGGCTCGGTATTGATCCCGCTCGATA
This sequence comes from Chloroflexota bacterium, assembly GCA_013204555.1. Classification (GTDB taxonomy): domain Bacteria; phylum Chloroflexota; class Dehalococcoidia; order Lucifugimonadales; family Lucifugimonadaceae; genus UBA1151. The sequence continues at coordinate 81,406 of JABMNO010000033.1, read as the reverse complement.
TGTCCTCGGCTGAGATGGGATTCGATCGCATTGCAGAAGAAGGCATCGAGGCGATAGCGATCTGCTTGCTCAACTCATATCGCAACTTCGACCATGAATCACAATTGGCGGAAGAGGTCAGGCGGAGGTTTCCGAACCTGTTTGTGTCCGTCTCGTCAGAGGTATTGCCTGAGATACGGGAGTACGAGCGCACAAGCACCACCGTCATCAACTCCTACGTAGGCCCAGTGGTGGCAACCTATTTGAGATCGCTAGCCGACCAGCTTCAATCGGCAGACATTGGCGCGCCAATCAGAATCATGCAATCCAACGGCGGGGTGATGTCAGACGCGGCCGCAGCAGCCAAGCCTTCGCACATCATAGAGTCCGGTCCAGCCGCCGGAGTGGTAGGTGGCGCATATCTGGCAAGACAGGCCGGGTTCGACAACCTGATTACCTTCGACATGGGCGGCACAACCGCAAAAGCGTCGATGGTGGAAGGTGGCGAACCTGCTCTGACTACCGAATATGAGGTGGGCGCTGGAATCTCCCTCTCAAGCGCTCTGGTCAAGGGCCGCGGGCACGCCTTGAAGTTGCCGGTGATCGATATCGCAGAAGTTGGCGCGGGTGGTGGCAGTATCGTGCGCATCGACTTAGGCGGGGCCCTGAAAGTTGGTCCCGATTCGGCGGGGGCCAGTCCCGGTCCGGTCTGCTATGAGACTGGCGGCGTTGACCCAACCGTCACGGATGCCAACGTCACCCTTGGCTACATCAACCCGCAGGCCCTGGCCGGTGGTGTGATTACGCTCAACCGGGACAAGGCGGTTGAATCGATTGAGAAGTCAGTAGCTCAATCACTCCAGATATCCGCACTGGACGCGGCACATGGCGTCTACGAGATAGCGAATGTCTCGATGATCAGAGCGATCAAGGCAGTGACGACCTATCGCGGCCGCGACCCACGAGATTTCGCTATGCTGGCATTTGGCGGGAGCGGACCAATTCACGCCGCTGGCATCGCTCGTTCGCTTGGAATCCGCACCGTAATCATTCCGCCTTCGCCGGGACTATTCTCAGCATTCGGCCTGCTCACTGCGGCACCGGCGTACAGGTTTGTTCAGACCCTGTTCCGGAAGGTGGCCGAGCTGGAGATCGAAGAACTTGCCGGTGCTTACGGGCGGTTACGCGAGACTGCGACTCGATCATTGCTTGAAGAGGATCAAGATCCTGGTCAGGGCACATGGACCGCTCTGGCTGATTTGCGATACAGCGGACAGGGTTACGAGTTGTCAGTAAATTTTGGTGGGGGAGATGAGATCACCAGCGAGGGGTTCCAACAGACCGTGGAACGATTCCATGAAGAGCACGACCGAACTTACGGACACCGCTCTGACGCAGAACCGGTTGAAATCGTCAACATCAGATACCTCGTCGTTTTCCCGTCAGAAGAAGATCCCGCAGGCGTCACTGAAGTAATCACTGGTGAAAAGCGAACCCATAGGGAGGCATACTTCGGGCCGGTTCACGGACTGCTCTCAACCCCGGTGGTAGGGCGAGCAGACATTGGGTCACAAGCAACATCCGGGCCAATAATTGTTGATGAGTACGACGCCACCACGGTTGTGCCGCCCGACGCCCGGATTCACCGGGACGAGCTGAACAACCTGATCCTCACGTTTGAAGAGGCGTAGGTTGTTCGATCTCATCCTGCAGGGCGGGCAAGTAATCGACGGAACCGGGTCTGAGCCGTTCAATGCTGACGTTGGAATTCTGGCCGGAGAGATCATCGCCATTGGTGATCTTTCTGACTCAGACGGTCCGTCTGTAGATTGCAGCGGAAGTGTGGTTACTCCCGGCTTCATCGATATCCACTCACATAGCGACTTCACACTGCTGGTGGACCCACGGGCCAGAAGCCAGGTTGCGCAGGGCGTCACCACAGAAGTTATTGGTAATTGCGGCCACGGCTGCGCCCCGATCACAGCCCCAAACCGCTTCAAGTCGAATATCTACGGCCACTCAGAGCATCTGGAAATCAACTGGAACACCACTGATGAGTTCCTGACCCTCATGCAACAGACCCGACCGGCGGTGAATGTCGCTACCCTGGTCCCTAACGGCAATCTTCGGCTCTCACATGGGGACGATCTCACTCGTCCATCCAGCCCAGATGAATTAACAGCGATGGACGCCGACCTGCGCGAAGGGCTTGAAGCGGGGGCGTTTGGATTCTCGACCGGGCTCGAATACCCCGCTGAACGGTCAAGTTCTAGCGACGAGTTGGAGTCACTGTGTCAGACAACGACTTCCTACGGTGGCATGTACGTTCCGCACACGAGGAATCGAGAGTTATTCGCAGTGGAGGCGATTCAAGAAGCCATCGACACCGCCCGAGCCGCAGATATCCCTCTGCATATCTCCCACATTCTGCCGCGGAAAGGCGGCCCCGCAGATAGTACCGAACGTGCTTTAGATCTGGTCGACGACGCCATCGTACGCGGACTGGACGTCACGTTTGACATTCACACCCGAGAACACGGCATAACCAATCTGAGTTGTGCTCTCCCTGACTATGAACAAGCGTTATCGGCGGACGACCGACGGATCAGTCTGGGCAGCGCGAGCTACCGGAACGATGTCCGGAAGCATGAGAGCATCATCTCCAGCTTTGGAATTGGTGGATGGGAGAAGGTCTCCATATTCACTGCACCAGCCACACCGGAACTAGAGGGCATCACGCTGGCCCAGCTTTCCGAAACCGACCCCTTCAGTGCAATTTGCGACGTTCTTGCCGCCAATGCGGACGATATCAATGGTGTGATGGTCTTGTGCCACTCCTACCGTGAAGAAGAGATCGTTGGGGCGGCCGTTCACCCAAAATGCATGGTCGGCTCGGATGCCACCGCGCTGGCAACGGATGGGCCGATTGGTGGATCGAGCTTCCTTGGAGCCTACAGTTGGGCATCATGGTTCATACGCAAAACAGTCTTCGATCACGGAATTCTGGGCCTTCCAGAAGCGATCCACCGTATGACGTCGATGCCCGCCCACAGACTTGGACTCCATGATCGCGGAGAACTCAAGGTTGGAAACCGGGCCGATATCGCGGTGTTTGACCCAAATGAGTTCTCGCCCACCGCCACTCTCGATAACCCAAATAGTTATGCCAACGGAATGCGGCATGTCGTCGTGAACGGCGTCCCATCATTTGCAAATGGCGAATTCACCGACAACCGCAGCGGACAAGTGTTGAGGAAAAACTCGTGACACAACGATCTGACATCGACCCCGTGACGTTCGAGGTGATCCAGAACGGACTCGACGCCCTTGTGGACGAGATGGCTCTGACCGTAATGCGAACGGCTTATTCAGGTATCGTCAAGGATGCCCTGGACTACTCAACAGCGTTGTGTGACCGAGAGGGCCGTGTGATTGCTCAGGGTCTGACGATTGTCATGCACCTGGGATCATTCCCTTCCGCCGTGGCGTCGATTCTGCGGAAATTTTCCGGCCGAATATATCCGGAAGACCTTTACATCCTCAACGACCCGTACACATCCGGCGGGATTCATCTGCCAGACGTCTACATCATCAAGCCAATATTCCATTCCGGTGAGCTTGAAGCCTTCGCCGGGGTTGTGGCTCATCAGACAGACATGGGAGGTCTGGTACCCGGCAGCAACTCCACGAACTCGATCGACATCTACCAGGAAGGTCTTCGGATACCCACCCTCAAGATGCAGGAGCGTGGCGTGCCTGTGGAGGCGGTTTATGACTTCATTCAGACCAACGTCCGCCTGCCGGAAAAGGTCATGGGCGACATGCGAGCCCAGATTGCGGCGGACGTCACTGGCGAAAACGCGTATCTGGAGATGGCGGACCGATACGGACCGTCGACGCTACGCCGCTATTCCAACGAACTCCTTGACTACTCTGAACGGCTGGCTCGCATTGAGATTGAAAAACTCCCAGATGGACGATTCGAGTACGAATGCTTTATCGACGCTGACAATATTGAGGGCGGCCCCGTAAGGATTTGTGCCGCCGTCATCATTGAGGGCGATGAGATCACGGTTGACCTGACCGGCAGTTCTAAGCAGGTTCCTGCCGGGATCAACTCTCCTCTGCCTTTTTCGTCGGCGGCCGTCTGGGGTGCGATCAGACTCATCATGGACCCCGGCATTCCAAACGCTACTGGATATCAGCGACCCATAAAAATCATTGCCCCTGAAGCAACCGTTGTGAATCCGGTTCATCCTGCGCCATGCGCCGCCCGAGGCATCACCGGTTTCCGTACGATGGATACTGTTCTGGGAGCACTCGCCCAGGCCGTCCCGGACCGCGTTCCGGCAGACGGTGAAGGTGGCAATACGATTATTAGCATTGGCGGTTACCGAGAGGACCACACGCCTTTCGCATTTGTGGACCTCTTCGCTGGCGCTCGGGGTGGCCGTCCACACGGAGATGGCCCGGATGGTGTGCCACATCCAGCGTCGAATATCGCCTGCACCCCCGTGGAGATCGCTGAGGCAGAGCATCCCGTCCGAATCGAGCGCTATGGACTCCTTGATGACACCGGAGGAGCGGGAGAGCATCGGGGTTCCCTTGCACACATTCGCCAGATAAAGAATCTCTCCAATGCCGCAAGGCTTCAACTTCGATCGGACAAGCGTGCACACCCGCCATTCGGGCTTTTTGGCGGTTCGACGGGCAGACCATCAATGAACACTCTGGTAGTTGAGGGGGAAGAGACCGTGCTTCCAACCATGGCAGAGGTTGAGATCGCTGCTGGTGGCGTCATCCGGCATGAGATGGCCTCCGGCGCTGGCTGGGGGAATCCGCTAAACCGTGATCCGTCTGAAGTTCTTGAAGATGTCCTGGATGACAAGGTGTCGCTGGATTCCGCACGCACTGTGTACGGAGTCAAAATCGCGGGCAGCCCATTGGCAATAGACAATGAAGCAACTGCGGCGCTTCGCAAGACAATGAGCTAAACAGCGGACATAGTCCCAAGGCGATTTACGATGAAAACTGCGATGTTCTACGGTGAAAAAGATATTCGTGTCGAGGAGATCGCTGATCCGGTCCCGGGGCCCGGGGAAGTGTTGGTACGAATCCGCTCAGCCGGAATTTGCGGCAGCGATCTCCACAACTATCGTGGCAATCGGCCTCGGTCTGGCGACGTACCGTGGAGACAGGGCCACGAACTTGCCGGTGAAGTAGTCGCGCTGGGGTCCGGCGTCAATTCGCTTGCCATCGGTCAACGCGTAGCTATCGAAGCGAAGCATCTTCTGGGTTGCGGTAACTGTCGCGAGTGCAGATCGGGGAATTATCACATCTGTGCGACTCGAGGGATTCGCAATGGCGTGCGCCAGGCCAGTTTCGGATTCTCTGAGCTCGATGTAGTTGTGCAGGAGAACGCCCGACCAATTCCCGATCACGTTAGTTTCGACGGTGCGGCGCTCCTGGATTGCTACGCCGTCAGCGTCCATGCCGCTCATATCGCGCCTGCCGGGCCTGATGACACAGTCGTCGTTCTGGGCGCGGGAACCATTGGCATCACGATGGGGCAGGTGGCCAAAGCGTTCGGCGCGGGGAGAGTCATCATGGTCTCTACGCGCCGTGAGCCACTTCAGGTTGCGCTTGAAATGAACGCCACAGATGAAATAGTCGTCACGTCGGAGGTCGACCCAATTGAAAGTGTCATGCACCTTACCGACGAAGATGGTGCCGCTGTCATCTATGAGACAGTTGGCGGAAACGAGCAACTGATAGCGCAGTGTATGTCCATGGCGCGGATGGGCGGGGCCGTATGCATAATTGGCTCATTCACACGACCTCAGCAAATCCCCGCTGATCTGGCAATGCAGCGAGAACTATCTCTCCTATGGTCCAACAGCTACTCAAGCTTCAATGGCGTGAGCGAACAACAGACAGCTCTGGATCTGATGTCCCGAGGATTGTTGGATGTAAGCACAATCGTGACTCATCGCTATCCACTCGATGCCATACTTGAGGCGTTTTCTGTGGCGGACGATAAGCGGACATCAGGCGCTATAAAAGTGATTGTCAGTCCCTGAACCACACCAATCCATCTCTCGCGAGCCCATTGGCTCATCGCCGTGAGCCTTCCGGCATTAACACTGATACCGCCGGAACTTCTGCCGGGGGTAGAGAGCACCCATAGTTAGTTCCACGAGCAGTGGACACGGGTCGACAGGCCCTTGTAAACCGGACGGGTTAGGGAGCGTAAATTGGCAAAAATATAATGGTAGTTGACGATGAGTTTGATGTCCGTCTTGCTCTCGCTATGACCCTTGAAGATTCTGGTTACGAGATATTTGAGGCTGTGAATGGCCGTGAAGCGCTGTCCAGCGTGAGAGTCGTCAATCCTGACCTGATCCTGCTTGATATCAACATGCCAGAAATGGATGGTTTTCAGGTCCTGGAACAGTTGAAGACCTATCGAGAAACGGCTGACATACCTGTAGTGATGATTTCGGCCAGGTCCGCACCACGGGATCGTGGAGATGCGTTGTTCATGGGTGCTGTCGATTACATCACGAAGCCCTGGTCTGAGGGTGAGTTGGAGCTTCGAGTGAGCTGGGCACTTACTCAGGGCAAATCGATTACTCAGGGCAATTCAGGGCGCGGTGTCACGGGGCGAATTGACACAGAGGCTTTTGCCGGAGCTTCGGTGTGATACGAGGCTGAGAAATTTTCGGAATCGAAAATTTCTCTTGATTTATCAAACCCGTTCCGGGGTTTCCGCGCTGGAATGGCCGAGTCCCTATGGGCTCGGCCATTGCGTTTGAATTAGGTCACAAATGGGTTACGAGACTGCGATTGGGTGGCAGAACGCTTATCAAATCAGACCTACTCATCTATAGTTCCTCGATGTGCCGAAAGCCCAGACGCCACTGGACTAAACAATATTGACGAACATTCCGAATCTGCGCGTCACCGCCATATGATGCGAATTATGCTGGTCGACGATGAGGAGTCATACCGACTCCTTATTCGCGCTCGCGTAGAGAAACACCCGGAATTCGAAATTGTGGGTGAAGCGCTAAACGGCGCTCATGCCATCACCCTCGCGGGTGAGCTGAACCCAGATCTGATTCTGATGGATATATCCATGCCAGAGATGAATGGTCTGGAGGCAACCCGGCAGATAAAACGCCTCCTCCCGAACACCACCGTAATCATCGTTTCCGGCCTCGATTCTGGGGATGAAGTCGCGGCAGGAGCGAACGGCAGAATTGATAAGACTGAGTTCACTCTGGACAAACTCCTGACTCTGATTGATACGTAGTCGTTCCGTAATATCCCCTACCGCCATGGGCAATGTTCCGAAATGAGGCCGTAATCTTGAAAGTTCTCGTCACAGGCGGCAGTGGCCGCGCCGGTAGATACATCATTCCCGAACTACGTTCGCACGGCCACGAAGTAGTTAGCACCGACCGCGTGCCTGATGACTCGTCCGATGTATCGTTCATGCGCATCGACACAACTGATCTCGGCGCAGTCATTTCTGTCTCACGGGATATGGATGCAATTGTCCATATGTCCGCTATCCCAAATCCCGGACGTGATCCAGAGGCAGAGGTATTTCGGGTCAACATGCTCTCCAACTGGAACGTTCTTGAGGCTGCGGAGATCCATGGCATCAACAAAGTTGTGATGGCCTCATCAGTCAATGCAGTTGGGGCCATCTACTCCCACTCATTGGTCCCACCTCATTACTTTCCAATTGATGAGGAGCACCCAACTCGAGCGGAAGACGCCTATAGCCAGAGTAAATGGCTGGGCGAGGAGATGGCTGAAGCGTTTTGTCGCAGACGTCCCATGCAGATTGCCAGTATGAGGTTTCATGGCCTCATGGATGTTGCCGGACAGCAGAAACTCAAAACTTCTGGCGGAAAAACGGCGACCCCGTTCGAAGCGATGCACTTCTGGGGCTGGGTCGATATTCGTGACGCGGCCCGCAGTTGTAGATTGGCTCTGGAAGTCGATTGGACAGGGCATGAGGCGTTCTTCATCAATGGTGACGAAACGTCTCTCAGCACGCCCACTATGGAGGCGATCGAGCAAGGCTATCCCGGAGTCAAGATCCGCAAGCCCTTAGAAGGCACCGTTACAGCGTTAGATATCACCAAAGCCGAGAACATTCTTGGTTGGAAGCCGGAGTATCACTGGCGCGACGCCTAGACCTCAATTGACCTCATGTACCGATCCTGGGACCGCGGTCGCAGTAGGTGCGCAAAGATTCAATCGCTGCCAGAGCCGCCAGATAGCTCGTCTTGGGATTATTGGGGTGGGGGCTGTTGACGAACTCAAACTTGAATTTGCCGAAGCTGCCACTCGCGTCAATCTGATGAACGTTCCCCGGTGCATCCGGATCAGCAACCACCGTCACTCTGGTTTCAGTCGGACCAATGCCCGCAAGGCTCAGCGTTGCCGCAACGTTGACGTTTGCCGGAAACAGACGGACCGCGTCTGATGCTGGCCCGTCGAATATCACAGTCGGCTCAGTGATCTCTTTGCCTTCCCACTCGGCGAATCCCGGCGCGCCCGTTAGTGCCCTTGGGAGTTTCGTGGTGGTGAGGGTCACACTCTCAAGCAGGTGTTCTACCGCTCTAATCGCGTCTATGCCACCAATAGCCCCTGAAGGCACAATCACCTTGCCTCCAGACGAGTTTGCCGCCTCCATTAGCTCTGCGTAAACATCCGGGTCCGTCATCGCGCTCGAACTCATGAGAATGAGCGCTATGCCAGTCTTGAGTACGGTGGCTGCATGGGCCTTAGCCGCGGCCTGTGAGGCGCACTCGACCACGAGGCTCACACCGGGATGCGCCACGAACGCGTCGATGTCTGAATAGCCGTCAGGGCTGCTACTCAGATCTGCAGAAAGCGCAGCAATGGCATTCTCATCAATATCGAAAAGCGCCGTGACCCGGGCACCTGGAATGCGATCGCTGTCAGCGGCCAGCGCCAACTCGCGCCCCATAGCACCGCAACCCAGGATCCCTACATTGACGATATCTTGTGTCATTATTCCCGCCACGTGTTCTTGAATGCGTTCGGGATTAGCTCCACATACGCCTATGCAAGCCGCCCACCGGCTGGCATGTTAACAGCCACACACCCACGTCACCCCAATTCGTCTGAAGGAATCGCTTCGATATGACAGCTATGAATGACTCCGGCAAAGTCGTTACCGTGACCGGCGCCGTCCCACCCGACGCTTTAGGTCCAACGCTGACCCACGAGCATCTATTGATCGATTTCACCGTGGTCTATAAAGAGCCTGATAACCCTGTAGATGCTCCCCTTGCCAGAGCAAAGGTAGATTTCAACAACCTGGGCTGGGTACGCTTCAACTGGGTCAGCAACTATGACAACCTGACGCTAGATGATGAGGCTCTGGCGATACGAGAAGCGAGCTTCTTCAAAAACGCCGGTGGCGGCACGATTGTGGATGCCACAACGATTGGCATTGGGCGCAATCCAGAGGCGCTCAAACGAATCTCAAACGCGACCGGACTCAACGTGATCATGGGCGCAGGTTTTTACGTAGAGGCTAGCCACTCTGATGAATATGCCAAACGATCCGTCGACGACGTGGCCCGGCAGATAGTCACTGAACTCACTGAGGGCGTTGATGGCACCGCTATTAGGTGTGGAATCATTGGTGAGTTGGGCTGCTCCTGGCCATGGACCGACGATGAGAAAAAGACAGTGGAGGCGGCGGTACTGGCCCAACAGGAAACTGGCGCCGCAATATTGATCCATCCGGGACGTAACAACCGGGCGCCGCTGGAGATTCTGGAGTTCATGTCGTCAAAAGGCGCCGATCTGAGCCGCACAATCATGGGCCATATTGAACGCACGATCTTTGATCCGTCTGTTCTCAGCGAGACGGCCGCCACGGGTGCGTATCTTGAGTACGACCTGTTTGGGCACGATTCCCCTTATTACCCACTGGCTCCGGAGACATACATGCCGGGAGACCACCAGCGTATAGACCAGATCGCATCACTCCTCGACCAGGGTTACGGCGACCGGGTTGTTCTTGCCCACGATGTCTGTTCTAAACACAGGCTACGAGAGTTTGGGGGACACGGCTGGGACCACATCATCTCCAGAGTTGGTCCGTGGATGGCAGCAAGAGGCGTCGAAACATCTGCGTTCGATCGCATGCTGATCGACAATCCTGCGCGGGTGCTCACTTATCCATCCTGAAGTCAATATGAGTCGTGTAAGCAGCGAATAATTCGCTGCCAAGATCGCTCATTCACCCGGTCACGCGCTTCTCGTTGCATACTCGCATCTAATACGCACAGTGGCGACCCGCCATATCAAATAGATAGATACACGCGCAACATATCCGCGAACTGACACGGGCCCGGAACGTTGGGCAGTAAATCAGGAGCCAACAGATCATATTCCGATATTTCACATCTCGACGCAGGATAGTCCCGTTCATTGGACTCATCAGCATCGCCGTAGTCGCATGCGGATCCGACGCCGAGATACCTCCAGCGCGACTGGCAGCCACCTCTACACCAATATCCCCAACCGTCCAGCCTGATAATCCCACGCCTCGTTCTTCTGCAGAGTCCGTTCAACCCACAGAAGCAGCCGATCAGGCAGCAGTTGGCGAAAGTAATGCCTCCCACATCTCTGTCGAATTGCTTGGTCCGCTTGAGGACAACGAAGCGTCATTCGCGAAAAAGGCCGCACGTGTTTGGACCACTGATTTCACAAATCGCACCGTCCCGCTCACAGATATCTTCTCTGGCGGAGTTCCCCGCGACGGGATTCCGCCGATAGACAATCCGGAGTACGAATCTGTATCCAATCCACCAAAATGGCTCGATGGTCCTGAGCCGGTCATCTCGGTTGAAATTAACGGCGAAGCGCGTGCTTTTCCGCTAAACATTCTGCTCAGGCATGAAATCGTCAACACAACGGTAGGCGGCGAGCCGGTTGCAGTCACGTACTGTCCGCTCTGCAATAGCTCTCTTGTGTTCAGGACCACCATTGATGGAGTGCCCCACCGTTTTGGCGTGTCCGGGTTCCTACGAAATAGCGATCTGGTGATGTGGGATAGCACCACCGAGAGCTGGTGGCAGCAGTTGACCGGTGAAGCGATCGTCGGAGACTACGCTGGCCGTCAGTTAGACACCGTGGCCGCGCAGGTCGTCTCGTGGATCACGTTCGTAGAGGAGTTCCCAGATGGTCAGGTCATGGACCGACCAGGCGGCCGCGGCGGATATTCTGACACGCCATACACGGGGTACGACGATCTCGTGCAAGGAAACGACCCGTTCTTGTTTTCTGGCACCATCGATAGCCGCGCTCATCCCGTTGATCGCGTTGCAGCCTTCGACCTCGGTACTGGCCCGGTCGCCTACCACTTCGCGTTCTTGCAGGAGAATCCGGTCATAAACGACGTGATTGGCGATACTCCTGTGGCGATATTCTTCGACAACGAAACTGAATCGGCGTTTAAGAGCTCGATCAACCGTGATGAATTCAACATCGTGGGTTCAAGCACAACCTTCAGCCGCGAGCTTAATGACCGGATACTGACCTTTGAAGCCAGAGATGGGCTCATCCGAGATGTTGAAACTGGCAGCACGTGGTCCAGATTCGGTCGTGCGTACTCAGGCGAACTCGTCGGTCATGAACTGCTGCCAGTGATTCACGGCGATCACTTCTGGTTTGCGTGGGCGGCATTCAAGCCCGATACCCGCCTGGTGGAAAGCACCGCTCAACTTTCGGCGGAGTAGCGTCTCGTGTTCCTACCACAACCGCAGCAACGAGTAGCAGCCCTCACGTTTGTAGCGTTTGTGGCGATTCTGACGGGGGCGTGCGGTGATGTTGACGCGCCCAAAGCGCTCTCAATCGAGGTTCCGGGAGCGACGGCCACTCTCCAATCCGATCCACCTCCAACTGCTCAGCCCGTGGCAAGACGAGAATTTCTGGACGAGAATTCCAGCGACTCACCTGATCCCACGATCGATGCGCCATTCACAATAACGGAGCGGCCATTCGTAACTCGCTCTAGGTTCGAAGGATGGCAGACCAATTTCAGTCGTCGGGTGATCTCGTTGGATGAGCTGGGACGAATGGTGCCACGTGACACCATTCCAGCAATTTCTAACCCTTCGTTCACACCGGTAGGTGACGTGATCGCCAGTATTGACCCACGGGAACCGGTAATTGCCGTTGAGGTCAACGGTGACGCTCGTGCGTATCCGCTAGATATCCTGCTCCAACATGAAATCGTAAACGATGATATTGGCGGAGTGCCGATTGTTGTCACATACTGCCCCCTTTGCAATAGCGCGGTAGCGTTCGAACGCACCGTTGGGGGAACGGTCCGCGAGTTTGGCGTTTCAGGCTTTCTAAGATTGTCGGACCTGGTCATGTACGACAACGTCACAGAGACGATGTGGCAGCAAATCACTGGCGAAGGGCTCGTTGGTGATGACGCTGGCACTTTCTTGACCGCGGTGCCAGTGCAGACGGTTTCATTTGGGACGTTTGTTGACCGTTTCTCGGACGGAGCCGTCCTTGATCGCCCTGATGTCACAGGATTTGACTATGACACCGCGCCCTATGCCGGTTACGACGACGCTGAAAACGTGCGGCCATTCCTATTCTTCGAGACGTTCGACCGTCGACTCCCTGTTATCGAACGCGTTTCGGCAGTCGATATCGGTACCGGACCCGTCGCCTACGCGTTCTCATTTCTAGACGATAATCCCGTTGTGAACGATCTGGTCGGCGACGCCCCCGTTGTGGTCTTCTTTGACGATAAAACAAGATCTGGATTCGTTAGCTCGAATGCGGCAGAAGGGGTGAATATTGCCGGGTCGTCCTCGATGTTCTTCCGCGAGTTTGGCGATCAGACGCTGACCTTCACGGCCCAACCAGATGGCACGATTACCGATACTGAAACAGGCTCCACGTGGGACCGATTTGGCCTCGCTACGTCAGGAGAACTTGTCGGTCATGAATTGCTTCCCGTAATACACGGCGATCACTTCTGGTTTGCGTGGGCGGCATTCAAGCCGGATACCCGTCTGGTGACGATGGTTACCGAACTGATCGAGTGAGCCTTACGCTTGATCCTGCTCGTTGTAGGAGTAGATAGCACCAGTTGATTCCAGATCGGAGATCTGCTCGGCGCTGTAGCCAAGTTCGGATAGGACCGACTCCGTGTCCTGGCCGCAGGTAGGAGATCCAATTCTGCGTTCGCCCGGTGATTCGCTAAATCCGATCAGCAGACCGGGTTGCCGCAGGTTTGTGAATCCGGGATATTCAGCGGCTGTCACTGCCCCAAGTCGCAAGATGTCAGCGTTGCCGTACACGCTGTCTTCGATGTCCTCAGCCACCCGTGCCGATGGAACACCTGCGCCTGCCAAACGCCCCATCCACTCGCCGACCGTCTCTTCTCTGATCACGTCCTGGGCCAGTTGGGCAACTTGATCGTCGTCATCCAGTCCCAATTCTGCATCTGCCAACCCGGAGACGCCGATGATTGCGGCCAGTGCGGCCTTCTGCTCATCTGTCCGTGCGCCAACAAAGATCCAGCCGTCGGACGCCTCATACGATCTGTGCGCCGCGTGAAGGCCGGTATTATCGGAGTTCGCGAAAATCGGTTCCTCGTAGCCAGGTTGCTCCACAAACGAATCGGATTTCAGCCACAGCCCGGTGGATAGCAGTGAGTTCTCCATCATCTGCCCCTCGCCCGTTCTGTCTCGGTGGTACAGCCCAAGGAGTGTGCCTGCCGCACCAAGCATTGCGGTGGCGATATCGCAAATCGGAGTTTTGGGAAACACCGGAGAGCGACCCGGTCCGCCGTGTGCCTGAGAAATTCCGGTGAACGACTGCGCGAGGGGGTCGAACCCCGGCCGGCTCGACAAGGGCCCTTCACTGCCAAAGCCAGACGTATGAAGGTAAATAACGTCTGGATTCAAGGCACGAATCGAGTCATAGTCGATGCCCAATCGCTCGGCAACGCCAACGCGATTGTTGTGGACGATGATATCGGCCCACTTGATCAGCTTTTCAAGAGGCTCCAGGGCGTTCGCAGACTTCATATTGAGCGCAATGTCACGTTTCCCAGGATTGCCGCCCAGATACAACATCATCAGCGCCCGGCATCCCTCACCGGTTGTTGGCTCCACTTTGATGACGTTGGCTCCCATATCAGCCAGATACGCCGGGCCAATTGGCCCGGCAAGGTAGGAAGAGAGATCGAGCACTCGGACGCCTGAGAGCGGTCCATTGAACTCAGCGTCAGGACCGGTCACGGAACCGCTTGTTGCGCCAGGCGAAGTTCCATGCAGAATTATGGGCGGAGCGACCTGAATGATCCGCTCGCCCGACGAAGATTTGCTCTCAATCTGGATCCCGTTGGCAACAACCTGGGGATGATCAATCAACTCCTGGGTCATCAGCGCCGGTGCTACCGGGACATCGCCACCCTGCAGTATCTCTATCCACTCATCACGAGTGCGGGTGGCGACACGATCTCCAATGGCATGCTTGGCGGCGGCACGCACTTCTTCAGTTGGCCAGTACATAGGCGCTGTATCGAATTGTGGATCAGTTACCAGTTCAAGCAGGTCTCCCGAAATCGCCAGTTTGTTCCAAAAATCTGAAGTAAGCGCTCCAATGTGGATCCACTTGCCATCGGCGGTTTCATACAGACGATAATTTGGAAGCGCGCCCTGCGTGTCATTCCCTGCTGAATCCCAAGTCTGAACGCCCTCGCCTCGTACAAGCATGGGAGACCGTGCCGCAAGTGAGCCCTGAACCAGAGAGGTCTCGACGCGCTGACCGCCCCCCGTGACTTCACGACGGTGCAGTGCCGAGAGAGCGCCCAGTATGCCAAGCATTGCCGTGCCGTATCCAATCAACGGCAATGAGTTCCAATATGGACTGCCCTCGTTTGTCCGTTGTTCTGTAAGCACTCCAGTTTCGGCTGCAATCAGTCCTTCACCGGCGACCGTTGACCCAGGTTCGTTCTCATCCCCGCGGGCGGAGATCGAGAGCCAGATCAACCTCGGATTGGATGCCATCAGCGCATCAGCATCGACCCCGATCGAACCCAAAAAACTGCTCGTTAGAGACGAGACCACGATATCGGCGCTTAAAATCGCGTGGATGAGTTCCGAAGCACTTCCAGAATTGTTACCCGAAAGCGCATCGATGGGCGTAATTATCTTTCCGCGATCCCAGACCGAGTAGGAAGACGACTGCTGGAGCGGGAATCCACCCGGTGGGGTGAACTTGGTTACCTCCGCTCCGTAGTCCGCCAGAAACATCGCCACAATCGCACCAGCGTGATCATCTGAGAGCTCTACAACGGCAAGACTGGATAGTGGCTTGCTATCCGGATGGCGGCGCTTGTTCGTCGAGTTGATCAAGTAGATCCTGGGCCCGTTCATAGACAGATTCATTGCGTGGATCTTCTGCCCGATCACGGGCCTCTTCGATCAGCGCCCTCGCTCCCACGAAATCTCCCGATTGTGCGATGAGTACGCCTTTCTCAAGATAGGCCGCGGAGAGCGAAGGTGAGTATTCTATCGCCCGATCCAGATCGCCGATGGCGAATTCGTTCTGGCCAGTGCTGGAGAAAAGCCTGGCTCGCCAGAAAAATGGCACCCCTTGATCGGGCGCCAGAAGAATGGCTGTATCAAATGCAGACAGAGCCGTGACAAAATCACGTTCCGAGTTAGATATCCGACCTTTCACTATCCACGTACGCGCATCCTCAGGGTCCAGGGCGATTGCTACTTCGATGTCGCTTTTAGCAGCGTCGACGTCGCCGAGGTTTAGCAGTGCTTCGCCACGCGATGCGTAAGCAGCTGAGAGATCTGGCTTCAGAGAAATAGCGGTAGCCAAGTCAGAGATCGCTGCCTCATACTCACCTTTGTATAGACGAGACTCTCCCCGCCCTGCCCAGGCTCTTGCGAACTCCGGCTCAATCTCGATCACCAACGAAAAACGTCGCTCAGCCTGAATGTAATCGCCTCTATTCAGATAGTTATGAGCCTGAGAGTAGTGGCCAATGCTCTCGACCGCCTCGGACTCCTTGTCCGGCTCATCAGATGTTTCGACGATATCGACGACTGGTTCAGGAGTAGCGGTTGGCGCAGCCGTGGCCGTGGGTAGGGGTTCTTGTACGTGCTCAACCACCGGTGCGGCGTGTTTGTCCACTGCGGTGCCACACGCGGCAAATACTATTAGGCCGGTTGAAATGCCCGCGATCGAGAGAATTTTTCGTGTCAGCAATAGATACCCATGATTGATAGGGAACAAGTCATTGCATGGATATTACGCGATGACTGGTATCTGATACGTCTCATGACAGGTGCAGGTTCCCGTCGTCCGCGGTGAACTATGACACAAGATGTGATGATCGAGATCTACAGAAACTGTCTAATATCGTAAGCAACATGAATTTCTTCACCGATCACTGGTTGATCACAACTTGACGCTGGTCGACGTCCACTGCCACACGGCGAACCGCTCCGACGACAGCATCGTGCCACTACGGGAGTACGCGGCGCTGGCTGCCGGCCGTGGTATCGATGTGGTCTGCATCACCGATCACGACCAGTTCTGGACTCCTGATGAGATGGAAATCGCGTCAGGCGAGACTGGAGTCGTGTTGATACCCGGCTGCGAAATCAACACGGATGCGGGCCATGTACTGTGCTTCGGATTGACCGGATATAAGTTCGGATACCACCGGCCGGAGAAGCTACGCGATGCCATGGCCACAGCAAATGGCGCAGCCGTTTACGCCCACCCCTATCGCCGCAATCTGCCGCCGGGAAAAGATCCAGTCTCTGAAGATCAATTCGATGCTTCGATCACGTCAACTCTGGGAAACCCACTGCTGAAGTGGGTAGACGCCATTGAATCAGCCAATGGTCGAGGAACAAAAGAGCAGAACCAGTTCTCCGATCAACTAGCTCTCACCGCAGAAATGCCCGGTGTAGGTGGCAGCGACTCACACAAAGTTGAGGACTTCGGCCAAGTGGTGACAGATGTGGCTGGTGAGATAAGGAGTGTGAGTGACTTGATCGATGCGTTGAAATCAGGCGACGTCCGGGCAGTGAAATTGGGCTAGCGATTTGCCACCGGGCAACTCAAACTGAGCCACATCGAGCCACACACCCGCGTCATCAGCTACCGCGCTGTAGATAACCGCGCGACCAGAAGCTCCGCAGCACTGCGCTCGTTTCCCACGCTGGAGGTCTTGAAACCCACATCGGCCTCCAGTAGCTGGCGGTGAATCCAGGCGAGATAGCCATGCGGATGAGATCGGGCTTGCTGGAGGGTTTTTCGAAGTGGGAAGCTGTTTTCACGGACGCCGATTCGTTTTGCGATATCAGCTTCCGCCGCGCCGGACTGCATCATGTCCTGCGCTACCAGCGTCATACGGGTCTGCCGGGCCAGCATCGTCAGTAAATAGTGAATGCTGTTTCCCTCATCCAGAAGCTGGTGAATCGCTCGCAACGCGCCCGTGGGCTCACTATCCAGCACAGCATCCACCGCTGCAAATATGTTCGCCTCACGAGCCGGAGCGACCATTAGATCGATGTCATCCGGTTGGATAGGGCGACCGTTGGCGTACAGCGAGAGCTTGCCAATCTCCTGAGCCAACAGTCGCGTCTGCCCGCCAATCAAGTCAGCGAGCCGCTCAACCGCTGAGCGCGATGCGGTTGCGCCTTCACTACGAAATCTCTCCGCTATCCACGTGTCCAGAGCCTGACCTCGACTGATATCGAACTGCTCAGTTGTGGCGGTCGACCCAACTGTTTTCAACCCGGCTCCGTTTTTTCGCAACTCGCCATCCACGAACACGAGTTCGGTCGATGGTGGGAGGGTTGGGAGTACGTCGCCGAGGCCGGTCCAATCGCCTTTGGGGACGCGCAGAGTCCTACTTTTGTTGCGGCCAGTGTTGGCCTCAATCCGGCCAAGTAAGCCTTTAACTATGACCAGTCGCTTGTCCGCCAGAAACGGAATAGCCGAAGCAGCGCCGAGAAGCTCGTCCCTGGAGTAGCCATCGCCCTCGAAGACGTTGGTGTTGGGCATCATGACTTCAGGCGGTCCGGCCGCTGCCCGAATCTGTATCAGACGCTCAGAGACGGAGAATTCGTCAGTTCCATGCAGAATCCGGATCATATCGCGACGATCTGATCGTCAACACGATCCCCATACGTTGATGACGAGTGCGATATATATAATCGGTGAGTACAACCCACCACTCTCTGGATCACATTCAATCTTTTGTTCAGCCTTCTAAGATATTTTTACTTCCTGCGGCCAGCCTTCCGGCTAATCTGGCGGCTGATGCGTGACCGCAGGGTTTCAGTTGGCGCCAAGATACTGCCAATTCTGGCGCTTGCTTACGTGGTGACGCCCATCGACATCATTCCAGATTACTTGCCTATCCGCGGCCAGTTGGATGATCTATTTGTTGCAGCGATCTTACTCGGACTTTTCATCCTTTCTTCACCATGGCATGTCATCCGAGAACATGCCACCGGATCAAAGCCGGTAGATAAGGCCGCTGACTACTCCGGGCGGACGATAGACACTGATATCCGAATTGAAGACGACTAGCTTGGTCTTCAGCCGCTCTCCCTTTTTGACCGTGCAGAACCACTATCTCCAAATAAACCAGGACCGCCAGTAAATGCAGATCGCTATCATCGGCCTTCCTTCCTCCGGGAAGACCACCATATTCAACGCTCTAACCGGTAGTGCAATTCCCGTTGGCCAGTACGCAGCGAAACCTGAGTCCAATATCGGCGTCGCTCATGTGCCAGATGACCGAGTAGACAAGCTCACAGAACTGTACAAGCCGAAACGGACAATCTACGCGGAGGTCACCTATGTAGATATTCCGGGTCAAGGCGGCGTTCAGCAAGAACAAGCGATGTTCGATGGCGCGGCTATGGGACAGTTACAGAAGGCTGACGCTCTACTGCACGTAGTGCGCGCGTTCGACGATGATTCCGTGATCCACTCAAAAGACTCAGTCGACTGGCGGCGCGACGCCAAGGATGTTGAGTTCGACATCATGTTTTCGGATATCGCTCTCATCGATCGTCGAATCGAAAAACTATCCGACGTCAAAAACATGAAGGCTGTCGATCGCGATGCTCAATTCAAGCTGATCGACGAGTTGAAGGCCGTCCAGGCAGGACTTGAAGATGGCATCCCGGTGCGATCACAATCCCTCACCGATGGACAGCAGCGTGGCCTGCAGGACCAATTCCTGGTGAGTAGCTTGCCATACCTGGTCGCCGTGAACATTGGTGAGGACGCTATTCCAGACTCGGAGGCGATTGAGGGTGAACTTGGAGAGATGCTCACGGGTGAGCTCACCGGCGGCGCTGCCATCTGCGGAAGTCTGGAGATGGAACTGAGCCAGATGGACGACGCTGAAGAGGCCGAGTTCCGGTCCTCCCTTGGAGCAGGCGAGCCCGGCTTGCACCGAATCTTGCGGCTCTGCTACGAATCATTAGGATTGATGTCGTTCCTGACCGTTGGCGAAGACGAGGTGCGAGCCTGGACTATTCCGGAACAGATGCCCGCAGCCAAGGCCGCTGGTGTCATTCACTCGGATATCGAGCGTGGCTTCATCAGGGGCGAGATTGTTTCGTATGAAGATCTGATGGAGCACGGGACTGTCAGCAACGCCAGAACCGCAGGGAAGTTGCGGTCTGAGGGACGTGAGTACTTGATGCAGAACGGCGACGTAGTTAATTTCCTGTTTTCCGTCTAGTTGCGGCTTCGGCTGTAACATTCCGCGTTGGAAAGTAATCTGGGAGTCATATGACAGAAGAACTTGGCAAGATCGAAAAACCAGAAGCGGGCGATATTATCGGCCAGCGGAAGTTGTACGTTGTCCCGCTTGTTTACTCCCTGCCGGGAGCACCAGATGGATACGGACAGCGGCTGGAAGCTTACTGGAAGGCCGTAGACCAGCACCTGAGTTCGCTAGAGGCGAAGGCAGGAATCGTCAAGAAGGTGTTCCACGAGGGTATTAGCTATGGTGGCGACCCCGGCATTGACCAGCTAAAGCAGACAAACTTCCCGGCCTTTCCGCTCATCAACACCCGACTCCAGGGAGGTGCGTCTCTTGAGGCGCTGGATGATGACGAGTTGTTCATGGAAGTTCTGGACTGGGGCAGAATGGCGCAGGTTGGGTTCAACAGCCAGAAGGTTGCCGATACCGTTCAGGAGGCATACAACGTCGCCACAGAGGCCCGCATGAGCCACATCACGACTTCGCTTGATACCAAGCTTGGTCCGGGCGAGGCTGGCCTGGTGATTATCTCGTCGCTCCGCGGTGTTGTTACGCCAAAAGACGTTGAAATATTCAACATCATGCCACCTGAACTCGACCAGTTGAATCGCTGGATTGAAGAGCAGGTGAGAATGCGGCAGGCAGAAATCGAACGGGCGCAGGCAGGCCAGGCGGCGCCATCAGCGGGTGCGGGAACAGAACCTCAACAGTCAGATGACGGTCCGGGGCTGTGGACACCGGGAAGCGCATAGTCCCGCCGCGGCTCGGAGTGCCTGACGAGGCGCTCGCTCTGTATGTCCACATTCCGTTCTGCGAAACGAAGTGTCCGTACTGCGATTTCAACACGTACGCCCAGATCGAAGGCCTGATCCCCGACTACGTTGCTGCGCTCCAGCATGAAATCGAGCGGTGGGGAGCACTTCTCAGTAAACCTCAGACCAACACGATTTTCTTCGGCGGCGGAACGCCGTCGTATTTGCCCGTCCACGATCTCGGGCATGTGATGTCGACGATCAGGGAAGCGTTTGCCGTAGATTCTGCTGCGGAGATTTCACTGGAAGCGAACCCCGGGGATGTCGACCCGGAGCGGGCGGCTCTGCTGAGAGCTGTTGGGTTCAACCGGGTCAGCGTGGGCGTCCAGAGTTTCGATGATGGATTGCTGAAGATGCTGGGCCGCAGGCACGACGCCAAAACAGCTATGGGCGCGATCCGGAATTTCCGAGACGGAGGCTTCGATAGCATCAATCTGGACCTGATGTTCGGACTGCCTGATCAGTCCCTTGAACAATGGGCGAACTCACTGAATATGGCCCTTGAACTGGATACCGAGCACATATCGCTCTACGGGCTCACTATCGAGCCAAATACCCCGCTCGAAGTAATCGTCGAAAAAGGGGACCTGCCTGAACCCGACGCCGATCTTGCCGCCGACATGTATTTGCTGGCATGCGAGCAATTGGAGGCGGTGGGCTACCTTCACTATGAGATATCGAACTGGTGCAAGCCGGACAAGTTCGCTCGCCACAACCTCGTCTACTGGCGCAGCGGGGAATACCTGGGCGTAGGTCCGGGTGCTCATTCATATGTAGGTGGGCGGCGGTTTGAGACTATCCGGTCTCCCAGGCAGTACGTTGAGGCGCTGCGTAGCGCCTCCGATTTACCTACCGAATCGGATGCTCTGGCCGCCATGAAGCAGATCGGAATAATCGCTAGCGGTGGCCCAGACTCAGATAGGCAGCAGGCGGCCGATTTCTTGATGATGGGTCTACGCCTATCTGAGGGCATCTCATCAGCTGAGATAGAGACCAAGTTTGGCGTCGATTTCCCGACCCAGTATCAAGATGAGATAAAACGGCTCCACGCAAGTGGTCTTCTTGATTTCGCCGAGGACAGATACTGGATACCGCACGATCAGTGGCTGGTAGGCAACGAAGTGTTTTCTCAGTTCGTAGAACTAGACACGACCTCAGGCGGCTAAACTGGGCAGCCCCAATCGCCCACTACGTAATATGCGAATGAGATTGCCGTAATCCATGTTTGTAATTGGAACCGCTGGCCATGTTGATCACGGTAAATCGACACTCACCGAGGCTCTGACCGGTATCGACCCTGACAGGTTGAGCCAGGAAAAAGAGCGCGGCATGACGATTGAACTTGGATTCGCTTGGATGACGCTTCCCGGCGGGCTTGAAGTGAGCATCGTGGATGTGCCGGGGCACGAGCGGTTCATCAAGAACATGCTCATGGGCGTGGGTGGCATTGATATGGCGCTGCTGATCGTTGCCGCTGACGAGGGTGTCATGCCGCAGACGGTGGAACATCTGGCGATACTGGACCTTCTTCAAATCAAACGCGGCGTTGTAGCACTCACCAAACGCGAACTGGTCGATGATGAGTGGATTGATCTCGTGTCGACTGATGTACTTGAACTGCTTGAAGGCACAACTCTCGCCGACGTAAACATCGTCCCTGTCTCAGCAATGACCGGTGCTGGAATTCCGGAGTTGCTGGCTGAAATAGAGCGTGTTCTTGGTGATCTTCCTGAGAAGCGCGATCTTGGCAGACCTCGTCTCCCCGTGGACCGTTCATTCACGATCTCAGGGTTCGGGACGGTGGTCACCGGAACACTGATCGACGGACGAGTTCGAAGCGGTCAGGAAGTGGAGATATTGCCTTCAGGCGTTCGTGCTCGCATCAGAGGCCTGCAGACGCACAAAGAGGTGGAAGATGAGGCCCTTCCCGGGACGCGTGTTGCGGTGAATCTTAGCGGCGTATCCCACGATGTGATATCCCGGGGAGACGTAATCGCAACACCGGGATGGCTCCAGCCGACCGATGTGATCGACGCCAGTTTCCGCGTAATCGACCGCTCCCCAAGGGCTGTGAAGCACAACGCGTCAACAACACTATTCACTGGCAGCGCTGAGAGCCCCGCTACTATTCGACTTCTGGATGCAGACTCACTGGCTCCGGGAGAATCCGGCTGGGTCCAGATCAAGCTGGAGAATCCTATTCCTATCGTTCAGGGCGACTACTTCGTCATCAGAGACACGGTCGCCACACTTGGCGGCGGAGTGGCTCTTGACCTCACCCCTCGAAGGCACAAAAGGTTCGACGACAGCGTTACCCGCCGACTGCAGTATCTCGCCGAAGGGTCGGGCGAGGATGCGATCGTAAGCGCGGTCGAATCGAGCCAACCAGCCAATCCCTCGACGATTGCACAGGCGGTGAACGAATCAGTGGCAAATGTCACTGAACGAATTGAAGGCCTGGTGAACTCAGGCTCGTTGGTGTCATTGACTGGCACCCCGGACGGACCGCTCTACACAACGGCGGGATGGGCGAAGCTCTCTGGTGATGCCCGTGATGCGACGCGATCATTCCACGCGGAGTATCCGCTTCGGGTGGGAATTCCTGCTGAGGAGCTCAGGAGTCGGCTGAAGCTTAAGGCGGCACTGTTTGCGCAGGCCGCAGACCGCCTGGCAGAAGTTGGTGATATTGAGCGTGCCGGTTCGCTGATCAGATCACCAGGGTACGCGCCTGAGTTCACTCCTGAGCAGACACAACAGATCGCCAAATACCTCGACTACCTGGAGACCGATCGATTCTCTCCACCGACGGATAGACCGATTGACCAGGAGTTGATCGCGGCTCTGGACGATCAGGGTCGCGTTGTGAGACTCAATCAGGATGTTGTGTATCCGAAAGACGTGTACGACGAGATAGAGAGTCGAATTATCGAGCACGGCAAGCAGAATGCAACCATTGCGCTTGCAGCGGTGCGCGAAATGTTTGATACCAGCCGAAAGTACACACTGGCCGTTCTTGAGCACATGGACCGTCGCCAGATAACTCGACGAGTCGGCGACGACCGGCAACTCAGGTAAAGTCGGGCTTACAACTACGAGGAGCGAATCGAATGGCGACATGTGTACGCATTGGAAACATAACGATCACGGCTATTCGCGATATTGGGCCGCTTGCCTTCCCGGCGTCGAACGTCTTTTCAGATATGCCGGAGGATGGCTGGGACTCCCGGCCCCACCATCTCAACAAGGCAAAAGAGTTCCCAACCAACTTTTCTGTGTTCCTCGTGCAGTCAGCTGATTCAACGATGATCGTGGACGCTGGCGGCGGTCCCGGGCCGCATGAGGCGCTTGGAGGTGCAGAAGGGCAACTCATGAACGCCCTGGCGACTCACGGCGTCTCCCCTGAAGATATTGATCACGTCTTTTTCTCTCACCTCCACTTCGACCACATCGGTTGGGCGCTTCGCTCAAATCCCGGTGCTGAATCCACTCCCACCTTCCCTAACGCGCGTTATGTGATCTCCACTCCCGAGTGGAAGCACTGGACCCAGCCGGACGTTCTCTCAAGCAGTCCAGTTGAACAGGCAATCTATCCGTTGGAACGCATGGGTCTCGTAGACCTCACCGATGACGAAACGCCAGTAGCCACTGGGATGAGAGCAATAGCAACTCCGGGGCACACACCGGGGCACCAGTCCCTCCTCGTCGAATCTGAAGGCGAAATAGGCTTTATCGCGGGGGATGTACTGCACAACACGGTGCAGTTCGAGATGCCAGATCTGTGCGCCGATTTCGATGAGGACAAAGCTACGGCGCGAGTGACGCGCCGGACGGTGCTTGAGAAGTTAGCCGCTGAACGAACGATGACAACATTCGGCCACCTGCTGATCGACAGCAACATAGGCCACGTGATCAAGGTCGAAGACAGATACAGCTGGCAGCCTGTCTAATCCGGTATTTGTGACTTACGCCCTATTAGCCCGTTCCACATAACTGACGCGCGCGTACTCAACTGTCTGGAGGACCTGCCGATACCCACCACGAATCGCTTCATGGGAAAGGTACTCGGGGTCATCGTGGACTGGTTCACCGCTTCCGGCAACAAGCGCCTCTGTCAGTACGCGTCCGTCCATACCGTCGCCATCGATACCCAGCACATTCAAGACCGTTGGCGCCAGATCTATGTTGCCGCTGGGTAACTCAGATACAGATCCTGAACGAAACGCTGGACCGCGTGCGATAAGCGTATTCCGCATTTCAGTTGGACTAAGCCCGCCGTGTTCTCCATGGCCTTCCGCCATCGTCCCAAACGTATTCGAGCGCGCCACGGTTTTAGGTCCGGCTGCTGCGGTCCAGTTGGTCGAGACAGCGATCTCCGCAGACCTCGCGCCTTCCATACCGATCAATCTCATTGGCAGCGTGCCATTAACCGTCCCGATTCGCTCGGATGCGAATATCGAGCCGCACCACGGCTGTTGAATCAGCCAATCGACAATCGCGTCGGCCTGCGCTCCGCAGAGATAATCGCCGTAGATGAGCGCCATCCCGCCGTTGGCCGCAACGCCTACGCCACCGGTTTCGCCCAGTGACGGGTATCCCTGGGCGATCAGATCGGATTCGAGTTCGATGATGCCATTGGAAGTTGAGTAGCCGTGGTCTGAAATGACAAACACGTTCGTGTCATCAGATATCGCGCTGAGCAGTCGCCCAAATTCATGGTCCGCCGCCTTGATTGCCGCGATTGATGTGTCAGATCCAACTCCCGTTCCGTGTTGAGACTTGTCAGGCTCTGAATACCAGATCAAGCCGGCGTCAGACTTGCGCTCGCCCAGCACATACTCGACAAAAATATCCGTTGCATGGGCAATGACAGCGGCGTTGGGAACCGCCGCTTCCGGCCAACCACCGCACTTCTGCTCAACCTGATGAGTGACATCAGCGGGTAACGAAAACTCTGGGTGAATGACGATTCCACCGGATACATCAGCGTTGGGAGCAAGGCAGAACGCGTTGCCGGAGGTTCCCGAGTTGACGACTGCGAACTCCATGCCTTCCTTCGCCAGGCGTTCAGCGAGGTTCAGCGCCAGGAGAACCCGGTTCCCGGTCGCATCTCTGACCACTTTCAACTGAGGCTCCAGCACGTCAGCCACCTGGTTGGGCCAGACGTCTCTGAATAGCATCCGGTTGCCTGCAATACCATGGGTCCCAGGCAAACAGCCGGTGGTCATACTCGCTGCGTTGAGCCGGGTTACGCTTGGCACTACCGGATGGTGACGTTCAAATCGCACACCGTCAGACGCGAAACGGTGCAGGTTCGGAGTAACTGAGGCGTTGATCTGCCACATTTGCAAACCGTCGAAGGCAGCGATTACAACCCTGGTCACGAGCTGCTCCTTTCGCTTGAGCTAGCGTTCTAGCTAAAGTCCTAGCGCGTGCAGTGCCGAATCATCCAGGCCGAAATGGTGGGCGATCTCATGCGCAACAGTATCTCGCACCTCGTGGACGATCTCCTCCGGAGTGCTACAGGCCATTTCCACAGATTCCTGGAAGATGGTGATCTTGTCAGGGAGTACGAATCCGTAGTTCTGTCGAGCCGTCAGTGGCACGCCCTCGTACAGCCCTAACAACAGACCATCTTCGGGGATTCCCTGCTGCGCCAACTGAGCCCTGCTTGGCGCTGACTCGACGGTAACATCAACGTTGTCCAAACGAGTTAGGAACTCCTCTGGCAGCGAATCTATTGCCTCAATGACGAGTGCTTCGAAATCCTCAATGCTCATCCGCGCTCTTAGACTGTCTTGCATATATCCCTAACTCTGCGCCCGTTCACGGATCGTCTTGATCAGATCCATGTTCTTCTTGTCCGGGCCACCCTTTTCAAATCCGGGGACCTCCAGGTAGAACGGCACGTCTGCAAATGCGGGATGGCTCATAATGGCTTCAAAACCATCGACGCCGATCTCCCCTTCACCAATATTTTCGTGCCGGTCCACCGATGACCCCATCGCCGTCTTTGAGTCATTACAGTGGACTGCCTTCAGCCGGTCAACACCAATCTCCCGGTCGAACTCGTCCATCGCGGCGGCAACTCCGTCAGCCGTGGACATATCGTATCCAGCGGCCCATGCGTGTTGCGTGTCGAAGCAGACTTTGATTCGAGGACTATCGATCGCCTTGATCAGTCTGCCGAGCTCTTCGAACTTCGAGCCGAGGTGGTCGCCCATCCCTGCGCTGTTCTCAAGCGCCAGCCACGGCGTTCCGGGAGCGTCTTCAAGAATCTGGTGGACGGCATCAACAAACTGCTTCTCAACAGTTTCGTATCCGCGCCCTTTGTGGCTCGCAGGGTGGAACAGAACACCCTCAACCTGGATCGCTTCAGCGAGTTTGAGATAGTTAGTCAAGGACTCAATGCTTCGCGCCAGCAGAGCCTCATCTTCGGACGCCAACGCACACAGGTATATTCCATGAAACACGGTGGGGCCCATATTGGCTTCAGCCACCGCCGCCTGAAACCTCGCGATATTGGCGTCCGGCGTCATCTTGAAGCGCCACATGCGCGGTGACGACGGGAATATCTGCATAGCTTCCGCGCCAATTTCAAGCGCGCGACCTACCGCTTTTTCAATTCCGCCGGATGCTGATACGTGGGCGCCCAGGTGCATGACGTCTTATCCTTCTGCCAATCTTAATCGGTCGCCTATTGTAGACATCGACCAGATCAATTGGTCGGGAGGCGACTCGTTACGACCCGTTGGCAGTCGCCCGTCCCCAGAACTTGAGCTTCGTGTAGTCGCGATCTTCCCACACGACCAGAATCTGTGCGGCAAGGAACATGGAACTGTAAGTTCCAACAATAACGCCTGAGAGCAGAACGATCAGGAAGTCCCGGAGCGTCTCCCCTCCAAACAGTAGCAACGCCAGAATGGTGAGGGCCGTGGTGATTGATGTGCTGAGAGAACGAGCAAAACTCTCGTTTATAGAGATATTGACTGAAGCGGCAAACGGTCGGCTCGGAGCAACCGAGACGTTTTCGCGAATCCGGTCAAATATGACGATCGTGTCGTGTACCGAGTAACCGATCACCGTCAAGATTCCCACGATGAAAATCGCGTTCACCTCGGCGTCGATGACCTGTCCAAGTATTGAAAAAAGTCCCAGCACAATAAATACGTCATGACCAAGTGCGACGATGGCCGCTATTGCGTATCTGTAGGAGCGAGGAACCGTACGGAACGCGTACATCACGTAGAGCATAACGAAAAGAGCGGCCACTACCACGGCGATAATCGCGTTTCGGACTGTGTCGCTGGCTACGGATTTTCCCACTGATGTAACACTGGGAATCCGGTAATCGGTAGAGATCGAAGTGTTGATCTCTGCCTGAATTTCCTCAATACCGGACTGGCCAAGATCGCGGGTTCGAACAAAAAACTCGCCATCGCCAGCTTTCTGAATAATCGCGTCATCATGGCCAACTGCGGTTAGAGCACTCCGAACGTCTTCGGTGGCGATATCGTCCGCGAATACCAGATCGAAACTGGTCCCAGACGTGAAGTCGATTCCGAGATTAAGTCGCGGCGGGATTGATATGAAAATGATGCCGATGATCACGAGGACCGCCGACAGGCTCAAGAACCACTGTTTTCTACCGACTACGTCCACTGGTTAATCTCCGGCCTGTTGACTGGGCTCGCTGTGATCCCCACCTACGCCGCCAATGGGAACCCAGAGCTTCATTCGAGATGGCCCGGTTATGCTTCCAAGCGCTCGGCTGATCACGCGGCTGGCGAAGAATGCCGTGAACATGCTGACCAGCGTTCCAATTCCGAGGGTCAGTGCGAAA
Organism: Chloroflexota bacterium; assembly: GCA_013204555.1. Classification (GTDB taxonomy): domain Bacteria; phylum Chloroflexota; class Dehalococcoidia; order Lucifugimonadales; family Lucifugimonadaceae; genus UBA1151. The sequence continues at coordinate 52,923 of JABMNO010000033.1, read as the reverse complement.
CCTTGCATGACACTGGTACCCAATCGATCACCGAACCAGAACAGAACTGCACTGGTGATGATAGTTGCCGAGTTACTGTCCCTGATGGACGGCCATGCCCGTGCGAAACCTTCGCTTATTGCAGCGAACAGGGACCGCCCCGCCCGAAGTTCCTCTTTGGTTCGCTCTGCAATCAAGATATTCGCGTCAACTGCGGTACCAATCGTCAAGATCAGAGCTGCGATTCCTGAAAGCGTCAATGTCACTGGCGCCAGTTTGAATATCGCCATTGTGATCGCTGCGTAAAGCAGCAGTGCAATGGTGGCAACTACCCCGGGCGCCTTGTAGTAGATGATCATGTATGAGAGCACCAGAATCAGGCCGATGATACCGGCGACAACGCTCTTTCTGAGAGTGTCATCACCAAGAGTGGCGTCAACGTTGCGTTCCTGAATCAACGTCAGTTCCAGCGGCAACGCACCGGACTTCAACTGAATTGAAACCGTCCGCGCACGTTCACCTGTGAAATCTGGTCCCTGAATAAACGCTCGCCCACCGCTAATTCCTGCCTGGGCTGCAGGAGCTACAAGCTCAGCGCCATCAAGATAGATCGCGAGCAGACCATTGGTTCGTGAGATTCGGTCGGTGACCTCAAAGAACTCGTCCCCACCCTCATCGTCAAACTCAATATTGACGACCGGTCGGGCGATACCGGGCTGGGTGCCAGCGTAGGCATTCACCAGGTTGGCACCTGTGAGCGGGAGTACCGTTTCACTGAAGTAGCTCGGGTTGGAGCACCGCTCAAACGCCCACTCTAGCTCAGTCAAACCATCTGGTGGCCACTCACTCCCGTCAAGAGGATCCAGGAGAGGACCACATGTGCGCTCCCGGAACTCAAGCTGAGCCGTCTGACCAATAAGTTGCTTGGCTTCCTGAACGCCACCACCAACGGTGTAAGCGTTGATCTGGCCTGTCAGGGCGAAAATAAGTGGGGGGCCGAAGCGCTCAATAAACGCTTTCCGAAGAGCGGTCACTTCACCTTCAATAACGATGCCATCTTCGGTGATCCCATCCTCTACAGGATTAGGAATCGTAATGCTGAAATTGCGCTCGCTAGACTCTTCGACAGTCAGGTCGGACCTACCAATGGCCACGAGCTCTTCCTGAATTGCCGCCGCCGTGGCCTCCTCAAGCTGCGGAGTTGAGGTCGCCGTGGAAGTTGAGGCAGGAGGTAGCGCTGTGTAGATGACACGAAGTTGGGAGGCGAATTGCTCGGCGAGTTTCGTGCGGACCTGCGCAGCCTCAGCTACTTCCAGGATGTTGCCTTCCGCGTCGATCCGATCGCCCTTGAACTCATCCACACTGACTACAAGAAGTTCAATCCCATCATCATCCGTAACAACCTTTACGGTCGCTTCTGGGTGGCCTAGTTCGTTTCGAAAATAGGTCTCAAGGTCATCAGCTGCCACCGCGTTGCCCTGGAATCCAACGCTTACGCTCGCGCCGGTCAAGCCCGGAATCTGAATCAGGATGCGGTCGGGTGGTGTACCAAGAAGCTGGACCGTAGGCTCGCTAAGGCCAAACTGGTTGATACGAGACTCAATTGTTGACCGGACGGCGTCCATGTCATCAATAGTAGGGTCTCCGCCATCCTTTGTTTTGGCGCTGTATACAAGGTGTGTGCCACCCTGAAGGTCCAGTCCAAGTGACAGACCAAGCAGCGTGTCATCTTGACCACGCTCAAACGAGCCACCAAACAGGTTGATTTCGATACGGGGGAACGCGACGACCAACACCGATACCACAAGGATTACGGCTAGAAAGATCAGGCCACGAGATTGGCGCCTCACCGGCGACTCCCGCGTTCACTCGTATCGCGCGCTATCTCGCCACGCAGCATTTTCACAGCTTCTTCTTGGGTCTCGACGCGCCCCAGGGCCTCTGCCTCATTCAATATCTTCAGCAGATTACCTATCTTTGGCCCGGGTTTCAGGCCGAAGTGACGCTGGATTTGGTTTCCGTTTAGCAATAGAGAAGCCTTCGAATCGCGAGGCTCCTCGAAGGCTCGATTGAGTATAACACCGGCGACACCACAAAATCCCTGCCAATCAGAAGTGATTATTCGCGGCCCGCGCGCTGCCAGATAGTCAGCCAGGCTCAAGTACACAGTATCTACCGCAACACTCCCCATGTCTCGCCAATATCTAAATACGGCGCGGCGGCTTGGCTCGGCTCGTTCCTGGCTGATTTGACCCGGTCGGAGATGAGAGTGAATCATCCTGCTTACATGGCGAATTACGTTGTTGCTGCATCTGAGTCGGGTCAATATCTCTGATACAAGCTGAGCGCCCAATTCGCCGTGGCCAAGGAACTGCGTCTTACCTTGTTCGGTGGTCGTCTTGGTGTCTGGCTTGCCAATGTCATGAAACAAACAAGCCATCTTTAACAGCGTTGCGCGTGATTGCCCATCTCCCACTTCCTCATCGAAGTATTCCGGGAAATCTGGGGCATGCGGGATATCCCGAAGTGCGTGATTGACGGGCCAGTTGCTGACGTCGACGAGTATCTGATCTATCTCATGGACGGCGTGCATCGAATGCTCAAAAACATCCCAGTAGTGGTGATTGGGCGGCTGTGCCACTCCTCTCGCCTCGTCCAGTTCAGGGACGATCGCGCTGAGAACGCCCGTCTCATCAAGAACACGAACGCCGGCATAGGCATGTTGTGACGCGAAAACCCCGTAAATCTCATCCCGAACCCGCTCAGGACTGGCTCCTGCAACGAGATGTGCCGACTCCCTGATTTGCCCTCGCGTGCGCTCATCAATACTCATGCCAAACTGAGCAACAAATCGCGCAGCCCTGACGCAACGGACCGGATCAGCTTCAAGCACGGCAATGGATGGGGTCTGGACTACGGCTCGGCGCAAATCTTCTTGACCGCCCAGCGGGTCGATGAGATGTGCGCGATCTAGCTCGTCGGACCAGTTCGGTAAGGAGACGGCCATGGCGTTGATTGTGAAGTCGCGCTGCACAAGATCTTGATGGATGTCACCCAACATCGGTGCTACGTCAATCCAACCCGGTCCCTGATCGGACTCCCGTGGCCGATTGATTCGATAATGGCCTCGGATGGCATCCAGTACAACCAGGCGTCCTCCGGTGGCGCCCGACACAGCTTTGGCTGCCGACGCCGAATCACTCGATACCACTACATCCAGGTCATCTGGCGCCCTGCCCAACAACTTGTCACGGATTGCCCCACCAACAACATAGCCATTAAACCCGCCCTCAGTAAGAGCGTTGAGGGATCCGCTAACGAAAGTACACATCGGGTTCGCTGGTTAGCTCATTTCCAGTTCTGGCAGTTGAGATCTCAGACGGCGAACCTCCATGTCCAGCAGATCGAGGTCGGCTTGCTGGTAAATCGCCAGATCTGCGTGAACGATAGGTTCAGGCTCATCGTCACTCTCGAACTCTTCGTCGGTCAATGCCTCATCCGCTTCAAAGAATTCGCCCTCAATCTGAGGCCTATCCTCATCGGATACGACTTCATCGTTAGCTGCTTCGCGCTCGAAGTCGATCTCCGGATGAACGTGAGGCTCAGGCTCTTCACCAGCCTTCCAGAGGTCGATATGCGCCTGAAGATGGTCGGTGAACACAATGCCGTTGAGGTGGTCCACCTCATGTTCGATAGCCTGCGCGAGAAGCTCTGTGGCCGAGTCAATTGTGTATCCCTCGCCCTCGGTATCGAGATAGTTAGCCGTCACCGTGATGGCTCTTTTAACGATTCCGGTCCAGCCAGGAACGCTGAGACAACCTTCTCGAACAATTCGCTCGCCGTCTCGGTTCGTGATGATCGGATTGATCATCGCGAACGGCTCGTCACCGGGCATCTGAAGGGTTATTACGCGCCTCAATATTCCCACCTGAGGGGCGGCGAGGCCGACGCCGTAACCCGACTGCATCGTCTCGATCATGTCGGCAGCGAGCTTTCGGATAGCGTCATCAACAACTTCAACGGGACGGGCTTCTTTTTTCAGTATCGGGTCAGGAAGGACGCGAACGGGCAATATCGCCACAGGTGAACAGGTCTCCGAGATTGAGGATTGCTAGCTGGCGTGGCAGGTCTGAAACCTGACCACACATCGTGAGGCGGTAACGAGGTCAATTATATCTAGGCGACGCCGCTGCGCAGCTTATGCGACCGAGACCGGATCTACATCAACCGTCCAGCCATGAGGAAGTTGGATTTGGTCCAACAGTTCGGCTGGCTGGTTGCCCTTCAGCAGAATGTGCCAGCGGTGAACGCCTCGAACTCGGGCTGGAAACGAGGGCGATGGGCCAAGCAATTGAACCGACTCCAGCCCGGACGCGGTAGCTTTGTGCTTGATGATATCGGCGAATTCAAACGCCTCTGATTTTGCCGTGTCTGCGTTCGGGTCGCTGAAACCCAACCGCACGATCGAGGTGAACGGTGGATTGGCGTGGGTCCGGCGTAGTTCGATCTCCATCCGATAGAAGGCCTCAAAATCCTGCTCCACAGCGGCCTGAATTGCGTAGTGCTCGGGCTGAAAGGTCTGCATGATGACATCTCCGCGACTCTTGCCCCTACCAGCACGGCCAGCAACCTGGGTGAGAATCTGAAACGCTCTTTCCCCGGAACGAAAATCTGGAATAGAGAGCGCCGTATCCGCTGATATCACGCCGACGAGCTCCACTGAGGGAATGTCCAGGCCCTTGGCGACCATTTGAGTTCCAACCAGCACCCGCTCCGCCCCATTGAGAAACCTTGAGAGAATCTCTTCGTGTGCCCTTGCGGTGCGGGCGACATCACGGTCCCACCTGATTGTGCCCGCTCGTGGGTACAGCCGCTCCACCTCGTCAACCACAGCCTGCGTACCAGTGCCGCTGGGAGCCACCCGATGCTCGTGGCACTCAGGACAGGCGTTCGTATATCGAATTCGCCTGCTGCAATAGTGGCAGATGAGCGCGGCCGGGACGCCGTTTTCAGCGCGGTGATACGTCATGTTGGAATCGCAACGGCTGCATCGCCGCGAGTAGCCGCAGTTTCTGCACTGGACATGCGAGGCGCTCCCTCGCCTGTTCAGGAACAGAATTACGCGGCCTTCGCCATCCAATACGCGGTCCATCTGCTGAAGAAGCGCCCGGCTAAACATGCCTGCGTGGCCGTCCCGTAGTTCCTGCCGCATGTCCACAATCGCAACTAGAGGGGCCAGATTTGTTGGCGAACCCACTACTCGGTCTGGCAACGTCAACAGTCGCCAGTCACCCCGTTCGACCCGCCGATAGTCACCAACATCCGGAGTTGCGCTACCCGCTACTACAACACTGCCAGTTAGAGATGAAAGGCGCTCTGCGACCCGCCGAGAGTCGTACCGCGGCGAGGCGTCACTCTGTTTGTAAGTCCATTCGTGCTCTTCGTCGATGATGATTAGCCCGAGATCTTTAACAGGCGCGAAGATCGCTCCTCTGGATCCGAGCACTATCTTGTAATCACCTCGGTGCAGCCCCCACCACTGGTCGAACCGTTCACCATCTGCAAGACCTGAATGGAGAAGCGCGATCTGACCGGGAAAACGGGAAGCGAAACGGGCAAGATTTTGAGGAGTCAACGCGATTTCTGGAACAAGGACAATGACGCCCCGGCCACAATCCAGCGCCTTTTGAGCAGCCTGAAGGTAGACCTCAGTCTTCCCGCTGCCGGTCACGCCGTACAACAGAAACGGTTTCCCTGACTTCCCCGTAGCAATGGCGTCATTAATTTGAGTAATCGCTTCCCTCTGTGGCGCATTCGGGTCCATGGGAAACGATTGCTGAAACTGATAATGGGAAAGCGGGTCGCGCTCCACCCGACGTTTCTCAAGCGACAGAAAGCCGTTCTTGACCAGTCCGGACACAGCGCTCTGACCAAAGCGGCCGGTCAACTCCGGGCGAGGATAGCCATCCTCCGAGTCCGCCATGAATCGGAGAAGGTCTCCGCGGACCTTCGACCGTTGGTTATCAGCCGACTCAAGTGCTTCTGAGTGAGATATTGCCAGAATCACAAAGTTCTGGGTCGCCTCGGAGGTTTTCGGTCTGTCCCAAACGGTGGACTCAACGAGATGTCCGCTCCTGACCAGAGAATCAACCATCCGAACCCCGCCGCGTCCAAACTTCCTTCCGAGCGCTGTCTTGCGAAGCTGACCAGCCTCTGAAACGAGCTCTAATGCCTTCTTTTGCCGACCGTTCAGGCTGGAGTGATCGCCATCCAGTACAGGTGAGACGTAAGTTCGAAGTGTGTCAGCGAATCCTGGGGGAAGCATCGGAGAGGCCGCTGTGAACAGGCTGCATCGGTAGTATTCGGCAACCCACGTGGCAAGTTGGATCTGATGTGGGGTAAGCAGCGGTGTCTCGTTGAGAAGGCGAACAACAGGTCGAACAGTCTCAACCTGACTGACTTCACTCGTCTCAAACACAAGACCGCGGCGTATGCGGGGACCAAACGGAACCCACACAGCATGTCCAACCCGGACCTCCATGTTGTCTGGAATTGAATAGCTGAACGTGTTCCGGCTGCTACCCGGGACGTCTACTGCAACTTCTGCGTACATCTGGCTGTCAGCGTAACGCGGGAACTCCGTTCTGGATATTGCCGCGCGTCGGGTAACCCTTCGATGTAATAGAGGCGCGGCCACTTACAGTCCTACCCGTACTGTGGGCATCCCTGCCCACAGACTTACGCGCTGGCAAGCCGCGAACCGCCGAATACGGGCAAAAGAAAAGGCACCTCGATAACGAGGCGCCTTTGCGTCAAATTCGGAAGCCCTACCGGCGTTCTTTGATCCTGGCCTTCTTGCCGGTCAGTCCTCGGAGGTAGTAGAGACGCGCCCTCTTAACTTTGCCCTTGCGGGTAACTAGCACCGAGTCGATCAACGGCGAGTTCAGCAGAAACGTTCGCTCAACTCCAATTCCGTAGGAGACGCGACGGACGGTGAACGTGTATCCGGCCAATGGAATGTGATCCTTGCGGTGCGAACCACGAAGTATCGTGCCCTCAAACGCCTGCACACGTTCTCGTTCGCCTTCACGAATCATCACGTTTACGCGAGCGGTGTCCCCGGGCCTAAACTCTTCAATCGTCTCCCGTGGTTTGGCTGGGAGCAGGGCTGCGGCATCCATCTGGACCTATCCTGTACTTGTTGGCCCGCGCACAGACACCAGAAAGCGAACTCTTGTGCCATAACGCGAGGATGTGACTGCGGCAACTTCAAAAATGTGCCGCCGGGTAATTTCTTGACGGTTTAGTTTAAGGCTGAACATCCGTTGCTGACAAGCGGTAGGTGATTCGCGGATCAGAGACTCTCGTTATCGAGCAGATCTGGTCGCCGTTCGCGTGTCCTGTTAAGAGAGATATCCTGCCGCCACTTCTCGACTGCCTTGTGATCCCCGGATGTCAGAACGTCAGGAACGCTAAGTCCACGAAATTCCGATGGCCTTGTGTAGATCGGCCCCTGCAACAGCCCGTCTGACTCAGGGCCAAACGTATCCCGATGGGCTGAGTTGAGATCTCCCAGCACGCCTGGAACGAACCGGGAAACCGCGTCGACCAGAACCATGGCGGGCAGTTCACCGCCAGTGACCACAAAGTCTCCAATGCTGACTTCATCATCGACAAATAGCTCGATAAACCGCTCGTCGACCCCTTCGTAGTGGCCGCAGACGATAACCAGCGTCTGTTCAAGCGCGAGTTCCTGGGCGAGGTCGTTTGTGAGTCGAGTGCCTTGCGGCGACATCAAGATCACACGTGGGGGCTGTTCGAGTACCGCGGTTATCGAATCCAACGCTGATGCTAGCGGCTCTACCTTCATCACCATGCCAGGCCCGCCCCCGTATGGAGAATCATCAACCGAATGGTGTTTATCTGTGGCGAAGTCTCGTATCTGGGTGCATTCCAACGAGATAAGCCGATCTTTGATGCCGCGGGCAATGATGCTTGATCCCAGTGCTGCCTCAAACATCTCCGGAAACAGCGTGAGCACACGAAAGTCGATCAATGGTGGTGCTCATCTTTGTGACTTCCGACTTGTCCTTCGGTGTGCTTTCCACCCTCATGCGGATCGCCCTTGCCCCTCAATACCTCAACGGTATGCGGAATCACGGGCAGCAATATCTCCAGAGTCTCTCTAACGCCTTTTGGATTTCCGGGGAGATTGATTATGAGCGTGCGCCCTGCGACTCCCGTCACGGCGCGAGAGATCATCGCGAACGGTGTCTTCTCCAGTGATCCTGCCCGCATCGCTTCAGCCATGCCAGGGATCTCCTGCTGAATTACCTCACGGGTGGCTTCCGGGGTGACATCGCGTTCCGACACGCCGGTGCCGCCAGTTGTGCAGATGAGGTCAATCCCCATTCCGACCCATTTTCTCAACTGAGTGGCGATCTCCGCCTGCTCGTCTGGCACGACTATTCGTTCAAATAGCTCGAACCCCAGAGGCTGGATCAATTCGATCACGGCATCTCCGCCAATGTCTTCTTGTTGACCGGCCGAGCCGCGATCACTGCTGGTTAGCACTGCAAATGTAGAGATTGCTTCACTCCCGGAACCGTGTGATTTTTGTCTCCGTTGAACTCATCACAGCATAACTCCCGGAGAAATTGACATCAGTCTCTTTGAAAATGGCCGAAAAAATGGTTGTTGAGTGCTTGCGGTGCATAGTCGCAGTCTGGTAGAAAGTGGGGGCCACAGGGGATGAGTGGAGGAAAATGGTGAATAAGTCACACTGGTGATCCACCTGATCAACTCTCGTTTCAATCGAATGGTGGCAGACCGATTCGCAGTGCCTGTTGGAGAGCCGTTTGTTTTTCACTGGCGAGTACGACCACAAAATCGACTCCCAGGGCCGGGTAGCCATCCCGGCCAAGTTCCGCACGGCCTTCAAAACCGGGATTGTGCTTGCAGAAGGTATTGAGAGTTGCATTGACGTCTACACCACCGATGCGTGGGAGACGGTTGTAAATGAGATCACTTCTCGTCCTTCTACTAACGCAAACCGGATGCTCGCAAGGGCAAGGTTCGGAAGAGCCTTCCCGGCGGATCTCGACAGCCAGGGGCGTGTCGTGATCCCGGCTCCACTAAGGGAGTATGCCGAAATTGTGGATACGGCTGTCGTGATCGGAGTGGGCAGGAATTTAGAACTTTGGAACCAGGACCAGTGGCAGCAAGTGATTACCACTGCCCGGACCCAGGCCGCAGACAACGCCGAACGGCTCGCTGAAATGCCGATCCGGCAAGACCGATAACGCAAGAACGAACAACGCAGGAGAGCGAAACAGGGTGCTACTGATGGGCCTCGAACTACACCACACTCCGGTGATGGTGCCAGAAGTTCTGGAGGGACTGGCCGTTCAACCGGGTGGTCGGTACATCGACGCCACTCTTGGCGAGGGTGGACACACCGAAGCGATCCTGCGCGCATCGTTCCCTGGTGGTCAGGTGCTTGGTCTGGACGCAGATCCTGAGGCGGTCAGCGTGGCTGGCGAGCGTCTCTCCGAATACGGCGACCGCGTTCTCTACGCGAATACAAACTTCCGTACGGTACGCGCCACAGCACTCACATTTGACTTCGTTCCCGTTCACGGTGTGCTGATGGACCTGGGGCTCTCCTCCCTGCAATTGGACGCAGAGTCACGCGGCTTCAGCTTCCGACGACCGGACCCTCTGGACATGAGATTCTCTCTGGACCAGCGGCTCACGGCGGCAGACATCGTCAACACGTACTCCCAGTCCGAACTGGCCGACGTCATATTTCAACTGGGTGAAGAACGGGCGGCCCGGCGCATCGCCTCCGCAATAGTTCACCACCGCCCTATCTCAACTTCGTCTGAGTTGGCCGGCATCGTTGCCGGTGCATCTGGCCGGAGCCGCAGCAAGATCCACCCGGCAACGAAGACGTTCCAGGCGCTTCGCATAGCCGTGAACGATGAGCTTGCCGCTCTGCAGACTGCGTTGGAGCAGACTGTGTCATTGCTGGGTCACGGCGGGCGACTGTGCGTCATCTCTTACCACTCGCTGGAAGACCGAATAGTGAAAACGTTCATGCGACGCGAGTCATCCGACTGCGTTTGCCCGCCCAGCACACCCGTATGTCATTGCAACCACCGACCGACGTTGCGACAGATCAGCCGGAAAGTCACCAAACCGTCTGATTCTGAAGTTGAAAGTAACCGAAGGAGCCGCAGCGCACGGTTGCGGGTAGCGGAACGAATTTGATTGAAGGAGTAGCCGAGGAATAACTGCAGAAATGGCGTAAGCCTGAATAGATCCCATCCCACGTCACGAGGGGGCCGGAGTCGCTAAGCGATAACGGAACGTGGCAAGGACGGGATTCCTGCGGAGACTCCGCGGCCTGTATGTGTGAGGTAGCAAGATGATTCAAGACGATTACAGAGCAGCAATAGACATTGGAACCACCAAGGTTTGCACCATTCTTGGGCGCAAACGATCTGACGGTTCCATAGAGATAGCGGGCGTTGGCGTAGCGCCCTGCAACGGCCTTCATCGCGGATTGGTTGCCGACTCCCAGTCGACTACCGCCGCAGTGCTTGAGTCGATTGGCAGTGCGTCGAAGGCAGCTGGAATGCCAATCCGCCGCGCCTACATTGGTCTCACTGGCAGCCACGTTGAGTCACGCAACAACTGGAGCCGCTTTGACGTCAAATCAGGCGTCAAGGTAGTAACTCAGGAAGATATGCGCCGAGCCATATCGGTCGCCAGCAGTGATGTTGAAGCTGATGGCCGCAGCATTCTCCACGTAATTCCTCGTTCTTATGCCCTCGATGGCATCTACGGGGTTCGCAACCCTCTCGGCATGCATGCCGGTGAAATGTATGTACAGACCCACGCCATCATTGGCGACCAGCACCCCATCGATTCACTCAAGGCAGCAGTGAAAGCTGCAGGCATTGGTGTGTCTGGCCTGGTCGTTGAGCCAATCGCTTCGGCGGAGGCAGTTCTCACCGAACAGGAACGAGAAGAGGGTGTAGTACTCGTTGATGTAGGCGGCGGCACGTCTGACATCGCCGTTTTCCACGAGGGCACCATAGTCCACACGGCGGTCCTGCCAGTGGGTGGCTACCAGTTCACAAATGACCTGGCCATCTCGTTCGATATTTCTCATCAGGAAGCCGAAGAAGTGAAGCTGAAGTACGGGAGCGCGGCTCAAGACGCGCGAACTGCTTCAGAAGAGATTGAGATCAACCCGAGGGGGATGGATGAGCCCCTGCTGATCACCCGCCGCGAGGTTGGTCAGCTCATGAATGATCGGGCGATGGAGATGATTCGTCTCCTGATGAAGAAGATCGGTGAGCCCCATGTGAAAGAGCTCAACATCAATCGGCTGGTGTTGACAGGTGGCGGAGTGAAATTGGATGGATTTGCGTCCATTGCCCGCTACATCTTCCAGCATGACGTGAGGGTAGCCAGTCCACGTGGCGCAGAAGGACTTCCAGAGGACAACCAGGATCCTCAGTTCGCAGCAAGCGTTGGAATACTTCTCTGGGGCATGAGGAACCTCCCCAGAGAGAGTCACATCAGCAGCAAGTCTCAATTTGTTGCGGCTTCGGCCCCGTCGGCCGGTTCGGGCCTCAAATCTTCAATTAGGAATTTGCTGCCACGCAAGCTCGCTGGTAGCCGGGAATCGGGCACCCCTGTTGGCGTTTAGCCGGGTGCGATGCCAGAGGGGGAACTGATGGCGCTAGTTACAGGTAACGACGTGGCGATGGGATTCGACACACAGGGTAATTTCGAACAAGTGGCAGCCAGGAGCACAAATATGGTCACTGAACGGTTGACTGTGGCCGACGTTGAGATAAAAGAGGCCAAGCTAAAGGTAGTAGGCGTAGGCGGAGGCGGCTCAAACGCCGTTTCCCGAATGTACCGAGAACGTCTGGAGCAGGTTGACTACATTACGGTCAACACAGACCAGCAGGCGCTGGTCCGCTCGGACGTGCCGACCCGACTCCGAATCGGCGATAGCATCGCAGCCGGTCTGGGTGTGGGTGGCGACCCTGACAAGGGTCAGGCATGCGCAGATGAGAGCCGTGATGAACTCCGAGACGTGCTTTCCGGCGCGGACATGGTCTTCATTGCTTGCGGGATGGGTGGTGGTACCGGTACCGGCGCCGCACCAATCGTCGCTGAAGTTGCCCAGGAACTTGGAGCGCTGACAGTAGGCGTCGTTACACGGCCGTTCAACTTTGAAGGCAAGCGCCGCAGGCACGTCGCCGACGAAGGAATAGCACGGCTCCGGGAGCAAGTGGACTCTTTCATCGTCATCCCGAACGACCGACTGATGATCGCGCTAGACCAGGAAGTGACTATGGAGTCCGCCTTCCGGATGGCCGACAACGTCCTTCGCCGCAGCGTGCAGTCCATAGCAGAGCTGATTACCGTAGCCGGTGAGATCAACGTCGACTTCGCAGATGTGAAGGCGATAATGAGCAACGCCGGTCCCACATGGATGTCCATTGGATACGGAACTGGCGACGATCGAGCCATCATCGCGGCGGAAGACGCCATCAACAGCAACCTGTTGGATGTCTCAATATCTGGCGCTCGCGGCGTGATCTTCAACATCACGAGCGGCGGTGACGCCACCATCTCAGAAGTCCAGACCGCTTCAGAAGTAATTCAGCGGGTAGTGGATCCTGAGGCCAACATCATCTTTGGAATGGCAACTGACCCGAAGATGGAGAACGAAATCAAACTGACAGTAGTCGCAACGGGCTTCACGTCCGCTGAAGAGACTGCCAGGGCACAGGAAGAGATGGCCGAGCAGCTTGGTTCGATGACGAACGAAGAGATGGACGTTCCTCCATTCCTGAGGCATCACCCTCAGGCTCGAAGGGCCTTGCGAAACCCGGTCCACGCGAACTAAGAGTTCACGCGAACCAGGAATCGCCACAACTACATAGATCGTTTCTGCGTTGCGGGTAGCGCCAAGACCTACCTCCCCATTCCCGGTGTCCCGCACCGCCTGATACGAAAGAAGAGCCCACCGGCCGCCACCGGTGGGCTCTTCGCGTTAGACTGCTGCCCACACCTGCCACGCGGAGAGATTAATGTCCGACACAGTTGCCCTCGAATGGACCCCGGCGCACAAGTTGCGCGAGATGATCGCTAACAAGCACGTATCACCAGTGGAGCTAACGCTGCTCGCACTTGCCAGAGCAGAATCGCTCAATCCGAAACTAAACGCTTTTCTCACGCTGATCCCGGAGATGGCGCTAGAGCAGGCGAAGGCGGCGGAACAGGCCGTTATGAATGGCGATGATCTCGGCCCACTGCATGGCATCCCCATCTCTATCAAAGATCTGGAGGGTGTAAAAGGCGTCCGTCAGACGAACGGCTCTCTTGTTTACAAGGACAACGTCTCCCCTGCCGACGCCCTTCCAACCCACCGCATTCGCGAGGCAGGTGCCATCATCATTGGCAAAACGAACACATCGGAGTTCGGCCACATTGGCACGAACGAAAACCGGCTTGGCGATGCCTGCCGCAACCCCTGGAATCTTGACTGCACAAGCGGAGCGTCCAGCGGCGGTGCTGGCGCGTCGGTTGCTGCTGGAATCACCTCGCTGGCTCAGGGTAGTGATGGCGGTGGATCAGTTCGAATTCCAAGCGCTATCTGCGGCATCTTTGGGATCAAGCCATCTCAGGGCCGCGCTCCTCGCAGAGATGAAGGCATTACCAGCTGGAATCCGATCAGTTTTTCCAATGTTGGGCCAATGACCCGGGACGTGCGTGATGCGGCGATGATGCTGCAAGTCATCTCCGGACCATCGCCAAATGCCGAGCCTGTTGTGATCAACGAAGCCCCGCCCGACTTCGTAGCATCGCTTGAGCGCGGGGTATCGGGCATGCGAATCGCGTGGAGCCCGGATCTAGGCGGCTCACCCGTGGACCCTGAGGTTTGTGCCGCTGCCGAGAAGGCTGCGCGGGCGTTCGAAGCGATGGGCGCAACGGTGGAGACACCTGAGTTCAAATTGGGAGACTCGGAAGATGTCTTCTGGACGTTCCAGGCGCACTATCGTTCGCGTGCTTACGCAGTGAATGGGCAGATGTTGGAAGATCATCGTGACATGCTGTCTGACTACTTCATCGAGGGACTGGAAGGTGGCAAAGCGACCACCGCCGCACAGCTCTGGATGGCGGAGGCTCGGATCAATCAATACCGCCACTACACAACAGAATTCTTCAGTAAGTACGACCTTCTGTTGACACCATCACTTGCCTCAACTGCGTTCCCAATCAATCAACATCCTGAGGTGCTGGGAGGTCGTCCAGTTGCACACAAGCTCTGGGGCTTCACTCCGTTCACCTATCCATTCAACATGACCGGAAACCCGGCGGCGACGGTACCAATCGGACTGGCCGAGAACGGCTTGCCAATGGGGCTGCAGATCGTGGGTGCGTTTGGAGACGAGCCAGCCATCTTTGCAGCGGCGGCGGCATTCGAATCGGCACACCCTTGGGCGGACCATCGCCCTCCAAACTCATAGGTATCGGTAAGTGAGCACCAACTACACCTGGAAATCGGCATCCGAACTGGCCGAACTGGTCCGGCGTGGAGAGGTATCGCCTGTTGAGTTGGTTGAGGACGGCCTGCGACGCATTGACCAGTTGAACCCACAACTCAACGCGTTTCTTGCTGTCGATGCTGAAGGAGCACTTCGGACCGCGAGAACCGCCGAGAAGTCGGTTGTCTCTGGAGATACGCTCGGCCCACTACACGGCGTTCCGGTACCGATCAAAGATGTGGAAGAGGCCGAAGGACTCCCACACACCGCAGGCAGCCTCGTCTATAAAGACCGAATCGCGACGTTCGACTCTCTGGCCACTCGCCGAATACGTGCTGCGGGCGGAATCATCATGGGCAAGACCAACACCTCTGAGTTCGGACAAATCGGCACAAATGAGAACCGCCTTGGCGACGCTTGCCGCAATCCATGGAATCCAGAGATGACCAGCGGTGCGTCCAGCGGTGGATCTGCCGTGGCCGTTTCCACCGGGATATCGTCAATCGCCCAGGGTGGCGACGGCGGCGGCTCAATTCGGATTCCAGCCAGCATGTGTGGCATCTACGGCATCAAGCCAACTCAGGGCCGCATCCCCCGGCTCATGGCCGGTGAGACAAGCTACCACTCAGTAAAGTTTGCCCAGAGTGGCCCGCTGGCACGCACCGTCAAGGATGCGGCGTTACTTCTCGGCGTCCTTGCGGGACCGGCTGAAGACGGCGATAAGGACGCGATCCAGTCCGCTCCACCCGATTTCATGGCAGCGCTGGACGAAAGCATCTCAGGACTTCGAGTGGCATGGAGCCCCGATCTGGGAGGAGTTGCGGTCGATCCAGAAGTCAGGCAACTCACAGAATCGGCGGCACGTGCGTTTGAAGGTCTCGGCTGCAACATAGACGTCCCAGAGTTCCGGCCTGGCTCGCCCGAAGAGGTCTTTCGCACGTTCGATGTGATCTACAACTCGCGTGTCTTTGCCACCAACGGACATCTGCTGGAGAACAATCGCGATCAACTGACCGACTACTTCATCGAGGGTCTTGAGAACGGAAAATCGTTCACCGCCGCCGATCTTTTTCATGCGATGTCAAAACTTGAGGTCTACCGAGCCTACGTACGGGAGTTCTTTTCGAAGTACGACATCTTGCTGACGCCAACGCTCGCAACACCGTCGTTCCCGGTCGGGCAACACCCGGAGACGATCGACGGCAAAGCTGTTCCGCATCGACACTGGGGATTCACCCCGTTCACCTACCTGTTCAACATGACCGGCAACCCCGCGGCATCAATCCCCGCCGGATTCACCAGCTCTGGATTACCCGTCGGCCTGCACATCGTTGGCCGGTTCGGTGAGGAAACTACCGTCCTGGCCGCCTCAGCGCGGTTCGAAGAGGCGCGCCCCTGGGCCGGTCGCATTCCAACAATTGCTAACTTCTAGCAGGAGAAAGATTTTCGTGATCGGAAAACCAAGGGTATTGATCACCGGAGGCAGTGGACTTGTTGGCGGGCTCGCCATCGAGCACCTCTCCGATAAGTACGAGTTCAGCAATCTGAGCCGACGCGCCGTTGAAGGCATGAAGTCGACCGAAGCTAGCATCACCGACCTCGATGCGATACGCCCTGCATTTGAGGACATCGATATGGTGCTCCATCTTGCCGCGTTCGTAGATGATATTGGTGATTGGGACGGCACGCTCGATATCACCGTCAAGGGGACCATCAATGTGTTTCGGGCCGCGCAGGAAGCCGGAATCTCTCGTGTGGTCAACATGAGCACCGGGAGCACTATGTGCGGCTGGGAGTGGTACGAAGGCTCGCCCTATGGCGAACTGGCCGAAGGAAACTACGACTCAGTAGAAAAACCGTGGCCGATGCTCGATCACACAGACCCGGTGCGGCCAGATTCGCCGTATGGAGCGGCCAAGGCGTTCACTGAGGCCGCTGCCCGTTGGTTCTCAGACAAACATGGCATGTCCATGCTCAACATCCGGCTTGGCGCAGTCCTGGACACCAATGCGCCCAAGCTGCTGCGCCACTTCCCCGGCTATCTGGACCAGATGGACGCCGTGCGAATGATCGATGCCTGCCTGAGCGCGCCAGAGTCACTCAAGTTCGATATCTTTGATGCCATCTCAGACAACAGCACCCGCTGGCGGGATACATCGCACGCCGAGGACGTAATCGGATGGAAAGCCCAGGGCTCATCAGACAGATTCGACCCCAACGACTACCGTGATCAGCCGGGACCTGCTCTGCCAACCGGCTAACAGCCCGATTCAGGGCCGCTTAGGGCAGTCGCGTTAGTACGAGTTTCGCTCGGTATAGAGTCGCGTCGACGCCCAGAGGGGGGGGGTCTGGCAGCAGTCTTTCAAGCCTGAGCTGAAATCCATTCAGATCAGAATTGACGCTGCCGCGCGGAGGGACATTAACCGGAAAGGTGCGCCGTTCACCATCCTCGCCAGTTAGCGCGAGAAGAATCTCCGCCTGTCCTGCAGTGATACAAGTCACTCCCGCGGCACAGCGTGAATCGGCCAAAATGCCAACGAAATCAACCCGTTGGTGTTCAGATCCAGCGTCGACTTCAACGAAACTTCCCACCGATAACGTGAACTCATCCCCCAGCTTTGGGTTTGGAGACTCGATAACCCCTTCTGAACTGCATGCCGCCGCCAGCAAGAGGATCATTCCGGTAAGCGCCAGGAACAAAAGTCTGTACTTAGATTGGTGTTGGACTGTCAACGTTCGCATTATCACTTCACTTTCAAGTGAGCACGAGGCTCCCAGCCGAGCAACTCACGTCCCTTGGCACCGTTAACTTCTTCTTCAGTCTCGTCGCCCGAGATAAACACCGCGTCATAACGACTTCGACGACTGTTTGCCACTCTCACAGCAGCGAGATACGCCGAAGCCATGTCTTCTTCATCAACCACCCGTAGGAATCGGGGATCATCTTTGAGAATCTTCCTGCCCTCAATCCACCCTTCCCGATTGCGGGGACCAGTCAGCCGCAGCGCAACGATAGACATACCGAACTCTCGGCAGAAGTAACGACAGATCAACTCTCCGAATCCCTTTGTAAGTCCATAGACGCTCTGTGCGTCCAACGGGATCTCTTCTTCAGCCGAGTACCACTCACGATGTCGATTGTGCACGGTGAAGGTGCTGGTGTGTACGCCAGCCATGATGCCAGCCTCCTGCGCCGTCTTGAGCAGGACGTGGAGGCCCATCGTGTTCACCGGATAGTTATCCAGTACGTCCTGGACGGTGTGATCGGTCGATATTGACGACGTCGGGCTCTTCATGACCATGTTGATAAAGGTATCAACACCATCCAGCGCCTCTTTGACCGCGCCCGGATCGGTCAGCGAACCGTGAACATACTCAACACCGTCGACGCGAGGCGGATTGACATCCAGGACACGAAATTCGTGCTCCTCTTGCATGTACGGCATCGTCCACGTGGCGACGTTGCCACCACCGCCAACGATCAAGACCTTCATATCTCGGCTGCTCCGTAGAAAAGTTTGCGAATTCGACTGCAATATCGTCCGGGCCATTATCTACGCTATTTATCCCCAACCTGAAGGAACTGGTGGAATGGCGGTGGAAGACCTCTCCTCGCGATTCCCTACTATCGTCGTAGTAAGGCAAGTTTCAAACCTGCCACTACGACTTTGTGAGTTGGACATTGCGGGAGCTGTACATTGCGTATTGAGAGTGTCGAATCGTTTCTGATTCGGGAAGCCTATGTGGTTCGTATCACCACGGACACCGGGATAACCGGCATCGGGCAGACCGCCTGTTGGGGTTACCCGGAGGCCGTTGGTGAGGTGATTGCCCGGTTCCGGCCCTGGCTGATTGGACAGGATCCGCTTCGCATTGAGCACATCCAACAGTTTCTCTACCGCATGGCGCCGTTCAGAGGCTCCGTCCTCTCAGGCGCAGTTGCCGCTGTGGATATCGCGTTATGGGACCTGAAGGGCAAGCACTTCGACGCCCCGGTATGGGAACTTCTTGGCGGGAAGGTAAGAGACACGATAAGGCTGCACCTTTTGATGGGCGGCGCCGATCCTGAAGATGGACGAAAACGTGCCGCCGAAGCTCGAGATGAAGGCTTCACAGCTGTGAAACTCGATCCTCTGCCGGATAACTTCCACTCCATGACCCACTCCCGGTTGATCTCAGACACCCGGGACATGGTGGCAGCGGTGCGCGAGGGGGCGGGACTGGATGTGGATGTGATTCTTGAGATCCATCGCAAGTTGACGCCAATGGTCTCAATCGCCCTGGCGGAAGCTCTCGTTGAGTTCCATCCTATGTTTTACGAAGACCCAATTCAGATCGATAGCGTGATTTCCCAGGGTGAGATCGCCGGACGCACAACAATTCCAGTCGCGAACGGCGAGCGCATGCACACGATTTGGGAGTTCCGAGAGTTGCTGACACACGGCGGCCCACAGTACGTGCGGCCAGACGTTGGCCTTGCTGGCGGACTGACGCAGTGCAAGAAAATCGCCGCAATTGCGGAGTCGTTCCACTCCGCAGTGGTAACCCACAACTACCTTGGGCCAATCCTCACCGCCGCATCTGTCCATCTGGACACCTCAATCCCGAACTTCCTCACGCAGGAGTACGCGATGAGTGATGAGGCAGAACACAACCAGATCTACCGGACCGTCCTGAAGCGGGAAGGCGGATACATTCCAGTACCTGAGACTCCGGGACTTGGTGTGGTCCTTGATGAGGAGCTACTGAAATCCGCTCAGCACGAGCCACGCGACCTTCCAGCAGTTAACCCGCTCAGAACCGACGGCTCGGTGGCGTATGCGGTGTAGACGAAATTCGTCTTCCCCAGCAAGTATCCCAACGATTTCTGTAGTTGGATATTTCATGCCAGCCCTTATCGCTGATGGACGCGAGTTGAGTGCCGATCCCGCGTTCATTTCCGATGGACTCAAATACGGACGAATCGGTCGCGGTTCCTCCCCGAATTCGGCTTACGAAATGGATGGTTATCTGAACTGCGGCGCAGTATGAAAACTGCTACTCAAAAGTGATTGAAATTTGTGTCGACAGAATCTTTGATTACACTACAGATAGTGGTATGGTTTGGTGACTCCACGAGATATGGGGTTGCACTCGATGATTTCAGGGGGCAAAACTTGAAGCATCAAGAGCAAGGCGCGGGTTGTGCACTGTCCACAGTGTGAACACACAGAATCCAAGGTAATTGACTCCCGTGAGTCGCCTGACGGCGTCAGGCGGCGGCGTGAGTGTCTGTTGTGTCGTCACAGGTTCACTACCTACGAGCGGATTCATGCCGCTCCACTGGTCATCGCCAAAAGCGACGGTCGGCGGGAAGAGTTTGACGCAGGAAAGCTCTTCCAGAGTGTTCGTATCGCATGTGCGAAACGGCCACTTGAGACAGGTTCGTTAGAGAAGCTAACGAGGGATGTAGAGAACGAACTCTACCGCCTGTCTAAAGTCGAAGTCGAAAGCCGGATCCTCGGCGAGATGGTCATGGAGAGGCTACGAGTACTAGATCGAGTCGCCTACATCCGATTTGCGTCGGTGTATCGAGATTTTGATGACATCGACACGTTTGTGAAAGAGGCAGAGGCGTTGCAAGCTGAAGAAACATCCCCAAAGGAGCCATCGCCACAGTTGGCGCTCCTGCCGGATGACGTTCCCCGCCTCCCCGAAAGACGCAAACGCACAACAAGACGAAGCAGGACGGCGACTCCAAAGTAAATAGACCGGTAAACAAACCCATCCCCCTCACATACCGATACGGACAAAGAGAGAAAATATGACGACTACCGAGCGACAGAATGGCCACAGTTCCGCCAGCATTAACACAACCACGTCAGCGAAGGAACTCCTCGCCGCCCTGCGATCACAGGGCCTGATCGCCAACAACGGCGAGGTCGAAGCAATAGCCAGAGGGCTCGGAGTCATTGAGGAGGCTGACATGCCTGCCACAGATTTCACACCTGAACAGATCACCGATAACGCCATGGTTGTTCTTGAGAAGCGTTATCTCAAGAAGGACGGTAACAACAACATCATTGAAGACCCGGAGGGCATGTTCCGTCGCGTCGGTGAGTCGCTCGCAGAAGCCGACCGCGCTTATGGCGCAACCGACGCCGAAGTAGCCCAGACGGCTCAGGCGTTCTACGAAACTATGGCCAGCCTGGACTACCTTCCCAACTCCCCTACTCTTATGAACGCGGGCACGGGAGCGGGGACTCTATCGGCATGCTTTGTTCTTCCACTGAAGGACACGATGGAAGGCATCATGGACGCCGCCAAAGACACGGCGTTGGTCCAAAAGTTTGGTGGCGGCACGGGATTCACTCTCTCTGAGATCCGGCCAAAGGGCTCCCACATCTCAACGACACACGGCAGGGCCTGTGGGCCAATTGCGGTGTTGCGTCACCTTTCGTCCGTCTCCACTCTTGTAACGCAGGGAGGAAAGCGTGATGGCGCCAACATGGCCGTCATGGACGTACACCACCCGGACATCATGGAGTTCATAGACTGCAAAGAGGTTGAGGGTGATATTCACAACTTCAACATTTCTGTTGGCGCTTCCGATGAGTTCATGCAAGCCGTCAAGGACGGAACTGACTACCCGCTGCGAACGCAGTCCGACCCTAACGACCCATCGACCGCGGTAGAAACAGGCCGATTGGACGCACGGGAAGTATTCTCAAAGATCGTCTACGGCGCCTGGCGGAACGGCGAGCCGGGAATGATTTTCCTCGACGAGGTGAACCGGAACAGCCCGGTGCTACACCTTGGACGCATAACAGCAACCAATCCGTGTGGCGAGCAGCCGTTGCTTGAGAACGAATCATGCAACCTTGGCTCCATCAACCTGGCACACTTCGTTACTGAAGATGCAACGGATCTTGAATGGGACCGTCTGGGTGCAATAACCCGAACAACCACCCACATGCTGGATAACGTGATCGACGTAAACCAGTACGCGGTTCCTGCTATTGAAGAGATGACGCGCAAGACCCGCAAACTGGGCCTTGGGGTCATGGGCTTCGCTGACATGCTGATCAAGATGGGCATAAAGTACGATTCCGATGAAGGCGTTGACATTGGCCGCAAGGTAATGGCCTTCATCCAGGAAAATGCTGACGCAGAGTCGCTTGATCTCGCAACGAAGCGAGGCCCGTTCCCGGCATGGGAAGGCAGTCCCGGCCAGGAGCGCGGCGACGCTGAAATCCGCAACGCCTGCCGCCTCACCGTTGCGCCAACCGGCACAATCTCGATGATCGCCGGAGCCTCCAGCGGCATCGAGCCGATCTTCTCGCTGGTCTACCGCAAGCAGAACATCCTGGATGGACAGACCCTCTTCTATGTCAACAAGAACTTTGAGACGGTCGCCCACGAGCGCGGCTTCTACTCAGAAGACCTGATGGAGTTCCTCGCCGACGGCGGCTCCTTGCAGGACCGCGAAGATGTGCCAGAAGACGTTCGAGACCTGTTCCACGTCTCATCTGACATCTCACCTGAGTACCACGTCCGTATGCAGGCAGCGTTCCAGGAGAGTGTTGACGCAGGCATCTCAAAGACCGTCAACTTCCCGAACGAAGCTACCCAGGAAGACGTTGAGACGGCATACATGATGTCCTGGGAGCTGAAGTGCAAGGGAATCACTGTCTACCGTGCCGGAAGCCGCGAGAAGGAAGTCCTGACCAAGGGCACAACCGACGCCTCATCCGAATCAGCAGAAGCTGAAAGTGTTATCACCACCGGCTACATGTCGGAGCGGGACAGGCCCGCTGAACTCACCGGCGTGACTCGCAGAGTCCGAACTGGTCACGGCAACATGTACATCACCGTGACCGATAACGAAGATGGACGGCCGTTTGAGATGTTCTCCACGCTTGGAAAGGCAGGAGGATGCGATGCTGCTCAGCACGAGGCTATTGGCAGACTGGCGTCACTGGCCATGCGGTCAGGCGTCGACCCTGACTCAGTCGTAGAGTCGCTACGCGGAATCACATGCTGCCCAACTTGGGATGATGGTGTGCTCGTCCGTTCCGGTCCAGATGCAATGGCCATCGCCCTCGACAAGCACCTCAAGAACCCGATCCGAGGATCCGGGCAGCTCGAAACCCGTGAACCGATAGCCCAATTGGGTATGTCGATGCCAGAAGCTCAGCCAAACCTTGGCGGAGCACGGGTCAAGATCAGCCGATCTGAGCCAAGCCCTACATCAGGAATCATGAACATTGGACAGATCACCTGTCCAGAATGCGAACAGCCAAGTCTTGCGTTTGAAGAAGGCTGCCAGAAGTGCTACTCCTGCGGCTATTCAAAATGCTAACGTCCTCCCCGTTGGCAGCCGCTGTTGATTGAAAACGGCCCCGGGTTCGCCCGGGGCCGTTTTTTTGGGCTTGTGATTTATCCCCTCTCCCAGTGGGAGAGGGTTAGGGTGAGGGAGCACGAGTACCAGGTGCACATTCCATCAATCCTGCCAGCGCCTCGTTAGATATCTCGTCCCAAAGAGTTATCGTGAGCGCACGATGCCATATCAGCGCCCCAACATCCACCCTCACTCAAAACGCACGCTCTTTGCGAAGGGATCAGACAAGCGCTGAGAGCCTTCTGTGGGGCCATATCAGAGGTCGTCGATTGGATGGCGCCAAATTTCGCCGCCAATTTCGGATCGGCGGTCACATTGTCGACTTCGCGTGCATCGATGCCAATCTCGCGATCGAACTCGACGGTGGTCAGCATTCCGAGGCGACCGCCAAAGACACTGAGCGAACTAATATCTTGCGTCTCAACGGTTGGCGTGTACTTCGATTCTGGAACAATGAGGTGTTCACGAATCTGGAGGGCGTATTGGAGACGATTTGACTGGATGTAACGCGCCCTCACCCCATCCCTCTCCCACAGGGAGATGGGGTAAATCCTAACCGCCGCCCAGCGCCACCCAGGCCGGATCAGGATGCGCCTCAATGAAATCGATAT
Organism: Chloroflexota bacterium; assembly: GCA_013204555.1. Classification (GTDB taxonomy): domain Bacteria; phylum Chloroflexota; class Dehalococcoidia; order Lucifugimonadales; family Lucifugimonadaceae; genus UBA1151. The sequence continues at coordinate 29,374 of JABMNO010000033.1, read as the reverse complement.
CCAGGTCATAGCCCAGGCCGGGCTTGTCTGACAGATACAGGTTGCCGTCACGAACGTCCAGCGGCTCCGTGAGGCAATTGTTGTAGCCCTCCAGCGCTGCGCGTCCAAACTCCAGCCGATAGATGTTCGGAGTGCTCATCATCACGTGTGCGCCTTCAATCACGTTCAACGGCCCGCTCGCATCGTGCGGGCTGATCGGAATGTAGAAGGTCTCGGCCAATATCGCGATCTTGCGCGTCTCGCTAATCCCGCCGGTCCAGCAGATGTCCGGCATGATGAAGTTCACCACGCGCTCCTGCAGTATTGGCAGAAAGTCGAACCGCGTGTACTTGCGCTCGCCAACGCAGAGTGGAGTGCTTGTGTGTTCGCGCACCTGCTTGAGCGCGTCCAGGCTCTCCGGCTGACACGGCTCTTCGAACCACATCAGGTTGATCGGCTCCATTCGATTGATCATGTCTATTGCAGTGGGCACATCGAAGTTTCCGTGGGCATCGATCATCAATTGGATATCTGGTCCAACCTCTTCACGAATGGCGGTCATCACGTCCAGGCCCATCTGAGCGCCGGCGGCAGATATTTGTCCTGAGAGATATCGACGGTGCTGACTCCCCATTTCTGCGGAGTACGGGTCCGTCTTGAGCGCAACATAGCCCTCATCCACCAGTTGCCGGGCATGCTTTGCAGCAGCGACCGGGTCGTCCGGGTGTGCAACGTGGGTGTAGAGCGGAATCGACTCTCGTAGCGGTCCACCCAAAAGATCGTAGACCGGCTTGCCCAGCGCTTTGCCTTTGATGTCCCAGAGCGCCGCATCGATGCCTGAGAGAACTGCCGTGGGGAATCCTCGGCTGCCCAGTGCCCCGAATCTTCGATACACCTGCTGCCAGATTCGCTCAATGTGGCTGGGGTCTTGCCCAATCAGGCCTTCAGAGAAGTCTGTGCCGGGCAAATCATTGCGAAGCACTTCAATTGCTCTGGCCACCATGATCGCACCACCACCGCCGGAGTTTGTGGCCTCACCCACTCCGGTGATGCCTTCGTCAGTGTCAATCTCAACAAATACCCAGGTGCGCCCCGCCTGGGCTTTGACAAGTCGAGCTCGGATATCGGTGATTTTCATTGCGTACCTCGCGGTGATAGGCCAAGACAGAGACGATTGAGGGCGCATGTTACTCCCGCCGACGAGCCGCTAGTATGATGACACCAGTTCAATTCCATAACACGACAATTCGTTTCATCGACCAAATAGCTCGGTACGCGACCCCGGCCAATCCGTCTTCCTGAGGAGAGAGGCTCCGCGACCGACGTGAGGATCTCATCCCCACGATTTGGCGATGCATCGTCACATGCGAACCACCGTTGAGGATTAGATCCTCACGCTCCTCCGTCGCTCAGAACGACGAAGGGGGTGCTCTCTGGCGGTAGTCCAGGCTGAGAGACATACATGACAACCAAACCAAAAATCGCTATCACCATGGGTGACCCCTCAGGCATTGGGCCCGAGGTAGTACTGAAAGCGCTGACATCACGACCCGAGGTTTACGATTGGTGTAGGCCATTCGTGGTTGGCTCGCTGAAAGCAACCGAGCATGTCACATCGCATTTGCCGTCGGGTCTGAAGATGACAACCGTGAGCAGTCACGAGGATGTCGTCGGCTCCCACATGAACGTTGAGATCCTCAACACCGATGGCTATGAGACCGAGAGCTTCCCTCTCGGAGAGCATTCCGTTCTCAGCGGCGTAGCGTCCCATCAGTGGGTTGAGACGGCAGCGACCCTTGCCCGATCCGGCGCTATCGATGCGATGGTGACGGCGCCCATCAATAAAGAGTCATGGAAGATGGCAGAGATGCCAGACCTGGGCCACCAGGAAGTATTCAAACGATTGAGCGGCTCCGATTACGTTGCGACGATGCTTGTGTCCGGCTCACTGCGCTGCATGCACCTCAGTACGCACAAGCCTCTCCGGGACGCGGTCGACTACGTAACGACCGAGAACGTGCTCATGGCTGTCCGGCTCACTGAGAAGCACTTCCGTGACTGGGGATTCGACCCGCCGCGGATTGCAGTAGCCGCTTTGAACCCGCACGGATCTGACAATGGCCTGATCGGTTCAGAGGAGGCAGAGGAGATAAGCCCCGCGGTGGAGGCCGCAAAAGCCGAAGGCATAACAGCGTTTGGCCCGATACCTGCCGACTCAGTCTTCAATCAGGCCATCGGCGGTCGGTACGACGTAGTGGTAGTGATGTATCACGATCAGGGTCACATCCCAATCAAGGTTCACGGCTTTGAAGAGAGCATCTCTGTAAACCTGGGCATACCGTGGTTACGAACGTCTGTTGATCACGGCACGGCGTTTGATATCACCGGGAAGTGGATTGCTGATGAGACCAGCATGATCGAGGCGATCAAAGTCGCCGCGGCGCTTGCTTCCGGGGCATCGCTTTCAGCGTGAACTTATCCACACAAGGGCGGCTGGTCGCGACTCAACGGATCAATGTGACGATGGTGACCACTATTCCGATCACAATAAAAATCACCCCTATCAACATCTGAGCGATGCCACAGGCCCCGGACATCCAATCGTCTGATGGTTCTTCCGACAGATCGACCTCGATATTTCCACGGCTTTTGTATGTGAGCCAGTGCGATGCGTACTTGAATGGCCCCTTCCGTCCGTACGGAAATTGGGGTGTGCGGCGCTTCATGTGGAACTCGTTCATACGTGATTGTCCATCTGGCCCTCTCCCTGCAAAGCCAAATAAAAACCAGGCCGAGCCGAAGAAAATCAAGAAAATTCCTATCGGAGTTTCTGCGGCCTGTGTGAAATATGCCTGAATGATCGGTTCGTCCACGCTTGTGCGATCCGTAAAGGGCGCTCAGTTCTTGAGTAACTACGAACTGACACCACGAAGTGGTCTCAACAAGAGCAATTTACCAGACCCCCAATTGACGGTTCCGATCTACTGAATCAAATCCGTTGAGGATTCGTTCGGGATTCATCCAACCTCCCTGCCCTATAATTCACTCAAGCGCTGAGGTAACTCAGCGCCGGTTTTTATTCACCTACCTCCCAATGGACAACTTCGAATGAAACTGGGTTTTGTGGGCGGCGGCGTCATGGCCGAAGCGCTCATATCAGGAATCAATAACGCTGGTCTAGACGCCGAAATAACCGTCGGAGAGCCCGTCGCTGCTCGACGGGATGCGTTGGCCGCGGCCGGAATCAATGCTGTGGCCGATAATCTCGATGCGATCAGCGGTGCGGATATCGTCGCTCTCGCCATCAAACCCCAGCAGCTTGATCGCTTGGCTGAGTCCCTCAAAGGGAAGATCAGCGCAGACCAAACAGTGCTATCGATTCTCGCCGGCGTGAAAATGCACTCCATTGGCCTTCGCTTGAACCACAAGAGGCTAATTCGTGTGATGCCGAATACGCCGGCGCAGATCGGTCAGGGCATGTCCGTGTGGACGGCGTCCCCAGACGTGCCTGACTCAGTGCGAGAGTTTGTAGGCAATGCACTTGGCTCCTTTGGCGAGGAAGTCTTCGTACAGGAAGAGAAGTACGTGGACATGGCGACGGCGGTGAGCGCCAGTGGTCCGGCTTATGTATTTAGAATGATTGACGCCATGGTTGAGGGAGGGGTGCTGCTGGGCATGCCTGCCGATCTGGCCCGAAAACTCGTGCTGCAGACCATGATGGGAAGCGCTGCTCTCACTCGTGAATCAGGCAAACATCCCGGTGAGTTGGCAGCAATGGTCACGTCACCTGGTGGGACCACAGCCGCCGCACTAATGGCACTCGAAGAAGGAAAGTTCAAGGCGACTGTGATGAAAGCGATAAAAGCTGCCTACGATAGAGGCGAAGAGCTTGGCGGGGGGAAGTAGTCCTTTATGACTGAACTTCAGTCTTTTATTGGCTTCATTTTATCGCTAATGGCATGGATGATTGTTGCGCGAGCGCTTCTTTCATGGTTCCCAAATGCTCGGAACAATCAGGCCGTCCAGATATTGATTCAGCTAACTGACCCAATTCTGGTTCCTCTATCGCGACTTATTCCGAGGGCTGGGATGTTTGACTTCAGCCCTATGATCGCCATCTTCGTCCTGTTCACTGTGGCGAGATGGCTTGGGTCTCCGATCTAGTCAGACAGAGCGTTGAGTCGAGCATCTAGTTCGCTCGCATCAAATCCTTCGATTGCGATCACCTTGTCTCTGTTCGTCTGTCCACGAATGATCGACATTCTCGATTTTGGAATCCCGAGCGACTTGGCGAGCAACTTCAACACCGCCTCATTCGCTTTCCCTGCCTCTGGGGCGACAGTAACGTGGACTCGCAGCTGACCGGAAGATGTGAACTCAACTGAGTTCCGTTTCGATCGCGGAGTGACCTTGACCTCAAGCGTGACGGTGTTCGTTCCTCGTGACATCAGTTCAAGGATTGCGAGGTTACTTCGCCCGCGTCGAGTTCAACCAGACGGCCGTCATCCATCTGGACCAGCAGCAATCCTTCAGGTGTGACGTCAGTGGCTATGCCTCGCACGAGTTCTCCTGATGGCTGGACAGTGAACTCCACGGCTTTACCCATCGTGTCGAGCTTGGATTTCCACTCAGAATGCACGGACCCTCCCCGGCAAACCAACGTATACGCCCGGTCCAGGTTTTCGATCAGCACTCCCAATGCCTCTGAGCGGTCCACGCGTTCACCCGTCACCATCCGAACGCTTGTGGCCAGATCAGCGATTTCGGGGAATGCCGCCGGATCGAGATTCAGGTTGAGCCCGATACCCACGATGGTCCTGAACCGCTCACTCTGCACTTGAGATTCGATGAGGATTCCTGAGATCTTCTTGCCACGGACCCTGATGTCATTCGGCCATTTGATCGTGGCCTCTTGGTTAGTTAGTTGCTCAACTGTGTCTGCCGCAGCCACTGCAGAAATCATTGCCAGTTGAGCAGCTACGGCAGCAGTCGGTCGCAGACCAATCGAAACAAGCAAATCGTCACCAGCATTTGAGTTCCAGGTCCTGGAAAAACGACCGCGACCAGCCGATTGACTGTCAGCGACCACAACAATCGCCACCGTATTCATGGACTCAAGCCTCATCGCCGCAAGATCACTCGTTGAACTCAGCGACTCATGGAACTCAATAGTCACACCAGAAAGCTCCGTATCGCCTTGAGGAGTCATCTCTGTGCGATAGGGCGTGTGTGGGTGATTGGGCATATTAGACAGTTGCACTTCCATATTGAGCCACGTGCTGCGGGTTACCACTTAGCCAATTAGGGCGAGATTAGCGGTCACGAGAGATCAAGCATTATTTACGATGCTATATGTGCGGTCAGACTAATAGATCGCGCGGTGACATTGGAACCGGGGATATCAGGCAAGGCGGGAATTGATGGCAGGTCGAATGAACTCTGAACTGGGTGGAGCGGGCTTCAACCGCGATTCCGTTCAATCTCTCTGGCGGGAGGCGATGGTGCTGCGGGAGCTTTCTCGCAATGGAGTTTCAGACGCTCGTGCAAGGCGCACAGAGGCGGAAGACGCACGCCGACATGCCGAGCAAGAAGCGATGAGGGCGACGGAAGAGTACTGCACCGATCTTCGCAAGCAGGCTGAATCGGATCTCAAAACGGCACAGGAATCCCTGGCCAGCGCAGAACGACTGAAAGCCAACATTGAAGCCGACCTCGATCGACGCAGTAACGATGCCAAATCCGAATATGAGATGGCGCGCAGGGCACGGGAAGACGCAGACGCTTATTCGTCGAAGGTGCATTCAGACACCGAAGATCGGACCGCTAAGATCCTGAGAGAATCGGAAGAAAGGGGCGTTGAGGCCGGAGCCGCAAGCGCAAGTGAATCGTCACGGATCATCTCCGAGGCAGAGGCCTCAGCCGCTCAGATCGAAGAAGAAGCTCGAGCCAGGGTCGATGAATTGATCGCTCAGGCTAATGCCGATGCTGACGGAATTCGCGATCAAATGCAGACAGACACAGCGGCAGAGATTCAGGCACTTCTTACCGACATTGAAATCGCCAGGACCTCGATAGAAGAAGAGTTGGAAGCGCAACGAATCCTGACAGAGACCGCCCGTATCAGGGCCACCTCCCCCGGACTCGCTGCCAGGGCGTCTTCTTACGTGCCTGAGAGCGCGAAATTTGATGTAATCGAGCAGCCCGAGCCAGTAGAGATCGTCACGCCGGTCAAAACCCAGGCTAAGAAGACAACTACCCGGAAGGCTGCTCCCCGAAGGGTCAAAAAAGCCGCCTAACCAGAATTCCTCGTAATTCAGAAAGACCGCAGATTAATCTGCGGTCTTTCTTTTTGTCTCACGGCCCCTGCGCCGTTACCATTCCAACCAGCCAGGTTCGAATAATTCAGAGGTGTGCGTGTGACCAAACAATTGACAGTTGAGGCGAGTGTACGAATTGAGTCGATTAGCGACGTTCAAGTTTCACCGTCCGATGGCTCGGTGGCGTACGTCGCAGGGAATGCCTACACAAAAGGTGATGGTTCAAAGTCACCATCGCTCGTTAGCAATATCCGGCTGTTGATCGCCGGAGCGACCGACCCGATCAATCTGACGCATGGGACCAGTGCCAACTCCGGGCCTCGTTGGTCACCGGACGGCTCTCTGCTGGCGTTCGTCTCTGATCGAGCAATGGCCGGCCAAAGACAGATTTACGTTCTACCGGTTGGCGGCGGTGAAGCGAGAGCATTAACCGATGTGCAGGGTTCGATCCCTAGTCCCCGTAGCCTCGATCCATTGAAGTGGATGCCCGACGGCTCTGCCATAACGTTTCTCATGATCGATCCACTTGATGAAGAAATAAAGACGGCAAAAGATGCGGGGCGGGATGCTGTCGAGTACGAGGCAGTTCCCCGATTCACCCGAGTCTGGCGAGTTGCCCTGGATTCCGAATCTCCTGAACAGATTTCACCCGATGGCATCCAGATATGGGAGTACGCCATCTCACCAGACGGTCAACGAATTGCCGCGGTGATCTCAAATGTGCCGTTCGAGTGGGATTGGTACAAGTGCAAACTCGCCGTTATTGAGATCGCCACTGGTGAGGTCAAAGTTATTGTCGATACCCCACGCCAGTTGGGAAAACCCTCATGGACGCCTGATGGCGAGGCCGTCGTGTACATCACGAGCCACTGGTCCGACCGCGGAAGTGACGCCGGTGAAGTGATGCTTGTCCCCGCAAGCGGCGGCGAACCGCTCGCACTGACGCCGGACGCCGAATCCAGCTTCGATCGCGTGCAGTGGATGGGAGAAGAGCTACTGGCCACAGCGAACGTGGGAGGTGGTTCCGGTATCGCTGAGATCGATCTCAAGGGCGGCCCGCCGAAGTGGGCGTGGCAATCAGAGTCATGGCTGAAGTCGTTCTCCGTGAACGCGAACGGACAGATCGTCGCAACAATCACAGATTATGAATCACTGACCAGCATCTTCACTGGCGCTATTGAAGATGGCTCTGCAGCGTTATCAGCTTCGGTAACGCCTCCGATGGAGTTCCAACCAGGAACAATGCGCCCTATTGAGTGGCAATCGGAGGATGGCAAATCCGTTAGTGGCTACCTCGTCCTTCCCCCGGGACGTTCGGGCGATGAGCCCCTGCCTACCGTCATGCTGATCCACGGAGGGCCGGTGAGTGCGGTCAGAGGCGGGATACATGATGGCCGCCAGTGGCCGTTCTTGCTCGCCGCCGCAGGCATGGCGGTGTATCTGCCGAACTACCGAGGCTCTACGGGTCGCGGCCTGGAGTGGGCTGAAGCCAGTATTGGCGATATGGGTGGCGCCGATTTTGGAGACATGATGGCAGGGCTCGACTACCTGATTGACGAGGGGATATCGGATCCAGATCGCCTGGGTATTACAGGCTGGAGCTACGGCGGGTTCATCAGTGCATGGGCCGTTAGCCAGACCAAGCGATTTGCAGCGGCAGTAATGGGCGCGGGCATATCGGATTGGCGGTCGTTCCACGGCACGTCGTACCTGCACACCTGGGATGTGATGCACTACGACGGAGCGAATCCCTATGAGGCGGCATCAGAGCATGCGAAATTCTCATCCCTCAACTTCATTGAGAACGTCTCCACTCCAACATTGATTCTGCATGGTGAGCAAGATGAGGATGTGCCGGTTGAGCAGGCATATCAGTGGTACCGAGCTCTCCAGGATCACGACGTTGTCTCCGAGCTCGTCGTGTACCCCAGAGAACCGCACGGAGTCTCGGAGTATGAACATCAGATTGACATCGGCAATCGAATGGTTGGCTGGTTTGAACGTTGGTTGAAACCGTCCGCTTGATCAATCGTTCACGAAAGCTCCTCATTGTGGTCCTCCTGGCTTTCGCTGGAACGGCGCTTATCGCGTGTAGCGGCGGCGGGGACGGGGGCGACGAGGACTCACCCATTGGAGGTGAAATACAGATCGGCCCAACCGCTCCTCAGGGGCGGTTCGCTTCTACCGGGCAAGTTGAACAATCCCGACTCAACACGGCGGTGAAATCAGCGTCACCCAGATTCCAACAGTTGTTGTCTCAGATTCCGAGTACTGTCGATAACCGGCGACAGGTCTGGGTCAATGATTTCCTCCCAATCTGGGATGCGTGGGAGAGCCTTGGCGCTTCAAGACCGACCAGCGACTCCGGGATCGGCGCCATGGAGCAGTTCTATGCAGATCTGGGCACTACTCGGTCCGGCACCAACCTGTTCTCCAGACCGCGGATGCCTTCGCCAAGAATCTCTGGCTTTGACATTGCTGGTGCACTGACGAACTCGTATGCAGCGCTCGGATTCGATCAACGCAACATTGATGGAAGCGCGATGGCCGGGCCAACCGTGCAACCGCTGGAAGTAGTGGTGGGCGACCTTGATTCGTCAGCGATTATTGCCACGCTGGGGGAGTGCGCCACATGTCGGGATCACGTCGTCGTTGAGTATGACGGCACAACGTTCTACTCCTGGGGTCTGGAGCTTATCGGCGATCTCAATGATCGCTTTGCGCCCCCAATGTACGATCACGCCGGGCGAGGTGGCAGGCTGCTATTCCGGGATGGAATCGCTATGCGGACCCTCACTGACGACCGCATGAAAAGTTTCATCGACGTGTCGAATGGAACCATCCCATCGCTCCTCGATGAACCAGATTTTGAACTCGCTGCCGCTGCCCATGCCATAGCAGGCACGTACGCGGCGTGGTTCTCGGATACGCCGTTCGAAATCAACGACGCTGCTGCAATTTCCGCCAGTTTGAGTTCTGTCCCGGTTGCACAGGCGATCTCCAAATTGCGCGAGACCGAACCTCTTGAGGAGTTCAACCTCATCTCAATCGGCTGGGGCGTGGACACCGGCACTGCGTACGCCACGATTGTCATCATCAATCCCGATGAGCCGACGGCCGAACGCAACGCCCAGAAATTGGCTACACGTATTACTAGCGGCAGCCAGGTGAGCGGCGAAGGAACGTGGGCTTCGCTGGTAGATGAGATCGAAATCGGGACCTCTGGCCGCGCTGTTATCGCCCGGCTGCTCCCTCATCCTGACCAGGGCCTGTTCAGCGTGGATCACCTTGATATTGCCTACGGCCTGGCAGTATATGAGTAGCGTGAGATCGGCTGAGTTTCGTTTTTGGGGCGCCTGATAAATATCATGCGTCACCCGGGAATCCTGTCGATGATTCAAAGAAAATTGAAGGCCTCATTTCGTCGGACCGACCGCCGCAGTGCCGCTCTCGCTGGATTGTTATCGTTGTTGGTCATCGCGGCGACGTCTTGCGGTGAAATCTCCGATGCGCCACTCGCCAGCGATCAATTTGATCTTGAAACCGTCGCTCCCGCAGATGTGTTCGCTGCGTCTCAGTCGGCCATGGCTGACGTAACGAGCTTTACCTACGAGATAGGTATCGAACGGTTAGATCGACGCGTCTTCCTCGCGGGCGTGTGGAATTCCGATGCTGGTACCCACTACCTGACGGGAAATTCATCTGTGCTGTCGGAGAATTTGACCGAGAACGGCGAGACAGCACTCTCTGACCGGACGGGCGAGGTGCGAGCGGCAGATGAGCCAGAAAGCGCTCCACTCAGGGTCGATCGACCTGCCGTAACGTTGCCATTTGGAACACGAATGCCAAATCTCACAGCACTGTCTTTCCTGGACCGAGGCAGTACTGAGGAAGACAAAGTGATCTGGTTGAAGGGAGAACTTCGCGGTAATTCACGGGTTTACCTTCCCGGGGGCGATCAAAACGCCCCGATCATCGCCACGGCCATTTCTGGAACTTGCACTATCGCTATCAGCAAGTCCGATTTCTTGGTCAGGACGATGGTCTTCAAAGTTGAAGTTATGGACATTGACCCAGGGCAGGATTCAAAAAGCTCTGATCTGGATTCCACCGTGCCTACGAGCTACACGCTCATATTCGAGCGCTTCAACGATGAGGTCGAATTTTCGACAGATGAGCTAGTCCGATAAACTCACATCCAATCTGAAACTCCGCCCCCAATTCAGGCACAGGTCAATGCAACGCCAGCCAAAATCGCCTCTCTACTTCGAAACCGGTCCCGATAACGCTCCAACGATGACCGTCAAGGAGGGCGAGACGTTTGAGATTGAAACTCAGATGAATCGCGGCCCGGACCCAGATACCGTCTCGGAGGATCTGAGGGCCGAGTACGTAGAGCTCCGCAATCCGTCCACCCGCGGTGGCAACCCCTCTTCAGGGGCGATCTGGGTTGATGGCGCAAAAGCGGGACAGCTGCTCGCCGTCCACGTGGAGTCGATTACGCCTCATGGCATTGGCTATACGCAGTATCGGGGCAGCACCAGCGCGATGCCCGGCTGGCTTGGCGACTCCAATGTGGGGCCAACCAGCAAAGTGGTTCGTCTCAAGGATGGCCTGATCCTCTGGAACGACAAGATTTCATTGCCTATGGCGCCAATGCTCGGCGTAATTGGTGTCGCGCCTGCACGTGAACGCCGCCACAACGGCTGGGCCGGAGAATGGGGCGGCAACTTCGATATTCAGGAAGTGACCGACGGAGCGACTGTCCTGATACCGGTGCAGGTCGACGGAGCGCTACTCCACGTTGGCGATATGCACGCTCGGCAGGGTGACGGCGAGATAAGCGGTGGTGGCGGCATCGAGACCGGCGGCATCGCCCGATTAAGGGTCGAACTCCGAGATTTACCGGCACGGATGACTTGGCCGCGCATTGAGAATGCGGACTACATAATGACCACCGCGCAGGCCCGACCTGCCGAAGATGCCTTCCGTATCGCGCTGTCGGAAATGATCCTCTGGCTTGAAGACGGATACGGCATGGATCGCAAAGAGGCGTACATGCTCCTGGCCCAGGTGCTGGAGGCCAGAGTCACCCAATTCGTGAATCCATCGTTCAGCTACGTCGCCAAAGTTCAAAAGAAGTACCTAGAATGGACGCAGACCTGAGGCAAGCCAGCACTCGCTTCAGCATCAACTGAAGCAATATTCACTGAGGCAGCGAAGTGACGTTCCAACGTAGTCGGGAACTATTTGAACGAGCGAATGGCATGGTCGCCGGTGGCATCAGCAGCCAGATTCGGCGGGCCGAACGCCCCGTTCCCCTGTTCTTCAAGGGTGGGAAAGGCTCCCGAATGTGGGACGTCGACGGCAATGAGTACGTCGATTACGTCCAGGGCATGGGACCCAACATATTTGGTCATGCTCCAGACTTCATTGTGGATGCCGTTAGAGAGGATATCGGCAACGGCTTTTGCCTGGCCGGTCAATCTGAGCAAGAGCTGGAAGTAACCGAACTAATTCGCGCAGCAGTTCCGCTCAAAGGGCTGGTCCGTTACGCATCATCGGGTACTGAGATAGATCAGCTCGTTCTGCGGGTAGCCCGTGGCTTCACCGGTCGCTCAAAATGGGTGAAGTTTGAGGGGCACTATCACGGCTGGACTGACACGGTTCTATATTCCGTTCATCCGCCGCTGAGCGAAGCCGGGCCTGTCGATGCGCCAAATGCGGTCGGCGAATCTCTCGGTATGGCGCCTGGTTCGGCTGACGACATCATCATCGCACCCTGGAACGATCTCTCAGCACTTGAGGCTGTGTTCCAGGCAAATCCGGACGATATCGCCTGCGTGATGATGGAACCAATCATGGGCAACACCAACTGCATCGTTGCGGACGACGGATATCTCGCAGGCGCGCTTGATCTCTGTGAGAAGTATGGAGCGTTACTGGTGTTCGATGAAGTGATCACCGGCTTCCGTGTCGCCCATGGCGGCGCGCAGGAGTTCACCGGCGTTGTCCCTCATCTGGCCACATATGGGAAATCGGTAGCGGGCGGATTCCCACTGTCGGTGCTAATCGGACTGCCGGAAATCATGGAGAAGGTTGGTACCGGCGAGATCATGCACGGTGGCAGCTTCAACTCGAACGTGATGGTCATGTCCGCTGCGAAGGCCAGTCTGTCCCATATTGCCAAGAACCCTGAGGGGTTCTACAACGACCTCAACGCGCAAGGCCTCAAACTGATGCAAGGCCTTAACGACGCTGCTGAACAAGCAGGGGTGCCCATGCTTGTTCAGGGCCTTGGCTCGACTTTCTGGACCACATTCACGGAAAAAAAGTCAATTCGCGACTATCGGGAACATGCAGCCAACGTAGATGGCGAGAAGTACGCCGTATTCGCAGAGCAGATGCTCACCCGCGGGATCAGGCTTGCCACAAATTCGAGGTGGCATATGTCATCCGCACACGGCGATGAGGATATCGCCCAGACGCTGGAGGCTGCTCGGGAGTCGCTGAAAGCGATGGCTGGATAGTGCAGCCCAGGGTCACTCCCGGGACGAAGCTGATGCGGTGGGCCTCAGCGGTATCAGACGCTCCATCATTTACGGAGGCGATCAATAACGCTGCCGAGCAGGTGTTAGATCAGCTCGAAGATCGGGCGCCTGATCTGGTGCTGGTGTTTGTCTCTTTCCACCATGCGCCATCGTTCTACTCAGTCAACGAACTCCTGCGTTCGCACTTTGGCAGCGCCCAGATCATTGGATGTTCCGGCGCTGGTGTTATTGGCGCGGGTACGGAGATCGAGCGGAGGCCCGGTGTATCAATAACAGCCGCATGCCTGCCATCGGTTGAGATCACGCCATTCCACGTCAAACAGGATGACCTGCCGACGCCTGACTCCCCACCAGACGCGTGGGAACAGTTGACCGGAGTGGCGGTTAAAGAAGACCCATCCTTCCTGATATTCACCGATCCATTTTCCCTGGAAACCGATCGATTGATATCCGGCCTTGATTACGCGTATCCAAACGGCCCCAAAATTGGGGGCCTTGCGAGCGGAGGGGCACAAGAAACGCCGCACGCGCTGTTCATGGGCGGTAGAACTCACCGTGAGGGTGCGGTCGGCGTGGCGCTTACGGGCAACATAGAGATCGACACAGTCGTGGCCCAGGGATGTCGTCCAATTGGCGAGCCGATGGTCGTCACAAAAGCCGAGAAGAACGTAATCCAGCAACTCGGCACATCAACCCCGCTGGAAATCCTGCGCGGTCTTTTCTCGCAGGGCATCGAGAAGGACCGCTGGCTCATGCGACGCGCCCTCCAGGTAGGCGTAGTGATGGACCGGTTCGCCACGGAATTTGGCGCAGGGGACTTCCTGATCCGCAACGTAATGGGCATGGATGAAGATACCGGCTCGTTAATCGTTGGTGACGTAATCCAGGAAGGCCAGATCGTCCAGTTCCATCTGAGGGACGCGGAGGCGGCACGAGAAGATCTGATGAGCGTGCTTGATCGATACGATCAGGAGAACCCTGAGAAACGGCCGGAAGCAGCGTTGATGTTCTCTTGCGTAAGCCGAGGCCAACACCTGTTTAGACGGCCGAATCACGACACAGAAATATTCAGTGAAATGATCGCGTCGGTGCCGCTAAGCGGGTTCTTCTGCAACGGCGAGATCGGCCCCGTAGGTGGGACAACCTTCCTGCACGGCTACACCACATCATTGGGTCTCATCCATAGCCCACTCCCGGTAAAACCGTAGGGGCAAAACCCTGTGGTTGGCCGGTTCCGCTGTGGACGACCATCACGTTCCGCTCGTGATGGCCGTGGCCACTCGGGTAGCCGCAAGGGGCCCCCCTACGTTGGCGACGGAATTTGACAGAGCCTAATCAATGTCGACGCCGCTGCTCTCGACATTGATTATCAGACCGGCTATAAACGGTTGGCTGAATTCAACACCTTGGCGGGCCACTGATTAGGAGCATCGACTTGGGACGATTTAATGGGAAGACCGCTATTGTTACTGGCGGAGCGCTTGGAATTGGCGGCGGCGTTGCGAGACGCCTGGCGGCTGATGGTGCAAACGTGCTTATCGCGGATATCGCTGACGATGCGGCGGCCGCAAATGTTGCGCGAATCAAGTACGCGGGCGGAAACGCTGTCAGCATCCATGCCAACATGGGTTCCCACGATGACATTCGGGGCATGGTGGATTCGGCGATCACCGAGTTTGGGCGATTGGACATGATGGTTCAGAACGCCTGGGGTTCTCCTACCACTCGCGTTGCCGGCAGTGCTGTTGAAGTACCGGAAGAAGGCTGGGACGAGGGAATGGCGATCATGACGAAGGCGCTGTTCCTGGGGGCCAAGTACGCCGTCCCCGAGATGCAGAAGGTGGGTGGTGGCAGCATTGTGAACATCTCGTCAGTTCATGGTCTGCTCATGTCAAAGGGTGGTCTCGTGTACGAAGCCGCGAAATCTGCCGTCATCGGCATGACGCGTCAGATGGCCATCGACTTCGGGCCTCTTGGAATCCGAGTGAACGCGATCTGCCCCGGTCACATCGTCACTGAGAAGTCGACCGAGGGTCGTTGGAGCAAGATGCCAGAGACACTGGGGTTTTTCGCAGACCAGTATCCGGTTCGGCGCGTTGGGAGTCCGGAAGACATTGCCGGAGCGATCTCATTCCTGTGCAGCGATGATGCCAGCTTCATTACCGGCCATCCGCTGGTTGTAGACGGCGGCCTGACAATCCAATTGCAAGAAGACTTTGGCGTTCAGCAGGCGAAGTACGCCCGGGCAAACGAATTTCAGATGCCCTACTAGGGTCACCAGATCTCACCACTAAATCCCACACAGGAATTACGGAGAAAGATCAATGAGTAGATTTGAAGAACAGGTTGCGGTCATCACAGGTGGCGCAATGGGAATTGGTGGAGCCACATCCCGCAAGCTCGCATCTGAAGGAGCGCGCGTTCTCATTGCTGATATCGATCTTGATGCGGCGGAGGAGAACGTAAAACGCATCTCGGCTGAGGGTGGGGTGGCAAAGGCGATTCGAACCGACGTCTCCTCTCATGAAGACATCCGCGCCATGATCGCAGCGGCTGTCGACGAGTGGGGTCGTCTGGATATCCTCGTGCAGAACGCGTACGGCGTCGCCACGAACCACGATCAGTCGTTGGGGAGTGCTGTCACCGTCAGCGAGGATGCCTGGGACAGGGGCATGGCCGTGCTGGCCAAAGCGTTGTATCTGGGCGCCAAGTACGCCGTTCCCGCAATGTCAGAAAATGGCGGCGGCAACATTGTGAATCTGGCGTCAGTGCACGGAGTCCTGATGGCCCCAAAGATGCTCATATATGAGGCCGGCAAGGCCGCAGTGATCGGCATGACGAAGCAGATGGCTATCGACTTCGGGCCGGAGGGCATCCGCGTCAACGCCATCTGTCCCGGTCACATTCTCACCGAAGGGCTTGCGAAACACTGGGAAGGTAATGAAGACGGCCTCAAATTCTTTGTGGATCAGTACCCGGTGAAGCGCGTTGGGCGACCCGAAGATATTGCGAATGCCATCGGATTCCTTTGTTCAGAGGACGCGTCGTTTATTACTGGCCACGCTCTGTTCGTCGACGGTGGTCACACGATTCAGCTTCAGGAGAACTTTGGAGTTCAACAGGCAATGTACGCTCGTGAACACCCGGAACTGAAATTCCCTTAGGTGGATCGCCCGGCTCGTAGCTCGGTTGATGAACCGTCGAATCGGAACATATTCTCGGGAATTGCGGTGAATAGCGACTCATATCCGGGTGGGATCTTCAGGTCGTCGATTGACCGGAAGATCCCGTCATCTAGCCGTCCAGCCGTCAGGAAGTTGCAGTCAGACTCTCGAATTACGTCGAGAGAGGCTTCGACTGTGCCGGCGTAGTAATAGTCATCTACCACCCGCGTTGCGGTGTCATATCCGATTACGAACGTTGTTCCAGGCACCAGTCGTGCCTTTTCTTCGAACGTCGGCGCTCTCGTAATCAGAATCGGTGACTGCCTGCGGACCTGTGCGATTCGGGCATCGAGTTGGGACGCGCTCAACTGCGGCTTATCAACATTGGTTACCGAAATCTCAAAGACTGCGGTCTTGCCTGTAATTCGTGCAGCCACCTGAACAAGATCCCGATGTCCCTCGTGGATTGGATTGAACGACCCCGCAACCGCGGCGATAGATCCCGCAATCTCCGTTGTGACGCTACCCTCTCCAGCTATCAGCAGGTATGAAGCATCACCGTTTATCACCTTCATCAGCGGGTTATCGGCGACGTCATGAGGTGGTTCATAGCGATCATTAACCCCCAGACCGAGATCTAGTTCGACTTCCAGTCCAGCCGTCTTCGCCGTCGCATTTAGTAACGCTCGGCTAACGATCTCCTCTTCGTCCGAACGATCTCGCACGCCCTTCTCAAGCCAGGCGGCGCTGGTGGATGTTCCTGCTGACGAGCGCACTGCCATGTGGGTGCGGTGCTCGCCGCGCTTCAACCGGTTGGTGGCAATTGTTGCTGTGCACGCCACCCCAATGATCTGCCGTTCGCCAATCGAGCCCGGGTGCGCCAGCGCGTCCAGGCGAAGAGCCCTCCAGTAGGCCTCTTCGGCCATTGCGATGGCTTCTGCTTCAGAGACATGCTGTTCCGCGGGTCGGCCCACATACTCGTTCAGGGCATGTTCAGCGTACGGAATCTGAGCGTCCAGAACCGTGGCTGATGAGCCGGGCTCGCCAAGAAGCCAGCTGATGAATCTACTTCCCGCCCCCGTCACGACAAAGGCTCCCTGAGCTGACGTCTCGTGCAGGGCGAGGACCAGATCTCGGGTCATTTGGTCGGGTTGCGCGGGCATGATAAAACTGTTGCTCCTTCTGCGGCCGACTTGAATTATCCGCTATCGGATGGAGAATCTGTTCAAACGCGGTGATTCGCAAATCGTGATCTGAATCACTGCTCGTAGTTAAGATACGTCCTTATGTTCAACGAATCACATCTGTTAGGCACCATAGATCGCACCGACTCATCCCGTACTCGCCGGGTCGGGGCGTTCCACACTCGTCCTGCTGAGGAGGTCGATGCATCGATCCTTTCAGTGATCGAACGCGAGGCGTTCCCTGCCCAGTGGCCCCCTACCAGGTTCACAAATGAGATCAGCCGTAGGCGCGCCGTGTATATGGTCGCAACTCGCGACTATATGGAGCCAGAGATTCCAGAGGCGTTGAGAGATCAGCGTCGGTTAGCCCACTCCAGTATGTGGAATCGCGTTTCGTCCGGCCTGCGTCAGTTTCTGCTGCTCGATGAGAGCAAGTCAGCGGGCTTCCCCAAGGATTACATCGTTGGGTTTGTCGGCGTCTGGTTCATCGTCGATGAGGCGCATATCGTCTCTATCGGAGTGCGTGAGTCCGTCAAACGTGTCGGCGTTGGCGAACTTCTATTGCTCTCGGCGTTTCAGCAGGCGCGAAAACACGGCTGCAAAGAACTCACGCTGGAAGTGAGAGCTTCCAACAACGCTGCTCAGTCGCTCTATCGGAAATACGGTTTCCAGAGCGTCGGCCTTCGCAAGAAGTACTACATCGACAACGCTGAAGACGCTATCATCATGACTACGCCCCCAATCAGCAGCGTCGAATATGCCGTAATGCTGGATTCACTCGCCCGCAATCACGCCGAGCGATGGGGGCACCTGCCAGAGCCGATCGCCTGAAGCGATTGGCCAATTGCCAGGATCACCAGCTTCAATAGCGCAGTGGTGAAAATACGGTCTCAGCAGTGGGGCCGGACGGAGATAGTCACGCATTGCGCAATTTTGGTCTGATACTTCTGTCACTAATGATTTTTGTTGTTCTGATCGCCTGTTCAGATAGCGAAAATTCGGGGCCCGCTTCTGGAACATCTGGAATTCCGGTCTCAAAGTCCTCTCCAGCCACGAGCACAACAGCACCAGAGACACCTGGCGGTCCCAGGTACGGTGGAAACCTTCGGATAGCCCAACCCGGTGACCCGGTCAGTTGCGACCTCGCCATGTCACGCGGAACTGGCTACCAGTCGGTCCATCCGTGTAATCCAATGCTTTCCCAGATTGTTCGTTCCTCACCGACCGATCACTCAATAATTACTGGCGATCTCGCTGAAGATTGGAGCCTGTCAGAGGATGGCCGCACATGGAAGTTCAAAGTGCGGCCAGATGCGCTATGGCACGATGGATCACAGGTAACCGCTGACGATCTGAAGTTCAGCATTGATCGCGTAATCAATCCCCCTGAGGGTCTCTTCGCGGGTCGGGCCGCTCCGATTGCTGGTTACGTTTCAACTACCGATCAAGTGGTTGCCGTCTCTGATGAAACACTGACTATCACGACCGATTTTCCAGCAGCTTCGTTCATCACGAACCTCGCGAACGTATATGTCTCAGTGTTTCCGAAGACGATCACTGAGCAGCTTGATCCGCCATCTATGATCCTCCACGAGCAGGTCGTTGGCAGCGGACCATTCAAGTTCAATTCCGCTACACGTGGCTCGTTCTACGAGATGGTCAAGAACGAGGACTACTACGAACCGAACCGTCCGTACCTGGATTCGATTACCTTTCTGGTTATGCCCTCCCCTGCTGTGCGCGTGGCCGCACTGAAAACGGGCGAGGCAGACATCGTGATGTTGCTCACTGAACCGGAAGCCGAGTCTCTGGCGGGCGAAAGCGACCGCATCAGGCTGATTCGCGAACCATCGGCTGGCGGAAATACAGTCCAGATGAATCTTTCTAAGGCGCCATTCAATGATCCAAGGGTCCGCAGGGCCGTGAACCTGGCATTCAGTCGCAGTGATGCGATGCTGGCGCTGGGTGGCGGGTTCAATGGCGCAATTATGCCCCCCGGAGGGCCGTGGGCGCTGGATACGGATGAAGTGCTCACTCTACCCGGATACGGAGATGATGAAGCCGAACGGGCAAGAGCACGGGAACTGCTCGCCAACGCAGGTTATCCAGACGGGCTGGCAGTCCAGATGCATACTCGCTCTGACCCCTTTTCAACGTCGCTTGCAGAGTTCGCTGTCGCCCAGTTGCGGAAGGTTGGTATCAATGCGAAGTTGATTCCACTTGAGAGAACGGCTTATGCAGAGTTTGTGAGTAGTGGAGAACATACGCTGATTTCTCATAGTCATTCGTTCTCACTGGACGATCCCGACGCGATTCTTCCTGCGCACTATGCATGCGGTGGGGAAGAGAACTATCCCGGACTGTGTGACCCAGAAATTGACCGACTTATCGAGGCGCAAGCGCGTGAGCTAGATCCCGATGACCGAAAAAAGCTGGTAGATGAGATTCAGCGGCTCGTGTGGTCGACTGACGCGAAAATCTGGTTCAATTGGAGTGTTCGGCGGACTCCAGTGTCCACGAAGGTCATGAACTTCAATCCCGGTGGACCAAGCCTTTATCAGGGTCGTCGTTTTGAATCCGTTTGGCTCACTGAGTAACAGGATTCGCCGCCACCAAAATCCGGTGAAATGAGCATTGAACCCTTACCTCCTCAAACGCCTCGCACTCTCCGCAGTGACGCTGTGGCTGGTGACTGTCGTGGTCTTCACACTTGTACGCGTGTTGCCCGGAGACGCAGTTGTGGCGGCAAGCGCGCAGTCACCGGGCGAAGGAGCGTTGACCCGCACTGAGATTGACGCTGGACGTGCGGTACTCGGCCTCGACCGACCGCTGATTGTCCAGTACGGGGAGTGGTTCTGGGAGCTGATTACGCTGGACGCGGGCGATTCGTTCGTTACTGGCTCGTCAGTCTGGTCTGAGATGAGACCACGGTTGAGTGTCACGCTTGAGCTTGCCCTGGTGGCTCTTTTGATCACGGTAGTCGGAGGCACGACCTTCGGGATACTCTCGGCCTCAATGGAGGGCCGCAAATTCGATGTGGTGGTGCGCTCGGTCTCATTGCTCGCCGCTTCCATCCCACAGTTTTGGATCGCGCTGTTGCTGGTGGTGGTTATGGCGTCGTGGTGGGGCTACTTCATCCCGGTCGAGTACAGGAGTATCTGGGATGATCCGGCCCGTAACGCGCAGCAAATCCTGATCCCAGCGATGATCCTCGCTATCCGGCCGTTGGCGCTTCTAACCAGGGTCATGCGGTCATCTTCCATTGAGGTGCTCGGAAATGATTACATCCGTGCAGCGAGAGCGCGCGGCCTACTGAATCGCGATGTGTTATTCCGACATGTACTCAAGAACGCGCTCATCCCGTCACTAACCGTACTGGCGGCACAGTCCGTCTTCTTACTGGGCGGTGCGGTGGTCATAGAGTCGGTATTCAACTTGCCGGGGGTGGGCCGCGGGCTTGTCCAGGCGATCTCGTTCAGAGACTATCCAATCATCCAGTTCATCACGCTTCTGATGGGACTTGGCGCTGTCTGTATCAACCTCTGTATCGACCTTCTATATGGGGCGATAGACCCGCGAATAAAATTGGCTCGATCAGACAACGGTTCTTGAGATGAACGCGAGAGTAATTCTCAATTTGCCACGGAGACGAAGAATCGGCGTGACCGGGATCGTTCTGATCTCGCTGCTGGTCGTCATGGCGGGATTGGCGCCACTCGGACTGACATCGCCTCTGGATCAAGATCTGGAGAGTCGGTTCGTCAAAGCCAGCTTCGACCACCCGTTCGGTACGGATCAATTCGGGCGAGATCAACTATCTCGCGTTGTTCATGCGTCTCGACAATCGCTCATCGTGGCGAGTCTTGTCGCCGTAATTTCTGGACTGGGTGGCGGAGTTCTGGGAATTGCCTCTGGGTATGTGGGCGGAAAATTCGACTTGTTGGTGCAACGGATAGTAGATGCGCTGATCGCCCTTCCGCTGGTTGTCCTCGCGCTCGTCGCCGTCACTGCGTACCCGAACTCACGGCTGGCCATCGTGATTGTGCTCTCGATCGGATTCGCTCCCATTGTGGTTCGAGTGACACGAGCCAGTGTCCTGTCTATGAGAACGGCGCCGTTTGTTGAGGCAGCGCGCGCATTGGGGACAACCGATCTTCAGATTGTTGTCAGGCACATCGTGCCGAATGTGATGGGGCCGTGGCTAATCGTGGCGGGAACTCAGGTGGGCGTATCAATCCTGGCTGAGTCATCCCTGAGCTTCCTGGGCTTTGGCGCTCCTATTTCAGATCCCAGTCTCGGGTCGCTGCTTGGTGGCGAAGCTCAAACGTTCCTGCACAGAGCTCCATGGTTGATCATCTGGCCGGGAATAACGATCTCGCTACTGGTGCTATCGATCAACCTGCTTTTTGAAGGTTTTGCGACAGTGCCGCGTCCGAGGCATCACTAGTTCGATAGCCAGAACGGAATCGTAATGATTCCCATCATGATTATTGGTGACGCGATGAATCCCCAGAACGCCCAGTTCTGCTGAATTCGTCGGAAGTGTTGGGCGCTCTTCCACTTCTTTGCCTGCCATGCCAGCTCGTTGCCCTGGAAACCCATGTACGCAGACCCAATGACATAGAGCGGGAGGCCGACCATAGGAGGAATCGGGAGTATCCACAGAGCGAATAGCACCGTGGAGAACCAAACCTTGTTGGCAGTTCCCCAGATTGGTGCTAGTAGCGCCGCTCCCCAGTTGTAACCTCTCAGCTCTGGCGGCAACTCCGCGTCACGTTCCCCCGAACTATTGGGTTCGAGATCGTCTAGCATCTCATTCGGATTGTCAGAACGTCCGGGCAGAGGGGGCTCTGGTTTAGGTAGCGGTGGCCGGTACGGGGCTCCCCTGGCATCACCGGATAGATCTCGCATCGATGGCTTATTTTTGCGGTTGATGGTTGACGGAGATTCAGGCCGCGATTGTGAGGCTACGTCCGGCTCTGGGGAATCATCAGATTCGTTTTCTGGAAAGTCGACCGCCGGGTCAGGATAAGCGGCGTCTCGGACGGACGCATCAGCCTGCGGCGGACCCGAGATCAATGGGTGGTCGTCAATCAGAACGCCACATTCAACGCAGTGCCGTGCGTGGAGTTGGTTTTTCGCACCGCAGGCAGAGCACCGGCCAATGTCAGAGGGGCCATACCGGATATCGTCCGGCGCCTCTACTTTTTCACCGCAATGATCGCAGTACCCGTAGTCGGACGCGTCTTCGGTGCCGCAATACGCGCAGAAGAGATGTGGCCTCGCCTCTTCGGAGTCAGTCTGTCCTGAATCGTTCATATGGTTCTGCCAATCGCGATTGGTTCTACTCTACAGCCCATATGATCGGCTGAACTGAGGGTTTTCCTGACCGGCCTCTTCTCAACTAATTGGAAATCCGTGGGAGAACCACGTGAGAAGGGCGCGTTTCATGGTGGTAAACCGTGTTGTCAGCCACTTGTCTCCGCCTTTCATGACCAATTGGTTCGCCTGTGTTCGGATTCACATCAAATCTTGGGAAGTTGGAGCTTGATATGTCGAGTCGGATGCGGTGACCGGCAGCGAAGACGTTGCTGGTTGGGTAAAGCGTTATCGATATCTCAATCGCCTCGTTAGCCGGAACGAAGTTAGCGATGCCCGTGCCATCCCTGTAGCGGAGCCGCAAGAGACTGTCGGTCAGGTTTAGCGCATACCCCATTGGGTAGTAGTCGCTGGGCGGGTACACGTCGATTAGCTTCGCTGTGAAATCGGTATCCGGGGCCGAGCTCGATACCCAGAGCTTGACTTCAATTGGCCCGGTGACCTCCGTGTCGGCCTCTAGCCGTGGCGTTTCAAAGACCAGCACGTCCGGGCGTGACCCGAGTGGTAGATATGGTTGCTTGCATCCGAAGAAACCGGGCTGCTCAACTTGGTTGAAGCCACCGGGGCTCATCACGTCTCTCACATGGCTAGGACGAGGTGCGAACGCGGGATCTGTTATGCCCGCTGGGAACGTTCCCAGCGTTGTAAGTGAAGACACGTTTCCGCCAATGGATGGAACCGGGTTACTGGGGTCGAAACGGTATGTGGTTGCTCCCCCATCCAATGCTGGCGCCGTATCTAGCAGATCACCATTGCCATGCAGATAGTAGGAGGTGAACTTCGTTCTCTCCAGAGGCCACTGGTATTCGTTTCGCCACTCACCGCCGTGGAACAGCCGACCAGATGATGATCGGCGCCCACCACCTCCTCCCATCACGAAAATACGGAGTGGAGCATCATCATCAATTCCAACGTCGACGCCTTTCAGCGCACGATCGAACCAGGCGAGATGCACGTCTCGGAAGGAGTCCAGCGCCGCGTCTTCACCAAACTCAACATCGCCTGCGAATGAGAGTTCCGGATTCGTAGAGCCGTGCGTCCACGGCCCCATTAGCAGTCGTACCGGTCCCTTCTTCTCATTACCCATCCCGATGAAATTCTCAAACTGGCCCCGGGTGTATGAGTCATACCATCCGCCCACAAGCAGAATCGGCACATCAGGGAACTTGTCCCAGTGCAGAGATGGATTGAGGCTGGGATGCTTCCAGTAATCGGTGTAATCCGACTCCGATTGCAACTGGAGCGCCCATTTTTCATACGATGGCACGAGCGAAAGTTGGGTTTGACCTTTCCGGAGCGGAAGCCGGGTCAGCCAATCTTCGAATTGTGGCGAGCCAAAGTTGAGAGCAGCGTTGATCCGTGGCTCACTTTTGAGCTTCGTCTGAGTATTCGTAGCGGAGTGCCAGAACGCCCAAGCCAGGAATCGAAGCTCCAGCGCGCCTCCGTGACGAACAGACGACTCATAGGCGTTGGATCCGCTCATGTTGGGAACCATGGCAGCAAGATTCTGCGGCTCAAGCGCGGCCATTGCGGTTTGCGTCCATGAGGCCCACGAGCAACCCCACGAACCGACTTTGCCGTTCGACCATGACTGGTTGTTGATCCACTCCATGGTGTCGAATCCATCCTCCGCCTCTGGAGTAAGGAAGTCCTGATCTCCCTCGGATTCAAACGTCCCCCTGCAATCCTGAATTACGGCTATGTAACCCCTGCTGGCAAAGTAGTTGCAGTAGCCCAACGACTGTTCCCCAATGGTCTTGTTGTAAGGAGTGCGGTGAAATACCACGGGATGGCTACCATCGATGGGTTTCCCATGTAGCGCGGGGAAGTAGATATCAGTGGAGAGATGGACTCCATCTCTCATTGCCACCATCACGTCGCGGGCCACCGATACCTCGTAACGGGGCTTCGATAGCTTTTGCAGATTCATACGGACAGATCCATACTTTCCAGGAGTTCATCCAATTCCATCTCGGTTGGCTGATCGATCGACGGCCCCGGCAGCCTTATGTACGCCGAGTCTAGAAGGCCGCGGCGCATCATGATGTGCTTCCTCACGGACAACCCGATACCTGGCTGATTCTCATATCGGATCAGTGGAATCCACTTGTTGAATACTGAGCGCGCTCCTTCACGATCGCCAGCCAGCATCCGCCTGTAAATATCGACAAGCACTTCTGGGTACGCAAAGCCTGTCATCGTTCCGGTGGCGCCGCGCGCCAGCTCCTCAAATAAGAAACTTCCGCCCAGACCACCAAAGATCGACATGTCATCTCCCGTGAGCGCCAATATGCGCGTCACCTTTGGAGGTGTGGGTGGGTCCTCAAGCTTCAGGTACCGGGCTCTGGTCAACTCAGAATTGAGCCGTGAAATGAATTCAGGCGTCATATGAACGCCAGACTCCGTCGGATAATCCTGCACCACCAGGGGAAGAGTCGTGGCCTCATGGATTGTGCGGTAGTAGTCGAAGAGCACGGACTCGTTGGGCTTCGCCATTGGTGGAGGAGCGACCATCACCGCATCTGCGCCCGCCTGCCCTGCCTCATCAGCCCGTTTTGCCGCCAGCCAGTGGGATGGTGAACTGATGCCCACCGTGACCGAGAGGTCATCTCCAGATTGGGCCACGACTTCCTTCAATATGGCCGCTCTTTCATTGTCGCTCAGCCGCGGTGCTTCGCCCATCACACCCAGGCAGACCACTCCTCGGCAACCGGCATCCCGGGCTTTGCCGACCAAACGCGAATACGGGCCAGGATCAAGTTCTCCTACGTTCGTGAACGGAGTAGGCAACATGAAGTGGATTCCATCGAGTTTTTTGGCCACGATTTGTTCTTTCAAAATGATTCGATATGATGAGTTCGATGGCGAGACTTTAGCTCATCGGCGGGGACCACACAGGCGATAACAGATTTGTAGCCCAACTGGTCAAGGTCTACACTATTGCCTCACTGAACGCACTTCATGAATTTGATATCGGAATGTAGATACTTCAAATGACTGACCATATCCTGCAAACCTGCGCATGTACCTGTCCCTGTAGCAGCCCATAAACGGCTGGCGCTTGCTTGCACCGCAAACTGCTCCAGCACGGATCGCTAATCCGAAAATCTGGAGCATTTTTTGTTTAGAGGACATTAATGACCGGGAGGTCACACATGACTACTGTCGACCGCACGACTGACTGGGTACCAAATCCCGAAACCCAGTCGATTCTGAAAGTCTTGCCTGGTGAGATCACTAACTTTGAGTCTGAAGTCGAGAAGTTCCGGTCTGGAGGATGGGAAGAGAACGAGTTCATGTCGTTCCGCCTCAAGCAGGGTGTCTACGGCCAGCGGCAGCCAGATGCGCAGATGGTTCGAATCAAGTTCCCATTTGGCGGCATCAATGATCGGCAGATGGACGCGGTTGGGGAAGTAGTCGAAAAGTACGCCCCGCTTAATAAGGGTCACCTCACCACCCGCGAGAATATTCAGATTCATCATGTACTCATTCAGAACACGCCGGACCTGATGCGGATCATTGGTGATGTTGGGCTCTCCACCCGAGAGGCGTGCGGCAACACTCTGCGAAACGTGACGGGGTGCCCACGTGCAGGTGTGGGGGTCAACGAGATATTCGATGTTTCACCTTACGCAGCGGCTTACTCCCGGTTCTTCTTGCGGCACGAGCTCAGTGGGGGTATGCCACGAAAGATCAAGTCGGCCTTCTCTGGATGCGAAGACGATTGCGCCCTGACGCCAATCCATGACGTGGGAGTGATGGCTCAAATCAAAGATGGAGTGAAGGGCTTCAAGATCGTTATGGGCGGTGGCCTGTCAATCTTCCCGAAGACCGCACCCACCCTCTACGATTTCGTTCCCGCGGACGATCCCAAGTGGCTGCGGATCATTGAGGCAGCACTGCGAATTTTCAACCGCTCAAAGCAAGAACGCGCTAACCGGATGAAGGCCCGGATCAAGTTCATGATCGAGCGTATCGGCATGGATGAGTTCCGCAGCCAGATTGAAGAGGAGTTGAAGGGCGATTGGGCCAAGCCAGACATCGATCTGCCGACTCTTATGGCCATTGAGGACGAAGAGGCAGAAGTTCTGGCAAAGAACCCTGCCCCTTCCGATCTTGCGTTGAACGATGTCGATGGCCCCGCAGATTTCATGGAGTGGAAGTCAAGCAACGTCGAGGCCCAGCGCCAGAGCGGCTACAACCTTGTCTTCATAGCGATTACGCGAGGCGACCTCCTGTCAGCGCAAATTCACGGTCTTGCTGAGATCATGAGGAACCACGCAAACGGTCGTGCTCGCCTGGACATCCAACAGAACATGGCGCTCAGGTGGGTCCGGACTGAAGAGTTGAGTACGGTCTACAACGAGTTGAAGAAACTTGGCCTCAACGCATCTGGGAAGCACACCATCACGGACATCGTGACCTGCCCGGGAACCGACTCTTGCAAGTTGGGAATCACGTCTTCAATGGGCCTGAACCAGGCGCTGCGGGACGCCCTCGCCAATTACGATACGTCTGATGAGTTAGTCAGCCAGATACACATCAAGGCAAGTGGCTGCCCCAACTCATGCGGCCAGCACCACATTGCAAACATCGGCTTCCACGGTGCGGTGATGAAAGGCCCCGGCGGGCAGGTGCCTGCGTATGAGATTTTCCTTGGTGGAGAGTACGAGAACGGCGTAAAAATGGGCGCTCGCGTCAAAGCCCGCGTACCTGCCAGGAAAGCGCCGGAAGCGCTCGTCCAGCTTCTCGATTTCTACAAGGAAAACAGAAACGAAGGCGAACGGTTCAACGCTTTTGTGCAACGTCAGGGTCCGGCCGTTTTCGAGGATATGATTCGAGAGTTCAGGGATGTTGGCCCTCTCAACAGGGACAACATTGCGAATTACATGGACTGGGAGCGCACGGTGGTCTACAAACTGGAACGCGGCGAGGGCGAGTGCGCCGTCTAGCCAGTACGTAACTTTTGAAATAGAAAACGGCCCCGAAATTCTCGGGGCCGTTTTATTTATGCCGCAGGCGATCAGGCCTGTGGGCTTACGTACATATATCCGAACCCCCGCCTTGTAACTACAAGTGACGGGTTATCCGGATCCACTTCAATCTTTTTGCGCAGGCGGCCAATGTGCCACTTCACCAACTCGTCGCTGTTGTACTCCGGTCCCCACACCTTCCGCAGGAGCTGTGATGCAGACATGGGCTGTCCTGCCGAAATTAGAGAAACAAGCAGCTCATATTCCGTGCGCGTCAACTCAGCCTGCTTACCTCTAATTACTGCCGTGCGTCGTCCGAAGTCGATATGGACCTGCGGGTCGCTGTAGTCAGACACACCGCCTTCACTGGCAGCTGTGTGGGCTCTACGGAGTGCGACGCCAACGCGGGCCACGACCTCCTGCATTTCAGCACCCTTGACGATGTAGTCGTCGGCACCACGATCGAAAGCCTCTAGCTTGTCTGCAGTCTCACCCAAAGCGGAAAAGATGATCACTGGAATATTGGACATGCGGCGAATCGCCTCGCAGACGTCTATCCCGGCCATTCCAGGAAGCCCGAGGTCCAGCAACACGAGATCTGGCTGATATGCGTAAAACTCTCGGAGTGCCTGATCGCCCGAATTGGCGATTCGGGTGTCGTACCCGGCGTCGTAAAGAGTCGCATCGACTGCGGCGCACAGGTCAACCGCGTCCTCAACGATGAGGACCTTCGAAAACTGCTCCGTTCTGTCACGGAGAGAAGTATCCTGCATGAGTGTGACCACGACAACGCCTCCAAATTGGTCACGAATTTGCCCGTCTACGCAGGTAGGAGGGCATTCGCTCACATCCAACTCTGCGTCATTCAGTGCTTGGGGTGGTCCTCATCTGGCTCATTACGGGTAGGTAATCCACGACACGAGAATGACCCCAATGATTCATCTTGCCGTTAAATCAATGGCCGGACTGGTTGATGGAGGAACCTCCCAGTCCGGCGCGTTGATCAGTTATGCCCCGTTGTCGGGGCGGAGCCTAGGTACAGGTTCCCTGCGTGATTATCCCGGTAGTAGCCCAGGTGTAGGAGCACTTCGTAGTCTGCGCACGCAGATACGTGGGGTAGAGCACCGGGTTTGAAGCGGCCCAGTCATTGGATTCGGTAGCGTTCACTGTTACGGCCTGGTTGTTAGTGTCCGCCATGTAAAGATCCATCGCGGCCTGAACCGTACCGACTTCTGTCGCGTTGGCTGTCGTGTCGCCATCGCCAATGAAGCTGGACACTGTTGGAACCACCACCGCCGCAAGTGCGCCCATGATTCCAAGGACTACCAGCAATTCAACCAGGGTGAATCCTTTCTGTGAACGCTTGCCGCTCGTACTCTGCTTCGACTTCTTCTGGAAAATCATTTCTTCCTCCGTGTGTATGTCACAACCGATCTCCATACATATTCTCAAATGATTTCTGGAAAGTCATGGACCATCTGGCCCATAGGGCATAGTACCTGTGGGCAGTTCATAAGAATCCATAAAAGACTGCCATAAATACGGCGCTAATTACGGTGTAAATGAAAGCGCGTGCTGCCGCGCTTGCGCTCGCGAGGGCTGATCGAATCCACCAGGGATTTTGAGCGGCGATATGTCGCTGATTTTGCTGCGCACACCGGAGGCACACCTCTGTCCAACATGACCCACACGAACATCCACCTATTGCCACACCAACGCCCCGCTCGCCACACCCCATCCCTGTCCGAGAGTGAACTGACAAGAAGTTCACGGCCCCCGGCCAGTGAGATTCAGACGACCTAGCAGGGTGCTGAAGAATCACAGTTT